>CAJSYI010000122.1 GCA_910573745.1 Muribaculaceae bacterium | reverse complement strand
TTCCGGACGGCCGGCGCATCCGCGCAGCCGCCCTCGAGATCTTCGTTTCGCTTCCAGCATGTCAATGTCCTTCCTTCGTGGCGCCTCCCGGACAAACCCAGGTCGTCCGGCAGGCTCTGTGTTTCTTTCGGTGGAGAATAACGGATTCGAACCGTTGACCCCCTGCTTGCAAAGCAGGTGCTCTAGCCAGCTGAGCTAATCCCCCCTGTGCGGCGGCTCGGCCGTTCCCGCCCGGGGTCGCCCCGTCCGGAACTCCGCCTCCGCCGTATGTGTGTGCCGCAGGACTCGGAAGGCAGCCGGCCACCTGACAGGCCGGGCTCCAGAAAGGAGGTGTTCCAGCCGCACCTTCCGGTACGGCTACCTTGTTACGACTTAGCCCCAGTCACCGGTCTCGCCCTTGGGCGGCCCTC
>CAJSYI010000121.1 GCA_910573745.1 Muribaculaceae bacterium | reverse complement strand
ATTGTCGGGGCTATTATCATTATGATTCATATAATCGGATATTCGTGATTTGTAAAACTGATTATCGGGTGCGAGCCTGCGAGCGGCCATGCCCCTGACCGTAGGGAGGGGCGAGGCGTTTTGGTGCAACCGAGCGGAGCGAGGGTAACACCAAAACATATCTCGCAACACTTCTCAAAAAACACTGTCTTCAGACCTGTACTTCTGGATATTCATGGCACATCTGATTCGGCTCTCTATCTGCAAAGAATCCGTTAGACACCAGTTTTCCGTCGGAGTTCTTCCAGCCCATTATGCAGGAGAACGAGACTGCCGAGCCGATACGCGAGTTATAGATTGCCACCAGCCCTGCGGTCTCCATTCTCGCAAGGATATTGTGCATCTTCTTCCGTCCAAGATTCCATTTCTCTGCAAGGCCGATTTCCGAGAACTGCGCCTGACC
>CAJSYI010000120.1 GCA_910573745.1 Muribaculaceae bacterium | reverse complement strand
TTCTTTTGGGCGATTCTTTTGGAAGTTTTCGGGTCAAGGCACAGAGTGTCGCTGAATTCTTCCGGTTGTCCGTCATTCTTGATTTTTGCGAGAACCGAGAACAGGTGCCCGTCGGTGTTGTCCTCACCCGGAAATTTGAACATGTTTTCTGTGGTTTTCCAAGGAATCTCCACCGTAACACATTCGCCTGCGGGAATGGAGGGTATGTAGACCGGATTGTCAATTCTTCCTCCGGTAGGTTGAACATAAGGCCGTCTGCCGTAACCTTCCATTCCCATCCATGTGCGTGCAGACATATCGGTTGCCGTTTTGGCCCAATAAGGATGGATGAATTTCGCTTTGGGGTCATTGGTCTCGGTCGCAACGTAATCTTTGGTTCCGTTGTTGTGGATCCTGACGTATACGGTCTTTACAGGTTCTTCCGGGTCGTAATCCGGGTTCTGGTGGCCTGTGTCGCCGTCATCCGTGTTCCTGACCCAGATGTCCGGAGAGTCCCAGAGTACGTCTGTTGTCAGATTCGGTTCCGCCC
>CAJSYI010000119.1 GCA_910573745.1 Muribaculaceae bacterium | reverse complement strand
CAAGCATTTGGGATTCTTCTTTTTTATATACATTCATACACAGCCTTCATCCATTATACGCCACAAATCCGTCTCAAGTCTAATAACGCGAGTTCGGGATAAGTAATAACGCGAGTTCTGGATAACAAAAGCAAAATCGACTAATCCACAAAGAGACATAAGTCATGGTGCGATCCGACCGGGTCGCCTGATTTTTCAACCACTACTGTTTATTGCCAGAGTACGGGTTGCCCGTTGGATTGTGGCACCTCGTAATCGAAATTGACTTGCGGTTTTGTGGAGAAGAAGCAGTATGCGCCCATTGCCGCAAGCAGGTTCATGATGAAATTGTGGACGCTCCGATGACGCGAATGCACCAGCTGTGCCACGTTCTTGAGCATATCGTTGATTGACTCGATGATACTTCTTTTCCGGAGCATTATCTTGTCGTACAGCGGCATCAGACGCTGTTTCATGTTCGAGCGCAGTCCTGTCACGATATGTACCCCGTTGTCCCACAAATGTCCGAAAAGCGATTGCGAGATATACCCCTTGT
>CAJSYI010000118.1 GCA_910573745.1 Muribaculaceae bacterium | reverse complement strand
CAATTTCGATTACGATGTGCCCGAGTCAAGCGGGCAGCTCGTCTTCTGGCGGTAAACACGACGGTAAAAAATCAGGCGACCCGACCGGGTCACCTGATAATCTATGTCTCTTTTCAGAACAGCCGTTAGGGCTTTCGTTATCCCGAACTCGCGTTAATACATTGAGGACGATCACCACTGATAACGGCTGCGAGTTTGCTGCGCATCTTGAGATAACACGTTTGCTCAGCTTGAAAAATCGGGAAAAGGTTATCGTATATTTCGCTGACTCTTATTGCTCATGGCAGAAAGGAGCCATTGAAAACGCCAATAAACTCATACGAAAGTATATCTCTAAAAAGTCCAATTTTGATGACTTTTCAGACAAACGAATTATGGAGATACAAAAGAAACTCAACCGTCGTCCACGGGAGAAAATTGACTTCGACACTCCAAAGAAGCGTTTTTTCGATAAGGTTGCATAAATTTGCATTTGCTGTTGGACTCTGCATCCGATAAAACTTTTTGAGGTCTCAAAAAATTAGGGCTGATTCCATTTGCAGGAGTCAGTCCTTTTTGGTTATTTAGCTGTCGCCAAACAAAACTCAATAACCATGCGCA
>CAJSYI010000117.1 GCA_910573745.1 Muribaculaceae bacterium | reverse complement strand
ATATCTCTAAAAAGTCCAATTTTGATGACTTTTCAGACAAACGAATTATGGAGATACAAAAGAAACTCAACCGTCGTCCACGGGAGAAAATTGACTTCGACACTCCAAAGAAGCGTTTTTTCGATAAGGTTGCATAAATTTGCATTTGCTGTTGGACTCTGCACCGACATAGAGGTAAGCTACACTGCACATCATCCGAATCTGCGCAACGGAAAGGAAGACCTGACAAGCCAGTACATACTTCTTGCCAATGCCGACGAGTCGAAATTCTTCTCACCGATGACCGAATATGTGGATTCGCTCAACTCCACACCGGAAGGGAAAGCAAAACTGAATGAAATGACTCGAAACGCCTATATGGGAGGAAAACTGGATGATATTCCCCGTTCCGACGGTTCTTATTATGTTGTGAAATCCGGAAAGGCCAACAAATACAGATATTACGACAACTCAGGTCTTGAAAAATATGTGTATGAACGCGAGTTCGGGATAACGAAAGCCCTAACGGCTGTTCTGAAAAGAGACATAGATTATCAGGTGACCCGGTCGGGTCGCCTGATTTTTTACCGTCGTGTTTACCGCCAGAAGACGAGCTGCCCGCTTG
>CAJSYI010000116.1 GCA_910573745.1 Muribaculaceae bacterium | reverse complement strand
CTCTCGGTAATCATGATATCGTATTTATTGTTTGGTTCCTCTAAATTACTAAATATCAGTGATATTACCAAAAGAATCGGCAACTTTTTCAAGCTGCTGATTCTACTTTTTTATACTATTACTTATCCCGAACTCGCGTTAATACATTGAGGACGATCACCACTGATAACGGCTGCGAGTTTGCTGCGCATCTTGAGATAACACGTTTGCTCAGCTTGAAAAATCGGGAAAAGGTTATCGTATATTTCGCTGACTCTTATTGCTCATGGCAGAAAGGAGCCATTGAAAACGCCAATAAACTCATACGAAAGTATATCTCTAAAAAGTCCAATTTTGATGACTTTTCAGACAAACGAATTATGGAGATACAAAAGAAACTCAACCGTCGTCCACGGGAGAAAATTGACTTCGACACTCCAAAGAAGCGTTTTTTCGATAAGGTTGCATAAATTTGCATTTGCTGTTGGACTCTGCAAGAAAATCAAGGAGTATATAATGCAGTCCCCTGTAGTTGGTTTTGACGAATCGGGTTGCTACTGCAACAAACGTCTTGACTGGGCATGGATAGCGCAGACAGTGTATTTTACACTTGTGTTCCATGGCAAG
>CAJSYI010000115.1 GCA_910573745.1 Muribaculaceae bacterium | reverse complement strand
TGCCCCTCGACTTGCATGTGTTAAGCCTGCCGCTAGCGTTCATCCTGAGCCAGGATCAAACTCTCCGCTGTTTTATGTTTCCGTCTTGCGACGAATCTATCGAATTGTCCGTCCCGGCCTTCCGGTGTTGTCTCGGGCCCCCGCAAAACCCGCCCCACGAAGGGACGGCGCGGAAGCCCCGCTGCTTCCTTTGTCCTGTGGCATCGCTGTCAATGTCCTTGGGCATCCCGGTGAACCCCGGCCGCCCTCTCAGGCAGACCCCGTTCCCGTTTTGCGAGTGCAAAGTTACGACCTTTCCACGGAACACGCAAACTTTCCTCGAACTTTTTCCGAACTTTTTTGTTGAGGCTCAGTCAAAACGCTGTCAGACACATATTTAACCGTGTGTTAAATTGTGTTCATTTGTGTTGCGGAAGCATAAACGACGCCCGGACGGTGCTTTTGACCATACCCGGACGCCAAGCATTACCAAGGCTCTTGCCACATCCGACCGGAAAAACAGACCTCAATAGTATAATGCATATATACAATCGTACACATATACGTACATATATATATATGACTGCATATACACACTTGATATAACTTGAGGATGCGGCCGGGGGCAGCCGAAGACCGAAGTCAACTGCAAGTACGGGGATTCGGGCGAGACG
>CAJSYI010000114.1 GCA_910573745.1 Muribaculaceae bacterium | reverse complement strand
CGAGCCCCGGAGGATTTTACCCCAACCTCGGGGATCTCAGGCTCATACCTGCATGTCTCCACAGTCTTCGGACTGTTTAACATTCATTCATAATCTCAAACCCTCTGACCCGTCAATATTTTTCAGGACGCCACACTAAGTTCTCTCTTCATCAAGCTCCAATAAAAAGGAATCCCTCCCATTATCATATAATTTTCAACTATCTGATAACGACTCAATCCCAAATTATTCGCTTCTGAATACTGTTCACATTCAGAGAGCGAAAAGGGATGAAGTAGTATTTTGTTGGTCAGTCGATTATGAAGGCCGCCATGATTATTTATTAGCTTGTTGACAATCCAAGAGGTTGCTGAACCGCAAGCAATGAGAAGAATGTCTTTTCTTGCCGAAGCCCAGCTATTCCAGAAATGTTCCAATCCGGATATGAAATTGGAACGAGGTGTGTCCATCCACGGTAGTTCGTCGAAGAAAACAATCTTTTTACCTTCAGGCAATGAGCTAAGCCACTCTTCCAATGCAAAAAAAGCCTCATAACGCGAGTTCGGGATAACGAAAGCCCTAACGGCTGTTCTGAAAAGAGACATAGATTATCAGGTGACCCGGTCGGGTCGCCTGATTTTTTACCGTCGTGTTTACCGCCAGAAGACGAGCTGCCCGCTTG
>CAJSYI010000113.1 GCA_910573745.1 Muribaculaceae bacterium | reverse complement strand
CGAGCCCCGGAGGATTTTACCCCAACCTCGGGGATCTCAGGCTCATACCTGCATGTCTCCACAGTCTTCGGACTGTTTAACATTCATTCATAATCTCAAACCCTCTGACCCGTCAATATTTTTCAGGACGCCACACCCTATTTATTCCCTTATTTATTGGTATATTCATTGGTGAAAAGGTTAATCCAACATTACACCATTATGAATGTACCTGTGATTGTCCTCCAGTTCTTACTGAATTTCAAGCATTGATTTTTGGTACGACATATATGATATTATTTTCCATTGTATTATATTATACCATGAGATCTTTAGATATATCAGGATGTAAGAGAGTCGTATGGTGTATTATATTACTTATTCTCAATGGGGTTTCATGTTTCTCTGCAATGGGTATATTATGCACAGAGATAAGTGGATAACTAATATTAGAATTAAACAGATTAAGGAATGGAAGAAGATGCACCAAATTTGATAGTTGTCTTAGTTATCAATATCATAATCTTCATTGTCATTCCTTTGGTAATGGCTTATAGACGTGGATATTTGTTTAATATCAGTGAACATTTTAATTGGATTAAAGGACTATTCGCACAGAAAAATCAATGTCTTCCACTCGAATGGACTATAGTAGGCATAAGACAACTCTCAGCATTTGAGAAATATCAGATACATAAGATATTAACGCGAGTTCGGGATAACGAAAGCCCTAACGGCTGTTCTGAAAAGAGACATAGATTATCAGGTGACCCGGTCGGGTCGCCTGATTTTTTACCGTCGTGTTTACCGCCAGAAGACGAGCTGCCCGCTTG
>CAJSYI010000112.1 GCA_910573745.1 Muribaculaceae bacterium | reverse complement strand
GATTTCGGTCTCCCTTTTTTTGTATTGCTGTCGTTCCCTTTTGAATATCCTTCTGTCGCAGTTCGCTCTTGGGGGCGGACTCGACCGCCCCCGCCGCTCGGGCAGCCCCCTCCGAGGAGAGAGGATTGCTTTTATTCAGCGGTTTGTTGGCAAAATCGTGCGTTTCTATTTGGATTCTTCAGATTTTAGCTGGCCGTAGTCATCTGTCACGGCCTTGAAGCCCACAAGATTCACGGCCTTGTATTTTGATTTACGGCATGATACAGATATTTCAATACCTTGCCTACCAATGGCGTGTAAGGGCAATGGTAATGATTTATTTTCAACTTCAGACAAATCTACAGGCACGGCGTGCGAAACACCACACCTTATTTCTGATACCTCATTATTTGAGGTTAAGCATAATATCTGGCGTGTCTCTTCATACGACATACCATAACTCTTTAGAAATGGAAATATCGATAACAGAAGAAATGCTATTTTGCAGTTAATCATATTGCGAGTATTAGGAGAATTGTATATTTGTGTTTTAATGATTCAGGTCTAAATTAAATTCAGACCTGAATCATTAAAACTATATCATTTAGTAAATTTAACGCTATTAACTATTTCTCCATCAAGAATGTATGATACAACATATACACCTTTTTGCAATGTAGATACATCTATAGTGCAACGCTTATCTCCTAACACTACTTCATTGGAAGATATTAATTCACCGTTTATTACTGACGCGAGTTCGGGATAACGAAAGCCCTAACGGCTGTTCTGAAAAGAGACATAGATTATCAGGTGACCCGGTCGGGTCGCCTGATTTTTTACCGTCGTGTTTACCGCCAGAAGACGAGCTGCCCGCTTG
>CAJSYI010000111.1 GCA_910573745.1 Muribaculaceae bacterium | reverse complement strand
CTCTCGGTAATCATGATATCGTATTTATTGTTTGGTTCCTCTAAATTACTAAATATCAGTGATATTACCAAAAGAATCGGCAACTTTTTCAAGCTGCTGATTCTACTTTTTTATACTATTACTTATCCCGAACTCGCGTTACTGATGAGATTGCAATGGTTGAATTAGCCGGAGCTGAGCCCAGTAAATTGATAGTTAAAATATCATTTTCAACCATTACATTGGATATGCCAGTGGATGAATCCAAAGTTATTGAGCCCATTGCTAACTCGCCATCCTCATTTATACTATACGCATAGTATGTATTACTACCTTTAGCAATGGAATTCAGAGTTAGAGTACTCTCATTGCTTATCGTCACACCATCCATGTTTTCCCAGCGGATTTGAGCACTTTCGCCAGCATCTGTTGAAAGAGTCAATCCATTGTTTATTATTGGAGATGGCACAATGGTAATTGGAGTATATGTAGGTAGTGGAGATTTCACAATGAAAGTCTCACCTCCTATAATATTTCCGTCCTCATCTCTTTGGATCAAGTCTAAGGTATAATTCTTGGAAATAGTCGGAGCCTTTTTAAAATCAAACCTTAGTGTCACTTTGTCAAATTCCTTCCCTTTTAACAAAATAGATTCAAGTCTACTTTCTTTGGACAGGAATTGGACTTTCCGCGGGCTGACAGATGGAGCACGAAAGACATTGTTACTTTGTGAACCTCCTTGCTCCCAAGCAGTATAAATTGTGGCGTCCTGAAAAATATTGACGGGTCAGAGGGTTTGAGATTATGAATGAATGTTAAACAGTCCGAAGACTGTGGAGACATGCAGGTATGAGCCTGAGATCCCCGAGGTTGGGGTAAAATCCTCCGGGGCTCGATGCCCCGGGG
>CAJSYI010000110.1 GCA_910573745.1 Muribaculaceae bacterium | reverse complement strand
CTTATTTGACTTTACCAAATAAAATTGCCGCTAATTTCTATAAAACCAGCAGGTTAAATTTACCTATAATGGTGATGTCTATTCCACATTATCGCCTTAGCGTGTCCGCTGAATAGTTACAGCGGTTATAGAAATTCGATTAGCGGAATTAGGAATGTTAAAATATGATAAGCGTAGAGAACCGAAGACAGTTTGGGAAATTCTAAATGGAGATGAATAATCAGGGCAATGCGACACCGTCGCTAGACTATTGCGACGTGGTTGTTGAATATGTTGTCTTAAACCTTTCAGTCTAACCAATTGGCTTGTTGCAAAGAATCTCTATAGAGTACCTCGAATGTATGTCCTGTGTGTTGTCGTTCTCAAGTCTGAACCAGTAGCAAATGGCAGCGTTGTCGCGTTGGCATCTGAATATGGCATCTTATTAGATGCTTGTAGGTGCAAATATAGATTTTCCGGATTTTGATTGCGGAAACTTACGGAACGGGGTTGTAGGCTTTTCTTCAAGAAAATTTTAAGGCAACTTCTGATTTCCTCATTGAATCTTGTTAACTTTGCATCTGATTTAATTCATGACGAGTAATGGAGGATATAGAATACGTAGACCGTATAGAGCATGAAGGCATCATAGCCGGAATCAATGTCAAGACGGGAGAAATTAAGGTAAGGCTTACCGACGCTGACGATTGCGGCGGTTGTCCTGCGGCTGCGGTGTGCAGCATTTCAGGCAAAGGCGACAAGGAGCTGGTGAGGGTTGACACATTGCATCCTGACAGGTTCTCCGTGGGTGAGCGTGTGCGTCTTGTCGGGACTGAGCGCATGCACCGCCGTGCCATCGTGATAGGCACAGTGATTCCTTGTGTCGCCATGCTTGCGGTGATGGTGGCTGTATATCTGCTGACGGGTTCGCAGCCGGCGGCGGCTTTGTGTGGACTCGGGGCGACGATGTTTTTCTTTGTGTTGCTTTATCTGATGCGCGACAGGGTGCGCCATGAGTTCCGGTTCGCAATAGAGAAGCTCAGTTGACCATTGACTGCCTGTTTTCAGACACATTCTGAGATCACGGCTCTTTCATTTAAACTAAAATAAAAAGCATGACTTCCCCTACCCGGTTCATTGTGAATCGGGTAATATTCTGTGTCTGTCTGTCAACGAGTTATTCTGGTGTCAAAATCTTATATTTTTCATTTTTGGCTTAAAAACC
>CAJSYI010000109.1 GCA_910573745.1 Muribaculaceae bacterium | reverse complement strand
TTGGTACAGTATCAATTCCGACATGGTGCAGTTTGCGAACCTCCGCTGTCATAGATGTCTCTATCTCACGCAATGAGTCGAAGCGCTGGATCACGGCATAGAGCATCGTAAGCAGATGCGTATGGCCGTCAAAGCTCTTTACATACTTCTCTCCGCCGTGTTTTCGGCTGAATTCAACAATTTTTTCACGATTGAGTGATTTTATCAGCTGTCCATATATCGGCTGTCCGAAGAAATTACTACTTTTACTCATGGTTATTCATGGATTGTTTGGCGACACCAAAATAACCATTTAGGGCTGACTCCTGCAAATGGAATCAGCCCTATTTTTTCAATCGCTCAAAAAAAAGTTTAGCGGACAGTAATAATATTGAATATCAATGAAATATAAGGAAGTCTGTTGGACTTGTGAATTGGAAAATATCAAGTCCAACGAGAAGTCCAACTGATATATTACCTATATGTTCATTTTTATTCATTATATTACATAATATAAAATCCTGCAATTCAATGAGTTGCAGGATTATTCATTGTCTTTCATCAGACTTGGGTGGAGATGGAGGGGTTTGAACCCTCGTCCAAACGTGGAATCAACAGGCTTTCTACATGCTTAGTCATTGACTTGGTTTTCGAGCTGCAACAGGCTCACGACAACCAATTGCAGCCTTATCCTCTGAATTTCGGACAGCACATCGAGGCACTGCGCGTCCTATTCCCGATTTTCTCTGCACCACCTTGTCCAAACGTCTCGGGACGGGGCAATGGGGTGATGTCTCGTCCACGCCACTGTGGCGCGGATTAAGCGATTCTACTGTACTTCAAATCAAGCAGCGAGAGCGTAGTTGTTATTTTCGCCAATTATAGTTCGACGACTTTGTTATTATAGAGCTCTACCGTCCGAGCTCTGCATGCTTACCAATCGCTTCTGCACGCTGTCAAAGCCATATCATCCCCGTGTAGCTGCGATTTCATCCGGTCTTCTCCAAGACCTGCCGATGAACTAGTATGCAAAGTTAGCGTCAATAATCCGTATTTCCAAAACAATACGGATTATTTAATTTTTTTTAGCATGTGTTCACTTTGATGCAGAGTCCAACAGCAAATGCAAATTTATGCAACCTTATCGAAAAAACGCTTCTTTGGAGTGTCGAAGTCAATTTTCTCCCGTGGACGACGGTTGAGTTTCTTTTGTATCTCCATAATTCGTTTGTCTGAAAAGTCATCAAAATTGGACTTTTTAGAGATAT
>CAJSYI010000108.1 GCA_910573745.1 Muribaculaceae bacterium | reverse complement strand
CCCCGGGGCATCGAGCCCCGGAGGATTTTACCCCAACCTCGGGGATCTCAGGCTCATACCTGCATGTCTCCACAGTCTTCGGACTGTTTAACATTCATTCATAATCTCAAACCCTCTGACCCGTCAATATTTTTCAGGACGCCACAGTATTCAGTTGTCCGTCTCAATTATTTTTTGTAACTTTGCACCACCTTGAATAAACCCACAGGTTAATCACATGTCTATTGAAAAAATTTCCGAGATTTACCCAGGCTTGCTTTTTGCAGTGAAGTCATCTGCATCCGACGCATACAATGAAGGATTGGACAGACTTACAGATTTGGATTATTTGGTTGATTTCATGACAAAGAATGCCTCATAACGCGAGTTCGGGATAAGAATATTTAATTTACGACCTATCCAAAGGATATAGAGTATCGGGCGGCCTGTCAGGGTCGCCTGATTCATTTGTATAGGTTGAAACTAATCCCAGAGGACAAGCTGCCCGTTTGACTCGGGTACCTCAAAGTCGAAGTTCACTCCAGGCTTTGTGGCAAAGAAACAATATGCACCCATTGCAGCAAGCAGGTTCATGAGGAAGTTGTGTATACTACGATGGCGGGAGTGGACGAGCTGTGCCACATTCTTCAGCATGTCGTTTATGGACTCTATGATGCTCCTTTTACGCAGCATCATCTTGTCATAGAACGGCATGAGACGCTGTTTCATGTTCGAGCGCAGACCTGTCACAATATGTATTCCGTCATCCCAGAGATGTCCGAAAAGAGACTGCGATATATATCCCTTGTCGGCATAAAGTTTGCCGAACACCTTGTCTGTCAGCGTGTCAATCACATCCTCGTTGCGGTCATCCACATTGGCGCGTGTCAGCACAAAGTTGATCAGTTCTCCTTTTTCGTTACATAGAAGATGCAGCTTGAAGCCTACATACCAACCCATCGTACTCTTCCCCTTGGTCGCGATATCCTTGAAGACTTTCATGTTGAACTGGCGCTTGTTGTGTATAACCGGAATGCAGGTGCTGTCCACAAAACTTATTCCCGTGCACTCTCCGAAACATGCAAGTCGCAGGAACATGGTCATAGCCACAAAACATCGGGGCATGACCTCCACGAAGCGGTTGTAGGAGAATGTCTGCGGAAACAGATGCTTCCAGTGAATGCGCACACATCCCAGATAATAGTGCTTGAAGTTTCGGTACGAATTGAAGTGGAAGCAGATCAGGATTGTGATGACCTCGGCATCCGACATCATGCGCTTTC
>CAJSYI010000107.1 GCA_910573745.1 Muribaculaceae bacterium | reverse complement strand
AGTCAAGCGGGCAGCTCGTCTTCTGGCGGTAAACACGACGGTAAAAAATCAGGCGACCCGACCGGGTCACCTGATAATCTATGTCTCTTTTCAGAACAGCCGTTAGGGCTTTCGTTATCCCGAACTCGCGTTAATAATAAACTGTCATTGTCAGCGACGCTGGAATATGAAGGCAACCCGGACAAGCAGGCTTATGAGTTTTATTCAGTCCCGGGGGTGAACGGTCTTGTCAGGCGTGCGATCAATAGCGGTGATGCACACTCCTATTCTGCGTGGCTGTCGGCTACCATGCGTTTCTTGGACAATTCACTTGTCTTCCGCGTCAACGGGCAGGCGAATCGAATTGTGCTGACAGGGTGTGATGCTCAGTCGATGAATCATATATTTGCCAGCGTGTACGCTCAGTATTCTCGCAATAACTGGCTGGCGATGCTGTTCTATCAGTCTCCTCAGAAGGATTTGAGCGCATGGACTTATGGGACAAGGTCAAGAATGAACGACACCTATGGTTTGCTGGTCAATTATGCTGTAGGAGATTTCAAGGCAAGCCTTCAGTTCCGCAATTGGTTCCGTCGAGATGGTTACACCACTGCGGTATTCAGCTCTCCTCGCTATTCGGAGACTTCCGAATTTTGGAATGCTGACTTTTCGCGTACGATTCGGATTTCGCTCTCCTATACGTTCTCTTATGGAAAAAAGGTGAACCGCAACAATGAATTGAACCACGGAGGGCGGGTAGACAGTGCTATTTTGAAGTGATTTCCCTTATAAATCGACAAGGTTTTGTTTTAGTATCCGCAGTTCTGTTTTGGCTATTATTGCGGGTGTTTTTATAGCAGAAAAGAAATTGTTCGATGTTAAACATAATTTAACATTTAGTTAAATTGGTGATTTATAGTTGTTTATGGTAAAATGGATAGAAATGCAGTAAAAAATATTGCGAAAACATTTTGCCATGTCGGGGAAAGGTCGTAACTTTGCACTCGCAAAACGGGAACGGGGTCTGCCTGAGAGGGCGGCCGGGGTTCACCGGGATGCCCAAGGACATTGACAGCGATGCCACAGGACAAAGGAAGCAGCGGGGCTTCCGCGCCGTCCCTTCGTGGGGCGGGTTTTGCGGGGGCCCGAGACAACACCGGAAGGCCGGGACGGACAATTCGATAGATTCGTCGCAAGACGGAAACATAAACAGCGGAGAGTTTGATCCTGGCTCAGGATGAACGCTAGCGGCAGGCTTAACACATGCAAGTCGAGGGGCAGCGGGGGACGCGCTTGCGCGTCCCGCCGGCGACCGGC
>CAJSYI010000106.1 GCA_910573745.1 Muribaculaceae bacterium | reverse complement strand
CCCGTACTCTGGCAATAAACAGTAGTGGTTGAAAAATCAGGCGACCCGGTCGGATCGCACCATGACTTATGTCTCTTTGTGGATTAGTCGATTTTGCTTTTGTTATCCAGAACTCGCGTTATTAGTTGTGTGAGGAGTGCTATGGTAGCCGATTTTCCAGCACTCTCGCCACTCGTTTCTCTCTCGGTAATATCGTGTAGTGGAGGCATATTATCCAACGATAGGAATGCCTCTCTAAAATGCGTCTGATAGTTTATATCTCCGCTGACCGATATGTCGGTGCCTCCGTCAGCGTTCTTTTCCCAACGTATTGTTATGCTTTGCTCGTTCATTGGTTAAATCTTTGTTAAAAACTCTAATTTCGTAAGGAAACAAATGTTTGCCTGTTATTAGTAAGAAAAAGTGAACGCTATGGCAAGGCAGATAAACTCCAACAATGGATGCAAAATTAAAACGGCTTATAAAAGCCAAGAAAATTCAAGTTAAGTTGGGACAACTCTACTGTACCACCGATGAACACGGAAATATCGTGTGGCACATGGAGCAAGTCCCAATGGTTAAGAAGTAGTCTGCTTATGCCATAGCGTCTTACTCTCCTAATTAAAAACTTTGTAGCGGAAAATAAAATAATGACACATCAATCAAGATGCGCCACTCTGTTTGGGGTAATCTCATATAAACTCACCTTATTATATTATTACTGTCCGCTAAACTTTTTTTGAGCGATTGAAAAATTAGGGCTGGCACCTATTGCAGGAGTCAGCCCTAAATGGTTATTTTGGTGTCGCCAAACAATCCATGAATAACCATGAGTAAAAGTAGTAATTTCTTCGGACAGCCGATATATGGACAGCTGATAAAATCACTCAATCGTGAAAAAATTGTTGAATTCAGCCGAAAACACGGCGGAGAGAAGTATGTAAAGAGCTTTGACGGCTATACGCATCTGCTTACGATGCTCTATGCTGTAATCCAGCGTTTCGACTCGTTGCGTGAGATAGAGACATCTATGACAGCAGAGGTTCGCAAACTGCACCATGTCGGAATTGATACTGTACCAAAGCGCAGCACCCTGTCGGATGCAAATGCCCGACGGTCAGAGAAGTTCTTTGAGGATGTCTATCGCGACCTGTATGCAGCCAACAAAGACATTCTTTCATCGGACAGCAGACGCAACGGCACGGAAGAGTGGATAAAGCAGCTTAGGATTATCGATTCCACTACAATCACATTGTTCTCCAACGCTGTTTTCAAGGGTGTTGGCCGACACCCCAAGACGGGAAAGAAGAAAGGCGGCATAAAGGTACACTCTGTCATACACGCCAACGAGGGGGTTCCCTGCGA
>CAJSYI010000105.1 GCA_910573745.1 Muribaculaceae bacterium | reverse complement strand
AAAACTTATTTGACTTTACCAAATAAAATTGCCGCTAATTTCTATAAAACCAGCAGGTTAAATTTACCTATAATGGTGATGTCTATTCCACATTATCGCCTTAGCGTGTCCGCTGAATAGTTACATCTCCCCCCCGATGCCGTTAAATAACCGTAAAATGCCGTTAAATTTAATTAAATGTATTCTGCGGATTATATTTAAAAAGAAAAATCCGGAATCACATTGTAATGACTCCGGATTGATTTTTTCAGTGCTATTTAGATTACTCTGCGGGAGCGGCTTCTGCCTCTGCTCCTTCCTGAGCGGCAGCTTCAGCTTCGAGGGCTGCCTTGGCGGCGGCTTCTTCGGCTGCAAGTTTTTCTGCCTTCTTCTTAGCTACTTCTTCACCTTTCAGGCGATTCTTCTCGACTTCTGCATCAAAGCGTGCTTTTGCGTCGGCCTCGGCTGCAGCATTGAGCTTAGCCTTTGCAGCATCGGTGGCTTTTGTGCGGGTGGCTTTCCACTCTTCGAATTTGCGCTGAGCCTCTTCTTCTGTGAAAGCACCTTTCTTCACTCCGACACGAAGATGCTTCATCATCATGACGCCTTCGCGGGAAAGGATTGAACGAACTGTGTCGGTGGGTTGAGCACCGACTTCTACCCAATACAGCGCACGGTCGAAGTCTAAACTTATTGTAGCAGGATTAGTGTTCGGATTATAAGAACCTATCCTTTCAATAAATCTACCATCACGTGGTGCCCTGCTATCGGCGATAACGATCGGATAGTAAGCGTAGCCTTTACGGCCATGACGCTGCAATCTGATTTTAGTTGCCATAAAACTTGCCGGTTTTTGTGTATAAAGGTTTGTTGTTAAAGTGTTTACATTGCGTAGGGCAACGATGCCTTTCCGCTTTGCGGTTGCAAAGTTAAGCATTAAATCGCTGACAGCCAAATTTTAGATGTAGTTTTTTAACAGCCTTTAAAAGCAGAAGCCCGATTTTATGGTTTTGACACAAAAAGAAACACCATCGATTATTGATGATGCCTCTTTCTGTAGCGGGATCGAGAATTGAACTCGAGACCTCCGGGTTATGAATCCGACGCTCTAACCGACTGAGCTATCCCGCCATAATTGCATTGTTAGGAAAGACTTTTTTGCTTTCGCGGCAGTTGTTTCCCGTTTGCGAGTGCAAAGTTACGACTATTATTTCACCTGGCCAAATTTTTTCGTAATATTTTTTGGATACGATTCAAACGGATTTCAGGATGCAGAGTCCAACAGCAAATGCAAATTTATGCAACCTTATCGAAAAAACGCTTCTTTGGAGTGTCGAAGTCAATTTTCTCCCGTGGACGACGGTTGAGTTTCTTTTGTATCTCCATAATTCGTTTGTCTGAAAAGTCATCAAAATTGGACTTTTTAGAGATAT
>CAJSYI010000104.1 GCA_910573745.1 Muribaculaceae bacterium | reverse complement strand
TCCGATAAAACTTTTTGAGGTCTCAAAAAATTAGGGCTGATTCCATTTGCAGGAGTCAGTCCTTTTTGGTTATTTAGCTGTCGCCAAACAAAACTCAATAACCATGCGCAAAAATAGTCATTTTAGCGGACAGCCGCTCTATGGTCAGGTAATAAAATTGCTTGACAAGTCAAAAATTCTCGCTTATAGCCGTGATAACGGAGGCGAGAGGTACACCAAACGCTTCGACTGCTGGATTCATCTGGTGGTAATGCTCTATGCCGTGATCCAGCGCTTCGACTCATTGCGTGAGATAACAGCCAGTTTGCTTGCCGAGACGCGCAAACTGGCACACCTCGGCATTACCTTCAAGATTGGACGCAGTACGCTCGCCGATGCCAACAAAAGACGTCCGGAAGCCATATTCGAGGCCATTTACCGTGATTTATACGCCACTTACCGCCATGTGCTTTCATCGGACAGCCGGAGCCATAAGACTCCAAAATGGATGAAGCGGCTTCAGATTATCGACTCGACGACCATAACACTGTTTTCAAACCTGGTGTTCAAGGGTGTGGGACGCCATCCGAAGACAGGGAAAAAGAAAGGCGGCATCAAGGTACATACCGTCATACATGCCAATGAAGGGGTTCCGTCTGATATAAAATTTACCTCAGCAGCAACAAATGACTCTTTCATGCTCAAACCAACTACTCTGAGCAAAGGCGACATTATGGCCATGGACCGCGCATATATCGACTATGCGAAGTTCCAGCAGCTTACGGAGCGCGGCGTGATATACGTCACCAAAATGAAGAAAAATCTGAAATACAGCGTTCTGAGCGACACGATGTATCAGACTCCGGATGGTCTGATGGAAGTCCGAATTCAGAACGTTGAATTTGTGAAGCAAATCAGGGGAGGAGAAACGATACACCATAAATCACGTATAATCACCTATGTAGACGCAAAAAAGCGCAAACTCATATCATTGCTCACAAACGATATGGACTCTGATCCAGATGAAATTATTGCCATATACAGGCAACGGTGGGAGATTGAACTGCTGTTCAAGCAGATGAAGCAGAACTTCCCGTTAAAATACTTTTATGGCGAGAGTGCCAACGCTATCAAAATCCAGATATGGGTGACTCTTATCGCAAACCTGCTGCTGATGGTTATGCAGAAAGGTCTGAAACGCCAATGGAGCTTCTCAGGCTTGGCAACAATGGTCAGAATCACGCTGATGTATTACGTTGACTTCCACAGCTTGTTCAACAATCCGGAAAAAGAGTGGGAAATCATCCTTTCTGAGGCGTCTGGCGCACCACCGTTACCAACGCTTTTTGATTGAGGGGGGCTTGTAAAATGAAAGAAATGACTCGAACGCCATAAAATCAGCGTTCGAGCCATGCCTTTTTGCCATCTTCAAGTTTTATCGGACAGCAATA
>CAJSYI010000103.1 GCA_910573745.1 Muribaculaceae bacterium | reverse complement strand
CTCTCGGTAATCATGATATCGTATTTATTGTTTGGTTCCTCTAAATTACTAAATATCAGTGATATTACCAAAAGAATCGGCAACTTTTTCAAGCTGCTGATTCTACTTTTTTATACTATTACTTATCCCGAACTCGCGTTATGTGCCTGCCACGGCACAAGATCTTGAGGGCTTGCGTACCGAAGATGTTGTCCGGGTGGAAGTGTTGGATTATCCTGACGACCCGCGTTTCCGCAGTATGCCTTATGTGGTGAATTTCATTATGCAGCATTACGAATGGGGCGGCTATACAAAAGTTTCCGCAGACGGAAAAACGTTGGCTGATGACCGGGTCAGTGCGAACGCCTATTCCAAATTCGCTTACAAGAAGGTGTTTTTTGATGCCAATGTCGGTGCGGACTGGACTCACCTTGGACGGTGTCCTGCGATGCAAAGCCAGACATTTCGCGATGTGGATTATGACGGTCAGGGATATGACGAATTGATTCGCAGCTCGAAAGGCGGGAAAGATTATCTGCAACGCACAAACTCTCAGTGGGCTTCAGTCCGTGCGTCGTACGACAGTGAACACTCCTATGTCCAGCACACGCTCTCTTTCGGTCGGGATGCCACACCTTTGATGACAGGCATTTCCGATGTGGCTTTCAGTGCGTCTTGTCTTCCTGGGGCTTCGGCAAGGTCGCGTGATTCCTATCAGTCGCTTTATCCGTCTATACGAGGGTATTATTTCTTTACTCTCCCTAAGGGTAACAGTATCATGGCCTCATGGGCCTTCGTCTACGGAGCCACCAAGCGTTCCTCTTCCTATCAGCTTGCCGATTTGGAGCGGATTGTGAATGACAATGACGAAAAGGTCTATTCTCCCACTGCGCAATTCCAATATTCGAAGAAGTTTGCCTATGGCAACACTTTCCGCACAACGCTGATGACGTACAATTCTGTCTATGACACGGAATATGCAGGGTCTTATGACGGAAGGCAGAAGCTGTTGTCGTCTGAGAATATGCTTTTTCTGGAATATATGCAGTATTGGAATTTCGGACTGAGCCTTTATTCCCGTGTCGGTGCCTCGTATGTCATCGGTCGCGTAAACGGTGTGAACACGCTTGAGCAATGGAATCCGCGTCTTGGACTGCAACTGCAGTATAAGATTAATGACAACCATTCCGCAAGCCTTGAAGGCTGGTGGGGCAACTCCCATCCGCAGGCTTCCACGTCCAACGATGCCATGGTGCAGACCAATGAGCTTATGTGGCTTCAGGGGAATCCGGATTTGAGAAATACTATATTTGCGTCAGCCAAGGCGTCATATACCTTTATACCTAATAACGCGAGTTCGGGATAAGTAATAGTATAAAAAAGTAGAATCAGCAGCTTGAAAAAGTTGCCGATTCTTTTGGTAATATCACTGATATTTAGTAATTTAGAGGAACCAAACAATAAATACGATATCATGATTACCGAGAG
>CAJSYI010000102.1 GCA_910573745.1 Muribaculaceae bacterium | reverse complement strand
ATTTACTATTGTAAACAATGTCCCGACCGCAAAATTGTATTCCTCGTCAATCTGACTGAAACTTTTTCCGCTGCTGTGCCAGGCATTGATTGCCGAAATCTGAGATTCGTCCCAGAATTTTTTGTTTTCTTCACACATTTTACTAAAAAATGTTGAATCTGACGGTCAACACTTTTCCGGACTAGACATAGCATGGCTCAGAATATTGATGCCTTGTTCTTCTCAAATGAAGTTGAAGGTCTTTCACATGAGTACGAACAATTGTATGCCTCTTTGTTTAACAATCCGGAACCATATATGGACATTGTATCGGCATTAGCAAAGAAAACAAAAGGATTAAGTCGTGATGAGATTTCAAAGTTGGCGAATGTGCGCACCGGAGGTGAATTGTCAAAACTGCTTAATGAACTTGAATGGTGTGGCTTTATAAGGAGATATAATAGTATTGGGAAACAATCAAAAGACGCGCTATTTCAGCTGATTGATAACTTTACATTCTTCTATTTCCAATATATAAAGGGCAATAAGAACAACGATTCGCATTTCTGGACTAATAATATCGGCAGTCCCTTACATCGAGCATGGAGTGGACTTGCTTTTGAAAGAGTTTGTCTCCAACACATAGCTCAGATCAAGGAAGCTCTTGGCATATCCGGTGTACTGTCAAATGTCTACAGCTGGAGAACAGAGGCCGATGAGGATAAAGGCATTGATAAAACACAGATAGACCTGCTAATTGACCGCAATGATGGAGTAATCAACCTATGTGAAATGAAATTCTCCGCGCAAGAGTACGCAATTACCGAGGACGAGGAAATGAAACTCCGTCGCCGTCGCGGCAACTTCATCGAAGCCATCCAAACCAAAAAGGCTGTACATATTACGCTTGTCACTCCTTATGGACTGAGGCAAAACTCCCATTCGGCAATCGCCCAAAACACAATTACACTACAATCTCTATTCTAACTACAATGGCTTGCGAAATTTTAACGAGCCATTGTACCAATCGTATTTTTACTCAGTTACTATCACTAAATCTAATAATTTATTTATTTCAGGTGAAGATAGAGTTCTTCTTGTTCCTGAGAAAAGCTCTGTTGTATGAAGGAATGTGGTTATATCCTCTCGGGCTTTTTTATCAGATACAACAATTCCCTCTATGTCCTCAATATCGAACTTTAGAGTATGTTTTTTGAGTTCTTCTGCCGGTGCTGGTCTCTTTTTCAGAACTGGGTATCTGCGCCATTTATCGTAAGCCTCTGGGGTTAAAATCCATTTAACTTCTGTTATCGGTACTGTATATCTCCATTCTCGCTCTGCGTAATTATTATATGGACTTCCTTTCCACTCGGATATATATTTTTTTATTGCTGTCCGATAAAACTTGAAGATGGCAAAAAGGCATGGCTCGAACGCTGATTTTATGGCGTTCGAGTCATTTCTTTCATTTTACAAGCCCCCCTCAATCAAAAAGCGTTGGTAAC
>CAJSYI010000101.1 GCA_910573745.1 Muribaculaceae bacterium | reverse complement strand
CACGGCTCTTTCATTTAAACTAAAATAAAAAGCATGACTTCCCCTACCCGGTTCATTGTGAATCGGGTAATATTCTGTGTCTGTCTGTCAACGAGTTATTCTGGTGTCAAAATCTTATATTTTTCATTTTTGGCTTAAAAACCGCATCAGCCGAGTAAAGCTCATTGAGATATGTCTCATCAGTTCGGCTATGCCTTTATTCTTATCCGATCGTTTTTTGCGAAGTCCTTTCCATATTGAGAACACCGAGTAAACTATTCTCTGTATGGTGTCGAGGTTTCGGGCGGCTCTTGTCGACTTACGTTTTATGTTGTCCTGCTGGAGATTGTAGTCCAGGCCCCAGTGCATGCTTTCTATCGACCAATGGTTGCGCACGACGATTCCGAGCTTCGGAGTCTTCGCAGGCATACTGCTGACATACAGGCGTTTTTCCGAAGTGCGCATCCCTGTTGACTTTTTGACTGTGGATGATTCATACTCTATGATGGTCATGTTTCCGCCCCACTTCTCTTTGTCGGCGATAATGTCCAGTCCGTCATATACGCGGTAGGTTCTCGTCTCTATCCTGCCGTGGGCCAGTTCGGGACCTTCGGTGTAAGAACATACCGGTGTGTGTTCCACTAGCCTGTCCTCAATGCCGTATCGCAATGACGGCTGGTTGGCTTTGAGTTCTATCAGAAAGTCTCCGCCTTTCTTTCTGATTTTCTCGACAATGTCCTTCTGCATGGACATGGCGTCGGCTGTGACAATCTTTCCTGCGACATCTATTTTATCAAGAAGTATCGGTACGGCCTTTATCTCGTTGCTCTTTTCCTGACAGGCTTCGGTGGCGATTGTTATGCCGGTGCTGAACGAATAGGCGGAGACGATATCCGGGCTACGCCCGTTTTCCTGAACGGTGCCGCGCTCGGCTTTGCCGTCAATGCAGATTATTTCAATGATGCGGCTGGCGCAGGTCAGTCTTTCAAGGAATATGTCTGCGAACTGCTGCATCCTGTCGGCCATATCCATATCGTTGATGCCGTTCTCCACACGGCAAAGCGTGGCCTCAGATGGCACGCCGTTCCTCAACATGCCCATTTTGTGTAATTTGTTGAGGTTGTATCTGCCGAACTCCAATATCTCGGCTCGTCCGATGCATCCGGCCATACGTCCGAGTATCATCAGCATGATGATATCGTTGAGGCTGTGACGGAAATTGCCTTTGTCCAATCTACGGAAATCCGGCACGGATGAGGCAAATGCTCGAAGTTCTTCCATGATACTGCGCCTTGTGTCAAATTTATTGTGTACTTTTGCGGTATGATCAGGCGCATAGGCGTCAGTCGAACAGACTTGGTCAAGTGGCTTCATTTTTAGCGTAACTCTTTGATTATCACCTATAAAGTTACTAAAAATCTGCCACTTGACCAAATTTTTATTGCACTTATTCTCTTGAAAATCAAAGGTTAAAGTCTCTCTCCGTCCGTACTGCTCTCGCTATAAAACAACACATTTGTCGAGAATGAGACGAAATCTTAAATGAAAGAGCCGTGGATAATCCTGAAGAATCCAAATAGAAACGCACGATTTTGCCAACAAACCGCTGAATAAAAGCAATCCTCTCTCCTCG
>CAJSYI010000100.1 GCA_910573745.1 Muribaculaceae bacterium | reverse complement strand
GTAACTATTCAGCGGACGCGCCGATGTAGTCGCCATTTAGAAAAGGGCGAGGATTGCGTTGTAGGGCGAGTTGCCGTGTTTCTTTGTGGTCTCGACGATTGAATGCAGATCCATAAAGGCATCGGCACCGAGGTCTGAACGGAAGCATCCGGAGTTTTTGAGTTTGATTTTCAACTTTCTTATTCCACGTTCTGAGGCATTGTTGTCCGGCGGTATTGCCGGGTCTCGTAGAAAGTTGAAGATGTAGTCTCGGCATTTCAGCAAGCCGTTCCTGAAAGTGGTAAACTTTTCGTTGAGCCTTGATAAATTTTCATCAATGAGATTGTCAAGGCGGTCAAGCCATGACTGAGGATCAATCGACTCCGTCGGCTTCTGATTCCGTTCATGTATCGCTTCCTGAAAGAGGCTTTCCACCGATCCGGACCACTGCTGCCCCTTGTCAAGTTCGTTGAGATACTGGCATTCGCGAAGAAGATGAGCCAGGCACACCTGATGATTTAGAAAATGAAGTGCGAAGTATGCGCTGTGACGGTCGGTCACTGCTGTCATACGTTCGAGCGAATCGCCAAAACGGTCTTCAAGTTCCTGCCCTTTGCGGCTCTTGCCATGGAACACAAGTGTAAAATACACTGTCTGCGCTATCCATGCCCAGTCAAGACGTTTGTTGCAGTAGCAACCCGATTCGTCAAAACCAACTACAGGGGACTGCATTATATACTCCTTGATTTTCTCAATGGCAGGTTCGGCCGACCGTCTGGCCTCGTTGATCCAGTTGACCATTGACCCCTGGCTGATTTCAAGACCGAACACTTCTTTGAAAAAAGCTGCTATACGATTATATGGGAGGAACTGAACCGTTGACAGGTATACGACAAAACCTTTTACAGAAGCGTCATACACAACGGCGTTGGAACGGCGACGTCGGGAACGGGCTTTTACACGCTTGCCACAAGTACGGCATATCGTGACGTAATGTCTGACCTCCGTTATCAATGGCTTTAGTTCCGGCAACGAGATTATCTGTGTGATGTAATCCAGCTCGGTATCACATCCATCCAGTGAATCTCCGCATTCATCACATATGCCGGGTTTCTCATCCACGATATTGTCGACAGAGTCGTTCAATTCGAGGGTGTTTCCTTCATGGCCGGGCTGACCTCCGGGTTTCCTGCCTGACGGTTTACGCAGGGACTTTGTACGACGGACAATCTCGTCTTTCATCTGCTCTTTTGACGGTGGAGTGCTGCTGTTGCCGGAGTTCCTAGGTGGCTCCTCGTATCTGGACAAGCGCTTGCGAAGATCCTCATTTTCCTTATCCTTCTTTTTGAGCATCCGCTTTAGGTCTCGAATTTCCTTAAGATGCCCTTGACTCGTTCGGTTAATCTGACAGATTGTAGCATGCTGCGAATCGATGGTTTTCTGCATCGACTCAATCTTCGCGGATAATCCGCGAAGCACTTCTGCTATGTCATTAACCGGCTGTTTCACAGATACAAAGATACAAAACTTATTTGACTTTACCAAATAAAATTGCCGCTAATTTCTATAAAACCAGCAGGTTAAATTTACCTATAATGGTGATGTCTATTCCACATTATCGCCTTAGCGTGTCCGCTGAATAGTT
>CAJSYI010000099.1 GCA_910573745.1 Muribaculaceae bacterium | reverse complement strand
ATTTACTATTGTAAACAATGTCCCGACCGCAAAATTGTATTCCTCGTCAATCTGACTGAAACTTTTTCCGCTGCTGTGCCAGGCATTGATTGCCGAAATCTGAGATTCGTCCCAGAATTTTTTGTTTTCTTCACACATTTTACTAAAAAATGTTGAATCTGACGGTCAACACTTTTCCGGACTAGACAGTGTATGTATCGTTGATGCTAAAATCAACTATCTTATCATACCCGGAGTGCTGTATCGTGTAACACTAATCCCTATGAAATCCAAACAGGGGTATATCGTTATCGAAGCTGAGCCCTATCAGTTCAAGGCAACAATCAAGACTAACTACATTCCCAAGACCTTATATCAGGTCGAGGTCTGCTTTGGTCAAAGAAAAATTGTCTTCGACCCTCTGGATGGACGGAAATCTTGCCGCAATTCTATAAAAGGAGTTGCTGAGCAACTGTCTAAACGATTCGACATAATGGACCTTCAGTCAGTTATCGCCGAATTTGAAATCCAAGCAAATAATCTCATCAATAACTTCATAAAAGATGGATGCTATAAAAGAGTCCGGCAAGCCAAAGCGATTGCCAAAGCCGAAGCTGCCTCGTAAGAGGAAAAAGGCAGCAATCAAAGCTCAGGGACGAAAATGGTATTATGATACCATTAAGCTATGGCTGGCGTCAAAAGACGAGCCCTGGTTTAATGAACCCAGATGCAAATTCTGGCGTAATGATTCAATTCGCACAGATTTTGTTCAATTCCCTGATGGTTCAGTCTATCCTCAGTTTGTTCCTACTCGGTATTGGTAAATATGAGTAAAAGACCTATTGTCGGAATAGCCACTGATGCAGCTCATTCAACAAAACGAGAAATCACAGAATTTCAAGGAATTGATCTTGCAACTGGTGAACGTATCTTCTACCAGAATCTGGGCAACCAAACCGTGAACATTGGTGAATTTTTGGCCGTCGTAGAAGCTGCCAAATACATCATTGAAAACGATTTTAAGCCTCGTGTCATTTATACTGACAGTATGACGGCAATATCGTGGTTCAACAACAAACGAACCGCATCTAAAAAGAAGAATAAAGCCCTCCAGAAAGCCGAAATATTCTTAAAGATGTTTGCTGTCGATTTAGAAGACATTGAGGTTCTTCACTGGGATAACAAAGGCTGGGGTGAAACTCCGGCAGATTTTGGCAACAAATAATTATCACATAATATGAAAAAGCATTGGAAAGACATTGTTTTCTTTGCCTGTGTAGCATTAGTGGCAATCATGTTAGCTTGTGCAATCACGGGGTGTCAAGAATACAAGCAAGAGCATTTCAAAACTCGTATTTACGAGTTGGTTAATAAAACTACAGAAGTTCGTACACATCGTTACCTGATGATGGAAAACGCAGTAGAAACAGACCATATTCTTGTATGGAAAAGCGAAACTGGTCGTACATTCTCCTGCGAAGTCGGACGAAATAGTTTCTACCATTATGAAATCGGGAAACGATACCGGTTCAAAATTGATGACCGGAGATCCGAGTGAAGAATCCAAATAGAAACGCACGATTTTGCCAACAAACCGCTGAATAAAAGCAATCCTCTCTCCTCGGAGGGGGCTGCCCGAGCGGCGGGGGCGGTCGAGTCCGCCCCCAAGAGCGAACTGCGACAGAAGGATATTCAAAAGGGAACGACAGCAATACAAAAAAAGGGAGACCGAAAT
>CAJSYI010000098.1 GCA_910573745.1 Muribaculaceae bacterium | reverse complement strand
ATTTACTATTGTAAACAATGTCCCGACCGCAAAATTGTATTCCTCGTCAATCTGACTGAAACTTTTTCCGCTGCTGTGCCAGGCATTGATTGCCGAAATCTGAGATTCGTCCCAGAATTTTTTGTTTTCTTCACACATTTTACTAAAAAATGTTGAATCTGACGGTCAACACTTTTCCGGACTAGACAAAGTGTCAGCCAAATGGACAGGCCGATTGGGCGACTATGTAGAGGATTTTGCCTCTGCTGGCATAAATGATATTGCAGATGAGGAATTCAACGTGACAGCCAGCGGCGGTATCATAGAGGCTCCCGAAGGCACCGAGGTATATGCCCTCTCAGTAATGAGAACAGGGCGCAACAGCCTCCCCGCTGGCGTCTACGTAGTGCGCTACGACGGCAAGTCGCAGAAGGTGATAATGAAATAAGCCCTCCGAACCTGACAACCGCAGGTTAATAGCAACGTAACGTGAGTTAGATATAAGAACTCACGTTACGTTGCTATTTCCACACAAGAAACAACTTGTTTATCGTAGGCTGCGCCCATGCCTACAAATCAAACCGTAATTAGCCAACGCCATCGGCACAGAGAACACCTTTATCGTTTTCCAACACATCATGTCGGGCAACAATAGCGGAGTAAACAAATCTGAAATACAATGTGGAACATTTTGAACGACCAATAGGATTCAAACTGGCCGGTTCGCCCTTAGGTGCCGAACCGTTCGACGGCATCTACGAAATCAAATATAAGACAGCCAGCAGCAAACTTGAGGACGACTTCTACGATTACCTGTTTTGGACTCATTATCAAGTGAATCCAAGACAGTTTTACAGAAACATTTACAGCTGAATTTGTTGCTGAAATGTAGCGCAGAGCATTCGTAATGCGCTATGATAATTTGCATCAGATATGCTTTGAACGTTGTGCGACGAGGCAAATCAAAGAATATGCCACAGAGACACTGCAACAAGAATATGCACGTCTTTTCGCCAAACTCATACCACCCATAACTTTGAACCGATAAACTCAAAGTTATGGACTTTTTATTATTGCCTTTCCCTCTTCGTCCGGCTCTACTTTCGCCTTACCCTTCATCCGCTGAATTGCCTTAAGCAGCCTTCATCAGGCCTAAGTCAGCCTTAAATCATTGGCTTCCGGCTCCTGCCTCAGGCCGCCTTTCTGCCCTCATGGCCTTGCCCTGCCTCAGGCCGCCTTGTCCTGCCCTTGATTGCCTTATTCAGCCTTTTCAGGGCAGACCGAGGAGGTAAGGAAGCGGAGGCAGGAGAGGGAAGGTGGAGAGGGGAAAGCGGAAAGGGGAAGGGTGATGCCCGGGGCAGAAAGAGGGAGGGGCAAGGAGGGGGCAAAAAGAGTGCCGGCCGGGCAGACTCTCGTCCGTCCGGCCGGCCTCAAGGGCGGCGGTTACCTGCTCTCCCGCTTTCGCAGTACCATCGGCGCCGCGGGGTTTAACTTCTCTGTTCGGGATGGGAAGAGGTGGAGCCCCCGTGCTGTCCCCGCCTTGGTCTTTTCCTTTTCCGGGACGCGCCCCTCAGGGCCGCCCCTCGCCGCTCCCGCACGCTCTGCGCGGGGCGTTGTGTCCCCGAAGGAGGACTTCCGGAAGCGAAACGCGATCCGCGACGCCACGACGGCGTCCCTCTGGCAGGTCCCGTGCCCGGGCCTGCGCACCCTGTATGTTCTCGGTCGTCCTCCGCCGACCTCCGCTTCCGCGGCGGCGCGGGGACTGTCCTTTTCCGGAGTCTCCGGGCTATTAGTACCGCTCGGCTGAGCGTGTCGCCACGCTTGCACCTGCGGCCTATCGACGTCGTAGTCTGCGACGGCCCTTGGATGAGACCTTATCTCG
>CAJSYI010000097.1 GCA_910573745.1 Muribaculaceae bacterium | reverse complement strand
TTTGCGCATGGTTATTGAGTTTTGTTTGGCGACAGCTAAATAACCAAAAAGGACTGACTCCTGCAAATGGAATCAGCCCTAATTTTTTGAGACCTCAAAAAGTTTTATCGGACAGCAATAATATTTTTACAGTATCCGGCTATCCCGTCTTCCAACCAAGCCTTCCAATTTCTAGTTAGTCGATTTAACATTTCATCCGTAAGATACCATACGGGACTCATCCATTTCTGCCGTAATGCCCATTCCTTTTTCATCAGGATAGCATACTCGCCATAATCAGGATCTGCATTCTTCATAAATTCGGAAATATCATTATATTCAATATCTCCAAATGAAACCATTGGTATGCCCATATACCTCACATCAGTAGGGTCCTTTGAGAGTCTGAGATCCTCTTCATGATAATTAGGAACAAAACCTTCGGCCAGAACTTCAGTTATCCGAGAAAGCTCTTCAAACCGATGTACTATAAAGCTATGTTTACTACTCATTATGCTCATTTTTTAAGAAACGTCTTACATCATCGAACAGAGACGGCTTGAGATTTATGTCTGAAAAGTTCTTAAATAATATATTGACTTCAATCTCCGTCCTAAACGGCTCATAGTTTACTGTGTTTAGATAACTTTGGAGTTTTGCTAGCTCAGGGAAAAACCAATTATGTTTCTTATTCATCCATCGGCATACCATCGGACATGCTATCTCTTTACACGGGCTTTCCATGAATCGTAAAGATATCCCTTCGAAATCCTTATACCGAATCGGAGTTATGTCTGTGTTATAGTCTGTTTTGCACCAATACTGACATCCCTCATCATCCCTTTTCTCTATTGGTTCCAAACTCTTCATGTTAAGAATGAGATAGAATCTGAGTGTCTCTCGGATAAAATATATCCTTTTATTATTATTTTTCTTATCCGTAATAGAATCATAGCCTACTTCATAGTTGGGAATCAGGGCTATCTCGTCAGTAATGAGATGTGAAATCCAATGGAATTTTGATGTTGTAGATAAATGATTTACATTTTCATTAAGGAGATGGTAATTTATCCGGTCGTTGGACACATCCATCAAATCTGCAAGACGTAAAAGGATGGAAATGTATTTGGAGCTAACTACATCATCCTTAGCCGAGGAACGTATGTCATAAATATTATGAATATCTTTACCATGGTCTTCTCCAGCCTTCGCTACTGCTTCAACTATTGTTTCTTTAAGATATTGAAATAGGTCGTGCCGTTTATTCTTTATGAACAGGGCACTTTCTTTGGGATGTTTATCCCTGACATCGGATTCAAAGTAATCAAACACTTCATTGAATATTGCTATCATTTCCACGCCAAAGGATTTCCAGAAATTAACGAATAATTCAGGATCACCTGTCATGGATACATTCTTCTCCCATTCATTGACTTTATTTTTCATTTCAGTCAGATACCAATCCATCAATTCTATGTTCTGCTCTTCAGTATGACAAAAACGCTGCAAATCAGGATGAATAACCATACTGATGTCATGTAGATAACATGCCAAAAAAAGAATATAATAATCAAGCTGCTTTAACTGAAAATAATCAATACGTCTTATTATTTCCATGGAAAGGATAATCAGTTTCACGGCATGCTCCTCATTGTGTAGGGTATATGAATTTAAGAACTTCGATCCATTCTGCCACAATCCTTTTACGATTCTGTGAGTTAATATGAGGTGATCCACTTTCTCTGGATCCGATATTTGTAGGATAAATATTTTGACCACTTCGGGAAGACCATTGTCTACAATCATTCTTTCTGGAAGAGCATGGTATTCAATCTTTGACAGAAAGTGCCAGAAATCTTTGAAGTCGAAATGAGGATTCCTAAGCCAGACAAGGATCCGAAATGCCGCATAATCTATATTACCGCCTCACGGCTCTTTCATTTAAGATTTCGTCTCATTCTCGACAAATGTGTTGTTTTATAGCGAGAGCAGTACGGACGGAGAGAGACTTTAACCTTTGATTTTCAAGAGAATAAGTGCAATAAAAATTT
>CAJSYI010000096.1 GCA_910573745.1 Muribaculaceae bacterium | reverse complement strand
TTATTGTTTGATACCTCTAAAATACTAAATATCAATGATATTACCAAAAGAATCGGCAACTTTTTTTTAAGCTGCCGATTCAACTTTTTAAGGGCGTTTCTTATCCCGAACTCGCGTTATTTGTTTATGAATCTTCCGACCAAAACTATTTTAGGATAATTTTACCAAACATCTTCAAAGTCGAAGATGATATTATCAGATATGACTCTTTGGTAAATAATATTAATCAGAGATATAAGGTCGCGAAAGTGACTCTTACCCAAGAGGGTATGGTGTGGATTTCAGCTGAACAGTTTGTTTATTCTCGTGAGGGTATAGATTATTTATTTGAACGGTGCCTTGCCGCATTAAGAGGTGCAGTAGAATATATTAAGGAACAACAAAGTAAATTAAGCCATGACTAAATCTCCACATTTTTGGTGGTTAATAACTCTCTTAGGCTTAACCATCATTATCCTCATTGCTTTTATCATAACTAAACGAATATTGATAGCGAGAAACTGTTGGATTATATAGCTGTTTGTTCAACCCTGTTGTCTATAACACTTTCAATATTTGCTATTCAATATACATATAACTCTAACAATGAGATTCATCAGCAGTTTGAAAAAATCAATACTGCTGCAGAGATTATCAAAGAGACATCAAAAAGTCTATCTGATACAAACAATCTTCTAAATGAGAATTTAGGGCAAATTCTTGAAAGTCTTGACAGCGTAGGTCAATCTCAGCAAAATATAGTTCAGCAGATTGAAAATCTTACAAACCGAGGGGTAAGTACCGATGTTAATAACACCATACAAATTCCTATTACTCAGCAAGGTTAATATTACTGCTTTATAGAATTAAATATTCTAAACGGCAAGGGTAATGTCGTATAAACTCACCTATAATAATATACAATCTGTCTCCGGCAAAATCGATATACATCTGGTCTCCGGCGCGGTGCTCCACATGCCCGATGGCGTTGGTCTGCAGCATGAACTGCCTGAGTTTCATCCCGAAAGATGCCTTCAGATAGCCATCGGGATGGTCGGTATGATACTCTTCATACAACTTCTTGACCGTCATGCCCTTCCGGAAAAGCCGCGCCGCATAATCGGGCAACAGGGCTTCAAGCCTGACCTGCCGCTCCGACGGTTTACGTTCCCTCGCCCCGGGTATGGCAAATAGTTCCTGTAGCCGCGCATCACTCAGCGACGGCAGCTTCTCAGCGGGGATCCCGCTGTCCTGATACATTCTCACATAGCGGCGCACCGTGTTCCGGGATATGTCAAAGGCACTACTGATGCCTTTTATGCCCATCCCTGATGCGTGACATAGGAGAATATTCTTTAATTTTGTGTTCATGTTTTCTTTGAATTATATCCCCCGTCGGCCAAAACGGAATTTAAAGATACATATAAAATCCCCTGCTGACATTACGTCGACAGGGGTCATTTTTATATTGGGCGAAAGGGTCAGTGATATTTTGGCTTCAGGGGTCAATTCAACCTGGTCTAAGGGGTCACCGAGCCTGGGTTTTCCAACTCTCTCGAACTCCTCTTGTACCTTCTCCAGCTTGGCTTGTCGCTTTCGCTCTTTATAAGCCAGTCCGGAGCAACGATGACTACAATAGTTGGTAGTGGTAGTTCTGGCAACGAACTCTTTCCCGCACCATTGGCAGACTCGATTAACGAAAATGTTACTGCTCATTTTTGCTGAGTTTTTACTGAGTTATTCAGCCAGTAATTCAGCCAAAAGCGTGTAAGGGCGTGTATTGACGTGTACCGATGTGCAATTGTCCACTTTCTTTCTCACACTATTGGTCCCGGGTGACTGGCGAAATACAACCGGGATACAAAAATGGACGAAAAAGGGGTCAGAATCCGTTAGGATCCATCAGTAAGGGTATGAAAAAAGCGTGCTGTAAAGCACGCTGTACTAATGGATTGTGACAATTACATCATTTGCCGATGCAGAAGCGGTTAATTTATTGATATACAGATAGGTGTAAATCTAATTCGTACAAGTGACGTGTGTCTAGTCCGGAAAAGTGTTGACCGTCAGATTCAACATTTTTTAGTAAAATGTGTGAAGAAAACAAAAAATTCTGGGACGAATCTCAGATTTCGGCAATCAATGCCTGGCACAGCAGCGGAAAAAGTTTCAGTCAGATTGACGAGGAATACAATTTTGCGGTCGGGACATTGTTTACAATAGTAAAT
>CAJSYI010000095.1 GCA_910573745.1 Muribaculaceae bacterium | reverse complement strand
CCCGTACTCTGGCAATAAACAGTAGTGGTTGAAAAATCAGGCGACCCGGTCGGATCGCACCATGACTTATGTCTCTTTGTGGATTAGTCGATTTTGCTTTTGTTATCCAGAACTCGCGTTATATGGAGAAAATCGCAGACCTCGGCTGAGGTCATCATGTCGGCTGTTTCCTTTCGGCGCAGGCGGTTTGCCAGTATTATGACCATATTGCATAGAAGCTCATGCTCGTCGAGGATACAGTCAAGCGTTTCCTTCTCAATTAGTAATACTTCCATAATGATTTGTGGGATTTAGCGGTGGGTGGATATGGATATTGAAAAGAGGCTGTGTCAAAATAGGCGCAGCCTCTTTTATAATCAGCTAAAAAGATAAAGCAAAGCCCTGACTTTCACAAGTCGGGGCTTTGTCATATCACAAAAATTTTGTATCTTTGTGGTATATAAAGAATTAAATGTCTACAAAGTTACATACAAAATCTTACAGTAACAACGACAGACTGTTTTTTCTGCTGAATCCCAATGAAGATATAGCGGAAAATGAGCCTGTGCGCATTGTCGATGCTGTCGTAGAGAGTCTTGATCTCAGGGAGTTCAAAAAGCTGTACCGTGAGCGTGGCCGCTGTCCATACCATCCGAAGATGATGCTCAAGATTATCCTGTACGCCTACATGAACAACATTTACTCATGCAGGAAGATAGAGCGTGTGGTTCAGCGCGACATCCATTACATATGGCTGGCGGCACAGGAGCGCCCCGACTTCGTGACTATCAACCGCTTCCGCAACCGTGTAAAAAAAGAGATAAACAATATCTTCACACAGGTGGTGCTTCTGTTGGCCGAGCGCGGCTTTATAACGCTCGATGTAGAGTACATAGACGGGACCAAGATAGAATCCAAAGCCAACAAGTACACCTTTGTATGGCGGAAGACCGTTGAGAAGAACCAAGCAAAACTACAGGAGAAAATACGCGTCCTTCTACAACAGATAGATGATGCAATAGCACAGGACAAAGCTGCGGAAACCGAAGCAGTCGAGTTAACGCCCGAGGCATTGACTTCGCTTATCGGCGAACTGAAAGACGCGCTTGCATCCGAACCTGAGCCGACGGACAAAGAGCAGAAGAAAGTCCGCCGTGAGCAGAAGAAACGTATAAAGGAACTGGAGAAACACCGCGACAAGCTAGAGGAATATGACAGCCGCCTGGAGCAGATAGGCGGGCGCAACTCCATGTCGAAGACCGACCCCGACACCACGTTCATGCGCATGAAGGAAGACGCCATGAACAACGGGCAGACCAAGCCGGGATACAACCTGCAGATCTCCGCCGAAAACCAGTTCATCACCGACTTTGCCCTGTTCCCGAATCCCACGGACACTCTCACCCTTATACCATTCTTCAACTCTTTTCTCAACCGTTACGGACATCTGCCTGCAATCGCCGTCGCCGACTCCGGCTATGGCTCGGAAGAAAACTACCGCTTCATGGACGAGGCCGGCATGGAGGCATACGTCAAGTACAACCGCTTCCATCTGGAACAGCGTCCGCGCTACAGACCCAACCCGTTCCATCACGACAACTTCCACTACAACGCCGACGAGGACTATTACGTCTGCCCGATGGGGCAGCACATGAGGCGTATCGGCACCTCCCACACAAAGACCGCAAGCGGCTACCGCAGCGAAAACGCCCGTTACCGCGCGCAGAACTGCAAAGGCTGTCCCCTGCGGTGCCTCTGCTACAAAGCCAAAGGCGACCGGCGTATAATAGAAGTCAACCACCGACTCAACGAATACAAACATAAAGCCCGCGAGCTACTCACTTCGGAGGAAGGCATCCGACATCGCGGACGACGATGTGTCGAGCCCGAGGCAGTCTTCGGACAGATGAAGTTCAACATGGCATACCGCCGCTTCCGCCACTTCGGCAAAGACAAGGTCACGATGGACTTTGCCTTCTTCGCCATAGCCTTCAACATCAAGAAAATGTGTTCAAAAATAGCGAAACAGGCCAAAAACGGGGGAAATACGCCCCATTTTAGCCTGTTCATGCTTATATCTCGAATTTTGCATCTTGAGAATCGGATATTTTGGAATAATACTCAAAAATCAGTCGCCTGAAAAATATCCAATCCTCAGCCCGGCAAAAAGAGAGGCTGCGCCGTAAAACTTAATTACGACACAGCCTCCGGATTAAACATTTATGCGGTCATTCGTGCCTTGATTTCCTTTTACGCGAGTTCGGGATAAGAAATGCTATAAAAAAGTTGAATAGGCAGCTTGAAAAAGTTGCCTATTCTTTTGGTAATTTCACTGATATTTAGTAATTTAGAGGTGTCAAACAATAAATA
>CAJSYI010000094.1 GCA_910573745.1 Muribaculaceae bacterium | reverse complement strand
ATTTCGGTCTCCCTTTTTTTGTATTGCTGTCGTTCCCTTTTGAATATCCTTCTGTCGCAGTTCGCTCTTGGGGGCGGACTCGACCGCCCCCGCCGCTCGGGCAGCCCCCTCCGAGGAGAGAGGATTGCTTTTATTCAGCGGTTTGTTGGCAAAATCGTGCGTTTCTATTTGGATTCTTCACCGGCGATTATGCCCCGGCCTACAGGTCGGCCGGGAGGGGAAGAAGCCAGTCAGAGTCCGGCGTGGGGAAGCCTGTTCCTGGCCGCGGGGGCGGACTGGCGGGGACGGCATCCCCGGCGGACGCGTCTCTCGAGGCCGCATCTACTGAGGCCGCGACGTCTTCCATTGCTATCGATGGCCGCAGCCCTGAGCTCCGGCGGCCTGCGAGGCGCGCCGCTTCCGCACGGGCCTCGGCAAGCTGAGTCTTGAGGTCGGCTATGCGCCGGCGGTATGCTTCCTGAGACTCCGTCATGCGCTGCACCTGCACGTAGATCTCCTCAAGCTCCTCGTTGTCCACCGAGGCGGCATCCAGACGCTCCTGAAGCTCGCGGACGCGGCCTTCGAGGTCGCTGCGTGTGGCAAGCAGGAGCTTCATCAGCTCCTGCTGCGACTGCTCCTGCCCTTTCAGACGCGCACGCAGTTCCCCTGCCTCGCGTTCCGCCTTGGCACACGCCTCGGCGGCAACACGCGCGGAACATCCGGCCTCGGCGGCGGCTTCGCGCAACGCCTCGTTCTCCTCGGCCAGTTCATCCACAAGCGCGGCAGTGCGCTTAGGGTGCAGGAATGCTTCTGTCGGCTTCAAAGTCGGTAATAGTGTGTCTGTTATTCTTACGGCACGCAGCGCGGATCCTGAGGCAGCGGAGAGCTACGCTCTCTTTTTTACCGTACAAGACGCAATCTTTATGACAAACGTGCGAGGCCGCCGCTTGTTGCCCTCCCGCACCGCAAAAACGCACCGCCCCGTCGGCAATAAGAGGCTGTTTTCCGGGTCGGGACTGCAACATCCCGCCATTCTCAGCGTCTTGCTTTGTGTGGCGGCGACCTGAAGCCGCCCGAATCAATGCCCTTATGAACCATATGCGACACATCTACGCCCTGCATACGGCCCTGTCCCTTCTGCTTTTCGCTTGTCCGGCCTTCTCCGGGCATGCCCGGGGGACAGTGGCGGTGGACTCGCTGACTGGCAATCCTGTCCCGAAGGCTTCCGTTTTCGACAAAAAGGGCAACCTGATCGGGGTATGCTCCGACAACGGCCTTCTCCCTCCCGTACCCGCGTCGGCCTACCCTCTCACCATCAGCTCCATGGGCTATGCCCCGGCCTCGGTAGGCAGTCTTTCCTTAGACACCGTGGTGCTTCGAGGGACAGAATACGAGCTTCCGGAAGTCTTGGTCGAGTCGAAGAAACACCAGGTGCTGCACATGATCGGATACGTAAGGGAATACTCCACGCTCACAACGTATTCCGACACCGTCATGCTTTTCCGCGAGAAGACCGTCGATTTCATGGTGCCGGTCGGCAGGGAAAAGAGATACCGGGGATGGACTCGGCCAAGGGTGCTCGCGTCCAGGTCTTTCTACCGGTTCTCCAATTCGGAAGGGCTCGACAGCGTGAGCGGCCATTTCGGCGGCTATTTCTCTTGGGCCGACTGGATCGACATATCCGGAGGTTCGGAAATGCCGGAAACGCTTAAGGGCCAAGAGAGAGCCGAAGCCACGGCCGGCGGCAGACACGGCCCGGCGGCGGTGTGGAGACGCAACGGAGACGACATAAGCCTCGAAATCGACATATTGGCCGACGAACGCAACGCCAGATGGGCGCCTGGCCTCTACGGATTCGTGAAGAACGGGCTGGACATCAGACGGATGAACCTCAAATACCTTTTCTCCGGCGTAGGCAGCGACACCATACTTGCCGACGACATCGCACGCATGTCGTTCAGCATCGAGTCAAACGGCAGAGGACGCAACCTCAACCTCTTCTTCCGCACCAGCGATCCGGTATATGTTGACACATACGCCGAGATATACATGACCGACAAGGAATACATATCCGTGCCGGAAGCCAAAAGATGGGAAAAAGCGTTGCCCCGCAACGGCGGAATCGGGTTCTTTCCGCCGCCTGACGCGCCGGAGCTCCAGCCCGCCATACGGTCGATCGTGGAGCGCGTGGAGGCCATCGACTACAGTGCATTGCGGCTCAACGAGAAGCCTGACAGCCGGTATGCAGGCAAGAACCTGGACAAAACGCAGAAACGCGGTCTGCTCAATCGCCTGAAATCCGTCCTCCATCTGTAGCCGACCTGGTTACATCACCAACCTGCAAAATCAGCTGTATGTCTAGTCCGGAAAAGTGTTGACCGTCAGATTCAACATTTTTTAGTAAAATGTGTGAAGAAAACAAAAAATCCTGGGACGAATCTCAGATTTCGGCAATCAATGCCTGGCACAGCAGCGGAA
>CAJSYI010000093.1 GCA_910573745.1 Muribaculaceae bacterium | reverse complement strand
CTCTCGGTAATCATGATATCGTATTTATTGTTTGGTTCCTCTAAATTACTAAATATCAGTGATATTACCAAAAGAATCGGCAACTTTTTCAAGCTGCTGATTCTACTTTTTTATACTATTACTTATCCCGAACTCGCGTTTATAGTGCTGTTCTTCGTAGCCCTGATTATCTCAATCATCGCAGTCATATACTTCACAAAAAAATATAGGTGGTAAACCACGTTTTTATCAAAAGTCATCGAATGAAGAAGGTGGATTGTCTCGAACAGTCCACCTTCTCAGCATTTATATGCCACTTACAAATAAATTTTTTATTTTGTTACTCCTATGTTACTCAAAACTTAAATATCAGTTTGAAATATCTGTATATTAAGAATATACAAAGTTGCTTAATATTTAAGGGAAAAAACGTCAAAAAAATCCGGCTCCCGTCCATCCTTAGAGGCTGTTTAAAAATCATTGTTAAACGCAGAGTGGTGGATTTTTTGTTATGGCGCACTTTATGAGGAGGGAGCATATCGGGATATGTGACCGACGATTAAATGCGGATTAACGGAAAAGGCACCATTCTGACTGAAACATCAAATTCTTTTAAAGAGGCTTTCCTGTAATGCCTGCCGTCATTCCGGAACCTTTGCGCGTCTTTATCCCTTCGGCTCAGTCCCATAGCCCGCCATGCTCCTTCGCTGCAGGGATAAATCCATCACAAATCTTCCGGCTCTGCGTTAACAAGCATTTTTAAACAGCCTCTTAATCGGACGGGGGGAGCCGGAATGTCATAAAGACCGTCGGCACAATGCACACGCTCCAAGCGTGTCAGGATTCGTTATCCCGGTTTCTGCCGGCAGGCTTCAGGGAAACGTCATTTCACCATGACCTTGCGGACGGAGCCGTCGGAGAGGCGCACCACGTAGAGGCCGGGGCGGGCCTCGTCGAGAGGCAGACGCATCTTCCTGCCGTCGAGGGTCCAGACGCCCGCGGGTACGGCCTCCGAGATTGAAAGTTCCACCTCTTCCACGCCGTCCGTGCCTGCGAAGGGCGTGCCGTCGGCGTGGGCCGACGAGGCGCAGTTGACCACCTTGCCCGATTTCCCGTCGGTGAGCACGGCGATCACGCGCAGCATGCCCGGCTGGCTGAAGGTCTTCGGGTCAAGGCCCGAGACGTCGAACGTGTAGGAATGCGCGTATTCCTCGCCTGCCTCGATTTCCGGAGGCACCGACCCGGGGAATCCGTCGTAGGATGTGGCCGCCACGGCCACGTCGTTGAACGTCAGCCCTTCCACGTATTTGCCGCCGCCGATGAAGAGGCTTCCCCATTCGCCCGGCATCTCATCCTCCCTGCCCTCGAGCCCGGAATAGGAGTTGTTCTGCTTCCAGCGCGGGTTGCTCAGCCCGTCGGCCACAAGTATGTATGACACGCGGTAGTCCGCGCCGGAGCGGCCCTCTATGAAGCGTGCCGTGGACGTGGCACGCAGGGAGGCATGGGCATCGTCGGCCCATTCCACGCCGCATTCCACGCCGCCTTCGGGAATCCACCGCCGCCAGGCGTCCCATTCGGTGTATATCTTGCCGAGGTTGACCGAGGCGGAGCGGTTGACGTATGCCGACGGATAGCCGCCCGGAGAGTTCGGAGTCTTTCCGTCGAAAGCCATGTCGTCGCCATTGTGGTAGGCGGCGGCCACGAAGAGGTCGCCCCTGCGCTCCTTCATGGTCTCGAGGGCAACGTAGCCGAGCGGACACCAGCCGCACCACAATCCGGTGTATTCCTCCACGAGGGGACGGTTGGCCGGGATGAACGGGTAGACCTTCAGCGTCCCTTCCGTCTCAGGGCATTCCACGGCCGCGCCGCCGATTCCGACTACCCTGATTTTCAGCGCATGCTCACCCTTCTCCCCAACGGGCGGGATCTTCACGGAGGCCGTCGCCGAAGCCCCGATGCAGGCCGGCAGCGGCGCGGCAAGGCGGGCGGTGCCGGTGAACGTGCGTCCCGGCAGTTCGGCTCGGTATTCCAATGACGATACCTGCCCGGAGCCGCAGTTCACCACCTGCACGTAAGCGGCGGTCTCCTCATCGGCCGCGGCCTGTATCAGCCCCAGGCGGATGACGGCGGAACTTGCCGGGAAACCGCCTTCGAGGACGACGGTCATCGCGGAGACCATCCCCAGCTCCTCGCTCACGCCGCCCCAGCGGAGCTTCGTGCGGGACGTGTGGAGGAACAGGCCGTCGGGGCTTGTGCCTCGGGCGACGCTGACCGGCGCGGCGGTGCCGGCATCCGGCTCATCGACAGTGAAGGAATAGCCCACGTATACGCCCTCTGCGGGTACGGCATAGGGCTGCGTGAAGGCTATGTCGAGCCATCCGTCGGCAGGCGTGCCGCCGACGCTCGCTATGTCGGGGTCGTTGACGTTCTTCCCGTTCTTCTTTTTGAGATTGAGTCCGGACGTGAGCCACGCCGAGACGGCCGACACCCCGCTCTTCGGGACGGCCACGCGTATTCCGTGGATTTTGGCGCCGACGAAAGACGGGTTGGCGATGCGCACGGCAACGTCGTATGTCTCGGCCTTCCCCGTGCCGTAGCCTTCGGAAGGCGCGCCGGAGAAATTGAAAGTGTAGTCGAGGCGCGCGGCTGAGGCCGAAAGAACGGCCAGCGCAAGTCCGAACGCGAAAATTATCCTTTTCATATCCATAGTCTTTTATTGCTGTCCGATAAAACTTGAAGATGGCAAAAAGGCATGGCTCGAACGCTGATTTTATGGCGTTCGAGTCATTTCTTTCATTTTACAAGCCCCCCTCAATCAAAAAGCGTTGGTAAC
>CAJSYI010000092.1 GCA_910573745.1 Muribaculaceae bacterium | reverse complement strand
CCCGTACTCTGGCAATAAACAGTAGTGGTTGAAAAATCAGGCGACCCGGTCGGATCGCACCATGACTTATGTCTCTTTGTGGATTAGTCGATTTTGCTTTTGTTATCCAGAACTCGCGTTCCTAACAAAAGAAAAAATGAAATTGTTCAGCCATGTCCGACATTGGTCTGGCATTGGCCGATGAGTATCTTTCATAATTCCTGCTTGATTCTTATTTCGGCGGCTAAGTTACAAAACGGTTACGAAATATCCAAATTTTTGGAGCCTCCGAGGGCGAATCTGCGTTATGGAACTGATTTTGACGGGTCAAATTCCTGCTTTTAACTGATTGATCTGAGCACAGACACGGTTTATATGATCTAACCCATATAAGAGCGAATTGCTGTCAATATCCATCCACGAAAACAATGTCTTTATCTTGGAATATATGTTTATCACATAGGAGGTATCTATTGTTGACGTGTTTGTGGCAAAGCATATAGTTTCGTGGTGGGCAATACGGTTTCGCAAGGAGTTGACCTTATCAAGCTCATTGAAAATGTAAGTCTGATTATATTGCATCTCCCTTGATGACCGGGGCTTATTGGGAAATATAGTGAGAAGATTACGCCCGGTCACTCTATACTGTATCGGCGAGAACATATACTTCCAGATACCAAATTCCATTTCAGCCAATAGTTTGGGATGGCTATATGAATGGGATTGTATCAGTTTACGATGGGCAAAGGCGATAATATCACGCGTCTTCCTCAAAATCGGTTCAGTAAATACTCCGTCTGGCATAATTGAATCTCTGAGCCAATCCTCACCAAGATTATCAGTAAGTTTACGATCAATCGCATTACGCAGTGCAACCTCGAAGCAACTCACAATAGTAAACATTTCCTGTGAAATCTGTAGATTGTAGCGATAGAGCGTCATAGCCTTACGGGTGTCGCCGCCGCAGGCTGTCAGATACCGCTCCATCCTTTTGGAGGACATTATTTTCTCAAAATCTGCGTATTTCATCAGAAAATCTTAATCTTTTTGGAGTAATGTTTTGTTTTTAAGATAAAAAGCACTACCTTTGCAGTGTTGAATCCCGGTAGCCCCTGTATATCAAGCTATCGGGTTTTGTTTTTTCAGTGCAAAGGTAATCATTTTCATCGGATTGGGCAACAGTGAGAAAAAGGACACCGGGTTTCCCTCCCGATGTCCAACCACTAAATCCACGTCAAAAATGAAACAAAAACATTACAACGTTGAATCTTATCGCAAAGGTAGTCATTTCTGACCGCCTACACAACTCTATAACAAGCGAAAGTGCCAAAGTGTCAGGAATGCCACGGCGTGGTAGATTCTGACTGAGGCTTGACATTCTTGTTCCTGTCGAGAGCTATGCAGATACTGTTGTAAGAGCATTTGCCGTCACGGTCAACCTGCGATGCCTTGAACCTGCGGTGATCCTTTATATAGGAGAGTCCTTCGACATCCGTTGAGCCTCGTCTGAATTTCTTCCTCACGCTGATGCCGCTTTTGGCAAGTTCGCGCTGGAATGTAGTCCAGTCTTTGGCAGTCTTCTTCGCTGCCTGTACTGCGAGATAGATTTCCTGACGGGTCTTGCTTCTGCCTCTCAACCGCTCGGTCTTCACATTGTCTTTGCCCTTGCCGAAGGTTAGACCATACTTCCTTTTCAGCTCCTTGCAAACCTCTTTGTTGCGAAGTCGCTCGTTGCTGTCGGAGATACATTTGCCGTCATTATCGACCCGGTTATATACAATGTGGCAGTGCGGATGCTCCTTGTCGAGATGGCGGGTGATGATATATTGCGTGTTGCGGATGCCCATCTTTGCCATATATTCATGCGCAAGTTTTACCATAGCCTCGTCGGAAAGTCTTGCAGAATCCTCGGGAGAATAGGACAATGAGATATGTCCAACCCATTTTTCAACACGATGATTCATGCGACGCTGACACTCGAAACCATCTACAATCGAATGTGGAGAATCATCCAAAACGCCTTCGGAATATAAAAGTCGAGCCTCTTTGTTTTTCTCTTTGTCGGCGAGAGCATAGCCCACGCAACCAGCGAAATCGCTACCGCTGCTAATTTTTCCAATCATAGGAAAGCTGATGATAGAGAATTTTCAACTTGGCGGCAAGGCCTTCAACCTCCCATTTCACGAGCTTGAACCCGCCCTCGTTGGCGCGTCTGGCAAGCTGGTTAAGGTTATTCGACATACCCGCTATCTTACGGAGAATGTCCATATCCTCAGGTGTGGCGATTGGGTTCACTACGACGCTGAGCAATGCCCTGCGCCAGAACTCGGAGAATTTACGCCCGGATTTACGGCAATTCTCCATGACCTGCTGATACTGCCCGTCATCAAGTCTAGTGCTGACGACGTGCATCTTTTTCTGTTTGGTAGCCGCCTCTGTCTTGGCGGCATTGTTTCTAAAATTTTTTATTACTGTCCGCTAAACTTTTTTTTGAGCGATTGAAAAATTAGGGCTGACACCTATTGCAGGAGTCAGCCCTAAATGGTTATTTTGGTGTCGCCAAACAATCCATGAATAACCATGAGTAAAAGTAGCAATTTCTTCGGACAGCCGATATATGGTCAGCTGATAAAATCGCTCGACCGTGAAAAAATTGTTGAAATCAGCCGAAAACACGGCGGAGAGAAGTATGTAAAGAGCTTTGACGGCTATACGCATCTGCTTACGATGCTCTATGCCGTGATCCAGCGCTTCGACTCATTGCGTGAGATAGAGACATCTATGACAGCGGAGGTTCGCAAACTGCACCATGTCGGAATTGATACTGTACCAAA
>CAJSYI010000091.1 GCA_910573745.1 Muribaculaceae bacterium | reverse complement strand
GCATATTGTTTCTTTGCCACAAAGCCTGGAGTGAACTTCGACTTTGAGGTACCCGAGTCAAACGGGCAGCTTGTCCTCTGGGATTAGTTTCAACCTATACAAATGAATCAGGCGACCCTGACAGGCCGCCCGATACTCTATATCCTTTGGATAGGTCGTAAATTAAATATTCTTATCCCGAACTCGCGTTGCAAGTCATTTTTTTCGCAATTTTTTTTTCGCAGTCATCTTGGCGATTAGACTTTTTTGAGCTATCTTTGCACTGTCTTTTTGTGTGACAAGGCACAACATTTGACAACGGACGTTATGATAATTCAAAGACCTCTATACCTGCGGAAGCTCATTTCTCGCAGACAAAACGGAATGATAAAGATTGTCACCGGCGTAAGACGTTGTGGCAAATCATTCTTGTTATCTACCCTATACGCAGGGTGGCTAAGGGAGCAAGGCGTGGAAAACGACCACATCATCACGATCAATCTTGAAGACAGACGAAACAAGAAACTGCGCGATCCGGATGCGCTGCTTGATTACATCGACTCAAAACTGACCGATGATACCGTCCATTATATAATGATTGATGAGATACAGCATGTCAGCGAGTTCGAGGACGTGCTCAACAGCTATCTCAATATGCCAAATGCCGATGTGTATGTAACAGGTAGCAACGCACGATTTCTTTCCAAGGATGTAATCACTACTTTCAGAGGACGAGGCGACGAGATAAAGCTTTACCCCCTCAGTTTCGGTGAGGTCTTCCCATATATGGACTTACAGAAAGACCGTGCATTAAACACCTATATGCTTTTCGGAGGTCTGCCGCAGGTTGTTCAGAAATCATCAGAGGAAGAAAAGAACGAGTATCTGAAAGGGCTTTTTACCCATACCTATATCAAGGATATAAAGGAGCGTTACGGCATAAAGAACACGGAGATGCTGGATGAACTGCTCAACATCCTGGCATCTGACATCGGCGCCTTGACGAATCCTACCAAACTGGCCAACACATTCGAGAGTGTAAAACACATGAAGGTCAACCGCATGACGCTGACATCGTATCTGGAATACATCTGTGATTCATTCCTTGTTGAGAAGGCAAGCCGATATGATGTTAAAGGGAAACGGTATATCGACAGTCCGTACAAGTATTATTTCACTGACTGCGGTCTTCGTAACGCCCTGCTTAATTTCAGGCAGACCGAGCCTTCACATCTGATGGAGAATGTGATATACAATGAATTGCGTGTGCGTGGTTTTAATGTCGATGTAGGTGTCGTGCCGGTACAACTTAGAAAGGGGGACGGCAGCCGGGAAAGGAAACAGTTTGAGGTGGATTTCGTCTGCAATATGGGCAGCAGACGCTACTATATCCAATCCGCCTACCGGATGCCGGATGAAGAGAAGATGAAACAGGAGGAAGCGTCACTGCGCAATATTGACGATTCCTTCAAGAAAATCATTATCGTTGGCGAAGACACTCCTGTTTTGAGAAATGAGGCTGGGATTACCACAATCGGCATATATGATTTCCTGTTAAATGAAAATTCATTGGATTTGTAAGAAGTGCCACTGATATAGCTTTTTGATCAATTATGGCTGACCAGATTATTGATAACCTATTGACGCGGCTAAAAGAAGTCAATTTTATTCTTGAAACTTGTACAGACGGTACTATGCCTTTTGAACAGGCGAATGTCATTGCACGGTTCTACTACGACTATCAGGATACAAACGTCCTTATCGACGAAGCCGAGAGGATGGCAACGGAAGATACCGAGGGTCTTAGGGAGTTTGCCGTTTCCCTCAAAGAAGAAACCGCCACTCTCCTTAATAATATAGGAAGACTTGAGGGGATGGATTTCAAACAGATCGCCAACGCCCACTCCAAGCAATACTATTCCATATTTCAGGAAGCATCGGAACAGCTAAATCCCTTTTGGAAACGGTACAGTGAGCTTAACAACCGCCTTGACTACCTCCCTCTCGGCTCTAAGGATTATGCCGAAATGGAGAAGGAATGTGAGAAGGCTAAGGCTGAACACGATACACGGCAGATTGAGGTTAAGAGACTTTATGCCGAATATGAGAAAGAAAACCAGCGAGCCGGATATGTCTTTTCCCTCAAAGCCTCCCATCTGTATGCCCTCGCCGCAAAAATGAACGGCATTGCCGGAAGCATAATCAACGACCTTGACCGTCTGGAGAAAGGGAACGGAGAATGAGCGGTAATCTCCTTTTCGAGACCTCTAAGTGGCGGGACATTGTGGAACTCGGACTGTGCATGGCGATATACGACGTATGCAACGACAACCAGTTTGAGAACTGCACGCCGCTTGACTTTGCCAACTTCCTTAACGTAAGGGAAGAGGCAAAGGCTATACCTGTTGTGCCGAAAGAGAAACTGAGGGTGTGCTATATGGTCTATGCCGTGGCGCGGAACATCACACCAAGAAAAGAGGCGTTGATATGGTCTGAGTTGTTCCTCAGACGATGCGGCATCAACAAGTCATACTACGATAAGCACCGCACCGACATCTGTGCCGACCATGCCACCGAGGACAACAAAAACTACCGCAAATCCATAGACAAAGCCATCGGTGAATGGCGTTCAAGGCGAAGAACCCCGTAGAAATCCCGCTTTACCCCACCGGCGACATCTAAAGGAAACTTGCAAACGCAATATGCGACTGAAAATCAGCGCACAGTGCGTTTGTCTTTTTTAACCTTTCCCCACGGAAGCCGTAACTATTCAGCGGACGCGCCGATGTAGTCGCCATTTAGAAAAGGGCGAGGATTGCGTTGTAGGGCGAGTTGCCGTGTTTCTTTGTGGTCTCGACGATTGAATGCAGA
>CAJSYI010000090.1 GCA_910573745.1 Muribaculaceae bacterium | reverse complement strand
ATGACTATTTTTGCGCATGGTTATTGAGTTTTGTTTGGCGACAGCTAAATAACCAAAAAGGACTGACTCCTGCAAATGGAATCAGCCCTAATTTTTTGAGACCTCAAAAAGTTTTATCGGACAGCAATAATATGCTTTCTTGTATTGTCGCGGAATCACAGATGCATGCAGTGTCGCGGCTTCTGCTGCTCCGGTTCCGGCAGCTTGGGCTACGGCAGCTGCAGCCGCACGGATTCGGCATGCACCGCCTGGAACAGTCCGCGCATGAACGCCTCTGAAAGGCCGAGGCCGGCGGCCTCCGCGATACGCTCTTCCATCAGCGCGCGGTAACGCCCCTCCTGGACCACAGGCATCGAATGCTCGCGCTTGTATTCGCCGATTTCCGTCGATGTCTCCATCCGGCGGCGAAGTATGTCGATGAGTTCGGAGTCGAGCATGTCGATGCGGTGCCGGAGCATGTCGAGGCGTTCCGACGACGACTCGCCGCCGCGCACCACGAGCGAACCGAGGAGTCTCACCGCGTCGTCCGGCGTGAGCTGCTGCTCCTTGTCGCTCCACGCGCATTCTGGCCGGACATGGCACTCCACCATAAGGCCGTCGAACCCCAGGTCCATGGCTTCCTGCGCCAACGGGGCCACGAGGGCGCGCTTGCCGCCTATGTGCGAAGGGTCAACGAGCACAGGCAGCTCAGGCATCCGGCGGCGCAGTTCGATCGGCACGCGCCATTCGGGCAGGTTGCGGTATTTCGACGGGCCGAAATGCCCGAATCCTCGGTGCACCGCCCCGAGCCTCTTTATGCCGGCGCGCGATAGGCGCTCGAACGCGCCTATCCATGCCTCAAGGTCGGGCGCGACGGGATTCTTCACAAGCACGGGGACGTCGCCGCATCCGCGCAGTGCCTCGGCGATTTCGCTGACGGCAAACGGGTTGGCGGTTGTCCGTGCCCCTATCCAGAGCATGTCGATTCCCGCGCGCAGGGCGTCGGCGGTGTGGATGGCCGTGGCGACTTCCGTGGCCACGAGCATCCCCGTCTCGGCCTTGGCTTTCCGGAGCCATTTCAGCCCAGGCGCGCCTATGCCCTCGAAGTTGCCCGGCTTGGTGCGTGGCTTCCATATCCCGGCACGGAATATCCGCACTCCGGCGGCGGCAAGCCCGCGTGCCGTGGAAAGCACCTGCTCCTCTGTCTCGGCCGAACACGGGCCGGCTATCACAATCGGCCTGCGGCCTGACAATTCCGCCGGAAACGGCGACAAATCGGCATTCATATCTCTGAAGGTGTCAGCATTAAAGGATTGGACTCTTGCCACTCGGAAATCAGCCGCCGGGTTTCCTCGTCGAATCTTCGTGCGGCGGCGGAATCAGCCACGAGCGGCCTGTGGGCGGCACGCTCCGAAAGCTTCCTTCCCGCCCTGAGGGCAAGCATTCCGTCAGGGTCGATGAACATGTCGCAGAACTTCCCGAAGACGTATTCCGACGCCACGTGGGAAGGGTGCACGAGGTCGGAAGCATAGAAACGGTAGTCTCGCAGGTCGTCGTTAAGTATTTCGAACGCCGGGAAATAGACGCAATTCTCAGTGAGTCGGCATATTTCATCGCAGGCAAGGACAAGTGCAGCCTTGGAAAGCGAGTTCTCCTCGAAGCCCTCCCTGACGTGCCGCACCGGACTGACCGTCAAGACCAGCTTCAGGCCGGGGTTCGTTTCCCTTAAAGCCGATGCCGTCCTGACCCAAAGGGCTACGGTTTCACTGATGTCCATCCTCCGGCGCAGGAACGTCCCCGAAGGCTGCTTATGGCAATTTGCCACCGTCCGTTCCGGGCTTCCGGCAAGCGAATAGACGACCGAAGTCCCGAAACTCACCGTCAGCACGTCCGCAGAAGCCAACGAAGCGCGAAGGGACGCTGCCGCTTCGGCGCATTTCCTTACGCACTCTGACTCTGACGACGCCGCGAACGCCGCCGGGAAATCCCACGAACGCCAGATGCCGTCCGTTCCCCTCCAAGGCTCCGGAATCCGTGCGTCGTCCAAGGCCATGGCCACCGCACGCGACACCGACGCCGGGTTGAAAAGAGTGCCGCAGGGGTTCACCGCCGCGTTCCAAAGCGAACGCCTCATGAGCGACCCCACATTGTCGGCGAAGCACGACCCCAACAGCACCGCAGGCTTCCTCGGGTCGAGCCGCACCGCCGCCGCTTTAGGTATGTATTCAGTCCTGAAATCCATTTCACCTGCAAAATTACGAAAAACAGTTCAAAAGAGCGACTGCCTGAAAAATATTTCAGTCAAAATTTGGCCGGGCAGAGGAAAATCCGTAACTTTGCACCCGAATCCGTGCCGGATGCAGCTTTTATAACGGCAGAGGCCTGCAAGGGCCAGAGAGCCGCAAAGCACGAAGCGGCAGGCTGACGCGGAGACGGACATACGGACGACAGGCCCAGGTGGCGGAATGGTAGACGCGCTCGTTTCAGGTGCGAGTGTTGAGAGACGTGCAGGTTCGAGTCCTGTTCTGGGCACTGTAAAATCCCGTAACTCATTGAAAATCAAGAGTTGCGGGATTTCTCTTTTGATTTTTGTCCTCCTTTTGTCCTCCTATTTCAATTTTACCGATTTTTCGTCCTCCGCAAAGCGCAGATTTGGCCTAATTTTATAGCCTCCTTTAATCGTCATCAATAGAGATTATGAAAAATTCGCCACCATCAATTATTAAATAGTATTAAAATTAGTGTGCGAATTTTCCACTTCTCGCCACAGCCCTCTATTACATTTCATAAGAATTTCATTAGGTTCGAGTCCGAACAATCACAAGTCTTAGGGCAACCGAATTAATAGCGCGTCCACCTCTGCGTTTAGTCCTGCGTTTGGTTCAGCTTTCAGTTGCGCATTTGCCTCCACATCTGACCATCCGTTTGCATTTGCGGTAACACTCGCGTACAATGCCGCACAAAGGCCAGCGTTAAAACAAGCATCCACAGCAGGGAACAAACCCACATTCCAAGGCTCATATCATAGCGTCGCCGCTCCACCCTATTACGGATATTGAGAAAGCGGACGATTGCGGACGGTACGGTTCCAAAGCCAGACTACAAGCAGTTTCAGGAGCAGTGCAGACTTCCGGATTACCCATAGCGCAACCCTAATCGACTTTTTGAGCAGGAACAATGCCAGCCGCAACAGCAAGGCTGCGACAATAACCACAGGGAGCAGGTATATAATCAGTAAAAGCTCAAACATATCAAATGCATATTAACTCGTTCCAACACTATTATTGGAATGTAAATATACTAAATTTCAACGACTTATGCAAATTTCCAAGCGATAAAATTCAGCCTAAACCGTTGAAGTTTTGACAATTATCCGACGCACCAGATTAATGACAGTTGATAACACAATCTCTTTTTCCCTTAAAGCCATGTCTAGTCCGGAAAAGTGTTGACCGTCAGATTCAACATTTTTTAGTAAAATGTGTGAAGAAAACAAAAAATTCTGGGACGAATCTCAGATTTCGGCAATCAATGCCTGGCACAGCAGCGGAAAAAGTTTCAGTCAGATTGACGAGGAATACAATTTTG
>CAJSYI010000089.1 GCA_910573745.1 Muribaculaceae bacterium | reverse complement strand
ATTTACTATTGTAAACAATGTCCCGACCGCAAAATTGTATTCCTCGTCAATCTGACTGAAACTTTTTCCGCTGCTGTGCCAGGCATTGATTGCCGAAATCTGAGATTCGTCCCAGAATTTTTTGTTTTCTTCACACATTTTACTAAAAAATGTTGAATCTGACGGTCAACACTTTTCCGGACTAGACAAACTTATCTTCACTCGCAAATACAATGAGGATGGAAACGAGTTTGAGTTCGGCGACATTCATGGCGATTCATCAGTAGCCCAGTTTGTAAAATTCCTTGGGGAAGGCACTCCCGCTAAAAAGAGTTTCCTTTCGGAATACATCGAGCGCAACGGAAAAGGAATGTGCGCGATTAAGACTGCCTATTCATGGTTTGCCTCGGGTCTGCGCATAATATTCCCCGGCACACGTTTCCGTGGAATTTCGTTCAATGCGCAACAGGACGAGGATTTCCATGAAGCCACGCGCCGACTTCTTCAATATTTCAACACCGGCATTGTTGATATTCGTCGTTTCCCGGTTCGGTCAAAAGAGGAAACCAACCTACCCGACCGTCTGCTTGACAAAATAATAAGCAGTTCAACTCCGGGACGCACGGCTCTTGTGGCGGCTCCGGAAAGCAACGAGTGTTTCTTCTTTGATTTCAAAGAGGACGGAACATACTCTATATTCAAGCAGAAAGCGGTACACCGCAATGATGCCGACGATGAGGTCGTTTTTGAAATGGATGAGGAATCCGACGGCTCAATCAGGCTTCTTGATTTCATCCCAATGCTGATTGACTTGGGACAAAATGAAGTGGATTATATGATTGACGAGCTTGACCGCAGTATGCACCCTCTGCTGTCGCAAAAACTCATCGAGTGCTACCTGCATGAACTTTCCTCAGTAAGAGATACGCAGCTCATCATATCCACCCACGAATGCAATCTGCTCAATCTTGACATGATTCGCTCCGACGAGGTATGGTTTGTAGAGAAAGACAAGGACGGAACATCCCGCCTTGTGTCTCTTGCAGAGTATAAGCCCCGTGAGAATGTGCAGAAGGGATATTTGCAGGGCAGATACAGCGCAATTCCATTCTTCGCACCGATTGAAACCCTTGATAAGAAAACGTTTGCTCAATCAAAATAAAATCATTATCTTTGCAACAGCGGTTACAGTAACAGCCGTTACTATAATATGAAATTCTACGACAGAGAGATAGAGACTGAGACATTGAGGCGTATAGAGACGACATCCAGGGAATACGCCCAGATGACCGTCATAACCGGACGAAGACGTATCGGAAAGACAACGCTTATAAAGCACGCCTATGAAGGTAAAGAGATGATATATTTCTTTGTGGCGCGCAAGAGCGAGGCGTTGTTGTGTCAGGAACTCTCCGATACGATACGTGATGTACTTGGCGAGGATTTAGGTGACTTTTCAAGTATGGCCCGATTGTTCGCGTCGGTCATGCAGATTGCGAAACGTAGGCATTTCACGCTCGTTTTTGACGAGTTTCAGAATTTCAAATATGTCAACGAGTCATTTTTCAGTGAGATGCAGAATATCTGGGACAGCAACAAGAATGTGGCACATATAAATCTGGTAGTATGTGGCTCATTGTATTCAATGATGACAAAGATATTCGATGATAAAAAGGAACCCCTTTATGGAAGGGCAACCTCACGCATCCGTCTTCGCGAATTTCCACTTGCGACACTTCGCGAGATAATGCGGGACAATAATCCCGATTACACCCCCGATGACCTGCTTGCAATGTATATGATTACGGGCGGGGTTGCTAAATATGTGGAACAGCTCCACATGCAGAAAGCATTCACAAAAGAGAAGATAATAGAATCCGTACTGTCATTCGGCTCCTATTTCATTGACGAGGGAAAGGAGTTGCTCTCAGATGAGTTTGGCAAAGATTATGGGAACTACTTTTCCATTCTGTCTGCAATCGCCGGAGGTTTTAATGAGCGTGGAGAAATCAAATCTTATACCGGTGTGGAAGCCGGAGGTTATCTCGATAAGCTGGAGAACACCTATGATCTTGTGTATCGCTACCGCCCCTATCTCGCGAGTGAGAACAGCCGCAATGTAAAATACGGTATCAAGGACAACTTTCTCAATTTCTGGTTTAGATTCATATATAAATACCGGAGTGCGGTGGAGATTGGAAATCTTGCCTATGTAAAGGAAAAGGTGCTTGCCGATTATTCGACATTCTCGGGCTGGATTCTTGAACGCTATTTCAGGCAGATGTACCGTGAGACAGGTCTCTATAACATTGTTACAAACTATTGGGAGAAAGACGGTAATAATGAGATTGACCTTATCGCTGTCAACGAGGCAGATCGTGAGATTGTAATCGGTGAAGTCAAGCGTAATCCACGACGTATCGACCTGCATGGTCTGGAGCAAAAATCGCAGAATATCGTGTCAAAGCGCAAAGGCTGGCATATCGAACATGCAGCACTGTCTCTTGAAGACATGGGACACTGAGAGCAATTACAGCGCAAATATCAAAGCCGAAATAGAAGAATATATGAGCCATTATTGTTGGAAGTGCGGTCAGTATCTCGCAAATGAAAAATTCTCTGGGAAGGGACACGCTCGCCATATCTGTAAGAAATGTATGGCTGAGGAACGTGCCCATCGCCGTCAGATACTGAAAGAAAAACGGGAGCGGGGCGAAATACCGGAATTGAAATTGAAGCCGGTATCTCAGGAGGTCATAGACTATGTTGAGAATGAGATAATCCCCCGTTATGCCGCATTCGACAAGGCGCATCAAGAGAGCCATGTCCGCATGGTCATTGAACAGAGCATAAAACTCGCCGAACATAATCCGGCTATGAATTCCGATATGGTCTATATCATAGCGGCGTTTCATGACCTCGGTCTTGTCAACGGCAGGGAAAACCACCACAAGGACTCCCGCACGATACTCGAAGCGGATGAGTTTGTCAAGTCGCACTTCTCCCGTAAGCAGATTGTGACCATGGGGCGCGCTGTTGAGGACCACCGGGCATCGAATCAGAAGAAGCCCCGCAATGGTTACGGAATAATTGTCGCCGAAGCCGACCGCTTCATCGATGCGGATACGATATTCAGAAGAACCATTCAATACGGTCTGGCAAACTATCCCCAACTCGACAGAGCCGGGCACTATCAGCGGACTATCGGGCACCTCAACGAGAAGTACGGTCCGAAGGGCTATTTGAAAGTATTACTGTCCGCTAAACCATAAAAAGGCGAGTCCAACTTCCTGAACGGCAGAAGTTGGGCTTACTTTTTGTATTTGACAAGCCCCCTCAGCAGTTTTCAGGAACTTCGGGAGGGGATTCCGATGCTTCGGCGAGCATGATTTTCAGGTCTGCATCGGGCTGATTGAGGAACTTTTCGAGATTCAGGTAATACATCAGCACAATTCTGACGATTGTAGCCAGCCCGGAGAAGCTCCAACGTCTTTCGAGTTTGCTTTGAACGCGAGTTCGGGATAAGTAATAGTATAAAAAAGTAGAATCAGCAGCTTGAAAAAGTTGCCGATTCTTTTGGTAATATCACTGATATTTAGTAATTTAGAGGAACCAAACAATAAATACGATATCATGATTACCGAGAG
>CAJSYI010000088.1 GCA_910573745.1 Muribaculaceae bacterium | reverse complement strand
ATCGAGCCCCGGAGGATTTTACCCCAACCTCGGGGATCTCAGGCTCATACCTGCATGTCTCCACAGTCTTCGGACTGTTTAACATTCATTCATAATCTCAAACCCTCTGACCCGTCAATATTTTTCAGGACGCCACACTATTACTTATCCCGAACTCGCGTAAGGAAATCTCCGCGATGGTTCGCCGTGTCCGGCTTTGTCCGAAATGTTCCGCAGTGCGTCCTGCTTTTTCTTTTCGGCGGTCGTTTCCTTGTCGGCGCAACGAAATTACAACCCCGGCACGGAATATCCAAACTTTCAGCACCTTGCGACTTACATTGACTAACGGCTGACTGAAATCGGCTAATCCTTTGACCGGATTGCTATATTAAGTTACGAAAATTTTTCGGAATTTGCAAATGTGGTGTGAATTTCGGCAACGAGAAGAAAAAGGACACCGGGTATCCCTCCCAGTGTCCCACCACTAAAATCCACAATCAAAATAAATTTATGACTGCGATTCGTATGCAAAGTTAAGTCTATTTGCCCGATATTCAAAATATCATACGGCGTCGGCTTCAATATCTTCTTCCAAATCATCATCGGTCGCAACCGTATAGACCATATCGCGCTTGAAACTTATGCGTCCGAGGCTGTTGATTGCGTCTTTCTTCTGACTGTCTATGACATGGAGATATTTCTCCGTCATCTTTATGCTCGAATGTCCGAGCAATGCCGATACCGTCTTGATGTTCGCTCCGGCATTTAGAAGATTTACAGCGAAACTGTGGCGCGCGCAATGCCATGTGATGTGCTTGTTTATCCCGGCTTCCTTTACCCACCGTTTTAGATGTCGGCTGCAAATAGATGTATCGGGCAAAGGAAATATTTTCTCCGACATATCTTCGGGGTCGCGCGGAAAGCCTATCAACTCCATTAAGTCCTTACTTAGCGGCATTACCACATGGCTGTGCGCGCTTCTTCCCTCGCTCTTTATTTGGTTGAAACGCATTGTCTTGGTGGCGAAGTCTATGTTGGCATAGGTGATGTTCTTCACGTCGCAGAACCGCAGCCCTGTATAGAGCGAGAACACAAATGCCCTTTGGATGTCGGGGCGTTCCTGCTTGTAACGGGTGCATAACAGCCTCTCTATTTCCTCTGGCGAAAGTATGCTCTTCGTCAAAACATTCGCGTCACAGCGGATTACAATACCGTTGCAGGGATTTTTCTTCATCGCACCTTCCTCCACTGCGATGGTGCAGCCTTTCTTGAAATAGAAGAATGACTTTCTCGCTCCCTCTCCGGCGCATACCCCTTTGAGCCATTCGGCAAATCCTGCGGCAAGCTCGTTTGTCACGAACTCGAAGCGCATGAACTTGGCGTATTTCTGCAATCGGGGGATTGATTCCAGATACTTGATGAAACGGTTATGGATAAGCCGGAACGAGAGTTTGGAGGATTTGGTGTAGGTCGCGTCCTCGTGGTATAGCTTGCGAAAAAACTCGTGAAAGTTTTGCTCACGGTCTTTCTGCAATCGGTATCCCTCACGGTATTCCAAAAACTCCTGCTCTCGCTCAAACCTTATCTTCTCGGCGAGTGCGAGTGTGTTCTTGTTCTGCAACCGCTCTTGTGCATTGCGAGGATTTAGCCATACATAGAGATTGAGGCTTTCGCGTCTTCTCTCGTGGGTGATTTTGAATTTCGGTTTACCCGCCATGAGCCCCTCGGTATAGAGAACGGGCTTGCCGTTTTCGTCAAGTACCGGGACTTCATGCCGACCGAGGTAGAAGTCAAGAAATAGGCTCGCCCGTCCGTCTTGGAGTTTCTTTTGCCCCAGCTTTGGATTCTGGCGAGCAAGGGTTTTAGGTATTGGCATATTCTTAATTTTTTGTCGTGTCGGCAAAGGTATGTCAATCCTCCCAAACACAAAAGTTGTACTATACATCCCTTAACACTCAGGGTTGTACTAAAGTTGTACTTAATGCGAAAATAGATAGAAAATTGAGAAAATCAAGACAAACTCCAAAGTTGTAAATCACTGAAAATCATTGCTATTATCTTTTATAGTGTTATGCCGATTTTCCCTATAGATTGCACACCCAGCCGCCAGCATAAGACAATCAACTCAAAACGACAACTCAAAAAATGGAAACAAACGATAAAACCTCCCCTGTAACTCCGGAGAAAGACCGCAACTCCATATCTCTCGGTCTGGTGCACCGCATGCGCCTTCACGGGATGGCCGCCGCGTTCTCCGAAAGCCTTCAGGCTACATTTGCCGAGACAATGACGCCTGACAGCTTCCTGAACTGGCTGCTCTCCAGGGAATGGGACTGCCGGGTGGCCCGAAACATCGAACGCCTTGTAAAAGGCGCGAACTTCAGATACAACGACGCATCGGTGGCACAGATCGACTACACGCTGCCGCGTGGCCTGGACCGCAACCATATGGAACGCCTTGCCTCGCTGGATTTTGTCCGCAAAGGAGACAACCTGTTCATCACAGGCTGCGCCGGCACGGGCAAGAGCTACCTGGCGACCGCACTGGGATACGAGGCCTGCAAGGCCGGCATGCGTGTCCTGTACGCAAACGCCTCCAAACTGATGGGAACTCTGAAAACCGCCAAAAACAAAGGGACAATCGAGACGGAGCTGAAGAAACTCGAAAAAACGCAGCTCCTCATCCTCGACGACCTCCTTCTGGTTCCCCTCGACGCCAAGGAGCGCGCTCATCTGACCGAAATCATCGAAGACCGGCACGGACGCAAGTCAATCATCGTCACCTCACAGCTCACCGGTGAAAGCGTCCGTAAACTCAAAGCCTTCAAAGGCAGATAAGCCAGAATAAAACTGACCCCGTCGGCCAAACTCTTCAGGGGGTCAAAAACAAATTATTTTCGGGGGTCAAACCGACCTTGGCCGCAGGGGTCATCCGCGCCTGGGTTTTCTGCCCAGTCCCGGGAAGGCGAGTCTGTTATATGCCGACGACGCAGGAAGGAGGCATATCACTGTCTCGGCTCGTGAACTGCTTTCAAGCGGTAAGTGAGGGAGCGGTCGTAAAAATCCTTATCAGGCACAGCGAAAAAGAACACGGATGAACGGCAGAGAGTCTCAGAGGTTGCATCAGCGAAGCCGATACTTACCTCGGAGGTGTTGCTGGTTATCGGTGTTCCGCCGGTGCCCATAGGCGCGATGCGATCAATGGGTGTCAGTGCCTGCACCGTCACCTTTTGACGGCATCATCGCCGACAGCACGGAAGACCGCTCCCTCTCTTGCCGCTTTCGCGGTGATTGTTCTATTCGATTGCTTGTATCAAGACTGTCATATGCAACAGCGGTTACAGTAATAGCCGTTGCACTAACGCACAATTGTGAGATGAATACGAACAAGAGATCCGTCACAATAAAGCATTATTTCAGTCAAAAACGCACTCTATACGTTTGGTAAAATGAATATTTGTCGTATCCTTGCATAAATAATGTAATTATACGACAAACAATGATTCTTAGAGCCACTTTTGAAAACATATACTCTTTCAAGGAAGAGACTTCGATTAGTTTCGTTGCCGGAAAAGGAACTATTCACCCTGCTCATGTCAGCAGGGCGCAAAGACGAGATGATATATCGGCATTGAAGATCGGTGTTATTTACGGTGCAAATGCCTCTGGCAAGAGCAATGTAATCAAAGCTACTGCCCTGCTCCAACAGATTGCTACCGGTAGATTTCCTGCCGGAGACTTCGAGCCCTTCAAACTTATAAAACCGATAAATCCAGTCTCGAAGATTGAAATTGAATTCAAGACAGGTGGACGATATTTCGCCTATGGTATGGAGTTTTCCATAAACGGCATCAAGGAGGAATGGCTCTATGAGATCAACAGTCGTAGCGACAAACTGTGGCGTCCTGAAAAATATTGACGGGTCAGAGGGTTTGAGATTATGAATGAATGTTAAACAGTCCGAAGACTGTGGAGACATGCAGGTATGAGCCTGAGATCCCCGAGGTTGGGGTAAAATCCTCCGGGGCTCGATGCCCCGGGGATTTTTG
>CAJSYI010000087.1 GCA_910573745.1 Muribaculaceae bacterium | reverse complement strand
CAAGCGGGCAGCTCGTCTTCTGGCGGTAAACACGACGGTAAAAAATCAGGCGACCCGACCGGGTCACCTGATAATCTATGTCTCTTTTCAGAACAGCCGTTAGGGCTTTCGTTATCCCGAACTCGCGTTATAAGGGCAGTCAAATCGCCCGATTGTATTTTTGTGTTTGCATAGATTACCATTATGAGGAAGATGAACAGCCAAACGATGGTGGCGAGTATGATGTATGCTGCCATAGTGGGTACACTTATTCTGCGGTCTGCCGACTCTGCTCGCTTTACCATCGGCTCAATCTTTGAATTGAATCTGTGTGCCATCTCATCGGCTGCATTCTTCAGTTCCTCTCTCAGGATTGATGCGAATTTCCGCGCGTCAAGCTGTGAGATCACATCGGACATGTTCTTCAAAATATCCGGTGCTTTCTTTGTGAAATACTCAAGGGCATAGGTTATCTTCTCAGCATGAGCCGTCTTCTCTTTCCGCTGTTCATCATCCTTTGCCTCGGATATTGCATCATCAATATCGGGCACATCAAATTTTTTTAATGCCATTGCAAAAAGTATTATCTTCTGAAACCTCTCTTTCTCACAACCCCGATTTTCGCTCGGGCTGCCTCGGCACAACGACGCGCACGGGCGATCTCCTCTTCAAGGTCGTCTCGTTTCTTCGGAAGCTCATTGTCTGATGAGCCTCCGCCTCCTGATGTGTAGGTCTGCACGTTCAGGAACGCCATGAAACTCATAGCGACAGCGAAATGATAGCTGGCCTCGTTAATGAGATCCGCCCAGTTCTCTGTCTCCCGGTAATCGAAACTGTCATCAAACACCTTCATCACCGGTTCGGGAATAAACCGGGTGTATGATATTCCGTCATACTCAATCTCCGTGCGGTGTGTTCCGGATCTGTAAACAGTATAGTCGTAATGGTTATAATCATCGCGCGTATGCTGTTCTGTGGTGTTATGAAGTTTATTCCATGTCCCTTCAAGTTTGGATGCCATGAGGTTGCGCCCCTTGCCAATCTCCGATGCCTTGAACTTGGAATTGCCCTTGCGTAAAACATAGCCGCGCAGGATACCTGCCTCATCTGTTCTTGTCATTACATCATAGCCTTTGGCTCGCAGTCCGTCAAAATAATCATTCAATGACCATTTATCCATACGACGGAGGACATCGAGACAGTCCTTGCCGACCTGTTTTTTCGAGACTTCACGGATATTAGCCGCTGTCTGCCAGCCACGCTTTCTCGCAATTCTTTCAGCAGCACGTTGTGCCCGAAGATGTGTGTTACGGTCATTGTTGGTGTTTCCGTCTTCATCGACACGGCACACTGCGGCGTGGAGGTGCGGTATGCCGCTGCCGGATTCCTCATGCAGCCACACAGTGGATTTACTGCCTTTGATATTTGTTTTGGGAGACAGGATTCTACCGTTCTTGTCCTTGATTTCCTGCTTATCAAATTCCTCCCCAAAGTCAAGCCAGAGCTGTTTCCAGTCCTCCGGTGTGAAGTCCTTTGTATGCTCGGGAGCAGGGCTTATCTCTATACGGATAAGATTATTTGTCAGTCGCGGATGGGACATGGAAGTAAGCTTCATTGAGTTCCAGATACCTGACGGATCCAGACCCGGAGGGAGATTGTTGTCGCAGATATGAAATATTCTCTCTGGGTGTTTCTTGTTCGCAGACACGCCTGTTATGTAGTTCAAATCGTTTATTCCGTGCGATATTGATTTTGCCTTCGCTATCATTTGTTGAGTTTCCTAAGGTTGGTGATTGTGCGTTTCTGAATACGACCGCCACTGACGACCGAGTTGATAAAGTCATTGACGGCATTAGTCACCGGGATTATCTGCTTGTACCATTCGAGCATGAAGGGCACTCTGTTGAACATCGCCATGCGCTGCTCACGCTGCATTCCGGCAAGGGCGTTGGCATAGTTGACTATATCCACGCGGCAGTTGTCAAGGTTATGCAATAGTTCAGTTTCCTCCGGTGTCAGAGCCGAAGCCGGTTCATATCCTATGGCTCGTTGCCGTATATATTCGCTTGGGGTCAGCCCACATTTGCGTGCTGTCTCTTGTATATGTAGGCGTTCGGCAGGAGTTATCTTTGTCGTTATGGTGGCAGTACGTAGTTCCCCTAATGGAAGTTTCTTTCTTGGCATATAAGTGGGTATAAGGGATATTTATAGATTAGTATTAAAGACAGACGGGTGCGAGCCTGCGAGTAGCCGTAATCCCGACCGGAGGGAGCGGCGAGGGCGTATTGGTGCAACCGAACGGAGTGGAGGTAACACCAATACATATCTCGCAACATACTCCCTGACTTCCGCTGTCGCAACCCCTGTTTTCCTGCATGGGAAGGTACATCTGAAAAATGGCTATCGGTCATTGGTTTCACCATCATCAATCGGTTTATCGGGAGTCTCCCAGCCGGTGACGCATGAGAATGTGATTGCCGATCCTATGCGTGAGTTGTAGATTTCCACCAACCCTACTGCCTCCATTCTGGAGAGGATATTGTGCATCTTCTTCCGACCGAGTTTCCACCGTTCCGCGAGACTTATTTCCGAGAGCTGCGCCTGACCAGGCTTCAGGTTGAGCGGTCGTCGGTATGTGCCGTCATATCCGGCTGCGATTCTCATTTCTCTCAGCAGTCCATTGAAGATGTCGATATTCCGTATCTCGTTACCGTCATTGTCGGTCGTTGTGCCGGACAGCCACTCGATGGCATCTGCTGTCAGCTTCAGGCTTATGCTTGAAAATGGATATATACTTTGTTGCTTCATGTGCGTGATTTTTTAAGATGTGGTTTTCATTGGAGATTTTTATGAAGTCGAAAATTCCCATTTCAATGATTGGCTTGGATAGGTCTGGTTCAAGTTCCATGTTCCTTCAAAAAATAAATGGATACGGCATCATCTTTTAAGAAAAAATATCTTGCACTGTGATGATGGCAAGATTGTTGATGTCACGATACCTTGAAAAGATAAAAAAGCACAACCGAAAAGGTAGGAAAAAATAGATCTATATGCTGTCTCCTGCTTAGTCTACTTTGAAGGTGCGTTATTACCCAGTATGCCCGATGTTGTGTTTGGGGTGGCGACTGTCTGCATCTTCGGGAGGTTGCTCATAATATTCTCAATATCCTTTTTGTCAGAAGAGATGGACAGCAACACCGATGTGATGTTGATGATGTCCTCCTTCCCGACATACTGCGATACGGTTTTCATCAGTTCAAGGGCTCGGGACTGCCGATGCTCGCGTATTGCATCTGTGCTTCCCGTTTCCTTGTCGCATCCGAAGTTTAGATAGCGGTTGATTGCAGTGCGGTCATACTGGGGCATGGATTCTGCTGTGGTCGTGCCCTTTGCCACTGCAAGCATGGCGCGGAGCGCATCGGACTCGTAGGGTGAGCACCCTTGAAGGAACTCCATTATAATCCGGATTTTCTTTTGGTCAGTGGTCTTGGAATCTTTTGATTTTGATTCTGCGGTGGTTGTGAGCTTACTGCTCGTTGTGTTGTTTGGAATGTCGGTAGCCATAGCTTAGGTTGTTAATGTGATTTTCTGTTGTTCGCAAGGTAACGCTCAGCCTCGCTGTCTATCTCGCTCTGTGATGATATGCGGATACTCGTCAAGTATGCGTCGAGGTCGTCCGGGTCAAAGAAACAGAGCTTGCCGCTCGGCTTGTACATGGGGATCACACGTCTCATCATCATCTTGCGGAAGTAGGAAAGCGATAGTCCGAGATATTCGGCTGCCTCCTGTGAGTTGAGAAGTTTACGTTTTGTCTGCATCGGTGCCTATATTTTAAGTTAATGTTTATCGTCTTGGAACAGTGCTGATTGATGGTCTTGTCAGCCTTTTGATTCCGATGCAAAATTACAACCGCCGCCATAGGGCTCAATGTGGCTTCCGGTAACTATTCAGCGGACACGCTAAGGCGATAATGTGGAATAGACATCACCATTATAGGTAAATTTAACCTGCTGGTTTTATAGAAATTAGCGGCAATTTTATTTGGTAAAGTCAAATAAGTT
>CAJSYI010000086.1 GCA_910573745.1 Muribaculaceae bacterium | reverse complement strand
CTGCATTCAATCGTCGAGACCACAAAGAAACACGGCAACTCGCCCTACAACGCAATCCTCGCCCTTTTCTAAATGGCGACTACATCGGCGCGTCCGCTGAATAGTTACTAACCGCTCTAGATACTTGAAAAAATGAACGTAAATAGGCGCACACGCTGTTGCAGTCCTGTATGTTTACTTTTTGGTTGTCTTTGAATAAGGGAAATCTAATCCCTAATTGAGTAATTCGTCGTGCCGTTTCATACAAAAACAATTGCTTTGGCATAAGCAAAGATGATGCGAATTTATTAGCTTGAATTTCAAGTTTTGCTATTACTGCATCAGCAAGTCCAAAAATTTGGCTTCCAGTAGTAGAATTATAATACTTTTGAACAATTTGCTTATGGAGAACTAAATGTCCAATTTCATGGGCAATAGTGAAATTAGTTCTGTAAATGTCTTGTTCAATATCCTTTGAAATATACAGGATATCTTCATTAAAATCAAATGAACCATACACCCCTGTAGGCATCTGCTTATATACAATAGTGGCAGATGGATATATGAATTTCAGTATTGTTTGAAGACGGTAAATAGAAATTGGCAGAAAATTTCGTCCTATGTTTTCTGCTATTTTGCTGATTTCATCGTTACTCAACCAAGGAACCGTTGGTGTAAATACCTCTTTAATTGGAACATCTAATGAAATAAGATGATCTATAAAGTTACAGAATTGGTTGTCAACAAAAAGGACTGGAGTCGTAGAAGCTGCATCACCTTTAAGTATCGCCATCTTAGTTTGTAAAGAATTGAAATTTCTTAGGTTACGCTCAACAATCCAATCAGCCCCACTATCATTAAATACAATAAGGCCAACGCCTGTGCTTGGTCCATTATTTAAGCCTTTGGAGCGAATGATTGCAGGCTCTGGAAAACCTGTGTTGGTCACCATATATCCCTTAACCGCAGTTTCGTTAAGACGCTTGATGTTACCACAAAACTCGGTATAATCACCACTATTAACAGCATGATGATCTGACCATTTACATTCAATCAGAATGTAGAGAGATGGCCTTTCACTTTCTTTAGTACGAAATACCTCTATACTTATATCAGGATTTATGGAAACATTGTATTGGTCGTAATAAGTCTTGTGTAAATAAACCTTTGCATGTTTAGTTGCACCAGGCATTTCACCATCTACAACTAATTGACTTATGAAATCATACACTTTTTTTTCGTACTCTTCAGCGTTTTTACGGCGATTATCTTTCATTAGATGACAGAGGGATTTATTCAAATATGAAGAAATATTGAAACCATAACATCATAGCTACCTTCAATTCCAAAAGCGATAATTTAGGTGCTTTGTGTTCTTTCTTGAAAAATCAGTTAGCCTTTGAATACGGATGCTCGATGAAATTTCATATATTCTTTTCGGAAGTCATCAAGCGGAAGCATTTGTACGAATTGCCCTTCCTTAATACCGATACGTTTCTTATTGGAAGGAGAAATCCAATTAGAGAGAACTATACAGCGGTCTTCTGTGAAAGTCATAAAGCCTCGGTCGAATAATTTATCATATAATGGCGATAACATAAAGCCATTTTTATAGTCAAGTTTTTCAGTTTCAGAGGAAACTGCCCATGGTTTGATATGACTTGCGATAAGAAGACGCTCATCGTTTATCATAGTTATCGGACAGAAAGGACACTCTGAAAGCAACTTTTCACGATAAAGACCTTGTCCAACGCGAGCATAGCGAATCTCTTTTTGTCGAGATGTTTCTTTAGGCTTGATGTATTTAGCATCTTTTTCACCCTTTTTGCCATAAGTGAATACAAGGGCATCGCGCTTATCAGAAATTGCATCGAAATCAGCAAACAGCTTCCAATAAAATACGGGCAAGCCCGATTTGTCTACAAGGCGCATAACAGAAATGTAGCTTACCAATGGAAGTGAAATCTCCCTTATAATATCATAGCCAAAATCAGATGATTTAATGTAACCACGTGGGCCGATGATCTGGTCTTGGTCTTTAACATTAAATTCAATAACTTCCGGCAAAGCATTTATGGTATTCATTCGTTCTACCCAAAGCTTAGGCATTTCGTCAACACCACGATAAGATTGGGATGGATGCAGATACTCCGCGTGAATTGCGTTCATGTAATCCTCAAGATCTTGGCGTAAAATAAAACAGCGTACGGTAAAGCCTGGCTCGCCGAAGAAGTCGTACATAGACGGTTTTGATGTAATGTAGAGTTTAGCCTCTCCATTGCCTCCTCCAATTTTATTATTACGTTTGACAAGACAATCAGGAACAGTGATAGACGAATCAAGAGTGTCAGAGATATCGAATTTTTGACCTGCTATAATCATATTCCGTATTGAGTAATATCAAGTTGTTTAAGTAAAGCGATAAGGACATCAACGACAATACTATTCCCAGCCTGCTGGTACATTGATGTATCAGAAACAACTATTTTAAAAGAATCCTTAAAGCCCATAAGTCGCAGACACTCACGAGGGGTCAGTTTGCGGATACGCCCAGAATGGGTTACGTAATTGTCAACGCCAGCTCTGTGCATCTTGTGCATAGACTGGAGCAATGGACGTGCCACATCAAGATCGGTTTCTATTGTAGTACGGAAGTTCTTAGTTCCCGGAGTGAGAACATATTTAGCTACTTTATCAGACAGATAATATTTTTCTTCTACCTCATGCACGTCAAAAACAAATTCATCCCATCCTTCTTCAACAGGTTCATTTTCTGCCTGAGGATGAAAAACGAAATCACCATGCCAATTAAACTGTTGATTACGCTTTTGGCAGAGAGCAATATCACCGTTAATTTGCGTGTAGCATTTTTTGCGATTTTTACTTGACGTGACGAATTTGATACCTTTTTCACGAAGAAAATATTTGGACGCAATAGTATCCTCCAAAAAATCATACATTCTATACTCTAATGGAATAGGAATTGGGAACTCAAACTTAGTATGTTCTTTAAAGCCAATACAAAAGATGCGCTCACGATGTTGAGGTATACCAAAGTCCTTACTATTTAAGACTTTATAATAAATATGATAACCACAATAATCTTCAAATGTACGTCTCATCACTTCCCACGTGTTACCTCCATCATGGTTCAGCAATCCCTTAACATTCTCAAAAATGAAAACTTTAGGCTGACATTCTTTAACCACACGAGCAAATTCTCTGAAAAGGGTACCGCGGGTGTCCTCAAACCCTTTTCTCTTACCTACCACAGAAAATGCCTGACAAGGTGCTCCGCCAACAAAAATATCAACCTTCCCTAAATATGGCTTAGCATCCATACTATGAATATCGGAGTGCCATTGTTCTTCCGTAATATCATAATTTGCAAAATATGATTGCTTGCATTTAGCGTCAATATCACCGGCAAAGACTATCTCAAAGTTTAGTCCTAGCCTAAGAAACGCCTGTTCTATGGCTCCTATTCCACTAAAAGAAGTAGCTAATCTTATTTTCTTTTCAGGATGAGAAAACACACGATTTGCCCAACAATTATTATCGGTGGTTCCGGAATCAAACATCGCTGTAACGCGATATTGAGGCACTGATATGGTGTTTGGTACTGACATTTATTAACCAAATATTTGAGTACACTTTGGAGACATCACTTATAAATTCCACAGAGAATTTCAACTAAAATTTATAAAAATCCCCGTAGACTGACAAATAACCAAACCTTTACGCTACGATGAAGCTTATTGATACTCTAGTGATATAGAATATACATTATTCGGCCTTTGTCAGCACTTATCACGTTTAAAATGCAAAGTTACGAAATTATTTTGAGATTTAAATTTTGTGCGACACAATATAATAATGTTTAGAGTTAACAAGCAAGTACTGCAGAGTCCAACAGCAAATGCAAATTTATGCAACCTTATCGAAAAAACGCTTCTTTGGAGTGTCGAAGTCAATTTTCTCCCGTGGACGACGGTTGAGTTTCTTTTGTATCTCCATAATTCGTTTGTCTGAAAAGTCATCAAAATTGGACTTTTTAGAGATAT
>CAJSYI010000085.1 GCA_910573745.1 Muribaculaceae bacterium | reverse complement strand
TCAAAAATCCCCGGGGCATCGAGCCCCGGAGGATTTTACCCCAACCTCGGGGATCTCAGGCTCATACCTGCATGTCTCCACAGTCTTCGGACTGTTTAACATTCATTCATAATCTCAAACCCTCTGACCCGTCAATATTTTTCAGGACGCCACAACATGCATCAATTGAAAATTAGAAATCTCTTTTTTAAGAAATTTTTTGTAGGCAAAATGCCTGCAAAAATTATGAGGGTTAGTGGTCCACCACCCGAAAATATAGCTAAGTTCATGATTCCCAAAAAGCAAAATACAAGACTCCTCGTTTACTTTTTTGAACTCCAAAATTTGACATAGATTATCAAAACATTTTTCAAAAGCTACCTTACTAATTTTGCCCTCATGAGGATCAAGATAGTCTCCGAGAAAGATTATTTTTTCATCATCTTGACGTTTAGAAACAGCATCTTTCCAAAACTCTAATCCATGTGTATCAGGTATGATAATCATCGTGTTAATTTCAACTCAAAGAATAAAAAGCAAAGTTTAGTCATAATTCAGAGCAAAAGCGTCCTGATATGAAATCGCGGAGCGATTATCCTTGTTTTCAATCCAGCATTTTTCAAGATGGCTCGTCTGGGAAATTTCTCCGGCATTCATATTTGAAAATAATGTGCATACTTTCTCAATAGTGCTTAATTCAGACTCGTTGAGTATATTGTCAGTATTCTCAGTTGCTTCCAACTTGATTCCACTTTGACCGCTTGGATAGACAAATTCTTCCATATCGATTCCGGGCAGGGAACTGTATAATGTACCCCAGTATTCAGGAACCGGACCAAATGGCAATGCTTTATATGTAATGCCGGTTATACCATATCCATGATTCTTATAATGAATAAAATCGACATAGAACAGCAGTTTATTCATTTTGGTGACAAAGGTCGAACCGATAGTTGAGATAATCAATCGTACCACATTTGCAACCTTATCGGTAGATAGAGAGCGAAATCCTGTATATTCCGACGGCTGTACGAAAGTCTTGTAATCACCGTCCGCAGCCTCCACTTTCTTTATGGTCCGTTGATACTCCTGTTCACTCATCTCGGATTTTGAAGCCTCAACAAATGACATAAATACATCCTTCTCGCGTGCGGCAATGATTGTACGGGCATTCGACACACTTGGTACCTCCCCGTCTTCATACATACGGTATTGGTTAATTCCAAAGCCAAGTATCTGTGCCATTTTCGCAGCAGACAGTCCATAATGCTCCCTTATCCCTGAAATCTCATCAGGGAAAGGGATACCGTGCTTAATCCGATATTTGTTATATACCTGAAAGATATTTGCCTCATCCATTTCGGTGGTAGTCCACATCTCACCGTCTTCATCAATGATTCCGGTGTGTATGTAAGAATACTCCTCTTTTCGGAAAGTAGCAGTCCTTACTTCCTGAAAGTATTTTTCTCCGGGTAACAGCTTATTGTGCTTCATCGTCTTCTATCTTTTTAATGGGTAAGACATCGGATGTTCCGCTTTATGAAACGAAATACATATCGTATGAGTATTCGGCTTCCCAAGAGTAATCTTGATGTAGATTTCATTTCCTCTCACATCTTTGCCGAATACCCACATTTCACCTTGATTATTCAACGCATCCACAATCGGACCTTCGGAATAATCATAGCAGCTGAGGTTCATTATGACCTCCATTCGTTGATTAGGTGTTATACCCAACTCAACAAGGCTATTCTGGTTTTTCTGGCGGTCATCACGGAAACGTATTCCGAATATTTTGACTTTCAGACTGAAATCCTCTAAGAATTTCTCGACTTGCTCTTTCGTAATCATAGTGCAAAGATAACGAATTTATACCAGTAATACAACTTTATCGTTGTATTTGTTCCAAGATCTAAAAATTTCGCAAGGTCTATGGTTTCATACTAAACAGGTCATCTCCGTTTTTGCGAAAGTATTGCAACTGCCCATCTGGAATACGATTTACCACAGTTTCATTACCTTTCATGTCAACGACATATACAGCAAGTTCATTGACCGATCTATCAAGCAATGAACTTATGACATATTGACTATGTGTCGTGATAAAAAAACGGTTGTCGCTTGCGGAAATAATATCATCAAGAATATCAGAGATATAGGACTGATAAATAAGTGCATCCAAATCATCAAAGCAGATTGTTTTATTCCGGTTGCCCTCAATCGCCGCTTTATAGAATATCAATCTTCTCAGAGAGTCTCCAAGAGAATTAAAAGGCACAATTGATATGTAAATGCCGTTTTCTTTCATTGCAACAATCGTCCGTGATGTCGAATCAAACATCATCTTCAAGTCGTATCCATGGAACAATTCCGCAAGACTGGATTTCAGATCAGGTAAATTTGCAACTGTCTCCATAAGATTTCCACCGGACGGAGGCAGTAGGAATCCAATGTTGGAAGATTCCGGAACAAAGTGCTTCGGGAAAAAATACGCAAGTACATCCGGCAGTACAGAAGGATCTTTCTTTGTGGACAGGGTCAGTGACGAAGAAAAAGCATACTTGGAAACCTCGCCTTGTATAGAGATGTCAACAGACAGTCCGTTGTTCGCACCACGGACAACATTGATTGTACTGCTATCGGCAGATACATCCACAGGAGTCGTGGCAACTCCATTGTGAAACAGGTCTGCGGTCTTCTCAATACGGAGAAGGTTTCTAAGGGATTTGTTTGATGAATTTACCATATACGGCACATCAAACAGGGCAAGAGCTTCAAGTATATTGCTTTTGCCGACATTAGGTCTGCCTATTAACACATTAATGCGCCGACAGTCGGAGAGCGTTACCGATTTTACAGACTTAAAATTCTTAATGGATACGCTCGTAAGATTGCTTGGTGCGGATTTATCCATATTGTCCAAATTTACAAAAATATTTTGAGGTAATTATAGTCGGCAACTGTTATTTTTTGTGGGGGACTTTATGCTGATATTGTGCAGTCACCATACAAAAAAGAACGATTATAATCAGTCATGGGTATAAATTTTTGCGATTATAACGCCGATTTTTACAAAAAACTGAGTTTAGCCTTTAATTCATGCCCTCTGATTGGGGTTGCGCAACGGCATGATGGTTTCCAGGCTATGCCGTTGGCGACGTTTGGAGCGAGTCCGGCACTGCCGCCGACCGCATCGCCACGGATTTGAGCGGGCTAAACACCGGGTGAAGGATCGACAGTGCAGATGGCGTCACGGAGGCCGCTACACCTGCACCGTCTTCTCCGTCACCCCGTGTTCCTTACGCCCGTTCCGGTTCTGTCTTTGTACGGGTTGCGCCACATCCGCTGATTGCGGCAACACACGTCACGGGTTGCCGTAATCAGAATCATTACACATTCTTTTTTCTTACGGACTAACATTCCGTTATGCCGGTTATCCTGTGTCACCATAAAGGCACTCGCGGCTCTATATTTCTCACCGGCAATCGCATATATCACAGCACGGAGTATATTCGCTCGGTATGGATAACGTGCCGGGACGGGCTATTCTATTGCCGACAACTGAAAAATCTCCAGACCTCGCTTCCTGCGGTCGCTCAGCTCGTATTTTTCAGCCGCCGGCGAACAGCCCTTTGCTCCCGTCACGCTGTGGTGTTATCGAGCGAACATACTTCATACTGCGAAATAGACGCATTGAGGTTAAAAAAAAATATCGCCTTATGACACAGGATAACCGACATAATAGAAAATCGAGCTTCACACCTTCACCAGCTCATACCGCATTAAGACGGACTGCAAGGGTGATGGCTGTCATTATCGGAGCGGTGGTCGGGCTGGTGCTTATGGTGATACTCAAACCGATATGCAGAGGTGTCGGGTGGGTTATCTCCCTAATCTCCGCAGTGGTGATAATCTTTTGGCTGATAACAAATTTCTAAACATTTACGACTATGGCACAGAACTCAATGAAAGGAACTCAGGCGTTCCAAGACACAATCAGAACTTATCTTGACAATATGGCGGAGTCTGACGCATTGTTCGCCGTCAAGTATGCCAATCCCTCAAAGTCGCTCTCTGAGTGCATCACCTATATAATCTGCCAAGTGCATAAAAGCGGGTGCAACGGGTTCGAGGACGATGAAATCTTCGGAATGGCAGTCCACTGGAAAACCCAGGCGCGGATGACCCCTGCGGCCAAAGTTGATCTGACCCCTGAAAACAATTTGTTTCTGACCCCTGAAGAGTTTGGCCGACGGGGTCAGTTTTATTTTG
>CAJSYI010000084.1 GCA_910573745.1 Muribaculaceae bacterium | reverse complement strand
TGACTATTTTTGCGCATGGTTATTGAGTTTTGTTTGGCGACAGCTAAATAACCAAAAAGGACTGACTCCTGCAAATGGAATCAGCCCTAATTTTTTGAGACCTCAAAAAGTTTTATCGGACAGCAATAATAGTCTTTAGAGTGTGTTTGAATTTTTATTCTGATTTTTACAGGCAGTTAGATGTTGTCTTGAAGAGGAAGAGGCCGCAGGGTCGGGATGAACCTGCCCTCACGGCCTCCGCCTTAAACTAATTTACCATATTCTAATGCATCATATTCATTTCACCATGACCTTGCGGACAGAGCCGTCGGAATAGCGGACTATGTTGATGCCCTTCACGGGAGCGTCGATGCGTCGTCCGTCGAGCGTGTAGCGTGCGGTCTCGACCGCCTCTGCGGCCTGGATTTCGTCTGCAGCCGCCCACTGCGGGGTGGAGGTGCCGTTCTTCAGGTCCACGATCATGCGTTCGCCGTCGAACGACGTGAGCCTCTTTCCGCCCTCGCCGATCCATGCGTTGGCCGAGAAGGCGTAGGCTCCGAACCATTCGGGGTCGAGGCCGGAGTATGCGTGCGAAAGCGTCTCCATTCCGAACTCTTCGCGGCCGAGCCACGTGAACGTCTTCGCGCCCTTCTTCAGAGGCTGGCTCACGGAGAACCAGTCGATGAATATCGGAGCCTCGTCCGGACCTGCGATGGAGAAGGTGGTCTCCCTCATGCCGAGCGTCGGCACCTCGAACTCGCCCTCGAACCTGCTGCCCTTCACGGGAAGCGAATAGGCCACGTCGGCGAAGCGGATGCGCAGCTCGTAGTCCTCAACGGTGCTTTCCACGCTGATTGAAATCACTGCCGTTTCGGCGCCTGCCGTGTAGATCGTGGGGGAAGTAAGGCGGAAGCATCTATCGTCGGCCACCCCGAGGCCGGCCTTGCCTTTGACGAGGAGGATGTAGTCGTCATTGCCGAATTTCCATCCGGGCGTGGAAGTGAGGTCGTCGAATGTGATGTCGCTCCCTTCGCCCGTTGCCTCAGGGTTGGCGATGTCGGTGGCGTCGGTGAGGTCGGCGGTCGCGTCGAAGTCCTCCTCGAAGATGACGAAGCTCTCCTCGTCCTCCTCCACTATGTTCACGCCGTAGAGATCCACGGCATAGCCCTCGGCCTTGGCGATTCCGCTCCAGTTCGCGGTGAAGCCCGTTTCGCCGATTCCGGTGGCCTCGAGGTTCTTAGGAGTACCTACAACCTCCACGGGGCGGATGTTCTCCGGGGAGAAAGTCGTGTAATAATGCGAACGGATGTCGAAGTAATACTGCTTTTCGGGATCGAGGTTTTTGTATGTGTACGTGTAGAGCTTCGTGCTATCCTTGTGGTCCACCGTACCGATATTGTTGTAAGGCTTGTCGTAGACCAATTCCCCGATAAGCTCGTCGTAGGTCATACCCATCTGCTTTGCCATTTCTTCGAGGTATTCCTCGAGGGTCATCCCCATGGCCTCTATCTGCGCAAGCTCTTCAGGGCTGAAAATGTCCTCAAGGTCGACAACGGTCTTGTAGACAGGGTTGCCTTCAGCGTCGTATCCGTCAAGCTCGTAAAGGTAGGTGTAGTAGTTGTAAGCCTTGCGCACCGGTTCGAAGGATATGGTGAAGCTGTCGTCGGTGGCGGCGGTGAATCCTTTGAACACAGGAGAGCCGATGAATTTGTCAACGGAAGCGGTGATTCTGATATCGTCCACGAGGAGATGGTCAGTGGAAGCGATATGCAGATAGGCATCGTTGTAGGCCGAATAGTTGTCGAATTCAATGTTCACTTCGCACCACCCCTGGTTGGGATAGATCGGAAAAACATCGAAATTCTTTATTTCCTCCTTTCCGTCGCCTTCGAAATCGAAGCCTCGGCCATAATCATCTGTACCCATGCCCACCATCATGGTAGTGCTTTTGAGGTGCACATTTTCTGTCAGGAGAGCCTTGCAGAGGAACGAGACCTTGATTGTGCCGGAATAGTCCATCTTCGGAGTGTTGATGTAGGCGGGATCCTGCGGGTTGATGGTCCAGAGGCCTGCGCATCCGCCGGCCTGGTACACGCTGTGGCCTGTCCACTGCGCGCCGTGGGTGAGCGAGGGGTCGATGAGTTCTGAGCTGTAGCGGCCGCATAGGGGTCCGCTCCACTCATGCACATCGTCGGCTACTCCGACGGCGAATCCGGAGAAGTCTTCGTCGACGATTATGTCAGCTTTGCTGACCGTAACCTTCTGACGATCGTCCGACACGGGTTTCCCGCCGAGCGGCGTTACGGTAACCTTGAATGCCGAGGCGTATCCGCAGAGCAGAAGCGCGATGCCGGCTGTGAGTAAGCTTTTCTTCATTGCTTTCTGGTGTTAGTGTTATGAAATCTTGGACGCAAAATTATCGCAACAAGAAAGTAAAGCAAAGAAAAAAGCTGCATTTTACGTATCAGAACGCGTTTCGATACGTCAGACTGTCTTCAAAAGCGCATTTCAGCCAAAAACCGAGGCCGCATACATGCATGGCCGCACACATTCAGAGCCGCAGAATCCAGGTCTGCTTGGGTCGCAAAATGTGATGCGTAAGTCCACAAGGGGCGTTTCCGGAATTCGTCCGCATAATCGTCCGTAGGTCGCTGTATGCAGCGACCTGCATATATTCATTCTCTGCATTTATTCCCTATATGCAGCGGGGCCATTTTTGCGGGCCTTCTTCCAGTATTCGGAGGGGGTGAGGCCGACGGTCTTCTTGAAGAGGGTGGCGAACGAGGTGCGCGACTGGAAACCGACCGAGGCCGCGATGTGCTCCACGGTGTGGCGCGCCGGGTCGGTGTCCTGCATCAGGCGGCACGCCTCGCGGATGCGGTAGCCGTTGAGGAACGTGTGGAAATTTGTGCCGTTGCAGAGGTTGATGGCACGCGAGACGCTGCGCTCCGGCACGCCGAGCAGCCCGCAGAGGTCGTCCATGACGAAGCCGGGGCGGTAGATGTCGCGGCTTTCCTCCATCAGCTTGAGGATGGAGGGGAAGAGGCGTGCGCTCTCCTCGTCGGCCTCGCATTCCCGGGGAGGCTCCGCGTCGCGCCCTGCCTGCGTCTTCTGTCCTTGGTGGGACATGAGGAGGCGGAGCTGCTGCTCGCGTTCGAGAAGTTCGCGGTTCTTCTCGAAGAGCATGCGGTGGTTGCGCTTCAGGTTGAAGAAGAGGATGACGAAAGCGATAAGCAGGACGGCCACTACCGCAATGACGGCTACCGCTACGGTGAGGAGGCGGCGTTCCTTCTGCCGCTGCAGCGAAAGCTCGCGTATCTCGTCGTTGGTCTTCCCGATCTGGTTCAGCATCTCCATCTCCGAAATCCTGTGCATGCCGTTCTGCTGGTCGAGCCTCGATTTCAGTTCCAGGAAAAGGCTTTTGTATTTCTTCACAGAGTCGGGCTTGTCTATGCGGTCGAAGAATACGCCCAGGCTCTCGTAGATGTACAGCTCATAGTCAGGCAGCCTTTTCTCCCGCGCCATCCTGAGCCGCGTATTGAGAAGCTCCTCCTCCTCGGCATATTTCTGCTGCTTGTCGTAGACGAACTGGAGGATGAACATCGTGCCCTGCGCGAATCGTTCGCGGTATGCCCACGAGCTTTGCGCGATGCTTTCCAAAGCCTGCTTAAGGAACTTCTCGGCCCGGGGATAGTCCTTGGCGAAGTAGCTGTCCATGGCTGCTATGACGCTTGACCGGAATGCCGCGTCATAGCCAGATTTCCCCTCATTGTATCTACGGATGGCCTTCACATCCTCCGCGTATGTACCCCAGCCGGAGTTTTGGACGCGAAAAATCGCCATATTGCTCGCCTGGCGGGTGATGACATCCCGGTTGTCGCTATTTATGGCCTTGTGCAGAGCCTCGGAAAGCAGCTCGTCGGCATAAGACCTTATCTTGTCGCCCTCGTCGGAGCATGTGTGGTAGAGATTGGCGAGGTTGACCAGTATGTCGGCGAGCTGGTAGTCGTCGCCGTCTTCCTCGGCAATAAGCCTGGCCGTGGAGAGGTTGGTGTAAGCCTTGCGGAAATCGTAGAACCGGAAACTGTAGATCTTCCCGAGCTGGTTCATCGCGACGGTGGCGTCTTTACGCGCGGCCTTGTCGGCCGGTTTCGCATAATATCGGTTGGCGACGACGCTCAGCGCGGCCACGGCACGGTCGAGAAGCGTGTCCGCCTCGATGTATGACTCCGCGCGGCCTATGAGCGCGGCGGACGGCTGGCTTTCGAGGTCTGCGCCGTCTCTGCCCGCTCCCCGGGCATGGGAGGAGGCAAGCATCATGACGGCTGCGAGGACGGTGAACAGGTATCTGGTCATCTGGGTGTCGGGATGTATTCACGCGAGTTCGGGATAAGTAATAGTATAAAAAAGTAGAATCAGCAGCTTGAAAAAGTTGCCGATTCTTTTGGTAATATCACTGATATTTAGTAATTTAGAGGAACCAAACAATAAATACGATATCATGATTACCGAGAG
>CAJSYI010000083.1 GCA_910573745.1 Muribaculaceae bacterium | reverse complement strand
AGTTCCTGAAAACTGCTGAGGGGGCTTGTCAAATACAAAAAGTAAGCCCAACTTCTGCCGTTCAGGAAGTTGGACTCGCCTTTTTATGGTTTAGCGGACAGTAATAATTTCGATTACGAGGTGCCACAATCCAACGGGCAGCTCGTCTTCTGGCGGTAAACACGACGGTAAAAAATCAGGCGACCCGACCGGGTCACCTGATAATCTATGTCTCTTTGCAGAACAGCCGTTAGGGCTTTCGTTATCCCGAACTCGCGTTACGAGGAAGCCCAATGTAACAAGCCAGACCCACCAGTCGATTTTAGAACGATAGATTGTCTTTGTCATATTTTCTTGCTTAACCGTTCACAACCCACTCCTCTGACGGAGATTCCCTTTCCGCATAGCTGCCGCAAGGCATATCTTTCAGCAGACCGACCGAATGATCAAGTTCATAAATATATCTCAGAGAGACGATTCTTGCTTCATCTTCCGAATGCTCTCCTCCACAAAGAAATTGCCACATACCGTCATCCTCGTCATGCGAAACGTAAAGCACGGGAGCGCCATCGTCTGTCATATGGCAACATGTGATTACTGCTGTGTCGGGAGCATCTCTGAAGGGTGTCAGTTTATTTTCTTCCATTACTTTTCGGGTATATCATTTTCTTTCTATAGGGGCCTTGCGAAGCACGATGTATTCCGAATGATTGCGGCTGTCAAGCCGGGCGATGGAATCGTTCTCGATATGGATCGAAGCTATATTCGGGAGAATCCTGCGGAGAGCCTCCTCGACTGACATGTCGTCGCAGGCCATTTCAGTCATAGCTCCGTCGCCAAGGATGATTGAATCCCCCTTGACGGTATATGTACCGGAAATTGAGTTGCAGTTGGTTTTGATGAAATATGTGCTGTCTTCAAATACGATATACTGGTGTATGCTTGAAAGCCTTACGTCAGGACGCACACGCACATATTCGGAGTCACTGAATACGATGCTATCCAGATACCACTGACCGCGCACGTCCACATTCGCTACAGTCTCCTGATGCTGATTGTCGGCAGTCTCTTTATTTTCCTTATTGCGTCCGTATGAGGCGGTAAGTATTGTCAGCGCCGAGGCTACCGACAGAATTATTTTTCTTTTCATTGATTTAATTTTTCTTTTATTGCATTGACCATTTCAGGAGCATCCTTGCAGCCGAGCATATATTTCTTGCCGTTTTTAAGCGTGACGAGGAAGCAGTCGGAGGCTTTGCCGTAATAGGCGAAATACTTGCCAAGGCCTTTCTCCGAGAACCGGCCATACCATCCGAACCATCCGCCACTGCCGCAAATTCGTTTTGCTCCCATTGTAGGTGGACACAGTCTGACTTCCGCAATATCCGACAACGGAATTGATTTGATTTTCAAGGACCTGTTGATGTTCAGACTTTTATTATCCAGCGAAATGGATAATGGCATATAGCATAGAGTGAAGAAGAACAGGACAACAATTGCTCCTCCAAGAATACACACAGCCCATTCATTATCAGGTCGTTTAAGAGCGTAAATGAATACGCCACACATCAATGCTGTTGAAAGTGCTGATATAATCCAGCAATATGTGCTGAGTTCTACTCGCTTTTTCATCATTTCTTTAGTTTTGCAATTTTCGTTTTTGTCTGGTGGAATGCGCTTTTCAGTCCCGGCGAGAGGGTCTGATACCGCATCATGTCAAGATGTTCCTCCAGTTCTGCAAGCAGTTCGGGGAAATGTCGGCACATCTTATAGGCCGCATAGATGCTGAAACATCTGACAGCATAAGGCTCACATTCGGAATTTATTTTCTACATACAGTAGTCGAGGAAGTCTGTCCATATGTCGTCCGCATCATATTCCTGTTCTCTCAGGAGCTGGAGAAGCATACGTTTCTTGCCCGTGTCGGTCTCGGTCAGCAGTATATCAATCATCTCGTCGCGCAATGACAACAGCCATTCAGCGTCCGTTTCCGGCAGATGGGTCATGACCCAAATCGCGTTCACACTTGTCCGCCTGTCATCCGTTCGGGCAAACCCCCAAAGCATGGCTAAGTTTTCCCGTGAGCCGGATGCCCATGAAACCACGCTTTTGATTTGCGGAAGATTGATTTTCTGCGACAGCAGTTCCCCGATGTTCATGCCGTTACTGTTTCACTGAAAGAGGTAGCACACTTTCACGCTGTAACGACGCGCGATGCGGCGCATGTTCTCCATGCCGGAACCGCCGTCATAAGCCACGTTGCTGAACGCTGAATACATTGACGGCTCATTTGTGGTCTCGACTATCTCATAAGGCATAAGCAGTTTCAGCCCCTCGTTCTCGGCGATAAACTCCGCTTTCTGCCGGGCCGCGTCGAGAGCCGCCTTTAGTCCCTGACGGTTGTACTGCTCCATGTCGGAGTTGTCGATTTTCGTGATATTGAAGCATACAATGCCCTTGCGGTCAAGGCGGTCGGATATGCGTTCTATCTGATTGAAGTCAGATACAGTCGCCGAAAGTCGCTTTGCCATCAGAAATGTAGATGACATATCCCGGTTGCGGTAGTTGCCCAATTCCGAAACCACTATCATAGAGTCCGGAACTCCCGCCTCGCGTAGTGTCTTACGGACATCCTTCTCTATATCGGAGAGTTTTACAATGGTGCTGTCGCCTGACGCCTTATGCTTGTAATACTCCTCCATACCTATCTCTATTGTGATGCGGTCAGGGATGATATTCATTGTCGCCGATCCTGTCACCTCAATCACTGGGGTGTCCGCGCCCTCTGCATGTCCGGCAATGACGGACAGCAGAAGCATTGCCATCAAGATAAATCTCTTTTTCATATTCTTATATTGTGTTGATTGTTAATTTTCTAATGATTGGTATACGATTTTGGATATATCCGCTATTATCTTTTCAGTCCGTGCCATATCATAGGCGGAGTCGGCTATGAAGACGGCTATGGCATAGCCGCGTCCGTTCGGGAGAAATACATATCCGGCATCGTTGATTCCGACAATGCGTCCTTGAGTATTGCGCCCGCCTGTGCCGGTCTTGTGGGCGATTACAGCATCGGTGGCCGCAAGCGGAGCTGGAAGACGGTTGTCGCCGGTGCCGCACAACATCATCATCGCTCCAACAGCCTCGTGGACAGGACTGTCATGGCGCATTTCAAGACGGTAGGACTTATCGAAAAGACGAGCCATTGCAATCGGGGTCGCCCGGTTCTGATAACAGAGATACGGGGCACGGTGCATTTCATCCTCGGTCGAGCCGATGGTGATGTCTCCATAGCCTGAAGCCTTCATCAGACTGTCGGAAACCTGCGGCCCTCCGATAAGTCGGAACAACACGTCGCAAGCGTTATTGTCGCTCTGTTGCAGGGAGTATTCAAGAATCTCCGACAGCGGCAGACGCAAATCACTGACACCATATTTATTCCGCATTGGACTCCAAGTATCCTCTTTTATCTCCTTTGCCTGAATGCCGATGGTGTCCGACAATGTTATACCTTTTTTCATGCAGTTTTAGTAGATGACAAAAATTGAATTTTGTCGGTTATATTATTGATTTTTAATTAGTTGTTTCTTGCAAAAGTCCCTGAAAATTAGTAACCTTAAAGAAAAGTTTGACCGCTTTTTCCATGAAAGTTACAACAACTCCCGGGGACTGCGACAAAGTTAATCAAATCGTCCCGATTATGCAAGAGCATCTTGGCCCGGTAATGAACTTGGCCCGCATAAAATTGCTTGCGTTTGTTCTTCACGCCCTTTGTGTTGTGCAGACCGTCAGCCTGCACAAGATAGCTTCGGCGATGCCTACAAGCGTTGAACGCGATTCCAACCTGCGCCGCCTGCAGAGATTCCTTGCCGGATATGCTCTCAACCTTGAGCTTATCGCCAAAGTTATATTTTCGCTTCTGCCAGTCAAGACAGGACTGGTTCTGAGCCTTGACCGCACCAACTGGAAATTCGGTGATGTAAACATCAATATCCTTATGCTTGGAGTGACATACAAGGGGGTTGCATTTCCGCTGCTCTTTACCATGCTTGACAAACGCGGCAACTCCAATTGGAAAGAGCGGACACGGCTGATTGACAGATTTATAAGGCTGTTCGGTGCAGAGTGTATCGATTCCCTCGTCGCCGACCGCGAGTTTGTCGGAAAGCAGTGGGTCGGGTATCTTAACAACAGACGCATCCGGTACTGCCTGCGAATCAAGCAGAATTTTTGGCTGCGCAATCCCAAATCCTCCGAAGATGTCAGGGCATGGCATCTGTTCCACGGCCTCAGGCTCGGACAGGAACGTGTCTACGACAAGCTGTTTTTGCTCAAAACGCGAGTTCGGGATAAGAATATTTAATTTACGACCTATCCAAAGGATATAGAGTATCGGGCGGCCTGTCAGGGTCGCCTGATTCATTTGTATAGGTTGAAACTAATCCCAGAGGACAAGCTGCCCGTTTGACTCGGGTACCTCAAAGTCGAAGTTCACTCCAGGCTTTGTGGCAAAGAAACAATAT
>CAJSYI010000082.1 GCA_910573745.1 Muribaculaceae bacterium | reverse complement strand
GCATATTGTTTCTTTGCCACAAAGCCTGGAGTGAACTTCGACTTTGAGGTACCCGAGTCAAACGGGCAGCTTGTCCTCTGGGATTAGTTTCAACCTATACAAATGAATCAGGCGACCCTGACAGGCCGCCCGATACTCTATATCCTTTGGATAGGTCGTAAATTAAATATTCTTATCCCGAACTCGCGTTCCGAGATTGCGTGAGCCGGTGTGGATTGTCAGCCATGGAGTCCTGTCGTCCTCTTCACCGTATTCGACAAAGTGGTTGCCTCCGCCAAGCGAGCCGATGCTTTTATAAAACATCCCTTCCTGGAGCCTGATGCGTCGGCATAGATCGGAGATGAACCGCGCATCGATTCTTGGAATCTCGTTGATTGAATCCGGAGCGGATGAACGGGCCTTTTGGTAATACGAATTCAGGAATCGGAACAATTCTTTCTCGTTCAGACTGTTCTGGGTGCATATTCCGGCTCCCATCGGTATTGCTTCGCGGATGCGGTGGTCGAGCAAAGCAAAATCCTTTGCATCGACGGGAGTCGAGAGCCTGTGCATGGACACGGTGCAGCCAATGTCCGTGCCGATATGGTCTGGGTTGACGTATTCACCTATTCGGTAAGCTGTGCCTACGTTGCAGGAATGTCCGGCATGGACGTCAGGCATCTGTACAATCATCGCGCCGTCGAAAGCCGGATGGTCGCACTGCGTCTTAACCCAGTCGATGGCCGCATCTTCGATATTGTCTGTAAATATATTTGCACAACAATGCTTTCCTTCTATAATCATAAAGTCCAGATTGGATTGACTGTTATCAGAGTGTGTTTTGTAATTTTGTGCAAAGTTAGGTATGGCGAGCGCAATTAATTTGCGCACTTCGGTGTATTTTTGTAGATTTGCATAATTTTATGCCTGTATGGTACAAGAAAGCAGGCTTAAACGGATTCTTAACCACGAACCATGCCCCTTAACCGCTCTACACTGATAAGGATTTCGACCATCGACCGGTGTCTTCAGAACCGTTACCGCCGATGGACCATCAATGATCTAATGGATGCTTGCACGGATGCCCTTGCCGAATATGAAGGCCGGAGCAATCCCGTCAGCCGGCGCACGTTCCAGAACGACCTCGCTCTTATGCGCAGCGACCGGCTTGGCTACAATGCGCCGATAGTTGTCCGTGAGAACAAATATTACGAATATGAGGATCCGGACTTCAGCATTACCCATTTGCCGCTAAACGATGAAGGCCTTGATGCCCTCAATTCGGCTCTTGACATTCTCAGGCAGCTTCAAGGCTTCCCTCAGCTTGCCTCTTCAATCGACATAATAAGCAAGCTCAACGAACACATTGCGCGCCAGACAGGCGCTTCAAGGCCGGCTATGGATATGGAGAACATTCCGGGGTATCGGGGTGCCCGGTTCATCGGAGACATTTACGATGCGGTAAAGAAAGAACAGACTCTTGTAATTGAATATCAGTCGTTCAAAGCCAGGCAGCCGCAAGAGGTGGTGGTCTATCCTTATCTGCTTAAGGAATACCGCAACCGGTGGTTCCTGATTTGCGAGAAAGCCGCCAACCGCAGTCCTCAGGTAAACATTTTTGCGCTCGACCGTATTTTGTCGGTCAAGACGGTTCCGGACCATGCGTTCAAGAGATGTGTGGATTTCGATCCGGAACATTTTTTCGACGATACGATAGGAGTTACCCGGCAAATCAGAGACAAGGCACGCCGCATAGTCATACGGATTGACCGTGATCAGGCTCCATATGTAGAGACCAAGCCATTTCACAAATCCCAGAAGGTAGAGCATCGTTTTCGGGACGGTGCCATCCAGATATCACTCAGGGTGGTGATAAACAACGAACTTGAGCGACTGATACTCGGCTATGGCGGTCATGCGGAAGTGATTGCTCCGCCGGAATTCCGTAAGCGTATGGCTGAAAGCACCCTCAAGGCTGCCTCACGCTATCATCCCTCGGATGATTCATGACATTATGCCTGGCTACTCTTGCATTTCGTCGGGACGATACGTGATTCTTGCCTCAGACAACGGGGCGGCAAGGAAGTATCCGAGGCAGAAACCTCCTTTGAACATCTGCGGGCCGTTGCTGTCTTTCTGCAATGCGTTGAGATAATCTGCCATCTCACGTGATATTGGGGCTACTATGGCCGTGATTTCGTCGCCGTCCTGAACGCACTCCGAATTCAAGTGAGTGGTTGTCGGAAAACGTATGCACGGCCCTTCCGTTGGCAGAGAAAGAACGGATGTATCCCCTCAGCTTCTGTTTTGAATCCATTATGTCCGTTCCCATGTCGGATGCATAGTCCGTTACGGCCCCGGTCGCGTAAATGCGCCAGTTGTCGCCTATGCCTGCGCTCCAGTTTATGCTTCCGGCGAGGTTTCCCCAATGCATGTCCATGATTTTGGATACCGCAAGATTGTCGCGCGAAGCGAACAGCGACACGTCAAGTACATGTCCTTTCCGGGATTTGTACCTGAGTTTGGCATTTACGTCGAAGAAGTTCATGACAGTGTTTCGGTATTCAGGTATGAGTTTGAGGAAAAGATCCACATACGACCTCCTTGCCGCGACTGCAAAGGAAATCTTGTCTTTTACGATGGGGCCTTCTGCGGTTGCTTTTGCGTTCAGGATTCCGATGGTCCCTGAAAACCGGTGCTGCTTCATGTTTCCGGGCTTCATATAAGTCTCCAGCACCGAAGATGACGCGCCTCCGAACCGCGAAGGTACAGGCCCTTTGTGCAGTATGGCCTGGCTCATCGCGTCATCGTTGAATGTTGAGAATATCCCCATCAGGTGCGACGGGTTGTAAAGCGTCATTCCGTCCATTGAGACAAGGTTCTGGTAGGCATTGCCAGCCGCCTGTACCTTCTGCTCCTCCGCGTATGCCCGGCATCAAGGTGATTGACTTTATGATGTCCGTTTCTCCGAACATTTGCGGTGTGAGTGCCAGCTTCGGGGGCTCAAGGTTTTCGCTTCCGAGACGGCCTTCTGTTATGCGTTGGCGGGCCGATTGGCCGGTTACCACTATTTCCTGTAGCGACTGGGAGAAGATTGAATCTGGAATCTGTTGTGCCTTTACGTAAGATGCGGGTATGCAAGCCAGCATTCCTGCACATTTCAGCTTGAACCTCATTCAAGAGCCTGTTTTATAGTCCGTTTCAAGAAAATCGCATTTTTCGTTGATTGGGTTCAATATGCAGGAGCCCATACTCCTGTTGGTTGCGGCGTTGGTGTTTCCAAAGGGGTTCTCCATAAGCTTACGTAATTGCCGGTACATGTTTTTGCTTGATGTTTTTTCATAATCCCATGGACCCACGATGACTTCTATTGATTTGTCGCTTTTTTCGATTCCGGTTGCCACGAATGAGTGTTGACCGGTGGAGTCGGCAGCTTCAAGAATCAGTCCCGGCAGTCCGCATAGTTTCCATGGACCGTCTATGGTTGGTATTTCAGGTGCGAACCATGCAGTCCATCGACGGCCGTGATAATCCGTTGCAGCTTGTATGCATTCGTATCCGAGAATGTTTTTTGTGGAATCTCCAATTTCCCATTTGATGTCTGAAAACGGCTCCTCGCATTTGAAACTGTAGCTGTGATCTCCTTCGTCGCCATCGTATGTGGTCAATATGTCATTGTTGAAATCTTTGACAACATAAAGATATATTCTTTTTTTCGGACAGCTTGCGAAGTCGCCTTTCTTGAAATAAGCCACGGCTATCTGGTTTAAGGCTTCAAGTCCTTCCGGAGTGCTTCGTAAGGAATCTACATATTCCCCGACAGGTTCAAAGAATTTTGACATTTCTTGTCCGGACAAAAGCATCATACGGGTTTTATATTGCACCCCTTTGGGGCTGTATTGATGCCAGTCGTAACTGACCTTTATGTTGGCTTTCGGTTGAGCCAATGCGGTAGATATTGACAAAACAATGGCTGTCAATATGGCGTATTTGGTTCTTTTCATCTTTATTGCTTTTTGAGACAAAGTTGTATTTAGGATTGCCTTAATGATAGTCGGTTTCGATGAGGTCTGTGACTGATGCAGGGACAAAGAGAGAGCCAGTAGCGTCACTGCCGTCTTCATTCCGTACTTTGCTGACAGACACTCCCGAACCGGCAAACTGGGCGTTTATCTTACCAAGCGGATTGTCGAGAAAACTCCGACGCGCTTTAAGAAATTTGATACGATCGGTTTTCTCGTATTCATTCGCAAGATGGATTGGAGTAATAGGCTTCTCGGTCTGCTGTATGCCCGTTGCCACAAATCTGTATTGGTTGCCGTCGGCGGAGGCTTCCAATATCAGTCCGGGCAGGCCTGCAAGTTTCCATGGGCCGGCAATCAGTGGTATTTCAGGCGAAAACCATGCCGTCCACCTGCGGCCGTGATAATCGGCTATCGCCATCAGGCATTCATATCCGAGTAGCGTTTTTGTGGAATCCTCCACGACTTTCCACTGCATTTCGGCAACAGGTTCTTCATAACGCGAGTTCGGGATAAGTAATAGTATAAAAAAGTAGAATCAGCAGCTTGAAAAAGTTGCCGATTCTTTTGGTAATATCACTGATATTTAGTAATTTAGAGGAACCAAACAATAAATACGATATCATGATTACCGAGAG
>CAJSYI010000081.1 GCA_910573745.1 Muribaculaceae bacterium | reverse complement strand
CTCTCGGTAATCATGATATCGTATTTATTGTTTGGTTCCTCTAAATTACTAAATATCAGTGATATTACCAAAAGAATCGGCAACTTTTTCAAGCTGCTGATTCTACTTTTTTATACTATTACTTATCCCGAACTCGCGTACAAGGACTTGATGTTGGTTTCGAACCACAGAGACCACGGGGACTACGGAATAGTCTTCGTGGTCTTCGTGGTTCGAGGCTTTACGTGGATTGAGGGAATGCCGGAAGATTCAGACCAGTGCGCCGCGCAGGGTGGCCGACGTGGCAGACCCTACACGGACACGTACAAAGTCGCCCGGCTTCGCGCCGCCGCGCGGGAAGACCACCACCTTGTTCTGCGACGTGCGCCCGAAAAGCTCGTCCGCGCTGCGCTTCGAGCGCCCCTCCACCAGCACCTCGAACTCACGCCCCACGTCGCGCAGGTTGCTTTCGAGCGAAAGCTCGTTCTGGAGCGCGATCATACGGTTGAGACGGTCTATCTTCACCTCCTCCGGCACGTCGTCGGGCAGATGCTTCGACGCGAACGTGCCGGGACGCTCGGAATACTTGAACATGAACGCGGAGTCGAACCCCGCCTCGCGCATCAGGCTCAGCGTAAGCTGGAAATCCTCCTCGCTCTCGCCGTGGAAACCCGTGAACATGTCGGTTGAAATGCCCGCGTCGGGCAGAATCCTGCGTATGGCGGCCACACGTCCGAGGTACCATTCACGCGTGTACTTGCGGTTCATGTCCTTCAGCACCTTGTCGCTTCCGCTCTGCACCGGGAGATGGACGTGGCGGGCGATGTTCGGATGCCGCGCCATGGCCTCAAGCGTGGCGTCGCTCATGTCCTTCGGGTGCGACGTGGTGAAGCGTATGCGCATGTCGGGCGCGGCCTCCGCCACCATCCCGAGCAAGGCCGGGAAATCCGTAACGTTTCCGCCGGCATCCTCGAAACGGTAGCTGTTCACGTTCTGCCCGAGGAGCGTCGCCTCCCTGAAGCCCCTGGCACGCAGGTCGGCCAGCTCGCGCAGGATGCTCTGCGGCTCACGCGAACGCTCGCGTCCGCGCGTATACGGCACTATGCAGTATGAGCAGAAATTGTCGCACCCGCGCATGATGGAGATGAACCCGCTTATCCCGGCCCCGCCTATGCGCCTCGGCATCACGTCGCGGTATGTCTCCGTGGAAGAAAGCTCTATGTTGATGGCCTTTTCGCCGTTCTCGGCCGCGCCGAAGAGCGCCGGGAGGTCGAGATACGCGTCGGGGCCTGCCACGACGTCCACGCCGTATCCCTCGATGAGCCTCTCCTTCATCCTCTCGGCCATGCACCCGATGACGGCCACTATTATGCCGCGGCCCAGCCTGCGCCGCATCGACTGCCAGTAGGCAAGGCGCGAGAAGATCTTCTGCTCGGCGTTGTCGCGTATCGAACACGTGTTAATCACCACGGCGGCGGCCTCCTCGTCGGCATCGGCGATGCCATATCCGGCAGTGGCCAGCATAGCCGCAACGACCTCGCTGTCAGCTACATTCATCTGGCATCCGTAAGTCTCAATGCGCACTTTCTTATCATCAGTGCAGTTTTCGCTGTTTTTCGGCAAAAAAAATGGCTGCATGTTGTTCCTATCTCAGATAATATGACTAATTTTGTGCAAAATTACCATTAAAATCTGTACGTTACAAATGAGTATCCCTTTTATTTCAGCCGAAGAGGCTGCAAGCTATATTAAAAACGGAGACAATGTAGGCTTTTCCGGCTTCACAGCATCCGGAACGCCTAAAGTTGTAACAGTGGCTCTCGCACAGCGTGCGCGCGAGCTTCATGAAAAGGGCGAGCCTTTCAAGATCAACCTTTTCACAGGCGCCTCAACCAACGACCATGTGGACGGAGAGCTGGCCCGCGCCAACGCCATAGCCGTCCGCACGCCCTACCAGTCGCAGTCCGACGCCCGCAAGCTCTGCAACAAGGGCGGCATGAACTATTTCGACACGCACCTGAGCCATGTGAGCCAGGACCTCCGCTACGGATTCTACGGCGACCTTGACGTGGCCGTGATCGAAGCCACCGAAATGAGCCCCAACGGCGAAGTGATCCTCGGCGCAGGCCTCGGCATGACCCCGACCATCGCCATGATGGCCAAGAAGGTGATCATCGAGCTTTCCTCTTTCTACCATACGTCGTTCCGCGGATTCCACGACAACTACGTGCCACTGGACCCCCCGTGCCGCCGCGAGATACCCATCTATACCCCGTCGGACCGCATCGGCAGCACCGTCGTGAAGATCGACCCCAAGAAGATCATCGGCGTGGTGCCCTCCAACGCATCGGAAAGCATCAAGCCCTTCACCGCCCCCGACGAGGTCTCGCAGAAGATCGGCGACAACCTTTCCCACTTCCTTGCCCAGCAGCTCCGCGAAGGCAAGATGCCCAAGGAGTTCCTCCCCATACAGTCGGGCGTGGGCAACGTCGCCAACGCCGTGCTCTACGGCCTGGGCGAGAACCCCGACGTGCCGCAGTTCGTGATGTACACCGAAGTGATACAGGACGCCGTCATGCACCTCATGGAGGAAGGCAAGTGCAAGTTCGCATCCACATGCGCGCTCACGTTCTCCGACGACGCCATGGACCACTTCATGGACAACATCGACTTCTTCCGCGACAAGATCCTGATGCGTCCGGGCGAAATCTCCAACCACCCCGAAGTGGTGCGCCGCCTCGGCCTCATAGCCATGAACACGGCCCTCGAAGCCGACATCTACGGCAACGTCAACTCCACCCACGTGCTCGGCACCAAGATGATGAACGGAATCGGCGGATCGGCCGACTTCTCGCGCAACGCCTACCTCTCCATCTTCTCATGCCCGTCGATCCAGAAGGGCGGCAAGATTTCGGCAATCGTGCCGATGGTGAGCCACGTGGACCACAGCGAACACTCCGTCAAGATCCTCGCCACCGAGCAGGGCGTGGCCGACCTGCGCGGCAAAGACCCGCTGCAGCGCGCACAGACCATCATCGAGAACTGCGTGCACCCGATGTACAAGGAACTGATGTGGGACTACCTCAAGCTCGCCTCGAAGTGCGAAGGCCACATACACCACGACCTCCGCGCAGCGTTCGCCCTCCACGAGGCATTCATGGAGACCGGCGACATGCTCCAGGCCGACTTCGGCAAATACTGCTGAACCGCGACGACGGCGCAACCGCCGGGCGGCCCGCAACGGACGCACGGCAGACCCGCCGCCATCTCCAAGCGATTAATAAAACATCATATTTGCTTCAATCAGGAGGCGCATCAAGACTGATGCGCCTCCTCCCTTTCCTATGCATAGGCATTCGGCGAAAAAACAATGCAGGCTGGCGGCAATGCCGTCAGCCTGATATTATTGTTTCTTGCCCCGAGGCAGGAGACCCTGCCGGTCAGCGGTCGCGGGAGATGATGAAGTCGAAGATGTCTATGAACGAACGTTTCCACTGCGAGTCGGGATAGCGGGCTATGACCTCCCCGGCCTCTTCCTGCATGCGCCGCATGGTGGCAAACGCGTAGTCGATGCCTCCGTTGTCCTTGGCGAAGCCGATCAGGACGTTTATGTCATCATTGCTCAGGGACGGACGCATCAGGAGGCTTTTCATCGCATCGGCTTCCGCCGCCGGAGCCGTACGCAGGGCGTAGAGCAACGGCAGGGTAACCTTCCCTTCCCTTAGGTCGTTGCCCGTCGGCTTGCCTATCCTGGGGTCGGAGAAGTAGTCGAAGATGTCGTCCTTGATCTGGAAGCACGTCCCGAGCGTCTCGGCATATCCCACCATCGGCATGAAGTGCGCCGGGTCGGCGCCTGCCGCCTCCGCCCCCATCTTCACGCAGTTGCGGAAAAGCGAGGCCGTCTTCTTGCGTATCATCGAGAGGTAGCTTTCCTCCTGGAAATCGTGGTGGCGCACGTTGCAGATCTGGTCTATCTCGCCCAAGGAAAGCTCCTTGCCGAGGTCGGAAAGTGCGGCTATGATTGACAGGTGGCCGGTGTGTATGCCTGCGGCGAGGGCGTTGCTCACGAAATAGTCGCCCACGAGCACCGCGAGATGGTTGCCCCAAAGGGAATTGATGGTGGGCTCGCCTCGGCGGAGCGACGTCTCGTCTACCACGTCGTCATGTATCAGCGAAGCGTTGTGCAGCATCTCGAGGGCCGCGGCGGCATAGAGCACGCGCTCGTTGACCTCGCCGAACATCTTGGCCGCGAGCATCACCATTATGGGGCGAATCTGCTTCCCCTTAGTCTTGAGATACGACGTAACGACCTCATTCATAAGCGCGTTGTCTGTAGCCAACGTGTCGTGGATGATGTCGTTCATCGCCGTGAGCTCCGGATGCAGACGGCTCTGTATGATGTCGAGATGCCCCATAAGTAGAAAATATCACGCAAAATTAAGCAATTTCCCCGTCATGGCCGCATTCCCGCCCCTATTTTTTGACGGCACCGGCGATTATGCCCTGCAGAGTCCAACAGCAAATGCAAATTTATGCAACCTTATCGAAAAAACGCTTCTTTGGAGTGTCGAAGTCAATTTTCTCCCGTGGACGACGGTTGAGTTTCTTTTGTATCTCCATAATTCGTTTGTCTGAAAAGTCATCAAAATTGGACTTTTTAGAGATAT
>CAJSYI010000080.1 GCA_910573745.1 Muribaculaceae bacterium | reverse complement strand
GGTTTTTAAGCCAAAAATGAAAAATATAAGATTTTGACACCAGAATAACTCGTTGACAGACAGACACAGAATATTACCCGATTCACAATGAACCGGGTAGGGGAAGTCATGCTTTTTATTTTAGTTTAAATGAAAGAGCCGTGCCTTCCCGCCCGATTTACAGAGCCAACCGAAACGGATTTCATATATAATGGCACCGATAAAACCACAAGAGAAAACTCCATATGTGAGAACTTTTATCGCTGAATATCAACTATATGATAAAATAACGGCACAACTTCCGTTAGGGAAAAGAGGAAGTAAAAAATTGCTTTGAGGGAGTGAATGGATTAGAAAAGGCATATGTTTTGAATGAAAGATTTAGAGGCTGTTTAACAATGATTTTTAAACAGCCTCTTAACCAAATACTAACAGTTGATAGGTGTTTTATGATTTGGGGTTAAAAGCAAAGAGATGCTAAATTTCAAGGGAATAAGCTATATGTCAGCGAAAATGTGTAACTTCGCGTATTGACATATACGACATATCAGAAACAATGGCAAAGATTACAGTTCAAAATACCAATATAACAATTATCGCCGTCAATGGGGATGATTATATTTCGTTGACCGATTTGGCACGACATAAAAGTGACGAACCTAACGCCGTGATTGCAAATTGGTTACGCAACCGCAACACAATAGAGTATTTAGGCATTTGGGAACAACTTTACAATCCGAATTTTAAACCCACCGAATTCGAGGGGTTTAGACGACAGGCCGGGCTGAACGCATTTACGCTCTCACCAAAGAAATGGATTGATGCGACAAATGCCGTTGGCATAATCGCTAAATCAGGGCGTTATGGTGGAACTTATGCGCATAAAGATATTGCATTGAAGTTCGCAAGCTGGATTTCTGTTGAGTTTGAACTCTACATCGTCAAGGAATTTCAGCGGTTAAAGACGGAGGAACAGCGGTTGCTGGGTTGGTCGGCGAAGCGCGAGTTGTCGAAAATCAACTACCGCATACACACCGACGCGATAAAGCAGAATCTTATCCCTGCGGAGGTTACCCCGACACAAGCGAGTATCATCTACGCCAATGAAGCCGATGTGCTTAATGTAGCGATGTTCGGAGTAACGGCAAAGCAATGGCGCGAAGCCAATCCCGCCCTCAAAGGGAACATACGCGACTATGCCACAATCAATGAACTTATCTGCTTATCAAATATGGAAAATCTCAATGCGGTTTTTATTGAGCAGGGTATGACGCAGAGCGAGCGGCTTGTGAAACTGAACCAAATAGCCATTCATCAGATGAGCGTACTGGAAAGCGGCAACAACGATAGAAAATTGTTGAAATGAAGAAGTGGCAGAAGATATTGGGTTGCACGGCGTTAGCCATTTGAAAGATGACCTCCACCGACGGCACGATGGAGAAGAACCTGCCCTTCTTCTGACGTAGTAACAGTTGTAACAACAATATACAATCCTCAACTTAAGAAAACCGTGGACGTTCAGCCAGTGCGCCCACGATTTTCTGCCTCACGCGGTCAGGGCCTGCGGCGGCGCAGAACCTCGACGAACTCCCGGGGAAGCACCACGTTGTAGAGGTCGAGGGCCCCGGCGAAAAGCGGGGCAATCTCCTCGTCGGTGAACCCGGCGATGCCGCACCCGACGCGCGTTACAAGAAACGTGGTCTGGTCCCATTCGCGCGCCAGCTCTAAGAACTCGTCCACGTATGGCTTTATCGTCTCTACGCCGCCCTGCATCGTCGGGATGGCGTAAGACCGTCCCTGAAGACCCGTGCCTTGGCCCCATACGGCCCCGAACCTCTCCATCGCCGTGCGCGCCGCGCCTCCTGCATGATACCCGGCAAGGTTGCTCCCGAATACGAATATCTCGTCCTCGCCGAGGCTCGTGATGTCGGCGGGCGTGTATCTCAGATTGTCTTCCATGCTTTTTTTGCGCAAAAGTAACGATTTTTCCGCAGACTCCGCGGACCGGGCGCCGGAAACATGCAATAGACCGCCCCGGAAGGGCGTTCCAACCATATATGAGACTCGAAAGACTGGAGATACGCGGCATGCGCCTGGCAGGCCCGCAGCCACGCGCGCTGGATCTGCGCCCCGGCAGCAACGTGGCCCTGCTTCTCGGCGACAACGCCTGCGGCAAGACCACTTTCCTCGACGCGGCGGCCTACGCCCTCGACGCCTTCGTCTCGGGGATGACCGGAAGCCCTCTGCGCAGGATCCCCGCCTCCGACGTGCACATCGACGCGGAGGGGCGCATGGCCGAAGAGATGGGCATCCGCTGGCGGCTCACGACACCGGCGGGCGAGGCTCTGGAAGCCTGCATAACACGCTCCGGGGCCGGACGCGCCCGCAAAAGCAGCCTCGGCGGAATACGCAGCTACGCCGCAAGCCTCCGGGAAGAGGGCGCTACGCTGCCCGTGGCGGCCTACTACGGCACCGGGCGCGGACACATAAAGGCAAGCCTGGGGAACCGCCCGTTCCGCCGCGCGCAGAGCCGCACCGACTGCTACCGCCACGCGCTCGACCCCTCGTCGCCCCTCAGGGGGCTGTTCCGGTGGTTCGCCCTCATGGAAGACTTCGAGCGGAAGCGCGGCGAGGCCCTGCGCGACCCTGAGCGCACGCTGCCGCAGCTCGACGCGGCGCGCCGCGCAGCCGGGGTCTTCGTGGGCGACCGCTTCCATTCGCCGCGCATCGCCTCCCAGCCATGGCGTTTCGTCATGTCGGGACGGGGAGGGATATGCCTCGACCGCGAGACGCGCATCGAGCAGATGAGCGACGGCTACCGCATACTACTGGCAATGGCCGCCGACATCGCCGCACGGATGGCACAGGCAAACCCCGCAATGCCCGACCCGCTCCAGACCCCCGGCATAGTCCTCATCGACGAGATAGACCTGCACCTCCACCCCAAGTGGCAGCGCACCGTGGTCGGCAACCTCGCCGAAGCGTTCCCCAACGTGCAGTTCATCCTCACCACCCACAGCCCCGTGGTCGTGGCCGGCGCGCTCGGAAAGGCGCAGATAATCCGGCTGGCCGACGACGGCGAGCCTTCCGGAGGCGCAAGCGTGGACGGCGACCTGCAAGGCTGCGACGTGGGCCAGCTCCTGCTCTCCGGGCTCTTCGGCCTCGGCTCTCTGCGCGCCCCGATGTGGGACGGCAAGCTCAGCCGCCGCAGGGAGCTGCTGGCCAGGACATCCCTCTCCGGAGACGAGAAGGCCGAACTCGCAGCCCTCGACCGGGAGCTGCTACGCCTCAACCAAGGCCACTCGCCCGAAGAGGCGCGTGCCGCCGCCCTCATCGAAGAGCTTGCCCGCAGGCTCGGCACAGACATGCAGACCCCGATGCAGGGACAAAGCCCCGCGATGCCGGAAAAATGAGAAGAATCGACAAATCCCCGGAAGCGCCCGAATCGCTGCGCGGCGTCCCCGCCCCGGACTCCCCTGACGACATAGACCCGCGCGTCTACGCCGCCCGCGACGTGAAGGAGCGCCTGAAGGCCGACCAGATGCGGAAATGCGCCTACTGCGAATGCCGCCTCAACGGCGACTACGGCCACACCGAACACTATCGCCCGAAGAACGGCTACACCACCGCCGAAGGCGCGCCGCTGCGCACTCCCGGCTACTATTGGCTCGCATACGACTGGAACAACCTGCTGCTCAGCTGCTCGACCTGCAACTCCTCATGCAAGAAGAACCATTTCGCGCTCGCCGACGAGTCGGCACGCGGCATCGCCTCCCGCGACACGAGCCGCGAGTCGCCGCTGCTGATCAACCCGGCGGAAGACGACCCGGCGCGCCACATCGTGTTCCACGACGAAATCGCAGTCCCGAGGCCGTCCGGCGGCGGGGAAGACCCGCGCGGCCGCTACACGATAGACACCATGCGCCTCAACAGCCGTCCCGACCTCGTGGAGAACCGCCTCCGCCTCCTCTGCCGCTACCGCACCATGCTTCAGGCGCGGCGGCTGGCCGAAGAGCTGGTCCGGCGCGGGCTGGAACCCGTGCGCGGACGCGGACTGCTCGAAGCCGCCGAGGCCGCCATCCGCGAGATGGAGTCCCCTTCAGGAGAATATTCCGCCATGCTGCGGCAGGGGCATCCGGAAAGCCGGCACAAAGACTGGTGATTCCGTCCCGGACGCCCGGCGGCACCGCCCCGCGAGGCAGCCCGCATCAGGCCGGAAAGAAAAATCCGGGCGTCTTCTCACGAAGCTGCCCGGATTGTAGGGTTGTCATTGTTGTCTTTGCGTATTGAATTGATGTTGTAGTTGGGGAAATGTCATGTGGGCGAAGATGGATTCGAACCACCGAAGGTATAAACCAGCAGATTTACAGTCTGCCCCATTTGGCCACTCTGGTATTCGCCCTCGTGTCGGCAGGCCCCCCTTCGCGGAAAGGCCGCTTTCACGCTGCAAAGGTACGCACTTTTTCCCGTACGGCAAAATATCGGAGGATGTTTTTTTGCGTCAGACCCCGGAAGGCCGTCATCTGCAGAGTCCAACAGCAAATGCAAATTTATGCAACCTTATCGAAAAAACGCTTCTTTGGAGTGTCGAAGTCAATTTTCTCCCGTGGACGACGGTTGAGTTTCTTTTGTATCTCCATAATTCGTTTGTCTGAAAAGTCATCAAAATTGGACTTTTTAGAGATAT
>CAJSYI010000079.1 GCA_910573745.1 Muribaculaceae bacterium | reverse complement strand
GGGGGCGGACTCGACCGCCCCCGCCGCTCGGGCAGCCCCCTTCGAGGAGAGAGGATTGCTTTTATTCAGCGGTTTGTTGGCAAAATCGTGCGTTTCTATTTGGATTCTTCAGTAAAGATTTACCAGCAGGCGAAGAAATATTACGACGCACTCCAGTCGGTCAACAACCTCGTCCGTGATGCCCGCAAGGTGCAGCAGACAATCCTGATGCTTGGAAACATCTCCGGCTATTACGTCAATAATTTCCAGAAGATGCTGACTGATCCGAATTTCACGTCAAGCGAACTGTCTGCAATTGCATCGGGCTATACCCGGATTCTTGAAGAGGCCGGCGGAGTCCTTAACGACCTGAAACAGGTGGTCAATATCACGACACTCTCGATGACAGACAAAGACCGCATGGATGTTGTGGACGACTGCTACAAGGAGATGAAACGGCTGAAAAGTCTGACGGCGTATTATACCAATAAGAATATCAGCGTGTCATATCTCCGCGCCAAGAAGAAAGCTGATACCCAAAGGGTAATCAATCTTTATGGCGACGGTTCGGAAAAATACTGGTGATGCCTATGCTGTGTGCCATTGATTTTTCCAACCTCCATACCATACTCCGGTCGCTCTACGACGAGATGATGCCGCTTTGTTCCGACATGGCGGGAGTGGCTCAGGGGATTGCCGGATTAGGCGCGCTGTTCTATGTGGCCTACAGGATATGGAGGTCGCTGGCTGCTGCCGAACCGGTGGATGTGTTCCCTCTGCTGCGTCCGTTCGCAATCGGACTGTGCATAATGTTCTTCCCCTCTATCGTTCTCGGAACCATCAACTCTGTCATGTCTCCGATTGTGCAGGGCACAGCCTCGATGCTTGAAGGTCAGACTCTCGATATGCAGAAATATCGGGAGGAGAAAGACAGGCTGGAGTATGAGGCCATGATGAAAGACCCGTCAACAGCTTATCTTGTGGATGACGCTGAGTTTGACCGTCAGATTGACGAGCTTGGAGTTACCGAAATAGGCACCGCAGCCGGAATGTATATCGAGCGCGGAATGTATAAGGTCAAGAAAGCAATCCAAAATTTCTTCCGGGAACTTCTGGAAATGCTCTTTCAGGCGGCGTCTCTGACAATCGACACGATTAGGACTTTCTTTCTCATTGTCCTTGCCATTCTCGGTCCGATTGCCTTTGCCCTGTCGGTATGGGATGGATTCCAGTCAACATTAACCACATGGATTCAACGCTATATCCAGACTTATCTGTGGCTTCCGGTTGCTGATTTGTTCTCCACTATCCTTGCCAAGATTCAGGTGCTGATGCTTCAGAACGACATATCGGAGCTGACCAACAATCCCAATGTAAATATTGATGGCTCAAATATTTGCTACATCATATTTATGGTGATTGGGATTGTCGGCTACTTCACTATACCGACTGTTTCAGGCTGGATTATTCAGGCAGGAGGTGCAGGAAACTATAACCGTGCGGTTAACAACACCACAATGCAGGCCGGCTCTATGGCGGGCAGCATCGCAGGTGGTGTCGCCGGAAATGTCGCCGGCAGGGCAGGCAAACTATTAAAGTAGTATTATGGAATTCAAATCATTAAAGAATATCGAGACCTCTTTCCGTCAGATACGTCTGTTCGGGATTGTGTTCGTGGCGATGTGTGCGGTGGTGGTTTCCGTGGCTCTGATCATGGTTTTCAATTTCGCTGAAAAGCAACGTGAGAAAATCTATGTCCTTGACAATGGCAAGTCCCTGATGCTTGCCTTATCACAGGATATGGAGCAGAACCGCCCCGCCGAGGCCCGCGAGCATGTGCGTCGCTTTCATGAACTGTTCTTCAACCTTTCTCCCGATAAGTCCGCAATCGAGCACAATATAAACCGTGCCCTGATTCTGAGCGACAAATCGGCCTACAACTATTATACCGATTTTTCGGAGAAAGGTTACTATAACCGCATCATTGCGGGGAATATAAACCAAGTGGTGCAGGTTGACAGCGTGGTATGCGATTTCAACAATTACCCCTACACCGCCAAGACCTATGCCAGACAGATGATTATCCGTGAGTCGAATGTTACCCAGCGCACACTGGTGACAACGTGTCGCCTTTCAAACGTGTCGCGCTCTGACGACAATCCCAACGGATTTATCATCGAAGGTTTCAATATCCTTGAGAACAAGGATATAATCACTACTAAACGATAATTATGACGAAAAATAAATCTCCTCTCGCCCGGCTCATTGATTGGGTCTGGCGGGAGCCAAAAGGGAGAGTCTGCGCAAAACTGAAACAGGTCTGCGACGATATGCCCCACAAGCAAAGGCTGATGGTCGTGACCGTACTGCTCTCGGCTTTCGTGCTGATTGCCTTCTTCGTGTTCGGCCACGCCTGCTACAAAATCGGAGCAAAGAACGCCGTCTTCCAATATGAGGTAGAGCATATCCGTGGTATCGACATCCCTGCTTTGGATTCAGTCTCTAAAAAGACCGTCGATTATACAGAAATAAAGATCGACCTCCCCGAACTAAAAGATTCTGCCTATGACGATACAGGAGTGGAAAGCGAAGATTAACTCATACTTCCAGCCCAAGACTACTGCGGAGCGTCAGAAGATGATGAAATATCTCGTGGTATTCCCTGCCGCTATCCTTTCAGGTGTGGTAATTCTGTGGCTGCTGTATTCCAGTCTGAACAAGGAAGATGCCAAGACGGGCAATGCTTTCAACACCGAGATACCGGCCGGCGAAAGCGAGAAAATAGGCACAAAGGTTCAGGAATACGAGGCTGCTGATGCAGCCAAGAAAAAACAGGTACGGATTGATGTTGTCGCGTCACTTGACACAATCGCGACTTCTTCATCTCTCGATACTGTTGCTGAATCATCAGCCATTGAGGGTTCTGTTTCGCAGTACCAGCAGGTACAGGCTTCTATTCAGGATTTCTATGTGCCTGACTATAGCCAGACTGAGCAGGTGGCAGAGTTGCAGGCTCGGATTGAGGAACTGGAGGCTCAGAATGTAATGGTCACGCAACAGGCACAGCAGCCGGACGAGATGGAAATGCTTGAACGTTCATATCAGCTTGCCGCCCAATATATGGGCAACGGCAATGGCGGGAACTATCCGCCTCCCCGGCAATCCGAGGAAAAAGGCAAACGGAATGTGCAGCCGGTGACTCAGGTAAATCGCAGTGTGGTTTCTTCGCTCAGTGCGTCATCTGACCGTGGCTTCAACACCTCTGTCGGAAGGAAAACCTCTGTTGCCAAGAATACTATCGCGGCTGTTGTGGCAAACGACTAGAGTGTGATTAACGGACAGTCGGTTAAACTCCGGCTTACCGAACCGATGTGGGTCGGCAATGCCCTGATACCCCGGAACACTCCTCTTGTCGGAGTGGCGAGATTACAGGGCGAGAGACTGGAGGTTGCCATTACATCAATTGAGGCAAACGGCTCTGTGTATGAGGTGGACTTAACGGTCTATGATTCCGACGGTCTGGAGGGTATCAATATCCCTAATTCTATGGAGTCTGACGCACTGCACGAGATCGGTGCCAATATGGGCTCCACTATGGGCAGTTCTATAAATCTGACCACGAATACCGGTGCGCAGATTGCATCGGATGTCGGTCGAGGACTTATCAACGGTGTCAGTCAGTATCTCAACAAGAAACTGCGTACTGTGAAAGTCCACCTTAAAGCCGGGTATCGGGTGATGATTCACCAACCCGAAGATGTCTAATATAATTTACTAATAATGAAAATAAAGACTATTATACTATCCGCTATTGCCGTTCTCGGCATGGCAACCCCTGTCTTCGCTAAATCGAAGACAACTGTCAATAACACCGATAATAACGTGTCGCCTGACACTGAACAGGTAGCCGAACACGACATGAACGTGTACGGTGAAAACTACACCGACGGCGACAAGTTTGACGGTCTGACCCGCAAGGTCGGCTTCGACCGCATGATTCCGCCTCACGCTCTCGAAGTGTGCTACGAAAAGACTACGCACATCATATTTCCTGCTGAAATCGTGTACGTTGACCTCGGCAATGAGAACCTTGTGGCAGGTCTCGCAGACGGAGCAAAGAACGTACTTCGAGTTAAATCAGCGTTTAAGCGTTTCAAAACTGAAACAAATCTGTCGGTGATTACCGATGATGGCTCTTACTATGTTTTCAACGTCAAATTTGCGAAAGAGCCTCTGCTTCTGAGCATTGAGATGACTGACTTTCTCCATGACGGCGAGGCTGTCAACCGTCCGAACAACGCTCAGGAGATATACCTCGAAAAGTTGGGGAGTGAATCACCTATGCTTGTCAAGTTGATTATGAAGTCAATCTACAAGCAGAACAAGCGCGAGATCAAGCATATCGGCTCGAAGCGTTTCGGGGTGCAGTTCCTGTTGAAATCCATCTACACCAACAATGGACTTCTCTATTTCCACACCGAACTGAAAAACACATCTAATATTCCTTTCGATGTCGATTATGTCAGCTTCAAGATTGTGGATAAGAAGGTTATCAAGCGTACCGCAATGCAGGAGCAGGTACTTGAACCACTCCGCGCCCAGAACTATGTGACTGTAGTACACGGAAAATCCTCTGAAAGAACGGTCTTCGCTCTGGAGAAATTCACCATTCCCGACGATAAGCAGCTTGTGGCGTCCTGAAAAATATTGACGGGTCAGAGGGTTTGAGATTATGAATGAATGTTAAACAGTCCGAAGACTGTGGAGACATGCAGGTATGAGCCTGAGATCCCCGAGGTTGGGGTAAAATCCTCCGGGGCTCGATGCCCCGGGGATTTTTGA
>CAJSYI010000078.1 GCA_910573745.1 Muribaculaceae bacterium | reverse complement strand
CCGTACTCTGGCAATAAACAGTAGTGGTTGAAAAATCAGGCGACCCGGTCGGATCGCACCATGACTTATGTCTCTTTGTGGATTAGTCGATTTTGCTTTTGTTATCCAGAACTCGCGTCATTATCTTCTGTGGTATTTCCAGAAGCGGGATGGTGCTGAGTTCGCCGGTTTTCTCCCGATGCTTGCGTATCCACTTGTTGCCGTCGGCATCAACATAGATGTCGCTACGTTTCAGCGACGAGATGTCGATGAAAGCGAGTCCGGTGAAGCAGCAGAACACGAATGTGTCGCGTACTGTTTCCAATCTCGGAAACTCATGCAGGTCAACATTCATCATCGCTTGCAGTTCCGGCTCTGTCAGAAATTCTCTTTCCGCTACTGTACGCTTGAAGCGTTTGCCCACGAAGGGATCTTCAGAGACCCATTTGTGTGCCATTGCATACTGCATCACATTTTTCAGGTAACGCAGGTAGCGGACCGTGGTGTTGTTGGCCGTTTGCTTTGTCATTCTCAGGAAATGCTCGAAGTCCTGAATGAAGCCTCGGCTGACTTCTTTGATAGGGATGTCCTTGGTGTTCTGAGTGAGTTCCATGAACTCCTCCAGATAGGTGACACAGCGTTCCCATCGTCCGAGGGTAGCGGCACAGATGTCTCCACGCTCGAACTCTTCCTTGCGCTGCTTGTTCACTTCGCGAAACACGTCGCAAAGCATCATCGGTTTCTCCACTGTGCCAAGATAGTGGTCACGGAGGACTTTCGGATTCACAAGCTTGTTCTCGCGAAGAAGCATATTGTGGATTTCATTGAAACGGGTGCGGATATTCTCAAGGTACTTGTTGAGTTCAAGTTCCTTTTTAGCGCGCCCCGTTGCAACATTTCTCTTTTGATCCCATAGTTCGGGGGCAACGCTTCTACCGATGTAGAGCTCGGATTGCTGACCACTTACAGTGATACGGGCAAAGATTGGAAGTTCACCGTTTCTCAACGGTCGGTTCTTTCTCACGAAGAACGCCAGTGTGAAATAACTGTCGTGTAACATAGAGGTGGATTAAAAGGGTTAATAAATATAATCATTTTTCTCCACATATGCAAATCTAAAAGGCATAAAATCAGTGCTGTGACTCATCAATCGTGGGCAAAATCGTGGGCCACAAGTACCCATTCAAAAAATGCTCACGGCGGAATGATGCAATTCTATGAAATCATGGCAGAGTTTGAGAAAGAATAATCTCAATTCAACACTAATTTCAGCTTAAATCGAGCGAATCGTATTAATATATGTTATATTGCGATACTATACGACCTACAATACATAACAAATGTTAATATTTGCTCAATTCCCGCGAAATCTGAGGCTTCTGATGGCTATTTTAGGTTCAGAACTCCACCATAAATGCGGGAATTCATCTCTAAAGTTCTAATACCGCGAGAGTAAGGTATCGGGATTTTCAATCGTGGGCAAAAATGCCCACGGATTGTTTGCCCACGATTTGCCCACGCGTGTATCGCACAGGGCGCACTCAGATGCCGTTTGGACATAAAGAAAAAACACTGCTACTAAACCAGTTACAGTGTTTTGCAGTATTCTGCCGAATACCTTGGTGATCCGCCTGGAGCCGTTGAATTCCGACGCTGTATTGTGAGTTTCAGTGAGTTACGTGGAGCCGATTTAGCAGACTCACGCATGTCTCACGCTCATACTTCAATGTTCTTCACCGGAATGCAATTCCGACACTGCAAAGTTAATAAATTTCCTCCAATATCCAATGTCTCAGAGTGTTAAAAATACTAAGACTCGTAAACTGGGGTCATAGGGTTCAAATTCCATTACTCGTCAGTATACTCAAAAAAGTAAAACTATACCCTAAATTTTGCAAACCAGCGTTTCATAGCTTGAATATTGCAAGGATAAGAAATATCTTTTGCCAATTCAGGGTAATCATTTAACATGAAATATCTCGTATAAGCCTCGGCAAAATACTTATCTTTAGTTTGTAAGCCCCGTTTTACAAACTCTCGAATTTTTGCTCTCTTATCTTGCCGACTTAAGAAGGTAATTTTACTCGCAGCAAGCTCATCTATAGCTCTTTGTTTAAAGGCCTTTTCTGTACATTGCGTTTCATCATAATCCGTTTGGACCATAGCGAATATATATTCTGCACTATAGCATGCGTAATTAAATCTATTATTAGGATCTTTTGCTGCGGGATTTGCTTCGATTAGTTTTTCATATGCAATATTTAAATCAAAAGAAGTAAATAATTCTTCATAGAATGAATAAAATTGTACATATATATCCCTATTATACAATATATCAAATGAAGCTACTATACCTTGAAATAGGGAAGGCTTATCTACTACATCCTTTGACATAAAATAGCATCCGTGGCATACGCCCATAGTGATAAATAAGCCATTTTTTAGTTGATGATTTATAGGTCTTATTTTTTCGCTTAATTCATCCCATGTTATAAGTTCCCCTGATGTCAAGACAAGTCCCGAATGATCAGAAGCGCCATGAATTTCAAAATGAATAATAGGAGATATATTTTCATTAATACATTTGTCAAGAATTTCATCACATATAGAAAATAACTCATCACGATTTGTTGGAGTTTTAAGAACTGACTCAAAATCGGGATGCTGAACATTTTTCCATTTAAGCAAATCATTATGTAGATCTGTTCCTGTTCTTCTTTCACCTGATTGAAGTGATTCTATTATATATATACGATTAAATTTAATCTGCATTTTATACGAAAATTAGGTATTATAGTATTGTTCTATCAATTATTTGTAGTTTTGCTTGGGATGGCTCTTCGTAGGCATTGCAGGCGGCAAGGTAGTTCTTCAATTCAGTGAAGTCTGTGCCGTATAGATTATCGCTGAACTGATGAAGTTTGGTCATTACGTTAATGTATGCCAATGGGTCTTTATGGCGCGTCAGTTTTCTCAAAGCGAGGATATAATCCTCTCGGAAAACTGTCGGGACAATGATACGCGACTGGTCAGCACGGACAAGTTCGGCATTCATCATCACACGGGCTATGCGTCCGTTGCCGTCATTGAAGGGATGCACTTCACTTATCATGAACATCATGAATATCGCACGCGCAAATGGGTCGGTCAAAGCCGCATAATATTTGAAACCTTGCGATAGCGTACCTTTCACAAGCTGATGATCTACAAACTCCGTCATTCCGGCACGATTGTTCTTTGTTTTGAAAATACCGGGATTCATGTGCGGTCGTCCTTCAAGCAGTACGCTATGTCTGTGGCTCAAAATCGCAAACAATTCATCTGGGGAAGTCGGTATCTTCATCATTTCCGCGCGGTTTGACAGTATTTTGAAAGTTCCGAGTATGTCATGTGAGTCCTCATCACGCCGTGGCATTGGAATTCCGGAGTCGACGATGGCTTTGGCTTCCTCTACGTCAAATTCCGTTCCCTCGATGTAATTGGAGAAATAGCTCTCAAAGAATGAGAACAGACGGAAAGACTCCTCATCGGTATTGCGGTTGTTGCGTATTACGAAATATCTGTCTTTTATCGCGTCAAAAAGTACCTCAAACAATTCGACTCTTGTTTTGTCAAACGGACTTCCCGCAGCAAGAGCTTTTGCAGAGTCTGTTGACAGCACCTTCGCATCATGAGTTGAAAGCAGCGCAGAGATAATGTTGTTAATCTTGGCAAATTCGGTCTGCATACCCAATTCTTCGGCTACAGTCCTTAACTCATCCCGATATTGATTGAGTCGGTCTTCACCTCCAGTAAGCAGTATCTGTTCAAGTTTATTTTCAATGGCACTCACTGGTAACACACGCGACTCATCACCGGACTTTCGTGACACCTGCATATTTTCAAGCATATATCTATGCTCTCCCGATATGTGCATTCCCATAAACGGAATATCGTGTGAAGTAGCTTTCGGACCCTTCACAAAATTCAAGGTAATGCCCGGCAAATCGGTCACTCGTCTTGTAGTTGAGTTTGTCAGGAAAAAGTCGCCTGTTGCAGTGGGGCGCATCTCTTTGGCACTACGGTGACTTATCAGCGCGTCAGGATAACGGTAAACAAGTATATCTATGAGGTTACGACGCACGATGTTTTCCAGACTATCTATAAGGTTAGTCGTATAAATACGTGGTGCCACCTTACGCAGTTCACCGTCCTTCTCCTTTCTACTGAGCACACGGGAAATGTTCGGGTCAGACGAACCGAAAATAATCTCTTTTTGGGTGTCAACTTTAACTGCCATACAAAAAATCACGATTAAGAGAATACAAAGGTACAAATTTTTGCGATTATAATCGCGATTTTTACAAAAAACTGAGTTTATAGAGGTGTTACAATGGTGTTATTACTCCTCTTATTTCATCAAGTCTAAACGCCTTTCCACAGTCCAAGGCCGCGAATGTTTCCGTAATTATAGGATTCAATAATGCTGAATGACCAAAGATTTGATAGTATGGGTCTAAGCCCAATTTACCATGCTGTGTCTTCCGCCAATCATCCAAATAAAGCCAAACACATGATCCCCATCTCGTAGGGAAAAACGTTCTTTCGATTGTCAGATAATTTAATCGTCTGCGGAATTTCTTAACTGAAGAGGTTGTTAAATACTCAATAGCCGCCTCTATGCTATGTTTTTGTTTTACATATTTCTTAATCCAAGAAGGGTGTACGCCGGCATGAGAAAATAGGAAAGGTTTACTGTCACATTGTTCTACATGTCTAGTCCGGAAAAGTGTTGACCGTCAGATTCAACATTTTTTAGTAAAATGTGTGAAGAAAACAAAAAATTCTGGGACGAATCTCAGATTTCGGCAATCAATGCCTGGCACAGCAGCGGAAAAAGTTTCAGTCAGATTGACGAGGAATACAATTTTGCGGTCGGGACATTGTTTACAATAGTAAAT
>CAJSYI010000077.1 GCA_910573745.1 Muribaculaceae bacterium | reverse complement strand
CAAAATTGTATTCCTCGTCAATCTGACTGAAACTTTTTCCGCTGCTGTGCCAGGCATTGATTGCCGAAATCTGAGATTCGTCCCAGAATTTTTTGTTTTCTTCACACATTTTACTAAAAAATGTTGAATCTGACGGTCAACACTTTTCCGGACTAGACAGAACGTTTTGAGGAACTGCATATGCACCAATAATCACCCACTAAACACCAAATGACATGGAAAACAGAAGAAACAGGATTATGGATTTCATTGATTCAATCAACGACTCCAATGTGGCATTCAAGTCTGTCGGAGGCAGGATAATCGCAAAAGGCGTAACAAGTACTCGAATGACTAACAATTCAAAATGCAAGAACATATCAAGCCAATGCAAGGATTCCATAAACGGGAACTGCACAAATACGTATCATTGCAAAGGCTCGATAAATGCAGGTTCGTGCAAGGAATAAACGCTATATCAACACATATATAGTTATGGATACAACAAAAACAAGTATCCACGAGTTCTTTGACTCTCTCACAGAAAACGCCGGGGCCAACACGCTCGTATTCGGCGGTGCAAATGAAGAAGAAAAAGTTCGCCGTGGCTACATCACGAATGGAGGCAATTGCACAAATGACTCCAGGAATTGCCTCAACAGCCGTAACAGGCAGACCTGCAAGAACGGCTACAGAATGTGCTATGGGTCAAAAAACGGACTCAACTGTAAAATGGATATATAAATGTTTTTGTTTCCCTGAAAGGAAGTTTTGCGAAATAACGGATTGCGGCATTTATTATGCAGCAATCTGCATACTATAAACCAGACTAACCTTAACATTATGAAGCGAATCTACCTAACGATATTTGCCGCTCTATCATTGCTGTGCGCCAACGCCCAGCAGACTGCCGATAATGCGCCGGAAAACAACAGTCAGGAGAAAAACACAACGGCTGCCGACAATGACAACAAGACAACAACACTTAAAGAACTGGTGGTTACAGGTGAGAATGCATGGTTTGAAGGAAACAAGGCCGTGTTCGTGCCACGAAAGAACGAGAAGAACCTTGCCATCGATGCCGTGTCCCTTATCGACAATATGGGAACTCCGCTTCTGTACGTAAAAGAAAACCAGATAATGAGCCGGACAGGCGGTGCTGTAACCATATTCATAAACGGCAATCCCGCAGATGATACTGACTTAAGGACATTCTGGCCTCAAAACGCCATCCGCGTGGAATATATCCAGAATCCTGACGATCCGAAATTCAGGGGCGCAACAAACGTGGTCAACTTCATAATGAAAGAATACACCTTCGGTGGATTGACCAAACTTGACGCATGGCAGACATTTCCCAATAATGGAAATTACAATCTTTCATCCAAATTCGCTTACAAGAAGATGACGTTCAATGCCACGGTTGGTGGAAGTTATAACCGAGACCATCAAACCGGAAGCTATGAAAACCAAACTTTCGACGACGTATGGTACAATGGGAATTTTTATGAACGCATAGACCGAACCGAGTTCTCTGACGACAATGCAATACGCAACGACAACATAAAAGCCGCCTTCAACGCAAGATATACGGCCGGTCAGAACTTTGTAGCTACCCACAATGCAAGTTTCTTATGGAACCGGAATCCGGAGAGTCATCAAAACGGATCGGTCTTCTACACGCCAAGCCTTTTCGACGGAACCGGAATGCACACCCATTCCAAAGACCGCAAAACATCTGCTGAAGTCTCTGGCAACTATTATTTCAGGATAAGCGACAAGTTCTCCATGAATTCCGTATGGAGATACACGCATTCTCACAACAACAGGTTCTCATCCAATACCGAAGGAGAAAAAAACGCAATCACAACCCGCTCACGCGAAAATGCCAACGCAGCAAGCCTGGATGTCAACTTTTTTTGGAGACTTAATCCAGCGATGAACATACAGGGGGCTGTCTCGGAAAAAAGAAGTTGGCACTCAACTTTATACGAAGGCTCTTCACTCGACGGGGCCGATTCCAGACCGCGCCAGTGGCAACACCGGGGACAGACTGAATTAATACTCCAATGGTATTATCAAATCAATCCGGATTTATACATTGCATTCCGACCCCAGCTATCGATTGCCGACTGGAACATAAACCATCAAGTCAGGGAAACCAAGTTTATGCCATCAGCAATGTTCTGGCTCAATTACACAATAAACCGGAAAAACTATCTTAACATTGATTTTTCCGCCAACAACACACCTCCTTCTGCTGCATCAACCAACGAGATGATTTTAAGAGAATCTGAATTGGTCTGGATTGAAGGGAATCCTCATATAGAATCCCTAAAGAACTATTATGCATCCATAAATTATTCATGGATTCCGCTGAACTGGCTCGACATGAATTTTACAGCCGATTGGTCATTATGGGACAATTGGGAATATTTCACATACACTCCGGGAGGTCAAGATTATGACGGTGTAATCAAAAGATATTCAAACACAGCCAACTATGGATGCGTACACTTCAAATATGATTTGAACGTCAAGCTGTTCAAGAACCATCTGAGACTCATGGCTGGAGTTGAATTCGACCACAATTATTTTACAGGCACTCACCGTAGCTACAATTTCGTCAGACCTGAATTGAGGGCAAATGCCTTTTTCGGCAACTGCAATGCCGGAATCACGTATTATTTCAAATCCAAATCGCTTAAGGATGGAGGAACGACAATGCGGCACGCCCCCGAACAACTTTGGCTGTTTTTCGGTTATGGAACCGGAAATTTCAACCTACTTGTTTCTTTATCCAATCCTTTCGTCAAACATTCTGTCTACAGATATATAATCAATTCAGGCCCATACCACAACAACAAGCAGGAATGGACCACAGGAAGAAGCGTAAGCCTGTCTCTTGCATATACGTTTGACTACGGCAAGAAAATAGATCCGAGAATCGACGTTTCTGTCACGAGCGGAGCGGAAACTTCTGTCCTCGGCAATTAAACGAACCCTGACGCATGAGGTTCAGGGCCTACAGGCAGCTTGAGAATTCCGACTGCGGGATTACGTGCATCCGTATGATTGCCCGCCATTACGGCAAACGGATTCCGCTCAAGCATCTGCGTTCCCTTGCCGACATCAGCAAACTCGGAATCTCTGTAAAAGACATCATCGACGGCTTCCATTCCATACGGATGGAGGCCGCCGCCGTCCGCATATCCGTGGCCGACATCTACAGGATGCCCTGCCCGGCAATCATCTACTGGCAACAACGCCATTTCGTGGTGGTCTACGAAATCGACCCGAAAAGGAAGATATTCCACATAGCCGACCCTGCCGAGGGTAAGATGAAGCTCACAGAAGAGGAATTCTGCAATTATTGGCTCAACGGCAACGAACGGGGGATAGTCATAGTGGCTGAACCTATGGACGACTTTGACAGTCAGAAGTTTGTCAAGTCAAACACTATCAAAGGGCTTCTATCGCTCGTATGGAAGGAACTGACGCGCCACAAGTCTGCATTCTTCTGGATAATTTTCCTTTCGCTCATCTGCATGGGAGCCGACCTTCTCGCGCCGCTGCTCCTGCAACAGACCGTGGACGAAGGCATCGCCCTCCGCGACATAAGCCTCGTATGGATGCTCGTCCTCGGCCAGCTGGCCGTCTTCCTCGGCAACGCCGCATCTTCCAATTTTCTTGAATATCTGCTTATCAAGCTCGGGCTTTCGCTAAATATCGAGATGCTGCACAAGTACCTTGGACGACTGATCAGCTTTCCGCTTTCCTTCTTCGACCGCAAAGCCGCCTCTGAACTCATACAGAAAATCGACGATCAAAGCCGCATCAAGGATTTCCTGCTCCAGATTCCTCAGACCGTATTCTTCATGCTCCTGAATCTGCTCATCTTCTCCGGACTGCTGATATACTACAATCCGTTCATTTTCATATTCTTCCTTGCCATGACACTCGGGGAAGTGGCATGGACCACGCTTTTCCTGCGCCCCCGGCGTGGCATAGACTACGCATTCTTCACTCAGGCTGCCGAAAACCGCAACCACGTCTACGAACTCGTCAACGGCATGACTGAGATAAAGACCAACAACGCCCAGCACTCCAAACTCGGAAAATGGGAGGATACACAGAAGAGAATCAACCGTCTTTCCCTTAAGTCCACGTTGATGAGCATGGGCATGAACGGAGGTCAGAACCTGATTGCACGTCTGAAGGAAATCACCATAACAGGAATATGCGCCACTCTTGTCATAAACGACCAGCTTACTATCGGCGCGATGATGACGGTCGGATACATCGTAGGGCATCTCTCCTCCCCTTTCCGCAGCCTTATCTCCACCATCGGCTCGGTGCAGGACGCGGCCATCTCCTACGAACGTCTCGACGAGGTGCTCAACGAAGACACTGAACGGAACGGATCAGCCAAGTATTCCGCACCGCTCATCCAGTTCCGCAACGCTGGCTTCAAATATCCCGGATCGTCCTCGCCCTTCGTTATTGACGGCCTCTCGCTCGAAATAGAACCCGGAAAAACCACGGCAATAGTCGGCGAAAGCGGATGCGGCAAGACGACGCTCATCAAACTGATGCTCGGATTCTACATCCCGCAGCGCGGAACCCTCTCGCTGAGCGGCACTGACGTGGCCGCTCTCGACCGCGACGACTGGCTCAGGCACTGCGGAGTGGTGATGCAGTCGGGCTACATATTCAGCGACACCATAAAGGCCAATGTCTCCCTCTCAGAAGACGACGCCGACATGGAACGCGTGAAAGAAGCCGTAGGCACAGCCGGACTGACCGACTTCATAACGCGAGTTCGGGATAACGAAAGCCCTAACGGCTGTTCTGAAAAGAGACATAGATTATCAGGTGACCCGGTCGGGTCGCCTGATTTTTTACCGTCGTGTTTACCGCCAGAAGACGAGCTGCCCGCTTG
>CAJSYI010000076.1 GCA_910573745.1 Muribaculaceae bacterium | reverse complement strand
TCTGCATTCAATCGTCGAGACCACAAAGAAACACGGCAACTCGCCCTACAACGCAATCCTCGCCCTTTTCTAAATGGCGACTACATCGGCGCGTCCGCTGAATAGTTACGGTCACCACACTTAAATCTAAAATTCTGTTAAATTGAACAGCCTGAGATTTTAATGATATGCTTTTTCAAGCAATATCTTATCCCTATAGAAAGTGCATGTGTCCTCCATATATTGCTCTGCTACGGTTCTGCCATTCCTGATATGCTCACGGTAGCGTTGTTGGAATTTATACCGATAGCCTTGACCTGAATAGTTGGTGAATTCACCCATAGGGATACGGTTTATATTGACTTCAACCGATTTCTTATCTTCGTTATTATAAAGATGAACAACGAGAAAACGTGGTGTCCCCGTCATTTCGATACTGATATCTCCGTTAGAGAGTATTTTGCCTTGCCCTTCAAATAAAGACTTTACGAAGTCAAACAGTGTTGGTTCTCCATCACTATTATACTCAGGTGTTGTACGATTTTCATTATTATCTTCCATAATCATTTCTTTAAAATTATTGCTTGCGCTTTGTCATATTCGAGATCTGGCATTTGGGCACCGACTGGGGCTCCTATATATGTGGGATCGCAAACTATGAATTTACGTCCTCCAATTATCATTGTATCTCCTGATACTTCTTGGTCAAAGCATACAGCTGTTGCAAGATGACCGGGGTAATAAATCAAGGCAACATCAAGACTAAGCAAATCCCTAATTAGACGAGAAAATAAAATTGACCTGTCTTCACAATCGCAAAAAGGATAAAATAGAGTCTCCTCTGCGAAAAAAGCTCTATCATGCCCCCATACCTTGTCATCATATTCGTAAACGAAACCTGTCTGAACCAAATTCAGCAACATTTCTGCCGCTTGGAGTTTGTCTTTTCCATCTGTATATTGGCGGAGAGATGGATATATCTTATCCTTCGTTTTCTGTGCTAAAGGTGTATTGGCATACATAGCCCATCTTGTCATTGGGTTACCGTTAAGGTCTGAGGTTGGATAAGTATTATAGAACTCAATCAGACTCTGTGGAACTTGGCTAATCATACTTATGTCTTTGTTCCGTGTTGCAGTTATTACTCTTTCTTCAGACAACTTATCACCCAATAATTGCTCCTTTTCAATTAATAGAGACATCGGTGTCTCGCCCTTAAAAGCTGCGCCACAAATACTGATTGAATTTGACGGTTCTGCTAACGGATAAAAGCATATACCATCAACAATGAAATAGCCTTTATCGAAAATCTGATGCTTACTTCCATATAACAACATTAATTTGGTTCCATCGACAGCAAGTCTCATCTGATAACCGGACTGACAATACAGGAACGCTGTCAGCAAAGTTGCGCCATTAGAATTATCACAATATTTTTGAGCAAGCTGATCAAGAAACATTAGATACGCCCAATCGCATAGATTATATCGTATCCTTGTTTCCAAGCAATCACGTATGGCATTATTCATACCTTCATTGCACAGACTTTCCCAACCTGAGGCTATAGATTTCGGCTGACAATCATTTAACGAGAGCTTTGCAAATTTTGGAAGTCTTATTTTACATTCTTGATTATAGAACTTTAGAGTGAAATAATCTTCATCGAGAGTAGGAATTTCCTTTATTGGCTCAATTGGTTTCGGCTGTGGTATATTCTTTATTGGATTAACACCAATTGGGCTAATCACAATCGGCGCATCATTATTCCTACCATTGTATGGCTTGGGAGGAAGTGGATTATTGTCCATGGGTAAAGACAATGGAGTTTTACCCTCATACCAATCCCATACCGTCAATAGGAATTGCGCATATTGTTTGTTACAATCTTCACGAAATGACGTATATTTCGATTCTGTCTGTTTCTTAAAGTCTTTATATCGCTCACGTAAAGATTGAGAGTAAGCGACTCCTGTTGTCATTAATAATAATAGAAATGACAATATTTGGTATCTTTTCATCTCTTTGTATCTTGGAGTTGCTGTATCAAGGCAAAAAACAAGTTCTCTTTCATGTTTCCCCTTAATGTTAAATTCCCATTCTTATTTTTATCGGTAATATCAAAAACAGCTCTATTCGCAGATGTCTTTTCAATCAATGCATGACCAATTGAATTGCGTATATGCCTTAACAAATCATGAGCCTTGTCATCATATTCGGCCTTATGGTCTCCATATAAAAAAACAATGTAATTGTTTCTTGGCAGATTAACAACACGTGATGATTTTGATACGGGTCTCAAGACAATGTCATTATCAATCAAAAACTGATTCAGTTTTATGGAGTTAAAATTATAATGCCCGGCACTTTTTGAGATTGAGCCTTCAAAAGCAGATAAGTATTTGTACATTTGGTATACACTATCCTTAGAAGGATATATCTGAATCTTTTTCCCCATAATTTTTTCACCTTAGAAGTGAGTCAGTCCATTCATCTTTCATTGGCTCAGACACTTGAATAGATGGTGTCTGAGTTTTTCCATTGATTACGATTGATGTTTTTTTTACATTGTCCTTTATGTATTCGGCGAGTGAACCTATAGTAGCTTCACCATTTGATTCTTGAAGACCTTTTAGTAAATAATATGTAAAAAGACCATGTGACTTATCATAATACGGATGAGCTGTCTCATCAGCATTAGTTGCTGAAAAGATTATCATATTTCCTTTAGGCTCTTCTGGTTGTGGTTTTATATTAATTCCTCTAGAAGCTTGTAGCATTCCTTCCCCTCTATTTGATCCTGAAAAACATGCGTCCAGAAATAGAATAATTCTATTGGCATTTGTACTACTTAATTCTTGAATTAAAGTGGTCATAGGCAACGTGAGAGAAGTGTTTCTTCCGTTATTATCCGTAGGTAATAATAATGGTTCTTTGGTCTTTTCATTAGGAATACCATGTCCGGCGTAGTAAAAGATTATATTAATTCCTCCTGAATACACATCAGCAACATCTTTTATGTATTCAACCGCAGTCAACATTTTACCATAAGTTGCATCAAGAAATAGCTTTATATTCTCCACGGGTAACCCTAACGTCGATTTACAGTATTCAGCAAAGATTGTAGCATCATGGTTGGCAAAATCCACATTCTGTATGTCGGAATACTTTTCATTACCAATTATTATGGCAAAAGTTTTGCTATTATTGCTTTGACATATCGGAATATTTACGTCCACGTCAGAAGATGTATATTCAGAAATCAAGGAAACATCACTAGATTCAGGATTATTTTTACCCCAGAAGAAATCCATTAACTCATTGTCGATGTCATTAAAATATTGAGGATTAATCGTTGCTATTTCTTGAGCTATAGTTCTTGCATCCTGCTCTTTGCCATCTCTAAGAAGTGCTTTGCCTTTTATGTCCAAATAAGACAACATTACACTGTTTACATCTTCTGAATAAAATTCTGTATTTGAAGATTGTAGAATTTCTATGGCTTTGTCAATATTTTCGATTGCTTTAGAAGGATTAAATAAGACTTTTGAAGAACAGTAAATATCAGCAAGTGAGGCATATCCTCCTGACGCACCAAAGCCAGCGGCCTTTTCAGCCCATTCAATGGCCTTTTTTAAATCAATATTTGTACCGTTACCATATGCGTAACATTGGGACAAAGCACACATAGAATTAGTTTCTCCTAATTGAGCACCTTGTTTGTAATAGCGAAAGCCTTCATTTTGATTTTTGGAAATACCCCAACCATTCATAAACATTTTGCCTAATTCAAAACATGCAGGGGGGAATCCATTATCAGCAGCAATTTTAAAGTACTTGTAGGCTATCTCATCATTTTGTTCAACTCCTATTCCGATATGATAGAAGATACCGATAACATATTGCGCGGGGAAATAATTTAAATCTGCCGCTTTTTTAGTATATTTAAAAGCCAATATATCATTCTTATCACATCCAATACCTTCTGAATAAAGCGTTCCTAAAGAACTCAAGCCCCATATGTTGTCTTGATCGGCAAACTTCTTTGCTATTTGAAAAGCTTTATTGTAGTCGATTTCAACAAATTCTCCTTTGATGTAATACCAAACTAACGCTTGGGCGGCCTTATCATTACCATGGTCACACGCACGAGTAAGCCACGTAATTCCCTCATTAATGTTTTTATCGACAATTTCGCCTTGAATATATTCATATCCAATTAGATATTCAGCCTCATTATTTCCATTTTTTGCTGCTTCAAGAGCTTGAGGGTAAAGGGCTTTTCGCTCATCGATTGACTGACCATATGAGCTGACAGAACAAATTATTAGTATGAATATTGCTATGTATCGCATTTTACTTTGAGATTGAAAGATTGATTGTAAGATATTGAAATGTACTGTTTTGAGCAATGTTTTTAGTTAGCCATTGCCTGAAATCTTTGTATTGTATGCTAATAGGTTTAGAGGGATCAGAAGAAATTAAACTTGTGGGTTTTTTGATTTCCTTATTAGAGAACACGACATATAGCACATTGAATTCCTTATCATTATCACATGAAAGAGTATATTCGTCAATAAATGATTTTTCTATAGACTCCGAATGATCTTTTGAAAAAAAGATTCTTTCAGTCATACCTTTAACCTTAACCGAAGGTATTGGCTGGTTCTTGTATGGTAGAATATTGTATAGGAGTTGGGTGTTTTCATCAAGCAGGTAAATAGATATATAACCATCCTCGGGAGTTCTAAAATATAGATACAAATCATCTCCATCCTTAAACTCGTTTGATTCGTACCTTAAGTTGGTACCATTTCTGAGTGGTTTTGCAATAATTTCTGTCTTTGTTGATTCAATTTCTCGTACCTTTCCTTTTACGGTACAACTAATAACAAGAAAATGATTCTCAAATTGTAGTTGATATTCTGGGTTGCCAATGGTTTCAATCCATTCTCCTTTTACATCGCTTCCACCAAGGGCAAAGAACTGTGTGTCAGATTCTCCATTCTTGTTAGAGATCACAGTTGTCGTGCTTTGGGACACAACAGTTCCAAACTCATCGGCAATTGCCTGAATTTTTGCACGGTCAAGTGCAACTCTCTTTACGCGAGTTCGGGATAAGTAATAGTATAAAAAAGTAGAATCAGCAGCTTGAAAAAGTTGCCGATTCTTTTGGTAATATCACTGATATTTAGTAATTTAGAGGAACCAAACAATAAATACGATATCATGATTACCGAGAG
>CAJSYI010000075.1 GCA_910573745.1 Muribaculaceae bacterium | reverse complement strand
GGTTTTTAAGCCAAAAATGAAAAATATAAGATTTTGACACCAGAATAACTCGTTGACAGACAGACACAGAATATTACCCGATTCACAATGAACCGGGTAGGGGAAGTCATGCTTTTTATTTTAGTTTAAATGAAAGAGCCGTGGGGATTATCTTAGCCGGCTGGACTCATAGGACTCTGAAAACATTTGCAGTAGATGATAACACGTGTAACAGACAAATACATGGCAAAGAAAAAACGGCATAAAGGCACAGGAGAATATATCGAGGTCAGTGTCAATCATGGAATGTGGGAGGACTATCTCCAATATGGGTCTCAATATGATACAATCAATGATTGTCCGATAATACCGAGAGAGACTAAACATATCGAACGACAGCGTTTGAGTAAAATATCTAAGGATTCAAGGACTTTGCTTAAGGAATATATGGAAAATGCCGTCAGAGGATATTGGAGCCAGAAACGGCAGATTCCTATATCGGGTGATTTGAAGGCACTTCGTAAAGATGTATTGGAGATATTCCTATCAGACTTGGGTATCTATCTGAAAGATGACAAGGATGTGACATTGTTTTTGAATAATATAGTCGCGCCGACCATCAACCGCATCCTGCGTACTGAAAAAACGTAATCAACCCCAAACGCCGCCTTTTGGCGGCCAAAATTTGGTGAAATTTCAACGAAAAAAATGGCGATGCAACTCATCACTGGGGTGCATCGCCTGCTGGTCGTATGATATGGCAAACTATTTCTTGCGGGATTTCAGCCATTCGTCACGTCTTTTGCGACACTCGGTAAGTGTCGGGGCGACGGTGCTGAAGAGTTCACCGTTGTCAGTGCGGAAGTCGTACATTATCCGGCTTATGCGTTTGCCTCGGTGGGCTGAGAAGAATGTTTCGTATTGCTCCTGTCCTCGCTGGGTGGTGGAGACTCCGTTTATTGTCATTCGTGTCATAGTAGTTTGGGGTTGTGACCTCCGACATTTCTGCCGGAGGTCTGGTTAAACTTATGCTCTCTTTCGCGCTTCGATGAGGGCGGTGTTTTTGCTGATGATGTCGGCTATCTGCTTGGAGTATTCGCAACTGCCGTTGGCATATCCTCGACATTGGAGAATTGAATAGTCCGACAATGAGATTTCGATGGTTGCAACCTGCGATGTGCCTTTGAATGCCACAAGCACCAATGTCTCGGACTTGTTGAAATAATGTGCTGAACCGACACATATAGCCATTTTTCTGCCGACCTCATAGTATTGGTCGATGCTGTCAAGGGTGTGGAGGATGATTTCTCCGTCAGACATTTCAAGACCGAAGTAACGGGATTTCAGTTCTTGGAACTTGGCTTGGTCTTCAAGAGCTTTCTTCCGGTCGGCTTCTCTTCGCTCTTCCTCTCGTTTGCGGTTGACCTTTCTGGCATATAGGTCGTGTGCAGCTTTGAGGTCGAATGGCATTAGGAGCGTTGGGGAATTGAGGTCTCTACCCATTGTTTCCAACATTCTGACATAATCAAACCACATACTCACATCCTCAAACTTATATCCGTGGCGCATAGCGATTTTGATTGAGTTCCAATACTTGTCAACCTCGTTGGGGTGATATGTGAGGTAGCGTAGTAGTTCTATCTCGTCAGCCTTCATAAGAGTCTCTGCATGGGGATTGGTAAGGAGTTGTTGGAACATCTTCACCGGATGGATGCAGTGAGTTGAGTTCTTGAAGCCATTGCGCTTGATGGTGTCAATGACCTTTATTCTCGGATACACCCACTGGTCGGCGATATGCCGGAATGCGTCATTGTCACGTCTGATTTCCAATGGCGAGCCAAAAGCGAAAGAGTCAATGTAGTGACCCAACGTGCGCTGAAGTCCGATGACGGTGGCGTGACCGAACTTGTCAATCCAATACTGACCAATCTCCACGAAGCCCGGATTTGCCTTCATTCCCTTGCGGAACTCCACAATCATCAGGAACATTCTGATTACTTGAAAACCCTTGACTGCGGTGATGATGTTGAAATAGGATTTCTCCCTTACAACTCTCTGAGTGGTAGCCTTGACTTCAACCTTTGCTCCACAATGAGGGCAAGTGACTCTGCCTTCCTCGGCTTCCCATTCGTGACCACAAAGAAGACATACGGCATTGCCCTTCTTGTATTTCAGAGCATAGTTGTCGATTGTATGGGTGAATGCCCAACTTTTCTGAGTATTGGTGAGCGGTCGGAGTTGACCGCTCATTGCCAATATCTGCCTATCTTTATTGCTTCTCGGTTTCATAGTCGTATGCTTTTAGAAGTCCTCTCCGAAGAGATTGCCTTGTTCAACATTGATTTCCTGTCCGGCTTTTGGGGCCGATGTCGCCTTCGTTTGAGGCTTTGGTTGGTTTTCTCTGCGTATGGCTCGGAGTTGTTCCTCCTTGTATTGAGCCATTGCTTGCTCACGGAGTTCCGCCTTATCCTCATCGGAGAGTTCCGGCTTTGATACCACGATGTTGCAGTTGACATTCTTGATGTCTTCCTCATCTGCATCTCCGTCATAGAAGTGGCTGAGGATGCCGAGTACGGTATTGTCGTCCACCATACATACTCCCATCTTTTGGATTACGTTGCAGAGATAGTTGATAGCCTTATCCAACGGCTTGTTCGGGTCGGAAAGTTTGAGTAAGAAACTCGGCTCTTCCTTACAACGAGCCATTAAAAGTTCCTGCATTGCTCTGATTGCAGAGTCATTTGATTTCATAATAGTTGCCATATCTTTATGTTTTAGAAGTTTGTCAATAACCAGAAAATTATCACTATCATCGTCAGTATGGTTATCACATATCCCACACCTCGGAATATCGGTCGGAGTATCACCCACACTATCAGAGCCACTATCAGTCCTATTATCCAACCTGCCACCTTTGCCAGCCCTTTGATTATGCGGTATTGATGGGAGGTTTGGTGAGTATTGCCTCGACCTGAATTTCTAATATGTTGATTTGTAGCTGTCATATCGGTGGTTGCTTTTTTTTAACCATGCGTCCAATGACGGTGTGGCCTGTATGAGTTGCTCGACGTAAAATAGACGAATGGACGCAAAGAACGGAGGTTCAGGCAGCACGGCAACAAATACTACCTCGCAGAGTGTGGAGATTTTTGACGGGATGAATGAACCTCCGTTGGCCATTCGTTCCCACAGGCGAGCAACTTATACTACTGCCCATCCGTCAATCTGATGCCTTGATTGAAATGGCAACCCCGATAAATACAGACAGCGAAAAATCGACATTGCAGTGCATGGCGACGCATCAGTCGCCAATCCCCATGAAAACTTATGATGAAATAAAAAACTGAAAACTAAAAGGGAAAGAACGTCATCCCCGGAATTGGCGAGTCTCTGACGATGCAGGGCAACGGAGTCGTCAGTGTCTCGCCACGTGGGATGCTACTGCAAGCGGTGAATGGTGTGGAGGTCGGAAAAGTCCTTGTAAGCGCAGGCGATAAGAACACGGATGAGCGGCAATAAGTCTCAATGGTGAAAGCAGCGTCCCCGATGCTCACCTATGAGGCGTTGCCGCTTATCGGTGTTCCGCCGGAGCAATAGGCGCGATGCGGTCGTAGGGTTTAAGGCAACGCCCTATACCTTTCGACGGCATTACGCCGCTAATACGGAAGACCTCCACACCTTTCACCGATTTCTTAATGGTAAAACATATATCATACTGAAAGAAAGTGATATATAGATTTGTTTGTCCATTTGTTTGACCAATAATTGACCGTCGAAAGGGAATGTTTGACCAATGTTTTGCCGAATTTGAGGATGTGAAGTGATCAAGAATTGGCAATTTTTGCGAGAATAAACTTACCTGACAAGTTTATGTAAACAATACAAATTGCAGAATTACTGTATTTTACAATAATAAACTTGTCACAAAAGGAGGAAATCCTCGTTACGAAGATGAATATCTCCGACATTATTGACCAACTATGTTTGTTTGACCAATGTTTTGCCAAAATACCAGTTTTTTGTTTGACCAAGTGACAGGTATTGACATAGATAGACAAATATGTTTGGCTAACGGTCATCAAAAATTACTTAACCTATTGATTATATGGATATAAATTACGCTTCAACGAAGAGGAATACTAATCCGCTTTATAGCATATAACCATTTATAAATCAATGGACAAGCAAAGTTGAAATTGTTTGTCCATTGTTGTTTCTATTCGATTTTACGCCGTCAGACCGTGAAATTTGTTTGTCCAATTTTCATTCCGCGAATATGTCGTAAGTTCGTGAACAGAAGGAAAGTCAGAGGATATTTCCCAATTGGACAGAATTCAGCAAAAAGAGTTTGTTTGTCCAAATTTCATTACATAGAATCATCCTCCGAAATACCACGGTTATTCCGAAGTAAATTGCCAGTCTTGATGTAACCTTCCTGGTCATATGTCCGGCGGTAGCGGTGTATCAAGGCGATAAGACTGCTTAAGCCGTCATCGGCAGCCGTGAGATGGCTATATTTCAGGAATTGCTCGTTATATCGTTTGCGGGAGCCTCTGCTTATTCGGCTACTGATATCTGAAGGGATAAAAAAAGAGCCTCTTTCTTCCACATGTGGCTTGAACTGGTTGAGAAATATATCAATGCCTGCAAGATCGAAATCTCCGAAATGAAGATATCGGTTGGGGATTTGTTCCAGCCATCTGGATATATCTGATGAAAAAGCATATCTCGCTATGAAGATAATATCGGTTTCAGCATCAGTCAGGCAATTGTCGAAAAGTGATCCGTGATTCCGTATTTTGAGAAAATTCTCCATATTCTCGACACCTATGACAAGCGATGTGATAGGGGGAATAAAGGATTTCCAGTCTGCGATATACACAGCGCTTCCTTCCGGAGGGTTGATAATGAAAGTCTCATCATTCAGCATGCATTCTACACAATGAAATGTATTCACCAGAAACCCCGGAGACGATCGTTTTCCTATAGTCTTCGAATTTCCTGAAATGGAAGCCTGCATCGCACGGGAATTGTCATCGGAAATCATCGACTCCGCGGCATCGAGGTCGCTCAGAGCCTCATTACGCGAGTTCGGGATAAGTAATAGTATAAAATGTCTAGTCCGGAAAAGTGTTGACCGTCAGATTCAACATTTTTTAGTAAAATGTGTGAAGAAAACAAAAAATTCTGGGACGAATCTCAGATTTCGGCAATCAATGCCTGGCACAGCAGCGGAAAAAGTTTCAGTCAGATTGACGAGGAATACAATTTTGCGGTCGGGACATTGTTTACAATAGTAAAT
>CAJSYI010000074.1 GCA_910573745.1 Muribaculaceae bacterium | reverse complement strand
ATTTCGGTCTCCCTTTTTTTGTATTGCTGTCGTTCCCTTTTGAATATCCTTCTGTCGCAGTTCGCTCTTGGGGGCGGACTCGACCGCCCCCGCCGCTCGGGCAGCCCCCTCCGAGGAGAGAGGATTGCTTTTATTCAGCGGTTTGTTGGCAAAATCGTGCGTTTCTATTTGGATTCTTCATGTGTTCACTTTGAAGGCTGTACCGGTTCTTTCGGAACTGTGAACACGAACCTTGCGCCTCCGGAGCATGAAGGATCAGCATATATCTTGCCGTGGAGCGACGTGGCAATCTGCCGGCATATATACAGACCAAGCCCTGTGCCCTGCTTGAAAGAATCAAGCTTGACGAATCTTTCGAATATCTCCTCTTCATAGCCGGCCGGTATGCCGGAGCCGGTGTCCGTGATGACGAAGCTGACCGTTCCGTCAGGCCCGTTGTCCACGCATTCAAGCGTAATCGAGCCTTTTGAAGTGAACTTGGCCGCGTTGGACAGCATCTTCATCAGCACCTCCTCTATGCTTCCCCTGTCGGAACGGATGAGTATGTCGGGACGCGGCATCCTGCAGTCCACATACACTCCTGGATTGACCTTATGGGAAGCCCATTGCGCGCATTGGCTCAGAAGCGTCGAAGCCGAAATCATCTCCGAAGACGTTTCCGGAGTATGCTTCTCGATTGAAGACAGGTAAAGTATGTCGTTGACGAGCACTTCCAGAAGCTCCGTGTTAGACGTTATCTGCTTGGAGAAAGTCTTGAACTTCGGCGCAAGCGTCTCGGGCACTTTCTTCGCTATGAGCCGGGAGAAACCCATAATGGCGTTCAAAGGCGTACGTATCTCGTGGCTTATGCTGTGGAGGAACTCATCCTTGGCCATATTGGCGGCTTCAGCCTTGTCGCGAGCCTTTATCAGCTGAGTCTGTATCCTGTTGAGCGTGTCGCGTTCCTGCTCCATCCGACGCAAGGCAGCTGACAGATTGCGGGTCAGCGAGCGGGTGCGTCTGTAGTAGAAAAGAAGTACGAGCAAAAGGATGACCACCACTGCCAGTGCAATTGAAATCACCCATATCACCTTACGTTTGGCAGCCAGTCGGCTATCCCTCTTCTCTATCTCCAGAGAGGCGTTTTTCGCACGAAGCAGGTTTATGTCATACTTGATCTGCAATTCCCTGTACAGGTTCTTGCTTGCCACATCTTTGCTCTTTTCAATCAACGCATCATATTCCTCGACCGCAGCCGCCAGGGCATCGCTGTCGCCGGCGCCTCTGGCTGCCTCTATGATCATCTCAAGCATAGAACGCCTGAACTGGAGGTTGCCGGGATTGGACGTCTCCATCGCTTTCCTGAGCAGAGGGACAGCCTTGGCATATTGCTTAGTGGCCACGGCATAGTAAGCCTCCACTCGCGGAGAAGCCTTGAAATCATCTTCCACAGCAGGATTCTTTTTCGACAACTCTATGGAAGCAGCATAATACTTACCGACATCGGCGGAAGACAATGCCTTATGATTGTGAAGCAGCCTTCTGTATGACACATACTTCTGCACGTCATAATTGCGGAAATTCCTGCGCTTTCCCTTGTACATATTTTCAAGCCCCTTGATTACGCCGAGAAGTTTACGGTCGGCGGCCACGGCCTTTGCCTGTCTGCCGGCATCCGTGAAATGTATTGCGGCCGAAGTGTAATACAGGTTTTTGACCGCATACAGCAGATCCGGCTTCTCCGCCAGCTTCTTTTCGAGCTTGTCAAGGTAATCCTCCAAAAGATTAGGGGCTCCCTCGAGACTCAGATACACGCATACGGTATAGAGGTCTTTCACCTGCACATACCAGTTTCCGCCCGGCTTCTCCGCATTGGCTATAAGTCCGGCAAGCTGTTTCTGACGTTCCGCCTCAGAAGAATTCCTCGCCTTGGTCAGGATTATGTACATATCGAGGAAGAGCTTTGTGTCGGCAAGCTCAGGATGAGACTTTATCTTGTCCGTCTCTTTGCGCAAGGCAAGACAAGCATCAGGCTTTCTGGACAAGACCACAGCGAGCTGGCGCAGCATATCGAGACGCGCTCCGTCATCACCGGCACGCACCGCCACATCATAAAGCAGCTTGCCGTTCTCCTCCCTTTGTGAAGCCGAATTCTCCACGTCAAAAAGGTCGTAGAGTATCTTCACAGAATCATAGGGAGTGTTCGCAAAATGGAGCTGGCTGCGTATACTGTCAGCCACAGCATTCCATGGCGATGCGGCAACCAGCGCCGCATTGCACAAAACCAAAAGAAGCAATAGATGTTTCATTCAGGAAGGTGTAAATATATCATTTTCCGGATAAAGCGGCCATAAAACCAATATTGACGGCTAAAACCCTTTCCAAAGGCAAAAGTAGGAAAAATCCGCCACAGCGCCAAAATAAAAATGCATTTTCCGGCTACGGCACAAACAATCCGGCACCTTTGTTTGTTATGGAATATGCATAACTGTATGCTGCAAATAAAAGCGAGGCGTCCAGACGCATGTCCTTTCGGACTTACAGCCAGCCTCACTACATGAAGGCATGCGGAAACACTATGAACTATGACTATAAATCTGGAAACTGTCTTAAATAACCTCCCTGGCTGCGTAATTGCGGTCGACGAAAACCTCCTCATGTTTTATTCCAATCAGGAAAGCGGGTGCAGACAAAAAGTCGTGGAACCATCCCTGAAATATGCCATCGAGCGTGCATTCAACGAGAAATCCGGGTTTGACGGAATCGAAGTCTCGGCGAAGCGGGACGCTTGCGCCGAATCAATATTCCCGGAATACGGCTATGCTTCAGGCAGATATGTGGAAACCGAAGCCGGCAGATTCGTGGTGGTTGTGGTCTTTGACATAACACCGCTGCATCGCCATACAGAAAAAATCGAGAAGGCCCTCGACAAAGCCGAGAACGCCTCGGCTTTGAAGTCTTCCTGCCTCCAGAACATAAGCCATGAGCTTCGCTCACCGCTGAACGCGATAATAGGTTTTTCTCGTCTTCTCACCGAAACTTCCGACAAATCACGCCAATCGAAATACGCAGGAATAATCGATACCAACAGCCAGCTGATATTAAGGCTTGCCGACGATGTGCTTGACATGGCCAAGGCCGACTCAGGCAATATGCAGTATGAATACAGAAAAATGGACGTAAACGCGTTCATAAAGTCCATGGCCGACATGGCGGAAATGAAGACATCTCCTGACACGATTGTCAATTGTATGTTCGGCCGGTCGGAACTTACACTCACCACGGCTCCGGAGCGGCTGAGCCAAGTGATGATGAATCTCCTGAACAATGCAGTGAAATACACCGCATCGGGCAACATAACAGTCGGCTACGACGTCCACGGAGATGAAGTGCGTTTCTACGTCAAGGACACAGGCACCGGTATAGCGCCGGAAAAACAGAAACATGTGTTCAAACGCTTCTGGCGCGACAGGAACGACGATTTCGGCGCAGGGCTCGGACTTCCTATATGCAAGGACATAATAGAGCATCTCGGAGGTCATATCGGCCTGAAATCTGCCGGTGAAGGACAAGGTTGCACATTCTGGTTCACAGTCCCGACCCATACGCCATACGTCGAAACGGCCGATACCACAGAAACCGAAGAAGCCGGCACGTCGGAAGATTTATGCGATGAAGAACCGCAGGAACGCCCCACATTGCTGATTGCCGAAGACAACGAGGGAAATTACATGCTTTATGAAGCCTTGTTCGGCGAAGACTTCAAGATAATCCATGCCTGGAACGGACAGGAAGCAGTGGAGCTTGCTTCAAAATACGATCCTGACCTCATCCTTATGGACATAAGCATGCCCGGAATGGACGGACACGAAGCCACCCGCCTGATACGCGAAAGCGGTAGCCGCACCCCCATAATCGCAGTAACGGCCTACGCGTTCTCGTCGGACAAGGAACAGATAATGGACGAAGGATTCAACGCCTACATATCCAAACCCATAAATGAAGAGGAGCTGCTTGCCGCGATGGAGAAGTGCCTTGAACCCGGCGAATGACATGAGTTTACGCCATTACCAATAAAAACACGGGCCGGACAGAGGTTGTTGCTCATGTCCGGCCCGTGTTTTATATGGAGAATGTATTATTCTTCAGAAACAACCTCAAAAGGAACCTCTACGGAAACTTCCTTGTGGAAGCGCACAGTGGCACTGTATTCGCCCACTTCCTTCACGGGCTGAGATATTTCTATGATCTTGCGGTCTACCTCGTGGCCGAGCTTCAGAAGAGCCTCTGCAATCTGGATGGAGTTGACAGAGCCGAAAATCGTGCCGGTAGCACTCGTCTTGGCAGCTATTGTCAGCTTGATGCCCTCGAGAGCCTGAGCGGCAGCCTCGGCATCAGCCTTGATTTTTGCAATCTTGTGGACACGCTGCTTCTGGTCTTCGGCGAGCTGCTTCAAGGCGGCTTTGGAAGCGACGATGGCTTTTCCCTGCGGGATGAGGTAATTGCGGCCGTAACCGTCCTTTACCTCGACAACATCGTCTTTATAGCCGAGTCCGGCTATATTCTCTTTAAGTATCAGTTTCATAATGAATCTTTTTTGTCGGGTGGATAAAACGGTTATTTCATCAGGTCGGTTACGTAGGGAAGAAGAGCCAGGTGGCGGGCACGCTTCACGGCTCTGGCCACACGACGCTGGAACTTCAACGAAGTGCCTGTGATGCGGCGGGGGAGAATCTTGCCCTGCTCATTGAGGAACTTCTTAAGGAACTCAGGATCCTTATAGTCGATATACTTGATGCCGCTGCGTTTGAAACGGCAATATTTCTTCTTCTTCGTGTCTACCGTAAGAGGAGTGAGATAACGGATTTCGCTGTTTGCTGCCATGGTTTAGTTCTCCTTTGCTTCTACAGTCTCTTCAGCCACTTCGACTGCCTCGACGGATGTTTCACTTGCTTTTGATGCTCTCACGCGACGACGCTTCTCAGCATATTCCACCGCATACTTGTCAAGGCGGAAAGTCAAGAAACGGATCACACGCTCGTCACGACGGAAGTCCGTCTCGAGCTTCTTCATAAAGTCAGGCTCAGCCTTGAACTCAAACAGGCAATAGAAGCCGGTAGACTTTTTCTGGATGGGATAGGCGAGTTTGCGCAGACCCCAAAGCTCCTCGTTCACGAGTTCCGCGCCGTTTTCGGCCAGAATCCCCTTGAACTTCTCCACCGCTTCCTTCATCTGATCGTCAGACAAAACGGGAGTTAAAATGAAAACGGTCTCGTAGTAATTCATTTGTTGATTGGTTATATTAATTAATACACTGAAAACCAACATATTCAATCCATAACGGCAACAACCGCCATGGATTTCCGCAGTTTTCGGCTGCAAAGTTAAGCATTTTATCCCTGACTGCCAAATTTTTGACGCGAGGAGACAAGAATCACCATTGCAGAGTCCAACAGCAAATGCAAATTTATGCAACCTTATCGAAAAAACGCTTCTTTGGAGTGTCGAAGTCAATTTTCTCCCGTGGACGACGGTTGAGTTTCTTTTGTATCTCCATAATTCGTTTGTCTGAAAAGTCATCAAAATTGGACTTTTTAGAGATAT
>CAJSYI010000073.1 GCA_910573745.1 Muribaculaceae bacterium | reverse complement strand
ATATCTCTAAAAAGTCCAATTTTGATGACTTTTCAGACAAACGAATTATGGAGATACAAAAGAAACTCAACCGTCGTCCACGGGAGAAAATTGACTTCGACACTCCAAAGAAGCGTTTTTTCGATAAGGTTGCATAAATTTGCATTTGCTGTTGGACTCTGCACGTAATTGGATACCATTCTCAAGGATATTTTTTGAGGTGAGATTATATAGAGATATGATAAATTCTCCTTTAGCTCCTTTAGTTGCACCAATAAATAGATTACCCACTGGATATGTGAGGGCATAGAATTGAGGATTGATTACGAATTGATCATCTTTATCAATGATGCCTACATTATATTCATCATCCATTACATAAAGGAGTGAATCGGATACTGCATCAATCTCATGATAGCCGGTAATTCGCTTCCCGGTAGCAATATTAATGGCTTCTTTCCCACTTTTATCAATTATCCAGCCATTATCAATTTGGAACTCATGCTCAACGAGAAGGTTCAAGGGAAAGTTGATACGATTAATTACTTTTTTATCGTGTTTGTTTACTTCCCTTGTCCAGTATATTTTAGTCCCTTTTTTTATTTGGTATCGTTCTCCACAATCTCTCGGTAATATTGTTTTTAGATCTGGAGTAACAAGAAGCCATCTACCAACCCCATACTCGAAGGAGTACTCGTCAAAGCCGTACTCTTCAGTCCATGTCTTCCATTTGCCACCAAAATAAAATGACCAAATATTATCGCCTAAATTGTACTGAGAGAAACCTTCAATTAACAATTCACCAACAGAGTTATAAAGAGCATACTTGCCACCAAATTCTTTATAATAAAAGTTTTGACCATAGGTCATGAACCCTCCATCATATCAAGCGAGTACATATTCACCATCAATCTTGATGTAGTCATATCTAACAGGGACTATAAGCTTTCCTAATGTGTCATAGCAACCCCATTTGGCATAAAGATAATCGACAATGCAATTATCTTCCGGGCATCCGCCTCTTGCTACAATCGCACGGTTTTCTTCAAGAATGATATGAGTATAGAGACAAGGCACAACTTCTTCACAAGTTTCGGTATTGAGCACCCCTTTTAACCCAGTAAGTGCATCTATTACTATTTCATACTTATCCCTAAAGGGGATAGATTTTGAATACTTAATATGGCTTTCTTTTCCATTGTGTTTAAGGATACCCCAAAAATCTCCAATCCTAACATTGAAGCCACCATGTTTACCTTTGCCACGGAAGACAATCTCATCGAATTTGAATGGTATGATTGTTTCATCATCAAAATCAACAAATCCGAACTTTAGACCTACTTGACATCGTATAATAGAATCGTGTATACTAAAGGAACCGGTGTATTGGTGGTTTCCCCCCAAAAGACATTCTCCGGATGTTTTGATAAGCTGGCTGCATATTCCTTCCTCACCAGAAAACATCTTATATGAATTCTGAATTTCAAAATATATTAAAATTCCCATCATACCATACACAGGCTTTATCGAAAGATATGATGGCACAATATCTATATCTTTTTCAATTCGGAATAATGAAGTATCATAAAGTTTTGGTGAGAATAATTTTATTCCCCAAAGTCCATCGACTTGGTAATACAATATCCCTTCTCCATAATACTTTGCCTCATCAAATTCTATTGAAAGGCTATTACTATCTAAATTGGTTGAAACTAATCTGAATTTATCTCCGTTTTGGATTAGATAATCGTCAGATGTTAAGGGTATGATTCTATCTGCATTTTCTCCAAGAACAAATCCATTCTCAATGCTAAAAATATTCTCGCCATCCCTATTTCGAGTAATAAAAGTGTTGAATTTCGATTCTCCATTTTTACAACAAGCAATAGTTCCATCCGAAACGAAAAAATCTGACCGAACAATTATTGTTTCAAGATTAGATGTATCAAGTGGATGGTCTTTGCTGTACCGATATACGAATCCGTTTTTGACATTCCAGATCCAAGACCAATCACCTTTTATCTCCTTTTTATTCGATTCGTCAATGATATTGTCTCTGATTTCCAGATACTCTGTAGGAAGAATACTGTTACCATTAGTTCCGATAATACCTATCTTCCCATTATAAAGTACAACGATTCCTGATGCCATAAGTTTCATGTCATCATAAATTTGGAGAATTATACTTTTCCCATATAAATCTCGCAGACCATATTTCCCACGTTTATCTTTTGTTATCAAGGTGCCGCCTGGAGTAACTTGGATAAAATTAAGGTCTTTATCAGAAACCCATTTCTGCGATTCCAATTCGGGATTGAGTAATATTTGGTTATCAAGTATTAGCCAGCCATTGCAGTTGGCAACCTGCTGTTTATTCCGCCATATTTGTAGTTGCTTACTCAACGTCTCATTTCTGCTATTTTTCCACAGATATGGATTCCCATCATATTTGAGGGAATCCATTTGATGATTACGTCCCCAGTCATACTCAGCACCTGTATAACATCTGAATACTGAGTAATCGGTAAGTCCAATGGCTGCGTATTCTGCCGGTATGATTTCTTTTCCATTCCAGTCAACGGCACCACACTTATAGTGAAAGGGTTGTCCTTCTGCGACAACAACATAATCTTTATTCCATGAGAAAATATTGTCATATTCAGGCTGAAGCAAGATAGCGCCATCAAGATTCACAAGGCCCCATTTGCCATCTTGCTTAAACATGAAAATATCTCCAATGGGGAATTTAACATTCTCATATTTTGGAGGGATAAGTGTAACACCACTCTCTAAACCAAGGCCATATAAATGTTTGTCCTTTTCTGGAGTCGTCGAGATAATTATGATGTTATCTATGATATCCATTCTTTTGATTTTTCGTCATTATAAAGGGTGTTACAATCTTATTCGTCTATTGCGTGAATGATTTCGAGTTTGAGGTCTTCGGGATAGTCCTCGTTTGCCATGTAGCATGTGATTATGCGTTGAAGGAGGTCTTTGTCGATGCGTCCGGCGGCGACATGATAGATGATTGCTTCCATACACTGCATGAAGTTATAGGCGTGCCAGTAGTAGTCGTTATGAACGAGGAACCAGACACCTATTGTCAAGGCGACACGTTTGTTGGAATCCTCGAAATAATGTCCGGTACATAAGCCGAATACAAGGTATGTTAGCTTTTCAACGAATGTGGGATAGTACAAGTCATTCTGCACGAAGTCAAGAACCTTGCGAATACCGCCTTCGTCCTTTACTCCTTGCAGACCGCCACCACTGGCTGCTACTGTTTTAGCATAAACCACCAGAGCCTCATCATAACTGATGTATTTCAATTCCTCACTCATCGTCATCGGCTTGCTTTAGGCGTTTAAGGACTTCGCGGTTTACTTCGAGGATATTGTCAAAATTAATTGAAGCATCACCGATAAACTTATCGAACTCGTCTGGCGTAACAGCTCTTAGATACTCCGCGAGATTACCATGCCATGCGTCACGGAATGCAACATCACGGGATGCCATCTTTGTTCTGGCATCGTTGATGAAAGGCTCCATCATAGGGGCGGCAGCTAATTCATCAATTATCGACTTGACTTCCTCTATTGACAACTGTTTGTTGCCATTTTCGGAATAACGTTTCTCTATCTGATGAGCAACTCCATTCTCAAATGATGAGATACAAAGTAGAACTTCTGCATAAAGAGTATGACGCACATTCTCCTCGTTTTGCAAACGCAGAACCTCACGATACTCTTTTGCATTCTCCTTGAATACAGCTTTGTATATCAAGTCTGTTATTTGTTCGTACTTATAATTGGGGTGTCCATCAACGTACTTTCCCACAGCTTGTGTGAAATTCTTGCGATAATTTTCACTCTTGATTGCCGTAGGAAGATAATCTCTATCTCGCCAGTTAATGTATTTGGTACCTCCTCCAGCACGACTGTTGATAGTAGCAATAACAATATCAAGCATACGAGTGCGTAATTGCTTCGCCTTTTCACTCTCTGTAAGAAGCATTCCTATGTTCAGGAATGCGCGGAAAGTAAAGAACGAGAGAATAGTTGTTTTGGTAGGGACATTTATGTCACTACCAATTTCTATCTTAATATCTTTCAAATCTTTACCTTGACTTAAAAAGTATCCGTTAGCACGAAGTTCATCACCATGATCTTGTACATAACGTTTAATAGTACGTTCATCAACCTCATAGAAATCAGCAACCATCTTGGTAGTAAAGAGTAACTCTCCACGATAGTGCAGACCATTAACATCCAAGTTCTCTTGGATGGCTTGAAGGGCATAATTGTTATTCAAAACGTTCTGCCGCTCGATATTTGATACTGTCAAGTCGTTCATATTACAAAATTACTAAATAATTCCTGAATGCCAGCCATATACACACTGAAATTGTTAAAAGAATATCCAATTTGTGGCCATTTATAATGTCTACTTGAGCGTAATCAACCATTAGGGCACAAGTCGGAGCATAAGTCAGGGCACAAAATATTCAAAATACTTCGGATTTTGCGCCATTAGCGATTGCGTCTATCTCGTCGGCGATTTCGTCCGAGGAGAGTTTGATATAGTCCATAAAGGTCTTTTGTGTCTTGTGGCCGCTGACGTGCATCATCTGGACTATGGAGTATTTGTGGGTTAGGTACATGTTGGTGATTCCGCTACGGCGGGCTGTGTGGGTTGTCACGCACTTGTAGCGAGGCATTATCACCTCTCCCTTTTCGTTGTGCTCGACAACGAGCTTGCCGTCCTCCACCAGTTTCTTCTGCTTTTGAGTAAGTTTGGTTACTACCATCTTGGCTAAGTCGGGCACTTTATCGGACAACTCCTTCAGAATCTCCTTTATGTAGCGGTTGAGTATCACGTCAACAACATAAGGGAGATTGTAGTTGTATTTTTCGCATATAGCCTTTAGGTTGGGATTCATTATAGGAATCTTTACCTCGTTGCGGGTTTTCTTCTGAATGAGGCGTATTACCGGTGTTCCTTTGGCAGTAGTGGTGAAACAATCCTTGTCAATGTCGTTGTAATCGCTCACGCGTTGACAGGTGTAGCACCCGACAAGAAATATATCGCGCACCTCTTCCTGCTTGCCTGATAGTGGCATTTCATACAATGCCTGAAGCTCTGCTTCGGTAAGGTAGATTTCGATAGCCTTGTCTTTCTCTTCAATTTTCTTCTTGGCGAAATATTGTAGGGCACGGTCATTGTCGTGTATTCCGTCGGCATAGGCATAGCTGATGATTGCTCGTAGATCGACCAGGTATTTATTCTGCGCAGTCACCATATAATCTTTCTTCTCCATAAAGTTTAGGAATTTGGTGACGAATGCACGGTCTACATCATGCCATGTGTAGCGATGCTTTCTGTCAAACAAGTCATACAGCTTCCTAAAGCTATTCCATGCCTTCACAGTGCCGGGCGCATATCTGTCATGACCATTAAGCCTGGCACCGCTCTTGATTTCATTGCAAAATCGGTCTATGAAGTTCCATATTTTGGCGCGTTCAGCATCGATGCCTTCCTTTATCAGACGTTCCTGCTCTTCCTTTATGCGTTCTTCCCCGCGTTGCCGTTCCTCCTCTTCACGCTTAGCTTTCATTATGGCTTCTGCTTTCTTCGGATTGGCGATAGAGAGGATTTCGGCCTCAACATGTGACTTATCGAAAGACATGCCCTCGACTTCCGACTTCACTACCAGTTCAATCCTATTGAGAGAGTCGTGTAGATTGAAGTTCGCCCTTTGATGTCGCATCCATTTTTCAGGACACGACAAAGCCTCTTTCCACTCCGCGACATTCACACGTATCTGAGAGGAAAAGAGCGTATCGACTTTGTGTTTCTTGTTTTGCACCCTAAAGAAAAGAGTAGCGATTTCGTTCTTCTCGTCCTGCTTGCGGATGAAGAACCGGGAAAGAGATTTTGCCATAGAATCCAAGGTTCGATTCCCTTATGAATCGGACACTGCAAAGTTAGTGACTTTTCCTGAATAGTCACTACAATAGTCACTATAATTTCTAAAACAGCCGCTATCTGCCTAAATTGAAAATTGTTTAATTCGGCTTAATATCAGTATATTAGTATATAATTGAATTTAATCCGATTGATAATAATTTAACATTTATATTGCTGGTGGCACCACAAAAGATCGCTAATTCTCAATGAGTTAGCGGTCTTTTATTCAATTATACCCCTCCGAGTCACCACAAAAGTCACCACACCCACGCTAACGCGCTGAAATATTGCCCGTTATGCGTATTGCTGGTTATGTATCTCTATCCTACCGACACCGTAATATATTGATTATCAATATCTAATTTACTATCATTCGTCATCATTCGCAGTCATTCAACTCACCTCCCTCCCCCAAAAATAGGCGAACTTTAACAGACTTTAACTATAATCGCTATATAAAGTAACTATTCAGCGGACACGCTAAGGCGATAATGTGGAATAGACATCACCATTATAGGTAAATTTAACCTGCTGGTTTTATAGAAATTAGCGGCAATTTTATTTGGTAAAGTCAAATAAGT
>CAJSYI010000072.1 GCA_910573745.1 Muribaculaceae bacterium | reverse complement strand
ATTTACTATTGTAAACAATGTCCCGACCGCAAAATTGTATTCCTCGTCAATCTGACTGAAACTTTTTCCGCTGCTGTGCCAGGCATTGATTGCCGAAATCTGAGATTCGTCCCAGAATTTTTTGTTTTCTTCACACATTTTACTAAAAAATGTTGAATCTGACGGTCAACACTTTTCCGGACTAGACATACCATAAGCCGGGAGCGGATTTGTCTTTGACATACAAGCCATCCAACGCCCTCAATATAAATATCTCCGGACAATGGAGCGAGCAACTGGCACGAGGAGGAGTTCAACACCGCAACCTGTCGGTATTCACCGGAAGCGCAACTGTAAATTACTATGTCGGGGACTTCTCTTTTGGTGCATGGGTGTCAACGCCAACAAGAGATTTGGTTGACAGCCAGATACGGAGAAAGACCTACTGGCAGTATCAACTTTCGGCGATGTGGACTCACGACCATTGGGCGATAGAAGCCAACGCCAATAATCTATTCCTCATGCACAACCGCATCATAGATGAATTGAACACTCCCTCATACTCATATAAACAGACTAACTGGAATCGACAATATAATCAATACGCCACCCTTAAAGTGGCATATACTATTGATTATGGTAAGAAGACTTCAAAATCTCCCTCTTACGAACACAACGATTCTGAAAGTGCAATCTTGAAATAAAAACAGCAAATCATACTATATTCGGCTCCTGGCACGATGTCGGGAGCCGTTTTCAATAAACCATCATAGCCGTTATAAGTCATAACATTATAAACATAAGAAAAATAGCAGATGAGAAAGACTATGTTCCGATATACCGATATTAATGGCGTGATTATGTTGCCATTTATCTTACTGTTTAGTCTGGTGTCCTCTTGTGGTAACAAACACTCGTACTCTATATATCAATTTGACAATGGCGATGATTATTTTTGTGAGGGATTGCAGAGGATAGTCAACAAGGACGGCAAAATCGGATTTGCCGACAGCCTCGGCAATGTGGCGATAGAACCTCGTTTTGCTTTCGCCTTTCCTTTTGAGGATGGCTATGCCAAAGTTACAGATGAAGGTAAATCAGAGCCGGTTGGTGAATACAGGACATGGGTAAGTGATTCATGGTATTATATCGACCACGATGGGAATACACATCCTGAAATATTTGATTTGCAAGGAACGGTTTTCGACTCCACAGACGGAACACCGTTAAATCAGGCGATTGTGAAAGACCTCACTAATCACGGAGCTACAATATCTAAAGAAGATGGTTCTTTCTCAATACGTGTAAATGACGGGGATAGTATAAATATCGGTTTTGTAGGCTATTATCCACAGACTATAAAGGTTGCGTCCTCAGATTCTGTCTATTGGCACATAGCCATGAAGGAAACTGCACCTATAATCGAGCCAATGCTTCAGAAAAGTTATTCAACGACACCGGGTGTCACGATGACAGTTCTGAATACCGATGGCGTGACATTACCGATAGACTCCCTGAATGTTGTCTGGCGTAACAATACCAATTCGACAGTTCTTTTCGGAGAATGGTTTGAGATTCAAGGAAAAGAAAACGATCAGTGGAAAAGACTTCCAATAGATAAAAAATATATGGAAGAAGGAGCTTGCCTCACTGTATTCACTGCGATTGCCTATATTTTGGAAACAAAGTCCCAACGTGAAGATATAGTAAAACCGTGGTTTTATGGTAAAAATCTTAACCGGGGCGTATATCGGTTAGTCAAGACATTTCACTTTGACAATTCGGAGAGACAAGACACTGCTTTCGTGGAATTTGAGATAAGATAAAGCACAATATATCCAGTGATTTATCACCGTTTGACTGCGAGGAAGTATAATAATCCGATAAAGCATGACGCTACAATGGTTTTCCAAAGAGGCGGCTTTTGGGAGGGGACGAGCAAAAGCCGCCCCGCGCCTCTCGGCATGGGGTGGCTTGCTCAAACATAGGTGCTTGTCGCTTTATGCAACAGCTTCTTCGCAGTACCTTTCTTCTTCGGTAAGTATCGCCTCGGCTTCTTCTTCCGTTGGTTCGTATTGGATAGCCTCGGTCTCTGCCTCGGAAATGTCGGGAGTGGCTTCTTCCGTGGAGGGTTCAGCTTCCTGCATAGGTTCTTCTTGGGGCGCGTTCTCGGCTTCCGGTGCAACCTCGGTCTCTACCTCGGTGGTGTCGGGAGTGGCTTCTGCCGTAGTGGGTTCTGCCTCCGGCATAGGTTCTTCTTCGGGTGCGTTCTCGGCTTCCGGCTCAGTTGCTTCGGGTTCGGTATCTTTGGCGAGTAGAGCCTTGCGTTCCTCGATACGTTGGTGTCGCTTCTCGTAAATCTCGTTATACTCGGCTTCGATGTTGGCGAGTTCTTCCGGCATGTGCTTCTTGGCGAAAGAAAGCAGGAGGTCGGCAATGGCGTTGTCACGATACGCACCCTTGAAATTGTCAATTAGAAAATCCCTGCGGATTATCGCCTTTGTCTTGGCGTTGAGATTGGCGATGATTGTCATTTTCTCGCTGTCGTTGAGAACATATTGAGACTTGCGGTCGGTCAGTCCGACGGCTTCGTAATGCTCTTTGCGGAGCGATGAGAGCAGGAAGAAATATATCATCTTGTCCTCGTCCTGCGAGAATTTAGTTTCGGTGATGTCGGCTTCGAGGATTTTCTTCTTCGTGTCCTCGATTGTACGCTCCACGGCTATCTCCTTGTTGCGTTTGTCCTTTGCCTCCAACTTGGCGATTTCGGCTTTCGGATTATTGCAGTCCTCACTCGGCTTGGCAGGGGTAGCCATATATCCGAGCGTCACATCATTTCGCCCGATTGTGATGTATAGTGTGATTTCTCCTGCCTCGGCTTTTGCTGTGAGTTCGGCACACTTTTCCCTATGCGCCTCCACTTTGCCCTCGTATGCCTTTACTGCCTCGGCATATTCTTCCTCGGTGTCGAAGCGGTCGGATTGGGGTGCGATAGGTTCAAAGGGGTAAGGTGTCAGATAGCCACCGAGTTTTTCGATGTCATAGCCCATTTCAGTCAGCAGTGCGTTCACCCTCTCGTTGCGGTCATACTCCGAGTGGCAGAAATTGGCGGTGGGATGTTCGTTCAGCATATCAACCGCCTTGTCGGTGAGATAGCCGATGTGCTTCTCACGAAGACAAGAGGGATTGGAGCAGTTGCCCTCACAGCCGTCCTCGCAGAACAGCAGAAGATTTATGGTGTTGAAAGGGCATGAGGCACACGCCGATTTGTCGAAGCGGTAACGGCTTAGGTCGGTTGTGTAGTTCTTTTCTATGAGCCGAGCCACATTGGAGGCGTTCATACCACGCCAATTATTGCAGGTCACTCCGTCTTTGAGGTGGGAGTTGTAAACATCGGTCTGTATGTCAACTCCGTAACGGCTTATCTCGGTTGCCACTGCCACCGTGATTTCCTCGGTGTCAATCAGCCGTGCGATTTCGGGTATGAGGGTTGTGAGTTTTATTCGGGTGCGGATATAGGTCTCGCTCTTGCCTATCTGCGTGGCGAGTGTGGCATAGTCGTAGCGTCCGCTGTCGATTGCAGCCTTTAACGTCTCGGCTTCTTCCATAGGCGTGATGTCCTGGCGGTGCAGGTTCTCCGCAATAGCCTTTTGTTCGGCTTCATCATCGGAAAGGTCGGTATAGACGGTTGCCTTGATGTCCTCTTTCCCTGCTATGAGGGAGGCGCGGTATCTTCGCTCGCCATACACGATTTCGTAGCGGTCGGTGCCGGCGATTGGTCGCACACCTATCGCGTGGAGAATACCTTGACGGCTGATAGAGTCAGCGAGTTCGGTGAGGCTCTGCTCGTCGAAATTCTTACGGGGGTTGTAGTTGCTCGGCTGAATGAGAGCGAGAGAGATTGTGGCTTCCTGTACGTTTGCGGTGTTGGTCTGAATTGCTGTTGCTTCCATAATTTGAGTGTTTTAGATGTTTGAGTTTTTTGTTTTTTTCCCTTTTGTTTGAAGCCTTGTGGCTTCTCGCATCCGGGGGATTTTTTCGATACAATCAAGACGGCGGGCGGTGACGCAAGGCAAGTGTGGCAAGTGAAAAAATACGGAATACCCGATTTGGCGCAAATCGTGGAAGGCTGCCGGATTTTTTCATGCAGCCAAGCCGGAGGCGGTCGCTTGCCGGCGTCACCGCCCGCCGTTACTTCGTAGCGAAAAACCAACGGACGCAGAAGCCGCAAGTAATCAAAGATAAGTTACCGCCTCCAGTACCTTTTTATTCATAAATCATCATCTGTCAGGATATAACGGTGATTTTTATGCGTGCAAACCACCCTAATGTCAAATATTCTTATTAACTTTGCGATAGGCTCTTATGCCGATCCGACAGCAATGCCTCCCGACCGAGCAAAAATAATTGGCATCTCCCGTCATCGCCTCTCCACCGACAGGAAGCGATTATCTTTTTATGTGCTTTTGATAATGACTGTCTGTTGTCACAGCCTATGGATTTAACCAATAATATCTCTATAATGACAGCGAGACGTAAATACATACGGATTATATGTTGGTCGTTAGTCGTGATTTTGATAATCATGGCCGGTATTGTCGGGGTTATGGTTATCTTTTTTTCAACGTCTGCATCTTATCACCACGGCCAAGATGAATATTTCTCAAAGGTGGACTATCATTTGGAAGGTTCAGTAGAATCATATCGAAATGTCGGGGGTTCCTATTATCTGATTGAGTTTACGCCCACTACCTTTGAAATAAGCAAAAACAAAATTAATAATGGAGATAGCCATGTCGGAGTATATTCTTCAGATTCGTCTTCTGTGATGATTATTGCATCAACACCTTTGTCATTAAAAGATGATATGGAATATGTTGAAATTAGTTCAAGGAATAGACATATAATATTTAATGATTCTATTTGCAACACTTTAAGGACTGCCGGGACATATGAACATATTTTGCCCAGCTCGCTTAACGGTAAGTTTATTAAATTTTGAATAAATGAAAGCGTCACATATATTCACATATATAATTGAGCGGTTGAAGAGTGAGGATTTCCTTATGGATTTCAAGTTCAGAAAACGAGACAACTGTTTCATCTGGCATGAAAATGGCATTGGTAGTATGATTGAGTTGGATCATTGGATAAGAGATAATATGCTGACAATATATCCAATATATATGGTGCGCTTTGATATATTGAAAAAATGGTTTGAGGCGTATAGTTTCAAGACGTTGCGGGACCAACGAGATAATCCATCGGTTGGCTTTAGCGGTAATATGCTTGAAAGACAGGACAAATTTATTTTTACGGAGTCCACTATTGATACGGAATATTGTAAACTATGTGACACTATCAAGGAGTGTGCTGAGATAGTGTTTAGTCATTATGCCAACTTACAGAATATGTATGATCGCAGAATTGTACCTATATTGGAAGGCAAGCAACAATTACCGGATATTGGTGCAGATTGGGCGTTTGAATATTTGACATTAACACGTATTATTTCTCCGAAAGATTATGAAATAGTAAAGGATGTTATTATAAAGCAAATTGAGTGGATGAATAAACGACAAGAGCCGAATATAGTAGAGTATTATCCACGACTTGAGGAAATAATAGATTCAATGGAGCAACAATTCCCAATAGATTGATAGATTAATGAAGACTTGGCAGAAGATAGTTGGCTTGATAACATTTATCGCAATATTCATCGTTGGCATATTGACGTGGATTAATGCCTATGTAGATGCAAAGTATATTATTGAACCATACAATATAGACATAATAGAGGAACGATACTATATGTATATAGATGGTTTGTCCACTCTGATGTGGATAACCTATTTTTTATCCCTTGTCCTGTTCATTATTCTCTGGAGGAAAGGAGGTAAGCGATGAAATTTAATTGCGAAAAAATTCCTAATTTCAAACAATTATATCTGATATTTACATTTTGCAATATATTTTTGTTCGTTTATATTGTGGTGTGTGCTATCGTAGATTCGTTTCACTTATGGCCTCGGGGTGATTTAATGTCTATTTGGATGCTGATTGCCTTATTGATACCTTCAGGAATCTTATTAAGAATAAATTATTTTATAAGTGGAAAAAAAGACACACTAAGATACCAGTTTCTACTGAGTTGCTTATTCATCATATATAGTCCTTTTTATTCATTCCGGGTACTGAAAAAAGGTTGGATTAAATAATAGGAAACTCCCCATGCTCACGCACAGGGAGTCCCGGTTTTTGGCAGCAAAGAAATTGTCCTATCGAGGGCGGATTATTCAGCCTTGTTGTTGGCGGCTTCCAGCGAGAGTTTGCGGAAGCGTTTAAGCAACGGCTCCAGTTCGAGGGATGCGCGACGAGCGCGGAGTCCGGCAGCCCTGTTGCCCTTGTCGAGCTGGGAGGCGGCGTCTTTCAGGAATGTAGATGTGAGTTTTTCGATCTGATCAAGTAGTTCTTTCATCGTTGTATTCAGTTTAGGGATTTATAAAAGAACGCGAGTTCGGGATAACGAAAGCCCTAACGGCTGTTCTGAAAAGAGACATAGATTATCAGGTGACCCGGTCGGGTCGCCTGATTTTTTACCGTCGTGTTTACCGCCAGAAGACGAGCTGCCCGCTTG
>CAJSYI010000071.1 GCA_910573745.1 Muribaculaceae bacterium | reverse complement strand
ATTTACTATTGTAAACAATGTCCCGACCGCAAAATTGTATTCCTCGTCAATCTGACTGAAACTTTTTCCGCTGCTGTGCCAGGCATTGATTGCCGAAATCTGAGATTCGTCCCAGAATTTTTTGTTTTCTTCACACATTTTACTAAAAAATGTTGAATCTGACGGTCAACACTTTTCCGGACTAGACAGTATTCAATCCGACACCTAACCTTTTGGCATTTTCTAAATATACCATCAGAGCAAACAGCCCAATCATCTCCAATGTATTGAAAGATAGATTGGTGACTATTTGTGTTGGATATTGGTAATGGGAAAGCACAATCCTTAGTAGCTTCTTCACTTTCTTGGACTCCATCAAAGAAAGCAAGTACATTATGACTTATCAAATTATTCTTGAGGAATTGATTAACCCCAAACATAAATCCGATACCTCCGATATGCACAAGTTCAATATATGACAAAGTCTTGTTATTCCTTGTATTCATACCCATATATTTCATGGAACTTGGCTTTTGCTCGTTCTTTAATGATTTCTTCCGGCTCAAATTCAGAGTATTCATCTTCAGACCGTATTTGTCTTATGATTTTTTCAAAGTGATACCAATCCTGTAATTTTTGGGCTTCTGCTTCATCTTTAGCATTGGTCCGCCCCTCATATCTACGGATTTTATCTTCTTGTTGCTCAATAGTCTTCTTATCAGACTGTCTTTGTGCATAGAGCAGGATCAATGCTCCAATGGCTATAATAGCAATTGCTTCAATCATACTAGTTAATTTTGTTGACGTAAAACAACGGAGTATCAATCTCTTTTGCATATATTATTTTGCCATTTACTATCTTCATTGATATAAAACGGCTTTGATTATTGATTGATATTAGGATGCCACCAGTCTTTGCTTTTACCTCGAATTTGACATCTTTAATATATCTAAATTTCTTAAATCTACATGAAATCCAAACCAAGAATTGTCGTTTACTTAATATATGATTTCCAAATATTTCTTCAGAACCATACATCTCAAACTTAAAGTATCGGTCTAAGAAGTCTTCAATATACATCCAATAATGGCTTTCCCACGCTTGTGCAACAGATTTAAGAATTTCTGATGCATCATCTGGAACAGTATCATTGAAAATTTCTTTAATCCACAATGTGGATATTAGATTATTATCAACCTCTATCCAAATAGAGTATATAGTTCCATCTATCATTAAGTATAATATATAGCTCTCCTCGTCAACATGATATTTTATACTTAAATATTCAATATCTTCTGACGTTTTATAAAACTCAGATAAATATTCAAATACTTCATCCCTTTTGGTAGGTTCCTCTACGCGCCACATATTCCTACGAAAAAGGATAGTTTTATCAAATTTTTGGAATATTGGTAGAAACTCTTTAGAGAGGGCACAATTTCTAAAAAGTTCCAAATATCGATATTCTATATCTCTGTAAACGTTAGTAATCTCAGTCTTCATTGTTCATACCTTTTAATAATAAGTTTATCAAAGTCAATCTGACATTTGTTCTCAAGGAGAAATGGAACTCCTAGAACTCCATGTAGCTGTATACCTGTTTCTGCCTGTACTTGGATTATGGCATCATTGGCTTCAAGAACTGCAAATGGAGCTTTATACCTCAAATCATCAAACTGTAAGTCTGCATTTACTATGATTGTTGGTTTTAATAAGCCATCAATCCCCATGACATTTTTACTTTCAGCAGTCTGAGTAAAATAATCCTTGAAATGTTCATACACAAAGTCAAAGATTACATCATTTGTGGAACCTGTGTCTATAAGGAAGCATAGGTTCTTTGGATTATCTGTGGTCAGAATAAGCGGTAATCCAGCCTTTTCCAAACCGTAATGTATAGGGTATTCCATTTTTACTTTCTTTTTTATTCAATATTCCAGTGGTTACTTTCATCTCCCTCAAGAGCATCTAAACGATATTCCTCGTATTCTGAGCGATGTTCCTCATCCCCTGCCAAATTTTCGTTGTCAGATATTGATGTATATAAACCTCGTTTTGAAGATTGTTTTTCCATTGGTTTTAGGCTTTTCAATTCATATTCAAGGTCAAGTTCAGGTTCAAACTCAAAATCTATAGGAAGATTTATACGGCTCATTCGGTCAATTACATATCCAACAGGCTTACCTGAGTATATTCCATTTACATGAACACAATCTCCCCAGCCTTTAATTGAGCATGGTTTCACTGTCAAAGGTCTGATGTAATCCAAATTGGGAATTACAGCAATTTTAACTGTTGAGTCTATTATTCCCCAATACTTATTATCATTGGTTTTTACACGAGCATATCCTCCTATGAATTGAGGATCTACCCATATATATTTACCAAAGGGCACAACAGTCTTATTAAAGATATTGATATAAGCATATTGATAACTGCAATTTCTAACACAAGCTAATCCACATGAGAATGGATAAAACTCTCTATATTGCGGAGAGATGACTACTTCTCCACAATCATTCTTTAGTCCGTACAAACCATTTTCCTGATATATCTCCATAGGCTCTTTTTGCGACACAGCAAAAAGAAGGTGTAGGCTTTATGATACTTATTGCTATTCTGAAGGTATCGCCAAACACCTGTATCCATGCAATAAGAAAAAGCCCACACCTGTATAGGTGCAAGCATTTCCTTTCTACTGCGATGGACAACTTCTGTTAAATTGGCGATTTTTCAGAATACATCAAGTAAAAAGTGAAACACTCTTTTCAATATGTCTTTATAATAGTTTTACTTCATTAGCTGTTACTGTTTTTGTTTGTACTGCAAAATTAGCCAATTTACAGAACATAAACAAATTGTTATCAGCTATATAAAACTATTATTTAAGACATATCGGCACTATGCAGGTGTGGGCAATAGACTTATTTACAAAGAAAAATGCCCCAATCCAACTGTAAAAATACAGAGATTGGAGCACACAACAACAAATCACAAATGGTGATTTATTTTCAAGGACAAGAATTTCCTACCATAATGGAGAGAAAACCATACGAGGATTAAAGATTATAGTTCCTTTCAGATAGAGTATGGCAGGTCATATAGAGGCAGTCTTTCAGTCTGAAATCATATTCTTCTTCAAGAGAGGAAAGGAACTCTCCAAAATCTTCGTATTCTTCTGATGATACAAGTTGTTCATCTGTCAGTCTGATTTTGATTAGTTCACCCGTAGAGAAGTCCATGATTATGATATATCTTGGCTCCATAATCTTATCTATTTGCGCTTATTCTTTCTATCCTCATCGGTGAAAAGACCTATAAGGAAGATTGAAATTACCATAAACATAAGGTTGACAAAACTTGCCGCCATAATCTATTTGATGAACCATGAGTATTCACAATCACCATAGAGAGCCTTGTTGAGTCCTTCGGCAAGTTGAGTTGCATTCAGACTTCTGTCAAGGAAGTTGTCAATATAGGAAGACTTATTAGCTCCTGTAAGGAGATTATAAACATTCCACATATTGATTTCCTTACTTGCCTGTGGTACAGAGAAACTTTCATCATTATAGTATGCCCGTGCTATCATGCCTATCTGTGTATCAGTCATAAGCATCTGAGGAAGTTTCTTCTGTTCAGCCTTAGGCAGAAAACCATATAGACGTGATTTACCTAAGAATTGAGCAAATTGATGTTCCGTCATATAACTTTCCTGCAAGCCTCCCATCTCATACAGATGTTTAGCCATATTGTAGTCTTGAAACAAAGCTACGGCTGAATTGAATAGACCCCTGACATCCATACATTTGAGTTCTGACTGATAGCCGTCTGTACTGACACACAGATTACAGCATACCATGTTCTTAAATCCGATGAAGATTTTGAACTTCTCCATTCCCTTTTTAGAGTAGAGATTTTCGTGATTATAGGCTCTTACCCCACCTATAGTGAGATTGAGCCTATTGTCACGAATATCCTCACAGATTGAGGGGATTTCAAAGCAGAACATCATACGCTCGTAGTAGATAGTCTTGTCTTCATCAAGCAGTTCCTTTACATTCTTGTGAATTGCTTCTGGAGTTCTGCCCTTGATTACATGGCTTACTCGTATAGATGGTTGCTCGATGCTTTCTCTTGGAAATACCTTAGATGCGGCACTCCATACTGCCTCAATGAATGCAGGATGAGATATAGTGATTTCATTGTCTTTTGAGAACACAGGTACAACACATTCATCCTTAAGATGACTGATTGTAACCTCTTTTGTGTTGGCTTCTATAAAAGGAAGTCTTTTGGAGTATTGCGGAGTTATAATGTCCTCCACAACTTCCACAGCCTCCACCTCAATGGGCGGTCTATAGCTGTCATTCAGTCTGCTCGGCAGGCTATTGAACCTACTGACAGGCTGTAGTTGCAAAGTTGATAGTGCGGTCTGCATGATTTATTCTTGTGAAATTGGGTTGATAATTGATTGTGGTTTTTGATTGTACATCCTCATTAGATGAAAGAAGTTCAGCCTTTCTTTTGGAGAAGTCAGCTATAAGCTGTTGATTCCATTCGGGGTACTGCTGATAGACAGAGGTCAGTTGCTCTAAAGTTTCAGCCTTTGATATTTCACCTTTTATCATTTCAAGTGTAACCCCGTCATTACACCAGTCAAGGATAAGCCGTCCTGTTGTCGGAGTGATTGTAAACTCACTTTTTCCTGTGAACAGATTGGTCCTGTCTTTTGATGCTACGGCTTGATGCTTCATATTGATGTCAAAGACTATTGTGTATTCATAATCTATTCCATCTCTCATAACAGCCTTTAAGCCTACTTTTTCAGGAACCATTTTACCGTTCTTTTCTGACAGGACATAATCCTGTTTACATCTCATTGTGGAGATTACATGGCAGTTTACACCGAGTATCATCTGAATAAGTGATGTCATTCTCGGAGTAACCTTTTGCCAGTTTGTGAATGAATTACCCGGAAGACAGGCATGGTATTCAAGAAGATTATCCCAGCACTGACTCATAGAGTCAATGATTATAACCTCCATACCTGCCTTTTCACATACCTTGATTGCATCAATGTATGTTTCGGGGTCATACTTCCCCTCAAGTGGAAGTACATTATATTGTCCTAAGTGTGCATATAGATCAGCAGAATTATTCTCGCTGTCTATAACTGCAATCTTAGTCCAATCGCGACATAGCCCGTAGGCTAAGAGTAGTGCAGAGTAAGTCTTACCACTACCTGCACAGCCTTGAAGAGCAAGCTTTATCTTCGCTTGCTTCTTGGATGATTTTCTTAACTGCATATTGTATTAAAATTTAGAGTTTCAGATGTTTTAGAAATAATACGGCAAGAGAGATTTCTCCCCCTTGCCGCTTTACATCTTCCTATAGTGTTAGAGTGTAGCCAATACAGGCGCACCTCCTTCTCCCTGCTGATGCAACAGGTAGAACATATCACCTGTTTCAGCGGAGCATACCTGTGAGATTACAGGATTTGTGAGTTTTCCTTTGAGGAACTTTTCACTTACTGCTCCTACCTCACATCCATAGACGAAGAAGCATTTACCATTGTGAGGGTTCTGTTTCACCTCAATTTTCTGCACATTCTTCTGTGCTTTGAACTCTGCTACAGACAGAGTTTCAACGAACTTTAGATTATCCATTTGTTTGATGATTTATTGTTGTACAGCGGAATATCCAACTGCGAAGTTTGTCAGACACAAAGGAGGAGTAATTAGCTCCACTTGTAATTAGCACAGGGGGGTATCCCCATTTGCTAAGGGCAGGGGGAGGTGCAGTTGGAGTATTCTACGCTTGTAATAATTCAATCAAACTTCAAAAAATTTCAGAAAAAATTATTTTGGATAATGTTTTATGTAATCTTCATGGGTAAAATAGGTCTTTCTAAAGCATTAGAAAATAAGTCAAAAGCAGTAAATTTAGTTATACTATTTAATATGTGCAGATAGAACAATCCCCTGTCTCCGTAGCAGAAAACAGGGGATTTTGGATATGGTCTTACTCATAATTCTTTTCTACATTCATCATCTCATTCTCAATTGATGTGTCTAAAATTCTCGCATAATGTTGTGTCATCCTAATGCTTGAATGACCTAACATTTTGGATACATTCTCTATTGAGACATGATTTGCGAGTGTAACTGTAGTAGCAAAGGTATGCCGGGCGAGGTGTGTCGTCAAATCCTTTTCAATTCCAACTATAGCTGCTATTTCCTTAAGATATGCGTTCATCTTCTGGTTGGATAGAACTGGCAATAACTTACCTGTTGTTGGAACAAATGAGGCATATTTGTTTAGAATATCTCTTGCGGGTTTAATAATTGGGATATGACACATTACGCTAGTTTTGTGTCTTGCTTTGCGTATCCATAGCCTATCTCCATCTTCAACTATATCATCATTTGTTAATGAATGGACATCTACATAGGCAAGTCCTGTATAACAGCAAAATAGAAAGACATCCCTAACCTGTTCAAGCCTAACCACGTCAAATTCTTTCTCTGCAAGTTTGGCAAGTTCCGTTTTATTCAAGAAGCCTTTATCAACAGGTTCTATCTTCAATTTCAATTCTTCCAATGCAGACGTTTGAATTAACTTCTTTGTTACAGCTAAATTTAGAACTTTGCCGAGATTTCTGAGGTACTTAACAGTGGTATTATTGTTATTATGCCTGACCGTCATTAAATAATGCTGATATTTTTTATTGCTGTCCGATAAAACTTTTGAAGAATCCAAATAGAAACGCACGATTTTGCCAACAAACCGCTGAATAAAAGCAATCCTCTCTCCTCGGAGGGGGCTGCCCGAGCGGCGGGGGCGGTCGAGTCCGCCCCCAAGAGCGAACTGCGACAGAAGGATATTCAAAAGGGAACGACAGCAATACAAAAAAAGGGAGACCGAAAT
>CAJSYI010000070.1 GCA_910573745.1 Muribaculaceae bacterium | reverse complement strand
CAAGCGGGCAGCTCGTCTTCTGGCGGTAAACACGACGGTAAAAAATCAGGCGACCCGACCGGGTCACCTGATAATCTATGTCTCTTTTCAGAACAGCCGTTAGGGCTTTCGTTATCCCGAACTCGCGTTCATTGTATCGTGGCAGAACTCCCGCCAGTGCGTCGGCATTATGTGTACGCAGGCTTCGTCTGCTTCCATGGTATATTACATTCAACAAACCTTCAGCAACAAGTGGGTCGGCGAGTGACTTGGGTAGGTTGGAGTATGGTATGGATTCTCCCTGAAGTATTTGACGGAGGTTCCTGATAAGTCGTGGCGTCAGTTTCATAACATTTCCGATTGGCGAGTCGACAGGATTGGCTGGACTATAGTATTGGCCTTGTTGTCTTTCGAAAGCATATAGAGCCGTCTATAGGAAAGAGGACGGTGAGCCTTGGGCGAAGAGTTGACTATATATATGCCACGTTGATTGGCGAAGTTGAGAATGCCCTGAATATTCTCGTCGGCAAGGCGTCCGATTTCGTCCATCATGCAATGTATGCGGAAGTCGCCACCTTGCCCGGCGCGGTTCTTGAACACACTTATAAGGAGAATGTTTATAATGGCTTTTACAAGAATGTCCGTGCCTTCCGAGCCAATGGCTCTGAGATTCTCCACCCAGTCGGTTATATTGTCATTCTCCTGAATCCTGAATTTCAGTGAGAAGGTCTGTTCAAGTGGGAGCTTCTTCAAATCAGATGCGGACTGAAGTGCTGTAGCAAGTGATTTCAGATACTTTATTGATTCTTTGTTGATGTCATTGTGTTCATCTGAAGAGAATAGATTGATTTCTCCAAGCTCGTACTGATGAGCGTTCCAGAAGTCTGTTATATTCTGGAGCTGTGTTATGATGGGCATGCTGCTACGGTCAAGTCTCAGCTCGATCCTGCGGATGACCCCGGCGAAGGTTTTTGTCTCGAAGTCATGGTTGATGGCCTTCACGAGCCTGACAATCTCCGATTCCCGTCCTAAAAGGAAATTGAAATCCGAGGCGGCTCTCGACAGTATATCTCGGTATAGATTGCTTGTCACTTGTTGGAATTCGCTTATTTTGTTGTTGCTTACGAAGTCCTCCAAACTGTCGGCATAGCGGTGATAGTCGTCGAGTGTGTCGAACATGGTCGGGAATTTGAAGGTATTGTTTGCCGAGAATCGCCTGCGGAACTCGTTTGTGTCTTGCTTAAGCTGGTCTGACAGGCTATGGATATCTACAATAAGTCCCTGTATGGCTGAGATAATGGCAGAGCAATCCAATTCAGTATTTATAGGTCTGGCTTCATTGAACTCCTGCGGACATGTTTTGGATGCCGTGAACTCATCGGCTTTCTGTTTTGACTCCATTGCCAATCGGCACGACATACGTAGCGATGTTATTGATTTCTCCTCTTCCTGTCGTCTAAGATCAAGTTTATGCCTACGCTCCTCATATTTCTGTCTAAGTCTGCCTTCTTCATCCTCAAGTTTCTTCCGGTTGGCCTGCTTCTGCTGTACATGGTCGAGCAAATCCCGGCAGTCTTTACGGTATTCAGCGATTTTATCCCGCTCGCCGTCGATAATGTCAATTGCTTGCGAGATAGCAGCTATTTCTTCTTTTATCGCGTTGAGCATACGGATATCAACTCCGGATTTCATGAGTTCCGCTTCTTCATCTTTTTGAAGCTGTTTCAGTCTGATGTCATGCTCACTGGTGTATCTGCCGGACTCTTTATCGATGGTTTCAAGCGAATCATCTTTCTTCTTTATGTCGGTTTTTTCTTCAGTAGAGAATATCTTTCCGATTCTGCTCAGTTCTGCACCGCATATCTTGTCTTGGGTTTCCCGATCTTTTGAAAGACTATTTATCTGATACTGCAGATTGTTAATCTCTTTATCAACTGACATCAACAGATCTTCAAGACATTTTTTCTCTTCCGCTACTATTTTTTCAAGGCGCAGAGATTCTTCTTTAACCTGAGCCTTACTTACTTGTATCCTTCGGTTCAGGTTGTCGATTTCACTCTGAACAGTCTTTATCATGGCTCGGGCCTCCTTCCCTGACTCTTCGATTCTGTGTTCGGTTTCCTCCCGATGCTTAATGATGCTGTTTGCCAATATCTGGATTTCCTTCTTAATAGCGACGATGGCATCATTTATCATCGAGGGAGTCCGCACATCCTTTTCGATTGAATCGAGGTCAAGACTTATGCCGAAGATACTGTCATGGCAGTTGTCGGCAAGTGTGGGACTGAGGTTTTGTGAATAAAGCACATATTTTTCATCGACTATCTTGCCGATGGTTTTCTCCCAGCCTTCCACATTGTTGTCAAGCCATTCGCATAGCGAACCTTTCGATCTGTCAAGAAGCATCTGCTCCTGTTGCCGCTGAGATTCCAGCTGACGGATTTTACTTTCGATATCCTTGATATGTATCTGGGACTCGGCATTTATCTGATTGCATTTGAGTTCCTGTGCGTTTCTGAAGTTGTCAAGCCGCATTTCCTCCTTCAGTTTCGACTCAGCTAACCGATGGATTTTGCTTTCCGCCTCAGATATCTTTCGCCGACTCGCCTCCAGATCATCCATGCGGGGAGATGAGGCGGCAGTTTTTGCCCTCTGCTCCTTCAAGTCTGTCAGACGTTCCCGCAGGGAAAGTAAATTTTTATCGATTTCTGATATCAAGGTCTTGAATCTGTCGCGTACATCCGTTTCTTGTATGGATTTCCGTTTCGACCTTTCCATCTGCCGATCGCTGAAATAGCAGGTTATGTCAATTTTCTTTTTCTTCAGGCTGAGCATGTATTGCTCTTTGTCAAGATTGAGACGGTCGCGAAGCATCACGTATTTGTCGGAAATGGACTGTTGGCTGGATGTCAGTTGTCCGAGAATACGCTCTTTTTGTTCCTTTTGTAGTTTAAGACCGTCAAGAGTGGATGCGCGATTTATCATCTCTTCGATTCCGATACGCTGATATTCCTTCTTCAGTGCCGTGGCTTTTTTAAGATCATTGGAAAGCACAGCTATCCGACCTTCTACTGTCCTCCGTTCCTTATCATAGTCGTCGCTAAGTTTCTGTAGCTTTCCAGCTATTTCCATTATTTCCGCATCCTTTTTCTCAATCTTTGTCTGTAGTACGGGAATATCCCGTTCCGCCTTTTTCATCGCGTAGATCAGCATGCCACACTGTTCGCGCAGAGAGAATTCGGAGGCTTTTATATCATGAGACATTCCAATAATCGTTTCTGCATCTTTGCAGGTCTCGACAATGCCGTGCCGGTTCTTTTCTGTCCATAAGGATATGTCTTTGAGTTCGTCGCTGAAATGAGTGAGTTTAGCTCGGAAGAAATTGAGGTCAACGGCTATTTCCTCATCCTCGTCGGTCACACTATTGATGATGAAGTCCTTGATGAATCCTGCATCAACGCGTTCATTGAGGAAAACGTTCTGGATTATACTTGGGATATTATGGTATTGCTGGCTTCTGAGCAGATAGTACTTCAGCAGGTCTTTGCTCATGTGGGCACTGCGGTTCCCGTACAGTATGTCAAGATACTGGGTGTATCTGTCAATAATTCCGCTGCAGTCTGTTCCGGAGCTTTGGATGCGTTGTCTGACGGTGACATGGTCCGAGGCGACCGCTCCAAGGCTGTCGATTATCCATTCTTTTGAGTAAGGGGCGTCTACGAAGCGAAACGCAGCTCTGTTGTGATGTCTGAAAAGGATGATTGAAAACGGTGGCTCTTTCTCCCCGCGCGAAACCTCGTAGATGATATATGAATAAGAGTCAGGGATATAGAAATCGTCAAATGCTTGCTGACCTTGCGTGCGGATGCCAAGTTTATCCTTACGGCAATTGTAGAAAAACAGCAATGCCCTTAGCAGGGTCGTCTTGCCGACACCCTGAGTCCCGGTGAAGTGCACATTTCCGTCCATAGCCACTTCGGCATATCTGATGTGTGCGCTGTTGATAAATATTATTTTACTCAGATTTCTCATCTTCCTCATTGAATGCTATAAGTTCAACCATATCTTCAAGATATCTGTATGCCGCGGTAACCTGATACCGTTGAGCCACATCGTCAAGCTGCTCTATAAACCCTTGGCGCGAAAGCTCTTCCATGAGACGGTCGCATATCTCATCGTTTTTCACCTTGTTTTCATAGAGAGATTTTGCCTTCTCGCGCAATTCGATGTCTGAATCAATCTTTATCATCAGATCGGCATGAATGAAAGTGAATCCGGGTCCCAAAGCCGGTTCCCAAGCCTTTAGGAAGTCAAGGATGTCGATCCAGTGTCCGAATCTTTTCAGTTTGTCCACTAAGGCGGTCTTGGATTCCCTGCGTGAGAAATAGAAAAAACCGGTGCCCTCCTCAAGAATGAATCCTATCTGTTCGAAATATTCCGAGTAGTCATCCTGATGGTCTTCAATGTCTAAGAAGATGTTGCGTGTGCTCTCATCAACACTGTCGGAAGAAATAAATCCTCCCCGGCTTAATCTGTCGAAAACCTGCTGTACATATTTCATGGCATATTGTAGATCAATGGGTAGTTAATGTTGCCGTCAGTCTGCCAGCCTTCAGTGATGAGAAGCCGCGAATGATGGTTGATTATTATCTCGGTGTAGAATTCCACTTTCTGTTCCAGCTCCTTGTGTCTCTTGTAGGGGTAGTTCTTCACGAAAGTATATAGGTCTTGCGATGAAGCAAAAAAGGCCTCGGCTATTCTGTCGGTATCGACGAAATCCTCAATCATGTAAGCAGGATTTAGTTCTTCGGCTTTCAGAGGAGTATGTGGTGTGGGATTGGGACTCTTTCGCCTGCATAACGCGCGACAAGCGGTAGAAATAGCCTCAAGACCGGTATCTGTGTTCCGCAGTAATGACAATGATGTCCTGGTGGTATAGTAAGGAGTGGTCTCAAGTAGCTGATGTGAACATCCATCAAGCATCCGGCACACTGTCGTGGTCTTTTCCCAAGTGAGTTGGTCTTTTAGATATTTAAGCCTCCTTATGCGCTTTACCTTTCTGTTGTGGGCGTCGATCTGGTGTAGATATTCGCGTATGGTATGCTGCAACTCGATTAGTGAGTGGAATATATCCCGGAATTGCAGCCTTACATCAGTGGCAATCCGTGATATCCTTTGGTCCGGAGTCATGACTTCAAGGGTATCCTTGCGTTCTTCAAGCACACTTTCGGTCTGGCGGATAAGTGAAGATATGTTTTCAAGGGTGGCTTGATAATCCACGAGCTTCTGACGCTTTATCTCATAGTTGCGTTCCTGCCTGTATGTGTCATTGATGACTCGTTTAAGTTCTACTGTCTTGGTTGCAGTCTGAGTCGCGATGTTACGCAGTGTGCGAATTATCTTGTTGACATATTTCCTTTGCGAGTCAGGATTGGCTCGCTCCTTAAGATAGAAATCTATATTGTTTTTAAGTTGCCTTAGATTTTCTTCTACCGTAGAGCTTGTGATGTTCTCGTTCAGGCGCAGTACCTCCTCAAAAAAGTGTTGATAGGTCTCTTCCAGTTCGAGCATTTCGCCCTCCTGGCGCACGATACCGTAGTCTATGAGAAGATGGAGATTTCGCTCATTGTTGACAAACTCCATCGCGTCCTCATACCGGAAATCATACTTCTGTCGTGCCTGAAAAAGAGCATGCAGAAGTTTCCGCTCCGTATGCAGGCGACCGAGAAGTTCCGGTATATTGGAAAACGTTTTCATGTTAATTCGGGGGGGATATATTGTGACAACGATTATTAGTCCTTCAAACAGGCAAGAGGAATAACTTTTACGCCATCAGGCCGAGTATATGCCATTGGACCACCTGTTATTACCAGCAACAGTGTAGGCTCTTCCATTACAATCTGCTTTTCGCGCTCATTCATTTTCCTTACAAGATTTCGGATTTCAAGAAGATGCTCTGCGCCTTTGTCTATTTCAGCACCACCGAGCTTAAACTCAATCAGCGCATATCTGCCGTCATCGAGATGCAGGACTGCATCTGCTTCAAGATCATATCTGTCATGATAATACGATATGGCTCCAAAGCATGATTGGGAATACGCTCTAAGATCCCTCATTGCCATACACTCGAATATGAAACCGTAAGTCTTCAAATCCATCTGCAAACGTTCCGGAGAGAGGCCCAATGCCGCCACCGCGATGGAAGGATCTATAAAGCCTCTTTTCTTCCCTCGCCTGATTGCAGTGGCAGAACGTACGGCAGGTGACCATGAATCAATATCCTGAATGACAAATAGTTTTTCTAACGCTGATACATAACTGTCGAATGTTGGCTCTGTGCAGCTTTCTGTTGTAGCCACAACATCCTTTATCATTTTCTGTTTCTTCGCAAGAGTCGAGATGTTTCTTGCATAGGTGCGTAGAATCTCGCGTGCGAGTTTTTCATTGCGAGCAACGCCGTCGACAGTGGATATATCCGTAGCGCATACACTTTGAACATAATTCTTGGCCACCAACAGCTTTCCTCCTGTTGTTGGAAGAGATAGCGACGCTGGCCAACCGCCCCTGCAGGATGCGAAAATCAATTGCTTTATACTGAGACATGACATCTTGCCGTCAATCTCAAGTTCGGGATTGTCGAACAGTTCCATGAGAGAGATTTCGCCTGTGGATTCATCGGATTCCCAAAGGCTCATAGGAGCCATCCTTATCCTTGCAATCCTGCCGGTTCCGGTGTGTAATATATTTGACTTGTCTACAGAATTCGATCCTGTAAGGATAAACTGCCCTACCTTCTGTCTCTCATCCACTGTGGCGTCCTGAAAAATATTGACGGGTCAGAGGGTTTGAGATTATGAATGAATGTTAAACAGTCCGAAGACTGTGGAGACATGCAGGTATGAGCCTGAGATCCCCGAGGTTGGGGTAAAATCCTCCGGGGCTCGATGCCCCGGGGATTTTTG
>CAJSYI010000069.1 GCA_910573745.1 Muribaculaceae bacterium | reverse complement strand
ATTTACTATTGTAAACAATGTCCCGACCGCAAAATTGTATTCCTCGTCAATCTGACTGAAACTTTTTCCGCTGCTGTGCCAGGCATTGATTGCCGAAATCTGAGATTCGTCCCAGAATTTTTTGTTTTCTTCACACATTTTACTAAAAAATGTTGAATCTGACGGTCAACACTTTTCCGGACTAGACATTCTGATTGAAAAGTCAAAATTCGAGATGGCATCGAAGGATATAGAAACGATGTACAGGTTAATTAAATGTTTTGATTAAAGATGGCTATTGCACCTGATGATATTTTTAAATATTGCCTTGACAACCTTGAAGGGACGGTCGAAGTAAACAGTTGGGGCGAGCGTGGGATTTTCTATAATCCGGATGGAGTGTTGAAACGTGGGGTTTATATCTTGACGATAAAAGAAAAGGATGGCGACAATGATCGAGCTTCCCACCTTGACCGCAAGGATGTGTGGCGAATAAATATAGGAGTCAGAAAACAGACTTTCCGCACTTTATTCGGAGAACTGCCCAAACGTCCATGTAAAGGTTGCATTGTAGATATGCCGTATGAATTTACCGCAAAGGATGTCATTATGCCGCATCCGGTTTATGCGTGGATGGGCTGGATTTGCGCTTTAACCCCATCTGAAGCGACATTTGAATCATTAAAACCTTACATCCTTGAATCCTACGAATACGCAAAAGAGAAATTCAAAAAAAGATGACGGGATAGTGAACTGATTATTTGAAAACGATGATAGAACATATGGAACAAAGATTTTGTCAAAGCTGCGGTATGCCCCTTGTAGAGGGTAACATCGGCACAAATTCAGACGGCAGTAAAAGTAAGGACTATTGTGGCTACTGCTACAAAGGAGGTGTTTTCCTCCAAGATTTCAACATGAGCCAGATGATAGAGTTCTGCACTCAGTTTACCGACCAGATTAACAAGGAAACGGGTTGGAATCTGACGCCCCAACAGGCAAAGGCTCAAATGCAACAAATCTTCCCAACACTCAAACGCTGGAAAGAGAAAGATGAAAGGAGTTTGATTGAAAAAGCGATCCATCTTCTTTCCCAGTGCAAAGAGGTTACGCTGGCATCGGTCAATGCGGAGGGTTTTCCTCGCCCTGTGCCATTGGATAAAATTCACTCGTTAGGATGCAATGAAGTTTGGGTAGTGACCGCCGCAGACTCCGAAAAGGTTGCCGATTTCAGGCTCAATCCCAAAGCCGGGCTTTCCTATTCATTTTATGGCGATAGTGTTGCTTTGCGCGGCACAGTCGAAATCATTACGGATGATGTAACCCGCAAACGGATGTGGCAGAAGTATTTTATAAATTATTTCCCCGCCGGCCCAGCAGATTCGAACTATGTGCTTATTCGCTTTATCGGAAATGAGGCTACCATCTGGATAAACCGAGAGTTTGCTCACATCACCATATAACACATAAATTATGAGAGATTCGGAACAAATGTATCCGGTCGTTTTTACAACAGCTATCATTCAGAGGAATTTACGGTTGAGTGAGGCATATAACACCAATGTCTGTTTTTTACTATCATTGGAAATTGTCATGTTGTAATTTTACGGGATGCAGACATTCAGAATCATACAGCCAACGCCTGCCCTGAAACCGTTCATACGGTATTACTGGATATTGCAGGATAGTACCTCAGGCATAGTGTCGCAACGCACTTTGCCGACAGGCTGTATATCACTTGTGTTCCATCGAGGCGAAAGGCTCAAAGTCACGAACCGTGATGAATTGCAACCGCATAGTTTTATTTGCGGTCAGGAAAGCGGTTATTCAGATGTGACCTCCCGGATCTTCTCGGAAAACATAGGAACGACACCCAAAGATTTCATGCGTATAGTCAGGTTGCAACGTACCTTATCTGTCATGCAGCATAATCAGGGAATAGGTTTTGCGCAGCTGTCATACGAATGTGGGTACACCGACCAATCCCACATGATTAAAGAATTCAAGCTATTCTCCGGCTACACACCGAAAGAGTATATTGCTCGATACTCTCCTGTTTCTGACTATTTTACATTCTAAAAAATAGCGTTTATACAGCCTTGTATTTGGTTGTCACCGATGATTTTTATAATTTTGTCACCACTTAGTGACGTTATATAAGATGGAATTGAAAGAAACAGAAAAAAGGCTTCTTGAAGCCGTGAGCCATATCGTAGAGAACGATGGTTTTACCAAAATCGGAGTTAATCGCATAGCTAATCAAGCCGGATGCGATAAGGTTTTGATTTATCGCTATTTCGGTGGATTGGATGGTTTGCTCGTGGAATGGGCAAAGCGTCATGACTATTATTCGTTTGCCTATTCGGAGTTTATTGACACCATTAAACGAGCTAAAGACGGTAACATAAAGCAGATTGTTAAGGATGTGTTTATGTGTCAACTTAACTATCTAAAAGATAATGTACTCATGCAAGAACTTCTGGTATGGGAACTTTCAGGTCATTCATCATTCAAGGGAATCATTGAAGAACGGGAACGTATCGGCTATAAACTGCAGGAGGAACTGAATAAGTTTTTGGATAGAGACAGTGACAACAATATGTCGATTGCAATAATCATATCCGCAATCAACTACATCGTTCTTTTCACAAGGCAATATCACAAAATCAACGGTATAGATTTCAGTAACCCGGAAGCATGGGAAAGAATGGAAGCTATGATTTCCAAATATGTGGATTTTATCTTTGACAACAATAATCTATGAAACATATTATTACAATAATACTTACATTATTTCTTGCAGCATTTGCTATGGCGCAGGAAAGAAATTACATTTCCATCTGCGGCAAGACCAAAACATCCATCAAATGGATGGAAGAACGCAAGAATGGAAAGATATACCTGTACACAGTTCAAGGCAATGAGAAGCATGAGTATATCTTAGGAAGCGGATATAAAACCGAGAGTTGGAAGATAGTAAATACTTCTTCAAACACCAATCTGTCAATCAGTCTGAATAATGGGATATACTCCATATCCGGCAAGTTCAATGGGAAACGGATTTCAAAGACGGTAAATAGTAAAGGCAAGCCGTGGTATCAGAACATCGCCTATAATGCGGGACTGACTTTGAAAAACAGTAAGTCTGTGGAATATGAGTGTTTTCGCCCCGACAACATGAAGCTCTATACCATGTCGGCAGTAAAGAAAGGAACTGAGAAATTAGACGGAAAGAATGCCGTAAGAATCGAAGTCGGTCTTACCGGCTTTATGTCTGCTTTCTGGAGCTGTGATTATTACTTTGACACGAGTTCTCTGATGTTTGTGGGGTATAAGGGCGTAAACGGTGGCCCCGGAACACCTGAAACAAAAATATCAGTCGCAAGATGAAGACAATAATATTCTATCGTTCCTCATATAGAGGAAACACGTTGAAGATTGCGGAAAGCATGAAGGATGCCCTATCTGCCGAATTGGTATCTATCGACAGCAATCCGTCAATCGACCTGTCGGATTATGACCTTATTGGCTTTGGCTCCGCGATAAACTTTGCCGCTCACGATATACGACTTCAAAGATTTGTTTCAGGTCAATATCTTAAAGGTAAAAACGTGTTCGTATTTTCCACCCGTTGCAGACCTTTCTTGGGAGCATATCATAAGCACCTCAAAAAAATCATAGAAGCGAAAGGAGGAATTATAGTCGGAGAGTTTTCCTGTCAAGGATTTGACCGCACCGGGCCGTGGGTTCTGATGGACGGCTACAATAAAGCCAGACCGAATGAGCGGGATATGTTCAAGGCAAGACTGTTCTCGGAAAAGCTTCGGTGGAAATTGCATCCTTTGGCATTTGTTTGTAAAAATCCGATTGCAGGATATTCTGAAAGCATACCGATACGCCGCAAGGGTTCATATATAGTAGCCGGTAACAAGGTGGTGTTTCTCAATACCTCTACCTGTATAAAGTGTGGAAAATGTATCAACGTTTGTCCGATGCACATATTCTCACTAAAAGATACGGCTTTGCCGATGGACGAGAAAAATTGTATCCAGTGCCGATTATGCGCCGACAACTGTCCGACATCCTCAATATATATCCAAGAATCTTTCTTGAACGGATTGCGGATAGCTCTCAGGGAATCATTCAGTAACAAATTGCAGAATAGTTATAAAGCTGAGGATAATCATCATTAGGTCTTTTAACCTAACACGGATGTCCGCTTTTTACTATCACAGGCTATTACATCGCTGTAACTTTGCAGCGTACTAATCAAATAATAAAAAGTATGATTGCATTTTTTGAAATCCCCACCAATGACTTTGACAAGTCGGTGGCGTTCTATCAGGCTCTCTTTGGCGAAAAGCTGGAGGTGTCGCAGTTCGGCGACGAGAAAATGGCCTGTCTTATGAAAGACGGCAAGAGTGTTTGCTCAATCTCCTCGGCTCCCTCGTTCCCCGGTTTCTCACCCTCTAACGGAGGCGTGTTGGTGTATCTCCAGACAAAAGATTTGGATGCCAGCGTGAAAGCTGCGTTGGATAACAGCGCGACGCTCGTAACTCCCAAGACCAAGATTCAGGTTGACGGTTGGGGTTACTTCACCATCATCGCCGATCCTGTCGGCAACCACATCGGGCTTTATGGCGACAAGTAAGATGTAATTATAGCATATTCTTGATAGTGAGTAGGTTACGCTTTAAGTCTACAAAATTGATTTTTACGAGGTTCACACCTCCAATTTTAACAATTTCAGCTCTCTTAAAGCTCCCATTCTTTACTGACTGCAAATATAACGTTTTTATTCGGTTTTTGTATCTCGATGAGCCTCTTAATTACATATTAACTTGTGGTATCAGTGGGTATCAGGGACAGTTGTTAAAGATTCGAGGCACTCAATATCGGATGTACTACTGACATCAGCCACAGTCATGGTTGAGAGAAAAGTTCAGAGAAAATCATGGCAGAATAACCATAGACTGTATTTCCGTTATTATCTGTATTTTGTCAGTTGCGGCTTACGATTGGACAAACTCCACCAATTTGGTGGATAATTATAACATGCAAATTTTCAAAGGGATATAAAACTGCACCAAGTTGGTGCATAAATTGATTCTAACTATTCTGAGTGTACTATTTTTAATATGGTGCTGGTTGCATTATTACGCAATATAGACTTCGCAATAATGTAAGATTTAGGGATTATTGACAAATATCAGATAATTGGGCAGTTATGCCCTGTGATTGAATATCGTATCATTGCCAATGTCAGGATTTTTCGCTAATTTTGCAATATGAATCAAGAAAATCAAAACGTTGAGCATAAGCGTATATGGAAAGACGAATACCTGAAATGGGTATCCGGCTTCGCTAACGCTCAGGGCGGAAAGATATATATTGGCATTGACGATGATCTGACTGTGGTTGGCGTTGACAATCTCCATAAGCAACTGGAGGATATACCTAACAAGATTATAAACAATACCGGCGTGTTCCCTGAAACCAACCATCTTACGATAGAGGGTAAGGATGTCATTGAGATTGTTATTGAACCTTGCGGAATGCCTATATCTTATCGCGGTGTCTATTATTATCGGAGTGGTGCAACCAAACAAGAGTTTCGCGGAACAGCTCTCCATCAGTTTCTCTTGAAGAAAATGGGATTGAATTGGGAGGATATTCCTTGTGATGGTGTAACCTTGGATGATATTGACGATGGCGCGATTGAATATTTCTTGGATTATGCTATCGGGGAGGGTCGTATGGAGCCTGAATCCCGCAAATCTTCCAAAGAGGAAGTTCTATCCAATTTGGGACTTATCAAGGACGGGATCCCTACGAATGGGGCCGTTCTGCTGTTTGGAAAATATCCTCAACGCAGATTTGTAACCTCCAGTTTCAAGATAGGCAGGTTTGGAGCAGATGATGCGGACTTGTTGAGTCAAGACCAGATTGAAGGAAATCTCATTCAAATGACTGATAAGATAATGCAGGTGTTGAGCAGCAAGTATCTTATCAGACCTATTCACTATGAGGGGTTACAACGAAAGGAACCATTAGAGATTCCGGAAGATGCTCTCCGCGAAATAATCTTCAACAGCATTGTCCATAAATTGCAATTCGGCACATGGAATCAGATGAGTATCTATGACGACCATATCCGCTTATGGAATGAAGGAGTGTTGCCGGAAAATTATACCGTAGAGACTCTGATGAGTAAGCATACCTCCAAACCACGCAATCCAAAGATGGCACAGGTTTTCTATCGTGCCGGTTTTATTGAGGCATGGGGACGCGGCTACGAAAAGATAATGAAGGCCTTTGATAAGGCGAATCTTAAACGACCGGAATTTATTGTAGAGCAAGGTGGCGTTACAGCAGTAATTTGTCGTGAGATTTTCATGTCTATCAGGGGCGATGCAAAACTAACTCCAACCGATACAGAATCAATAAAAAACCGAACTAAAACCGAACCAAAACCGAACCAAAATCGAACCAAAATCGAACCAAAACCGAACCAAAATCGAACTAAAACCGAACAGAAAAATCGGATTTTGGAGTTACTGTCTGAGAATCCAGCCATAACAAGAACTGAAATTGCAGAAATCTTAACTCTTCATGAGAGTAGTGTTCAGCGGCGTCTTGAAGCTCTTGTCAAGGAGGGTAGGTTAAGGCATAATGGCCCGACCAATGGTGGTTCTTGGGAAGTAATCAGATGATTTTTAATTTTGTTATTGTTACATTTGTTTTGTCCAATGTGGTTATATAGCTGTAGATAAGGCATATGGATAATTTTTCTAAATTTGTAAAGGATGTGAGGCTTACCTATGATAAAGAAAGCCTCATAAGGAAAGTGGCTGATGCTGTCTCAACAGCGGATATCTTACAAAAAATAATCTATCTCAATAGTGAGCGCAGCAGACTACAATCAGAATGTAATTTGTTGATACAGATAAATCACCTGAATCCGGCCATTGATATATCAGGCGATCTCAGGCTTAGACAGGAGTTGCTGAATCAAATTGGATGCCTTCTCGATCAAATGGGTAAAGATGTACTTGCTGATGAAGCGCAGATAACCGCTGTTGATCTCGAACGCAAGAATTTGGAATGCCTCCGTGGGAAATAAAATCCGTATTAGACCTGCATTTTCTGCATTATCTGCATTTTAATCAGTCGGTGTCTGATTCGTTTTGTCGTCATCTTCTTCATCTTCGTGGAGCAGATATTCGAATTGTGTCCCGACGAGGCTCTCGCTGTCGTATTCTTTGCGATATTCCATGATATACCAAGCTATGGATTCAGTATAAAACATAGTTACGATACCTACTGCTACACAACTGCTACATTTGGCGTCTCACGAATTTCGTATAGCAGATTTGCAACCAATGGGTGTCTCGTTCGGTCTTTTTTCTGTCCGATGACGGTCCTGGGTCGTCATTTTTAGGCACTAAAAAACCGCACAATAAGTTGATATTGTGCGGTTTAGTCTTGTTTAGACTTTTGTTGGCCGGAATCTGTCCGACCCGCCAAGTGGAGATGGAGGGACTTGTTCCTTACGCTCCAAATGCAGTTATATCAATGCATTAGATAACAGTCGTCAATCAGTGGTAACGAGATGGTAACGAAAAATCCGTCAGTCTCGCCGGCTCCCTTGCCGATGCTTGAACGGGGTGTTCTTATAGTGGCAAAATTACTAAATTTTCGTCTGAAAATCAAGTCTGTGGGTTCCTTTTAACACTTCTTATACCAAGTGTTAAATCTGTTATTTACGCTTGAAGTATGCGATAAGCCTGTCGACACCCGCCGTATGCTTCGTAGAATTTTTGGATTTCAATTTTGCTATATTCTTAAGTTTCCATTTCACCGATGGGTATTCGTTCAGATCTCCCGCACAACACTTGCTCCAGTCCGGATTGCCGTCTTCAAAAGAAATCAGGAAGTCTTTGTCATCGTCCGTAAATCCATTGTTGACAACTTCTATAAGATTTACCCTTGCATTCTGATAATCCTCATAATTGAACGGCTCGTCGGTCATTCCCTCAAATTGGTTGGCAAGAGCATCCCGCTGATCAATCGGATTAGGTTGCAGGGATTCGATGACTGGTTTGTCACTTCCGAGCAGACAAAGCATAAAGCCATCCTTTACCGTGTGGCGTCCTGAAAAATATTGACGGGTCAGAGGGTTTGAGATTATGAATGAATGTTAAACAGTCCGAAGACTGTGGAGACATGCAGGTATGAGCCTGAGATCCCCGAGGTTGGGGTAAAATCCTCCGGGGCTCGATGCCCCGGGGATTTTTGA
>CAJSYI010000068.1 GCA_910573745.1 Muribaculaceae bacterium | reverse complement strand
CAAAAATCCCCGGGGCATCGAGCCCCGGAGGATTTTACCCCAACCTCGGGGATCTCAGGCTCATACCTGCATGTCTCCACAGTCTTCGGACTGTTTAACATTCATTCATAATCTCAAACCCTCTGACCCGTCAATATTTTTCAGGACGCCACACTGGTTTCGTTATGAATTTTTTGAGACTCTCATATTGCTCATATATGTCAGGAATCTGATATTTGTCATTGTGTATTGCTCCACGACCGAGTTCGATGTCTTTGATGACATTTTTGCAGCCTCCGGCTATGGTCTTATTCACACAATCTGTTGCGAATGTGGCTTTGATTTCGGGGATGAGTTCCTTCGCGTCTATGTCCATCAGATTGCTCATCACAAAACCGGCGAATGTGCCATCACACGCTTTCTGAACGGGAAGATTGGAGGTCATGTTTATTAGAAGCCGTCGGAACACTTCGATAATTTCGCCACGTCTTTCCGGCTGATTGAAGATTATCATTGCCAGAGCATCGGGTGCCTGTGAGCGGAGATAAGAGTCCAGTCCGGGCTGATTCAGATATGCCTCTATTGCAGGGATATTATCTTTGCCACACGCATAGAGTGCAGGATGGAGCAGTTCGGGTGCGAAGTCCCCAAGGTGATAATCGGCAAACTCTCCGTTTTGTCGCATTATTTCGAGAACTGCACCAAGACCTTTGTCGCTTTGAAGTTGGGCGAGAAGTATCACTGAGTGCATAATCGCACTGTTGTTCCAATTCTCGATTGTGTTATCGTTGATACCTTTATAAGTCTTGCCGATAGAATAGAGTATTACGTCGCTGATGTCTTGTGCAGCTTCGTCCTTCGGCAGGGCAAGAATTCGGTCAATTACCTCGCGGGGCAGACAGCTGTAATTGTCAGGAGATAGCAGTTCATCCGCTATAAACTGATTCTTGACGGAAAGCGTCTGAGGATAATCGGGGTATTGATAGGTGTATTTTTCATCGGGATGACGGTCTGACTCCTCTTGCCATTTGCTCATCCCTTCAAACGCTTTCTTTATGGTCTCAGAGTCGATTTTGGATAACGGAGAGTATTCATCGTCATCATCACTGTCGTCCTCGTATTCCTCTCCAAAAGGCATGACATATTCAAAATCATCGCCAAGGTTTTTCTTCAGTGTATGGTAATATGGCATTTCCTTTCTGTCAGGATTGACAACAAGAAAATGTTTGCCGTTTTTACCGAAATCATATTCAATCAGCGGTATGTCATCCGTATCCTCTTCCAGAATATATCCGGCCGGATCAAACTCTTTTGACGGTTTAATGCCACCTTCCTCAGCGAAAGCCATTGCTCCATAGATAATGTTGTGGGCTTCATTATAACTGATTTCTTCAAGTCCCATCCCGTTTTTATAATTGTCAAGGTACTGTTCAAAATCATACGGAGTCATATTTTCATGGTACCCGACATCCTTTACGCCGAGACAGAACGTATCGACAAGAAAGGATGCCATAACCAGATTGCCGCTTGGTCGCACTCGGGTAACGATGACATGAGCCATTCCGGATTCCTGCCAATCAGGAGGAGCGATATAACATTTGCCAATTGGCAGGGTTCGCGCTTTTTCACGCATGAACCGATATGGAGAAAGTGCGGACTGCTTTTGTCCCTTGCTGTTATTCTTGGATTTCTTCTTAGCCATAATAGTTGGATATGTTGTTATTGATGAAACAAATTTGAAAGAGAGATTGATTACCGTTCCATATAAATTTTCTAAAAGTAAGTCTTGACGGCGAAGAGGAATTGGTCGATGAAGATGCGTTTGAAGGCAGCGATATTGTTCTGCTCGTAGAACATCAGCATAGCTTTCTTGTAGTCGATTGAATCTACCGTGCGGAATGAAATCGGGCAATAGCCGTTGGCGATGAGAATACCGTTGCTCACTATTCTGGCTGTGCGCTTGTTGCCGTCGGTGAACGCCTGAATATAGCTGAGTAAAACGAGCGCGAGCAGGGCTTTCTCAAATATATTGCTCTTGCTGTTTATTAGTCGCACCGTATCTTCAAGAGCCTCGAGAATTTGAAACTCATTGTCAAGCGGAGTGTAGTTTGTTCCGGTTATACCGACACGGCGATGACGGATGCTCCTCTCAACGCCTAATTCTTTTGTAAGCAGGGCATGAATCTCCTCTATGCGGGCAACGGTCAAATCTTTCAGATAGTCCGGCACATCAAGAATAAAATCAAGAGCATCCTTGTGATTGAGTAGCATCACGGCCTCCTCTTTTGTCTTACCGCTTGCCGTCTGTTTCTCTTTCAGAAGCCTTTCTGTTTCAAGTAAAGAATAAGTGTTGCCCTCTATTTGCGAAGATTTCCAAGACAAATCGATTCCGAGACGTTCCATCTCTTTTCGATATTCCAATTCTGACATTTCCGAAAGATGCTTACGGAAGAGTTTATGTGCGTCATCAAGACGTTGCAGTTCCTCATCGGTGAATAAATCCACCTTTGGAAGTATTTTATTTATGAGTTCAAAATTGAAAGACTCCTGTGCCTGACGCTCGTCGACATCCTTGTCAAAGTATGTGTCAAGGTTCAGCTCCATAGTCACATGAGCCTGAGGAGTAAGTCTATAGCGAGTGGCCGGTCCACGACCTACAATCTCAATGTGTCCTTTAGTGACACCATCGGCAATCATTCGTTTAAGTGTCGCCGGACTTGGGGTATTGGTCAATGACGAGCCTATTTCAGCACGTGATGCCTCCGGATTGTAGTGAAGGAACTGAAGGATTTCAATTTCTTGAGTCATATCTGAAAGTTTTTATTGGCTCAAAATTACTAAAATTTATTGGATTATCGGCTCAATTTGAGCCGATTTTTGCCATGTTAGCACTTGATTTGAGCCGATATATTCATAGTTTCTATGAACTATGACTTCTTTGACGCACGTTGACGGTGTTTAAGACTCAAATCCTGTAGATTGCGTCCGAGGGTATCATCCTTGGCAATCAAAAGAAGATCGTCATCAAGTTGCAGAGCATAAAGAACACGGGCATAGATTCCGATTGAAACCGTAGGAGAGCCCTTCTCGATGCGGTTCACAGTGAGAGGCGAACAGGTCGCACGTTCAGCAACCTGCGCAATCGAGAGGTTACGACGCAGCCTGGCAAGCTTAATCTGCTCACCCATAAGAGCCATTTTCTGCTCCAGCTTCCGGGGCAACTTAGTCCCCATAGTGTTCTTCGCCATTGTTTATATTTTAAGGTGCAAAGCAGCTAAGCCGATGACTTTGCTATGCTCAATCTATCTTTTAATAGTGCAAAGATAGCAAAATTATTTATTATATGATATGTTGGGGTAATATATAATTGCGATTAACCAACATTCTCTATGCTAAATGTTTGATTTCGGGATTGATGGAGAGGAGATGTCGGATAAATTCCTCTTGATGAACGGGCGATACAATGAGTGGAATGGAGCTTTTGAGAATTCTCCGGTCGGTAAAGGTGATTGCCAAGCGGTGGGTCAACGAAGTTGCCGGCGACGAGAGTACACTTTTAGTTGGCTTGATTTCCTTAATCTTGTCAATGGGGTAAGCGGTAGGGATAAAGAAAGAATATACCACAAGTTTATCTCCGTCAATGCGGTAGTAGATGCTGAGGAATGTCACTAAGACAAACGCCAACATCACAATACAGATAATTGTCGGCCAGACTCCGTCATCCAAGAAACAAGGAACAACGCAGCACACCGCTACCAGTCCCAAGATGCACCATGTCGATCCATCCCATTGTGAATTATATCTTGTCCCTCCAAACCTTTCCATAATCAATATAGCTGCTAATAATTATAAAACGTCACCTACTATTGGCAAAGTGCAAATTTTGCACTTTGGATTCGTATAGTTGACTATCGCGTAATGTCTTTATTCACTGTCTGCAACCTTCCAGATTCCTCCTTTGTCCGGCCCAATTCGTCGGATTACTCCTTGCGCTTTTAGTTTTGCCAATTGTTTTTCAATGCCTTTAGAGGATATGCCGATTGCCTGGGCGAGAGACTTCGCGCTGTGGCGTGGATTTTCTTTGATAAGGGCAACAATCCGGTCGGCGGTGTTGAGTTTTACTTTCTCAACTGTGGTCTCACCAATAGATTCTTCAAATGCAGCTATGTCATTGGTCAGATGACGGATCATCATATCAGTCATAAAACTCCGGAATATGTCGAGATTCTCCGATTCCCTCGTCTCTACTAATGCCTTGATGTATTCCTCTTTGTCATCTGCAAAAATGCGCGATGGAATAAGGCTGTATTCAAACTGGAGCCAGTTCATCATCAATCTCGCCATGCGTCCGTTTCCGTCGGCCCACGGATGGATAGTGACAAGATTGAAATGAGCGTCGAAACACATATCATATAGTTCCTGCATACTCTTCTTGTCAGCTTCATTTCGTAACACATTCAGGTTATCGCAGAACTGCTCAAGACGTGACGGCACTTTATTGAAACTCATGTATGATTTGCCTCCGACTCCGGCTGTCGCATTGAGTAGACGCAAATCGCCGTTGGCTGAAGAAAAGTCACCGAGCATCGTGTGATAGACAGTCCCGGTATTCTTCATTGTAAGGGCTGACAGCTCCTTCAATCGTTCGACAGTAACATCAGAATGTTGACGGGCAAACACTAATGCTCGTTCGTATGCGGCTTTCAGATCAAGATTCATGTTCTGTTCAATGAGACTTTTTCCTTTCAGAGCTATCCCGTTGTCGAACATAATCTGATTTTCAAGTTCTGTTATTGTCGAACCCTCAATGGCTGTAGAATGCGTGATGATAGAATACAAGTAAAACTTGTCATAATCCAGTTGCTGGTCTATGCCAAGTGCTCGGTATCTCCCTACCAATTCTTCTAATTTACTTTTCATTGCCGTATTTTTCTGCAAATATAGCCATTTTCCCCCTACTATTGTACGTTTTCTCCCTACTTTTATCTATTTCTCCCCACTATTGCAACCACAGACGATTGGGAGAAGCGCATAATCGTTGTCTCGCGTTACTATGCCGACAATGTTACTTGATGCTATTCGGGACAGAGGCTATTTCAGAATTATTCACTTGCCTGTTTTGTCAGAACAAGCTAATATTAGTGTCCAAAATTTATTAACCAAGTGGCGTTATTTTTAGCTCCGATGCGTGTCAGCAATCCTTTCTCTTTGAGTGCGCGGATTACGCGGTCGATTGTACTTTTGGAGAGGCGAGTGTTGGCTGCTATAACCGTAATGGATATGTTTGGATTGTCCTGAATCTGTCTGATTACAGCCATTTCTTTCAGCGAAAGCAGTGCGGATAATGATGTTTCCAAAACGTCATTTTGATGTTTAGAGGCTTCGCTTTGAGGTTTAGCTATATCCCAACGGATGTGCAAAGTGCGGTTGCGCAGATCTGCCGGAATACCGAAAACGGCGAAATTCATAAATCGCTCCAATGGTTCGAATGTTCGGTGAATGCCTTTGGGTATGTTCTCGTATTGCGAGCGGACAAGAGCATTACGGAAGAACCAAGAGTGCTTTTCAAAACTCTCATTGTTCACCTCAAAGCCAAAACTTCTGAGATACTTGATAAGAAATACCGCAGTTGTGCGTGTATTACCTTCGCCAAAAGCGTGAATCTGCCAGATGCCTGAAATGAATTGTACGATATGTCTGATAGCGTCCGCAGAAGATACGGTGCTGTAATCAAATTTCTTCTCCTCACCGAAGTCATAATTCAGAAGTTCCGTCAAAGAACCGGCACTGCCATAGCTGATAGTATCGCCGTCAAGAATCCACTGACTTTTGGCAATATTGTAAGTGCGAAACAGTCCGGCATTCTGAAGAACACCCTTGAAAAGAAAGCTATGTATGCGCGACAGTTCCATAGGGGAGAATGTAAAAGCATTCTCCGCCAAAAGAAGATTGATTCGGTCTGCCACTCGGTCTGCCTCAAAGGTTCCGTCTGCCTCCGCTTTGTCTCGAACCGATTTCTGACTATAATACTCCTCAAGCCGCTTGCCGACTTCCTCGATCGAAATCTTACCTTCGATATTGGCCTTAGCCTGTTCAAGCAGAAACTCCGACGGCTTCAACCGGTCAACATCCTGCAAACCGATAGCCATCGACCAGTTACGCGCACGTTCCTCCACTCCCGGTTCCCCGGAAGCAAGATACTGCTCAAACTCCTTATATCTGTCTTCGTATGCCATGTTTTTTTGAATATTGTCAATACTCGAGGGTAGTGGTTTTTTCCATTTTGGAAATAACTGAATTCTCTACAAGCTCCCCGGTCTCAAAAATATTTTTTAGATGCTTGCTTATAGCCGGTACACCCACATCAAATAGCTGCGCCATAGCCTTCTGCGTACACCAGATACTTTCATCCCGGTACACAACCTGCACCCCATCCTCCTTCCCCTCAATCTGAAAGATCAGGAAGTCCGCCGTACTATTTCGTATCTCAAATCTCTTCGCCATAAAACAGATTTATTCATATGTCAATCAGGTAATAAACTATGTAAAATTGTTTTGACTTTTGATTTGAAATTAACATCTGGCTGATCGCAACAATCGAGATATTTAATAAATTCGTTTTTAATGCATTTGTTAACGCGAGTTCGGGATAAGAAATGCTATAAAAAAGTTGAATAGGCAGCTTGAAAAAGTTGCCTATTCTTTTGGTAATTTCACTGATATTTAGTAATTTATAGGTGTCAAACAATAAATACTGTATCATGATTACCGAGAGTAAAGTTACTGAAATTTTTTGTATCGCGGACGATTTCTGCAAGGAATTTGAGATCGAGGTGGCAAAAAACGCACTTCCGAGTTCCGCTGATGCTCCGAAGCGGCGCCGAAAGCGCATGATGTCGGATGCCGAGGTCATCACAATCCTGATCTGCTTCCACTTCAATTCGTACCGAAACTTCAAGCACTATTATCTGGGATGTGTGCGCATTCACTGGAAGCATCTGTTTCCGCAGACATTCTCCTACAACCGCTTCGTGGAGGTCATGCCCCGATGTTTTGTGGCTATGACCATGTTCCTGCGACTTGCATGTTTCGGAGAGTGCACGGGAATAAGTTTTGTGGACAGCACCTGCATTCCGGTTATACACAACAAGCGCCAGTTCAACATGAAAGTCTTCAAGGATATCGCGACCAAGGGGAAGAGTACGATGGGTTGGTATGTAGGCTTCAAGCTGCATCTTCTATGTAACGAAAAAGGAGAACTGATCAACTTTGTGCTGACACGCGCCAATGTGGATGACCGCAACGAGGATGTGATTGACACGCTGACAGACAAGGTGTTCGGCAAACTTTATGCCGACAAGGGATATATATCGCAGTCTCTTTTCGGATATCTCTGGGATGACGGAATACATATTGTGACAGGTCTGCGCTCGAATATGAAACAGCGTCTCATGCCGTTCTATGACAAGATGATGCTGCGTAAAAGGAGCATCATAGAGTCCATAAACGACATGCTGAAGAATGTGGCACAGCTCGTCCACTCCCGCCATCGTAGTATACACAACTTCCTCATGAACCTGCTTGCTGCAATGGGTGCATATTGTTTCTTTGCCACAAAGCCTGGAGTGAACTTCGACTTTGAGGTACCCGAGTCAAACGGGCAGCTTGTCCTCTGGGATTAGTTTCAACCTATACAAATGAATCAGGCGACCCTGACAGGCCGCCCGATACTCTATATCCTTTGGATAGGTCGTAAATTAAATATTCTTATCCCGAACTCGCGTTGTTAAGGTCTCTCATATTATGATATTGGCTGACATTAATTTTGGAAGAAATAATTTCAAGTACATTATTTCCTAAATCGCCATGAAATATTTCATTGTATTTTTTTACTATGGTGGTTACCCTAAATTCAATATACTTAATCTTATCTTCATCAAAAAGGCGAGTGAAACGTCCCTTATAATCAAATCGAGATCTTAATTCCGGGGAAATGCGATTAGGAAAATCTTCTTTACTTATATTTGAAGTAAAAACAATTATAAATCCATTGATATCAAGTTCATCAGCCTGAGAACTGACCATTTTGCCACTCTCTAACACATCTAAGAAGAAATTAAACAATGTTGCATTTGACTTCTCAAATTCATCAATTAATATTACGCCTACATCTGTATTTCTCACTCTAATAAATATTTCCCCATCGTCACTGCCGACATATCCTCTGGCACTACCGATTAGTGAACTTAGCGAAAACTCATTACTATAATTCCCAAAATTTACTTTTGCAAGAGTAGTTTTTCCTCCCAGGCTATTATAAATTGCTCTTGCAACCTCAGTCTTCCCAGCACCCGATTCTCCTAGTAAAAATAAAGAAAGCACCTTATGTTCGCCTAGAGCATTGAATACACGAAAAGACTTCAGAAGATTGATAAATTCATCTTTGAACTTGTCGTGACCATATATGAAGAATCCAAATAGAAACGCACGATTTTGCCAACAAACCGCTGAATAAAAGCAATCCTCTCTCCTCGAAGGGGGCTGCCCGAGCGGCGGGGGCGGTCGAGTCCGCCCCCAAGAGCGAACTGCGACAGAAGGATATTCAAAAGGG
>CAJSYI010000067.1 GCA_910573745.1 Muribaculaceae bacterium | reverse complement strand
AAATTTTTATTGCACTTATTCTCTTGAAAATCAAAGGTTAAAGTCTCTCTCCGTCCGTACTGCTCTCGCTATAAAACAACACATTTGTCGAGAATGAGACGAAATCTTAAATGAAAGAGCCGTGGGCGGGAAGGGCGGCGGATTTGCGGATGAGGGGAATTTTTCTTAATTTTGCGCGTTAAGAGTGTGTTTGGAATTTTTTATTCTGATTTTTACAGGCATTTTTACGTCCTTTCGGGCATCTCCGCGCCTTTGCCCCGGTCGTGCAGCCCGCTGCACTCCCTCGTCTGCATACGCGAATCCGTCCCGGAATCCTCCATAAAAAATCCTGAAGAAAAATTACAAACACACTCTAAGACTTACGGGCCGTTTCCCGTGCGGGACTGCATCAGGATGCAGCCGCAGTCAGGGCTTGCCCTCCTATGAGGAATTTTCGATCGTTTATGAAATGATATCAAAGCGTTATAACCTTATCAACAACCTGACGGGATGGGCGGTGTTTGCCGTCGCGCTCGTCACGTACTGGCTCACTCTGGAGCCTACCGCGTCATACTGGGACTGCGGGGAGTTCATCATCCAGGCCGACAAGCTCGAGGTGGGACACCCGCCGGGCAACCCTATCTTCATGCTCACGGCGCGTTTCTTCTCCAATTTCGCCCCGTCGGCGGAGACGGTCTCGGTGGCCGTAAACGCCATGAGCGGCCTGCTGAGCGCGTTGACCATCCTGCTCCTTTTCTGGACCATAACGCATCTCGTGAGGCGGCTGACCGTCAAGGACGGCCAGCGTGAGGAAATCTCGCTGCAGCAATATCTGGCGATCATGGGCAGCGGCGTGGTAGGCGCGTTGGCCTACTGCTGGAGCGACACGTTCTGGTTCTCGGCCGTGGAGGGCGAGGTCTACGCTTTCTCGTCGTTCTGCACGGCGTTGGTCTTCTGGCTGATACTCAAGTGGGAGAACCGTGCCGACGAGCCTCATTCCGACCGTTACCTCATCCTCATAGCCTACATCATCGGCGTGAGCGTGGCCGTGCATCTGCTCAACCTGCTCTGCATCCCGGCCATAGTGCTGGTGTTCGCCTACAGGAAGTATCCGGGTATGAACCTCGTCAGGTCGCTCATGGCCCTGGCGGTCTCGTTCGCCATCATAGTGCTTGTGCTTTTCGGCCTCGTGCCGGGCTTCATAAAGGTGGCCCAGGTGTTCGAGCTGATGTTCGTCAACGGCTTCGGAATGAGCTACAACAGCGGCGCGCTCTTCTACGTGGTGCTTACCTCCGCCATATTCCTCTGGGCGTTGTCGGAGCTTCACAGGCAGAAGTCGCCGGCGATGGTCAAGGCCTCGTTCGTGGCCGCCGTGGCCGCCAGCGGCATGCTTTTCTTCGGAAGCGGAGTGTGGCTCGGGCTTGTGCTTCTCGCCGCCCTTGCCGTGTGGCTCTTCTTCTTCGCCAAAGGCCTCTCGGTGCGCGTGCTCACTGTGATCACATGGAGCATGGCCGTCATCTTCGTCGGCTATTCGAGCTATGCGCTCATCCTGATACGCTCCACCGCCGACACGCCGATGAACCAGAACTCGCCCGACAACGTGTTCGACCTCGCGTCCTACCTCAACCGCGAGCAGTATGGCGAGAACCCTCTCCTCTACGGAGAGACCCTGAACAGCGGCCCGCAGCGTGAATACGTAGGAAGCCGCGTGGACACGCTCGGACAGCGCGAGGACGGCTCCGTGGTCACGCTTTCCACGCCTTATTACAACCCCGTGGTCAAGCCGGGCAAGGCGCTTTACGCCAAGGGCGTGAAGGGGGCCGTGCCGACGAGCGACTACGGGTTCCTCACCGAAGGCGAGATTGCCGGCAACCGGCGTCTCGCGGAGCGCGGGGGAGACCATTACGTGCTGCGCGACCACAAGAGCGAGATGAAGATGAACCCCGAGCTGAACATGCTCTTCCCGCGAATATACAGCTCGCAGCACCGCCCCTATTACGCGCATTGGGTAAACCTCAACGACACTACGCCCGACAACATGGTGGCCATCAACGCCGTGGACAAGGAGACGGGCGAAGAATACCCTGAACTCGACACGCAGGCGATGCCGATAGCCAACGAATACACCGGAACGTATTCATATCCGCAGCGCATGGCCTACAAGCCGACTTTCGCGCAGAATCTCGCGTATTTCTTCAACTACCAACTCAACCACATGTACCTGCGCTATTTCATGTGGAACTTCGCAGGCCGCCAGAACGACATCAACAACCAGTTCGGCGAGCTGGACGCAGGCAACTGGATTTCTGGCATACCTTTGATCGACAACTATCGCCTCGGCGACCAGAGCCTGCTGCCCGGCGACCTCGGCAAGGACAACGCCGGACACAACGTCTACTACATGCTCCCGCTCATCCTCGGCCTCCTCGGCCTCTTCTGGCAGGCTTTCGCCGGACGCAGGGGCATAGAGCAGTTCTGGGTGGTGTTCTTCCTGTTTTTCATGACCGGCATCGCCATAGTGCTCTACCTCAACCAGCCGCCCAACCAGCCGCGTGAGCGCGACTATGCCTTCGCAGGCTCGTTCTACGCCTTCGCCATCTGGATAGGCTTAGGGGTAGCCGCCCTTTGGCGCATTATGATGCATTTCGTGGCTTCACGCAGGAAGGACGTGAAGGCCGCCGATGGCTCCGCCGGCCTCTCGGATGCCGCCCAGGCGGCGGACTCCGAGGGGGTTGAAGAGGAGATGCAGCCTTCGGCCATCACCGAGGAGCCTCGGCCGCTCTGGGGCGCATCGAGGGTGTGCGCCGCCGTGGCGTGCGCGCTCGGCATCGCAGTGCCGCTGCAGATGGTGAGCCAGACGTGGGACGACCACGACCGCTCAGGCCGATATGCGGCTCGAGACTATGCCATGAACTACCTCAACAGCCTTGAGCCGAATGCGATAGTATTCTGCAACGGCGACAACGACACGTTCCCCTTGTGGTACGCGCAGGAGGTGGAGGGCGTGCGTCCCGACGTTAAGATCATAAACCTCAGCTACCTCAATTCCGACTGGTATGCCAACCAGCAGCGCATGCAGAGCTATACCGCCGCTCCGGTAGACTTCACCGCCAGGCCGGAAGACATAGCCTACGGAAAGGCCGACGTAACCGTGCTCGGGCGCGGACACGAGCCTGCCGACCTGCTGGCCTCGATAAAGAGCGTCTATGCCGGAAACGGCAGGGGCGAGCTGGGCTATCCGGCCTTCCCCAGCCCCGTGGTAAGGATTCCGGTGGACAGGAACGCGGCCATCAGGCGCGGACTCGTAACCGGCGCCGACACGGCGCGCATAGTCGATGAAATCGTCATCGACCTCAGCCAGACGCGTGCCTACCAGCAGAAACGCTACATCTCGCTCGGCGAGCTCCTGATGCTCGACATCATAGCGACCAACGCCGCCGACGGCTGGAAACGCCCGATCTACTGGGCCTCGACCGTGGGCGACGACTATTACATGGGCCTCTCGCCCTACATGCGCTCCACCGGCATGACGCTCCAGCTCGTACCGACGATGCAGGAGGCCAACGCCACGCGTGCCGACCGCGCCTACGACGTGGTCACCAAGAAGTACCGCTGGGGCGGCGCGGACGTGAAGCCAGGCGGCAAAGCACCGTATTTCGACGAGACTGCGGGACGCATGCTCGCTTCGGTGCGCACGTCGATGGCGGACCTCGCCACGGAATGCCTCACCCTCGGCGACATGGCGCGCGACAACGGCGACAAGGCCGCGGCCGCCAAGGAATACCGCAGGGGAGCGGAGGTGCTCGACCTCCTCAGGGCCAAGGCCGGCCCTGCCACGCTGCCTTATACGATCAGCGTAGGCATGACGATGGGCCAGCTCTATGCCGAGCTTGGCGACGCCGGACGCCTCGACGACGCGGGCATGCGCAAGCGCGGGCTCGACATGCTCGAGGCCGTGATGAGGCGTTACGCCCCCTACATACGCTACAACAAGGCCATGAACGCCATATTCTCCAGCCCGTCGTTCTCGCTTGAGACGCGCTACGTGCCTTACCAGTATTACCATTTCATCGAGCTTTACCTCAAATACGGCGGCAGCCGCAAGACGGTGGATTCGATACTCAAGGCTTACGGGCTCAGCGAGAAGGAGCTGAAGGAGGCGTACCAGAGCTATTTCGGAGGGTCGCAGGGCGGCGCGGCCGCGTCGGACGAGGAATTCGTCAGCACGCTTGTTGGCTATTTCCCCTATGTGGTGCGCCTGCAGGGGCTTGACGCCTCCGCCTACGCCGCCGCGTCGGAGGAGGAACGCCTCGTGGACTCGATGCTCTACAGCCTCGTGGAGTCTTACCGCCAGGAGGGCGGCGACATGTCGGCCATAGAGTCGGACCCTGAATTCAGGAAGATAGACATGGCACGCTCCAAGCGTCTTTCCGACGAATACCTGAGCCGCCGGAAATGAGCTTCCTGAGACGGTTCATCGAGCGCCCGCCGCTCCTTTTCCGCATACTCTTCCCCGAGGCGGTCTTCCGCTTCGGGACCAAGGAGAAATGCATCTACCTGACGTTCGACGACGGGCCTGTGCCGGAGGTGACCCCGCGTGTGCTCGACATCCTCGACCGTTACGGCGTGAAGGCCACGTTCTTCATGGTGGGCGACAACGTGCGCCGCCATCCGGGGCTGCTGGAGGAGGTGCTGAGGCGCGGGCACGCCATAGGCAACCATACGATGCACCATCTGCAGGGCTCGCGCGTAAAGGCGCGCCGCTACCTTTCCGACGTAAGGGAGGCCGACCGCTACATAGGCAGCCATCTCTTCAGGCCGCCCCACGGCTGGCTGAGGTGGAAGCAGGCGGCGATGCTCAAGAGGGAGTTCACCCTCGTGATGTACGACCTCGTCACACGCGACTATTCAAGGCATCTGACGGCCGACGACGTGGTGCGCAACGTGATGCATTATTCGCGTCCCGGCTCGATCGTGGTCTTCCACGACAGCCTGAAGAGCGAGCCGCGCCTGATGGACGCGCTTCCCCGGAGCATCGAGTGGCTGAAGGGGGAGGGCTACGAGTTCCGCAGGCTGAGCCGCCCCGACGAGAGGCTTTAGGCGCGTTGTCCTTTCAGGGCTTCCGCCCGCCGCATGGCTTGCTGTGCGCCTCGTTCCGAGGCACGGAAACGACTGCAGAACCGCCTGCAGGAATCATGACAATAATCCGGACACTCCCTTGTTGGCCGTGTCTGTAAATTTAAGTAAAAATGCCGGAAAAGAGAAAAAGAGTGCTTGTGGTCGGCGCCGGTGGATTCATCGGCAGCTGGCTCGTTGAGGAGGCTTTGGCGCGCGGCCTGGAGGTCTGGGCCGCCGTGCGCGGGTCCACGTCGAGGAGATGGCTCGGCCAGGAAGGCGTGCACTTCCTCTGCCTCGACTTCGACGACCCGCAGGGAATGGCCGACACGCTTTCGGCCTTCCTCCCGGCAGGCGAAAGGTGGGAATACGTGGTCTATAACCTCGGTGCAACCAAATGCCTCAATTTCGCCGACTTCTCTCGCATCAACTACGACTTCCTGCGGACGTTCGTCACGGCGGTGAAGGATGCGGGATTGGTGCCTGACAAGATGCTCTACATGAGTTCGCTGTCCGTGATGGGGCCTGGCGACGAGCGCGGGTTCAGGCCTTTCGACGAAAAGGGGATCCCGATGCCCAACACGCGCTACGGGGCCTCGAAGCTGAAGGCGGAGATGTGGCTCGCGACGTGCGGCATCCCGACTGTGGTGTTCCGCCCCACGGGTCTCTACGGCCCGCGCGACCGGGACTATTTCCTTATGATCGAGTCCATAGCCAAGGGATTCGACTTCTCCGTGGGCATGCGTCGGCAGATGCTCACTTTCCTCTATGCCGGCGACCTCGCCAAGGCCGTCTACGACGCGCTCGAGAAGGCTCCGGCGGGCGAGACGTATTGCCTGGCCGATGGACGCGGCTACACGCAGAAGGATTTCCGGCGCATCGTGTGCCGTGAGCTGGGGAAGCGTATTGTGATTCCGGTCAGGATGCCGCTGTGGGCGGTCAAGGCGGTCTCTGCCGTGGCGGAGAAGTGGGGGGTGGCCAGGATGAGGCCTTCTACCCTCAACCGCGACAAATACCGCATCATGAAGCAGCGCAACTGGCTCGTCGACACGTCGAAGGCGCGGCGCGACTTCGGATTCGACCCGCAGACCGGGCTTGAGGAGGGAATCCGCCGCAGCATAAAGTGGTACCGCCGCGAGGGATGGATCGATTGAAAAGAGTAGAGAGTAGAGAGTAGAGAGTAGGGAGTAGAAAGTAAAAAAGCAGGGAGTGATTGGAAGGGATGCCTGATTCGATTTCAAATGTGTCTGGTGCCTCCGCGCCGGAGGTCTTTGCCGCCGATTCGGCCGCTGTGGCGGCTGCCCGCCGCGATTCGCCCGATTCTGTGGCCGCGTCGTCGCTGCGCCAGGGGATAGTGCTTGTTGACCCTCACGGCGGCGCGCCGTCGCCTGCGCGGGCCGACGGCCATGCCGGCCTGTCGTGGGTGGCGGCTGCCTTGACGGTGCTTTTCTGCATAGCCGGGCTGCGCTACAAGAGCAATGTGCGTTACATGCGGGCGTTGCTCCGCGAGACGGTGGAGGTGAGGGAACGCCACAACATGTTTGACGACACGGTGCGCGAGACGTCGTTCATGTTCCTGCTGATGCTTCTCTGCGCAGGCTCCGCCGGTCTTCTGCTGTATTCGGCCATGGCCTCTTCCGGGGTGCTCGCGGCGTCGCATGCCGCCTCGTCGGCGGGGATATGCGTGGGATGCGCCGCCGCCTACCTCTTCTTGATGCCGCTGCTCTACAGGGGATTCGCCACGGTGTTTGTCGGCCCTTCGCTCGCCAGGGAGTGGGTGAGGGGGTTCAACGCCGGGATGGGGCTGCTTGCGCTGCCGCTCTTTCCTGCGTCGCTGCTGGCTCTCTACGGCTCCGTGGGAGCCGGTGCGGCGGCCGTGTGGGCTGCGGTGTGCTTCTTTGTGGTCAAAATACTGTTTGTTTGCAGGGCTTTTAGAATTTTTATGACCGAAAGTTCGTCGTGGGTGCTGTTTTTGTACTATCTTTGCACTTTGGAAATCATACCGTTGATAACAACCTATTCCGCTGCCTATGGATTGTGCGCTTCGCTTGGCTGATGTTTCGGCTTCACGGGCAGCTTTTCGACAAAGATGAACAAGATAAAGAAGATACTGGTTTCGCAGCCGAAACCTACCTCCGACAAGTCTCCGTATTTCGACATCGCCGACAAGTACGGCGTCGAGATGGAGTTCCGGCCCTTTATCAAAGTGGAAGGCCTTACGGCAAAGGAATTCCGCCAGGCCAAAGTGAGCATAGCGGACTATACGGGCGTGATCTTCACGTCGCGCGCCGCAGTGGACCATTACTTCCGCCTGAGCGAGGAGACGCGTTTCAACGTGCCAGACACGATGCGCTATTTCTGCACCACGGAATCCATCGCCCATTACCTGCAGAAGTACATCGTCTACCGCAAGCGCAAGATTTCCTTCGGCCTCAGCGGAAAGCTCGACGACCCGCAGCTGATGCAGGCCCTGCTGAAGAACAAGAAAGAAAAGTTCCTCTTCCCGATCTCCGACGTGCACAAGGAGGAGACTGAGACTGTGCTCGACGGCGCGAAGCTCAACTACACGAAGGCGGTGATGTACCGCACGGTGAGCAACGACTTCAACTCCGAAGAGCCGTTCGACTACGACATCCTGCTCTTCTTCAGCCCCGCCGGCATAGACTCGCTGATCAAGAACTTCCCCGACTTCTCTGAGAAGTATCCTGAGGTGAAGATCGGTGCGTTCGGGGCCGCCGCCGTGCAGGCCGTGAAAGACGCCGGGCTTACCGTGGACATAGAGGCTCCGCTCCCGGGCGTGCCTTCGATGACCGCCGCCCTCGAGAAATACCTGAAGGAGAACCGGCCGGCCGAGGAAGAAGAATAAGCCAGCCATCACGGCGCAGGCCGCGGGCTTCGTTCCCCGCCTCGGAAACGCCTGGAATAACAAAAGGGACCAAACGCATCATGCAGACCCGTCCGGAACCGCCGGGCGGGTCTGCATGCGTATGTCATATTGTCAACAAGGGTTCGCCCAAAGCCTCTTCCAGTTTGGAAATCGTCTTGAGGCCAAGATTTTCCTTTCCGCTAAGTATCTTTGACACTTGTGCCGGCGTAACCCCCATGCTGAGAGCTAATTCCGCACCGGTAATCTTTCGTTCCGAAAGGATTCTGCGCGTTTTCAAGGCTATGCTTCCCGACAAGGCGAGCCAATGCCTGTCGATGCGTCGTTGACGCATCTTTTCAAGAGCCTCTTGTGTAAGCGGCTCTGAAGTCTGTATCAGCTTTTTTTTGTCAAATCTCATTGTGAGTCCTCCTTCAATCCTTCACGGTCAATTATGCCTTTTTCTTTTAAATAACGTATGGACTGGTCCAACCGCTTGATGACTTCATCTTTTAATTCAGGGGATTCGCTTATTCTCTTTGCGAGTTTGATGCCCATATGAATCACCAGATAGCAGTTTCTGTCAATCTTAAGGGCGTAAAGTCTTATGAATGCAGGAGAGTTTCCGCCATAGGCTTTCATTGGCGTAAGTTCCACCATATCCTTGTATTGCCCGTCAAGATAATAAAACATGCTGTCTAAGTCTGGCGATTTACCGGCATCCACGTTTTCACATCGGGTTATTATAGCGTCGTCTATGTCATAGGCTTCCTTGAGTACGTATTCGGCTGCCTTATATGGATCGGTAGAACTGAAGCCTGCGGCTTTCCATACGTCATTGTCAAGATATGAACGCGAGTTCGGGATAAGAAATGCTATAAAAAAGTTGAATAGGCAGCTTGAAAAAGTTGCCTATTCTTTTGGTAATTTCACTGATATTTAGTAATTTAGAGGTGTCAAACAATAAATACTG
>CAJSYI010000066.1 GCA_910573745.1 Muribaculaceae bacterium | reverse complement strand
ATATCTCTAAAAAGTCCAATTTTGATGACTTTTCAGACAAACGAATTATGGAGATACAAAAGAAACTCAACCGTCGTCCACGGGAGAAAATTGACTTCGACACTCCAAAGAAGCGTTTTTTCGATAAGGTTGCATAAATTTGCATTTGCTGTTGGACTCTGCAATCAGGAAAATTAACCATCTTTATCGACTTTTTCGCCAATTTTCTTCTCTGTTACATAAATTATGTCTATATTTGCAGTCCCTTTCTCCGAAACACGACTTATTCTTTTTTGAAAACACTTACATAATAACATAAAATTAACAGTCAAAACCAAATGGCACAGAAAGTCTACACGTTCGGCGACGGAAAAGCCGAGGGTAATGCCGGGATGAGAAACCTTCTCGGCGGAAAAGGAGCCAATCTGGCAGAGATGAATCTTCTCGGGATGCCTGTCCCGCCCGGATTCACAATCACAACCGAAGTATGCACCGAATACACCCAATATGGCCGTGACAAGGTCGTGGCCGATATAAAGGAAGAAGTGGCAAAGGCAATCGCCCACGTAGAAACGCTTACTGGCAATAAATTCGATGATTCCTCCAACCCGCTTCTTGTATCAGTGCGTTCCGGTGCCCGTGCTTCGATGCCCGGTATGATGGACACAGTGCTCAATCTTGGTATGAACGATGCCACTGTGGCCACCATGGCACAGAAAAGCGGCAATCCTCGTTTTGCTTGGGACAGCTACCGCCGGTTTGTACAGATGTACGGCGACGTGGTGCTTGGCATGAAACCGCAGCACAAGACCGACATAGATCCGTTCGAGGCCATTATGGATAATGTGAAAGAGGAGAAAGGCGTGAAGTTCGACAACGAGCTTGATGTCGATGACCTCAAGGAGCTTGTGAAGCGTTTCAAGGCAGCTGTAAAGGAATATACAGGCAAAGACTTCCCCGAGTCGGCTTGGGAACAGCTTTGGGGTGGCATATGCGCGGTGTTCGATTCTTGGATGAACGAGCGTGCCATCGTATATCGCAGAATGAACCAGATTCCCGAAGAGTGGGGTACTGCCGTAAACGTACAGGCTATGGTTTACGGCAACATGGGCGACAATTCCGCTACCGGCGTGGCTTTCAGCCGCGACGCAGCTACCGGAGAGAATCTTTTCAACGGCGAATATCTCATCAACGCACAAGGTGAAGACGTGGTTGCCGGAGTTCGCACGCCTCAGCAGATCACAATTGAAGGTTCACGCCGATGGGCTGCGCTTCAGGGCATTTCAGAAGAGGAGCGTCGCACCAAGTATCCGGCTCTTGAAGAATCCATGCCTGACTGCGCCGCTGAGCTCATAGCGATTGCAAAGCGTCTTGAAGACTACTACAAGGATATGCAGGACATGGAGTTCACAATCCAGGACGGAAAGCTGTGGATGCTCCAGACCCGCAACGGCAAGCGTACAGGCGCGGCTATGGTGAAAATCGCCATGGATCTTCTGCGTGCCGGAGAAATCGATGAAAAGACCGCACTTCTCCGTATGGAGCCGCAGAAGCTCGACGAGCTTCTCCACCCTGTGTTCGACAAAGCCGGACTTAAGCGTGCCAACGTTATGGCAAAAGGCCTTCCGGCATCGCCCGGTGCGGCAACGGGCCAGATAGTGTTCTCTGCGGATGATGCCGAGGCTTGGGCTGACAAGAAGAAGAGGGTGATTCTCGTCCGCATAGAGACATCTCCTGAAGACCTTCGCGGTATGGCCGTGGCTCAGGGAATACTCACGATGCGCGGCGGTATGACTTCTCACGCTGCCGTAGTGGCTCGCGGTATGGGAAAATGCTGCGTGTCAGGTGCAGGTGAAATCGTTATTGACTACAAGAACAACACGCTCGAAATGGGCGGCAAGACATACAAAGAGGGCGACTGGATTTCACTTAACGGTTCCACCGGAGAAGTCTACGACGGCCAGGTGCCCACCGCTGAACCGGAACTCGACGGAGACTTCGGCGCAATCATGAATCTTGCAGACAAGTTCACCAAAACCCTTGTCCGCACAAATGCTGATACTCCGCGCGATGCCAAGCAGGCGCGCAGTTTCGGCGCACAGGGCATCGGTCTGTGCCGCACGGAACATATGTTCTTCGAAGGCGACCGCATCAAGGCTGTCCGTGAGATGATTCTCGCTTCCGACGAAGCAGGACGCCGGCTCGCTCTTGCCAAACTTCTCCCAATGCAGCGCGGAGATTTCGAAGGCATCTTCGAGGCTATGGACGGATTTGGCGTAACAGTGCGTCTTCTTGACCCGCCGTTGCATGAGTTCGTGCCGCATCAGACTGCCACCCAGAAAGAACTGGCCACAGAAATGGGGCTTACCCTTGAGGAAGTGAAAGCCAAAGTGGATTCTCTTGAAGAATTCAATCCTATGCTGGGTCATCGCGGCTGTCGTCTCGGAATCACTTATCCTGAAATTACAGAGATGCAGACAAGAGCCATCATAGAAGCTGCCCTCAACTGCCAAGCACGCGGCATAAAGGTGTTCCCCGAAATCATGGTTCCTCTTGTGGGCACGCTCAAGGAGCTTCAGAATCAGGCAGATGTCATCAACCGCACTGCGGCCAAGGTGTTTGAAGAACGTGGCGAGACAATCCGCTACAAAGTCGGCACTATGATTGAGGTGCCCCGTGCGGCTCTTACAGCCAACGAAATAGCTGAAGTAGCCGACTTCTTCTCTTTCGGCACCAATGACCTCACTCAGATGACCTTCGGTTATTCACGCGACGACGCTCCGAAGTTCCTCAAATTCTACAAAGACCATGGCATCCTGAAGGTGGATCCGTTTGAAGTCCTCGACCAGGAAGGCGTAGGCCAGCTCGTCCGTATGGGCGTGGAGAAAGGTCGAGCCACCAATCCTGACCTGAAGGTAGGCATCTGCGGCGAACACGGCGGCGAGCCCAGTTCAGTCAAGTTCTGCGCCAACCTCGGTATGAACTATGTAAGCTGTTCTCCGTTCCGCGTGCCTATCGCCCGCGTCTCTGCGGCGCAGGCTGCCATCGAAGACTAAGCGTAACTTAACGTAATCCGATACTTAGGCGGTAACGCTCCGACAGAAAGGGGCTTACCGCCTAAGTTGCGATTGGGCGGTTCGTACATTCTGCACGATAATCGTGCAGAATGTGTCGGCAAAACTTACAAAATACGACGTCTCATCCGTAAGAGGCACTTACAAGTATTTACAATCATAATTACGAACTCAAATGGCAACATTCAAAGCAGTTGTGAGAACTCCGCGCAAGGACGGGTTCTATCAAGTCTATATCCGGGTGGTGCAGAACACAAAACCCGGATACATTTTAGTAGATGACAAAAATTGAATTTTGTCGGTTATATTGTTGATTTTTAGATAGCTTCGGCGATGCCTACAAGCGTTGAACGCGATTCCAACCTGCGCCGCCTGCAGAGATTCCTTGCCGGATATGCTCTCAACCTTGAGCTTATCGCCAAAGTTATATTTGCGCTTCTGCCAGTCAAGACAGGACCGGTTCTGAGCCTTGACCGCACCAACTGGAAATTCGGTGATGTAAACATCAATATCCTTATGCTTGGAGTGACATACAAGGGGGTTGCGTTTCCGCTGCTCTTTACCATGCTTGACAAACGCGGCAACTCCAATTGGAAAGAGCGGGCACGGCTGATTGACAGATTTATAAGGCTGTTCGGTGCAGTGTGTATCGATTCCCTCGTCGCCGACCGCGAGTTTGTCGGCAAGCAGTGGGTCGAGTGTCTTAACAACAGACGTATCCGGTACTGCCTGCGAATCAAGCAGAACTTTTGGCTGCGCAATCCCAAGTCCTCCGAAGATGTCAGGGCTTGGCATCTGTTCCACGGCCTCAGGCTCGGACAGGAACGTGTCTACGACAAGCTGTTTTTGCTCAAAGGTGAATATGTCTACATAGCCGGGGCCATGCTGAAAAACTCCGATGGCGTGCCTGAACTGCAAATCCTGATTTGCTACAATCGCCCTGAAGATGCCGTAGCGACCTACAGACAACGCCGGCAGATTGAGACATGCTTTCGCGCCATGAAGTCCTCCGGATTCAATATCGAGGACACCCACCTGCGCGACATCGACCGCATCGCGCGTCTTACGGCGATGGTCTGCATGGCATTGGTATGGGCGTATCTCGTTGGCGAACATAAGGATATGAATGTGAAAGCTGTCAGGATATTGAAACACGGCAAGAGAGCCAAATCGCTGGTAAAGTATGGCCTGGAAGAAATCGCAAACGTATTCCTCAGACCGCTCTACAAGCCGAAATTCGATGTCTTCAAATTTTTGTCATGTCGTACATTTGTACGGTTAAATGTTTTTGAATAATTTCAACTTCAAATTTCAGGATATTCAAGCATGGAATAAGGCAGATGTCATGTTGGTTGACTCCATTAAGTACGACAGGTCCCCATGCTTTTACATCTAAAGACTGGATAGTTCGTTGGGGCGGTGAAACCGACCCCGTGTTTGCGACGAGAGTGCAAAAGATGTAGTTCCTGACAAAAGATTTGATAATATGACATACATAGGCATCGACATCAGCAAAGCGACTTTTGTAGCAGCCTTCCTTCACGGGAAAAGCTACCGTACCGAGACCTTCCCAAATGATGCCAAAGGCATCCGCAGGTTCATCTCGAAGCTTGACCCTGCCATCCACCACTGCGTGATGGAGGCGACAGGCAACTACTGTTTCCTCCTTCTTTATCTTCTTGACAAGTCGGGCATCCGGGCAAGCCTCATCAATCCGAAGAAGATTAAGAACTATGCCCGCGTGATGATGTCCGTAACCAAGACGGATTCCAAAGACGCTTGTCTCATTGCCGATTTCGGGGAGAGGTTCAAGCCTGAACCCTATAAGTCCCCATCAGAACAGATAATGATTCTGAAGCAGAAGAAAACAGTCCTGCGTCAGCTCCAGAAGCAACTGACAGCGACAAAGAATCTACTCTCATCGCTTGAACCTCTGCCGGTTAAGGACAAGAAGTGTGTCAATTCTCTTAAACAGACCATAACGTTCCTTGAGAAGCAGATCAAGTACATGCAGCAGGAAATGGAGGCGGTCGTGACCGATGTGTTTGACAGGCAGCTGAAACTCCTTACCTCAATAAAGGGTATCGGGGTCACACTTGCCACAGCGCTGATTATAGCCACCGGGGGCTTTACATACTTCGACAATGCCAAACAGTTGTCCCGCTTTATCGGTATCTGTCCAACAATAGAACAGTCCGGCACGAGCATAAACATCCGGGGACATATCAACCGTAACGGTGATGAGACTCTGCGTTCAATGCTTTATGTGGCGGCATGGTCAGCAAGTCAGCACAACAAGGCGTGCAAGGAATGCTACCAACGATTACGAGGCAATGGAAAATCCGGCAAGGTTGCCATGATTGCCGTAGCAAACAAACTCGTCAGACAGACTTTTGCTGTTGTGACATCCAATGATTCATATATCGACGGTTTCGTCTCTACGAAACCTGATACCACCGTCTGAACACTTCCTCTCTCCTTCTGGCGAGGGGATGCCCCAGCGGCGGGGGCGGCCTAAACCGCCCCCAAGAGCGGACGGAGGCATGACTATTCTCAAATAATCTAAGGTGGATGTAATTTTTGCCTCATTTTATTTGGATTTTAATATAGTTCGTCGTACAGCGGCATCAGACGCTGTTTCATGTTCGAGCGCAGTCCTGTCACGATATGTACCCCGTTGTCCCACAAATGTCCGAAAAGCGATTGCGAGATATACCCCTTGTCAGCGTACAGCTTGCCGAACACCTTGTCCGTCAGCGTGTCAATTACTGATTCCTCGCGGTCATCGACGTTGGCACGGGTGAGTACAAAGTTCACAATTTCGCCCTTTTCGTTGCACAGGAGATGCAGCTTGAAGCCGACGTACCATCCCATGGTGCTCCTGCCCTTGGCTGCGAAGCCTTTGAATACCTTNATGTTGAATTCACGCTTGTTGTGTATAACCGGGATGCAGGTGCTGTCAACAAAACTTATGCCGGTGCATTCTCCGAAACAGGCAAGACGCAGGAACATTGTCAGTGCCACGAAGCAACGCGGCATTACCTCGACAAAACGGTTGTACGAGAACCGGCGCGGGAACAGATGTCTCCACTGTCCGCATACACAAGACAGATAATAATGCTTGAAGTTGCGGTAGGTGTTGAAGTGGAAGCAGATCAGGATCGTTATGACCTCCGCGTCGGACATCATGCGCTTCCTGCGGCGTTTCGGATACTCGGATGATGACGGAAGGGCGTTTTTCGCCATCTCGACTTCAAATTCTTTGCAAAAATCATCGGAAATACAGAAAATTTCAGTAACTTTACTCTCGGTAATCATGATACAGTATTTATTGTTTGATACCTCTAAAATACTAAATATCAATGATATTACCAAAAGAATCGGCAACTTTTTTTTAAGCTGCCGATTCAACTTTTTAAGGGCGTTTCTTATCCCGAACTCGCGTTCATAGCATTATAAAAGATTTGTCAATGATACAAACGCATAACAAACCCATATGCCAGCAGGTTCAACGCTCCGGTTCGCCTACCATCCCCACACGGCCGATGTCATCTTGGCTGTGTTTACTTCAGACAAGGTTCGTCATTACCCTTGATGAGATATATGACTGAAGCGGCAATAGCAGCTACCAACGCAAACAGATTCCACCATAAACGGTCGGACTTTACGGCACAGACAATCAGGAAATAGATGGTATATATTCCTGAAACATCGGAAAGCCATCCGCATACCGGTATGGAGGACGGCTTACGTATCCAAAACCACAACGCATATCCCACCGCAAATGCAAACACCAACCCGCATACAATCAGCGAATAAGGGTAAATGTCCCATAGTGCATCCCAGTCGGCGATAAGCAAAGACAGGAACAACCATACCATCAGCATATTCAACACCGAGCTATTGTAAAACATCGCGAGTCTCGGATGATGCAGCTTCAAAGAGTTCTGCGGTCTTTTTGTTTCTTTCATACGTCTTCTACAATTTTGGTATCACTGTTTTTCATTACATTCGCAGCATATGCCGTCCTTATGCAAAGTTAGTGTTTTTTCTCGTAACCAAACATCCGTTGACGAAAAAACTACAAAGCCTATAGAAACTAAGAGTGTGTTTGAATTTAAGAGGCTGTTTAAAAATGCTTGTTAACGCAGAGCCGGAAGATTTGTGATGTATTTATCCCTGCAGCGAAGGAGCATAGCGGGCTATGGGACTGAGCCGAAGGGATAAAGACGCGCAAAGGTTCCGGAATGACGGCAGGCATTACCACAAAGCCTCTTTAAAAGAATTTGATGTTTCAGTCTGAATGGTGTCTTTTCCGTTAATCCGCATTTAATCGTCGGTCACATATCCCGATATGCTCCCTCCTCATAAAGTGCGCCTTAACAAAAAATCCACCACTCTGCGTTTAACAATGATTTTTAAACAGCCTCTAAACCAAATTAAACATTATGAGGCAAAACAAACCCTCAATCAGAGTGTTTGTAGAATAAAACGATTAGTATGCATAAACTCAGCTTCTATGCATATGAACAATGTTTTTCTCCTTCAACACTTTGGCTGAGGGTTTGTCATGCCATATAACATTTTTTCAATTCTAAATTTAAACAGTTTCTTAGTGTGGCGTCCTGAAAAATATTGACGGGTCAGAGGGTTTGAGATTATGAATGAATGTTAAACAGTCCGAAGACTGTGGAGACATGCAGGTATGAGCCTGAGATCCCCGAGGTTGGGGTAAAATCCTCCGGGGCTCGATGCCCCGGGGATTTTTGAGACTTGCAGTGCAATCACCGTCAGTCCCGTCGGTTGGGGTATGCAAAAGTACTGAAAAATCTTGACTCATGCAGATTTCAGGTAATATTTTTTCCAGAGCTTACGTCCGGGTACCGCTCCGCGATGCACTTCATCGGGAGTCAGCATGCCGAGACTGAGGTGCGGTCGGCGGGTATGGTAAGTGTTGATTACATCCTCCAGCACCTGCCGTATGTTGTCCTTCCTTACGTCCATATGCTTCAGAAACTCCTCTTTAAGTATGCCGTTTACCCTTTCGGCAATTCCGTTGTTACGTGGGTCGTGCCCTTCCGTCATGCTGATTCGGGCGTGGCGTCTACGAAGCATTTCCACGTAGGGTTTGGCACAATACTGAAGTCCCTTGTCCGAGTGGTGTATGGGATGCTGACCTCTCCTGCATTGCCTGAAAGCCATCTTCAATGCCGTCATGGCGTTCTCATGCCGCATGTTATCGGCAATCTCCCATCCCACTATTTTCTTCGAATAGGCATCCGTAATCAGAAACAGATAGTAAAATGTATTCTGATCAGGAAGCCATATATATGTTATGTCGCTTACCCACAACTGGTTTATGTCATCAGGCGCGAAGTCTTTCCGTAGATCCGGATAGACCTTCATTCCGTGATCGGAGAAGGTTGTCCTTGTCCTGCGGACTCGGGGACGTATCAGAAGATTATGCCTGTTCATGATATCGAACAGGCGGTCACGGCCTATGTCGAGACAGAACTCCTTACGTAACCTGTCCTTCATCTTTCTGACTCCGAGTGCCGGAAGATCCTCTCGTATCGAGCGAACGCATTCCAGGATGCGGTCTTCGTCAATGGCATCCTTGAACGACCTTTTGAAAAAGGCATACCACGCTTGTTTAGTCACCCCAAGCAACCCGCATGCCTCGCTGACACTCAGGTCACGGGACATGCGCAAGCGCATGGCTACTTGGTAGTTGATTTTTTTGACTGCGCAGGCTTTACAAGCTTCTTGTATTCGGCGATGACACCACTCTGGAACTCTTCACGCAGCTCTGCCTTTTTCCTGTCAGCCTCCAGTTTCTCTATCTTTCTGGTGGCGGCGTTTAACTTGCGTGTTAGATCCAGTATGGTCTGCTCGGTATCCGTGAGCCTGGTAGTGGGAGAGGTTTTCTTTGTCATTCCTTTCTTTTTTGTCGTTTGTGCCGGAGTTGCCAGGGACGATATGGCCTTTGTTGTCCGGCATCCGGAGCCGGGAATTAATGCTCCCGTCATGCGGCGCAGCCATTTGCTGATGCTTGACCGTGTGCCGCGATAGTCCGGGATTGCATTTACTATTGTAAACAATGTCCCGACCGCAAAATTGTATTCCTCGTCAATCTGACTGAAACTTTTTCCGCTGCTGTGCCAGGCATTGATTGCCGAAATCTGAGATTCNGGCAATCTCCCATCCCACTATTTTCTTCGAATAGGCATCCGTAATCAGAAACAGATAGTAAAATGTATTCTGATCAGGAAGCCATATATATGTTATGTCGCTTACCCACAACTGGTTTATGTCATCAGGCGCGAAGTCTTTCCGTAGATCCGGATAGACCTTCATTCCGTGATCGGAGAAGGTTGTCCTTGTCCTGCGGACTCGGGGACGTATCAGAAGATTATGCCTGTTCATGATATCGAACAGGCGGTCACGGCCTATGTCGAGACAGAACTCCTTACGTAACCTGTCCTTCATCTTTCTGACTCCGAGTGCCGGAAGATCCTCTCGTATCGAGCGAACGCATTCCAGGATGCGGTCTTCGTCAATGGCATCCTTGAACGACCTTTTGAAAAAGGCATACCACGCTTGTTTAGTCACCCCAAGCAACCCGCATGCCTCGCTGACACTCAGGTCACGGGACATGCGCAAGCGCATGGCTACTTGGTAGTTGATTTTTTTGACTGCGCAGGCTTTACAAGCTTCTTGTATTCGGCGATGACACCACTCTGGAACTCTTCACGCAGCTCTGCCTTTTTCCTGTCAGCCTCCAGTTTCTCTATCTTTCTGGTGGCGGCGTTTAACTTGCGTGTTAGATCCAGTATGGTCTGCTCGGTATCCGTGAGCCTGGTAGTGGGAGAGGTTTTCTTTGTCATTCCTTTCTTTTTTGTCGTTTGTGCCGGAGTTGCCAGGGACGATATGGCCTTTGTTGTCCGGCATCCGGAGCCGGGAATTAATGCTCCCGTCATGCGGCGCAGCCATTTGCTGATGCTTGACCGTGTGCCGCGATAGTCCGGGATTGCATTTACTATTGTAAACAATGTCCCGACCGCAAAATTGTATTCCTCGTCAATCTGACTGAAACTTTTTCCGCTGCTGTGCCAGGCATTGATTGCCGAAATCTGAGATTCGTCCCAG
>CAJSYI010000065.1 GCA_910573745.1 Muribaculaceae bacterium | reverse complement strand
CCCTTTTGAATATCCTTCTGTCGCAGTTCGCTCTTGGGGGCGGACTCGACCGCCCCCGCCGCTCGGGCAGCCCCCTTCGAGGAGAGAGGATTGCTTTTATTCAGCGGTTTGTTGGCAAAATCGTGCGTTTCTATTTGGATTCTTCAGTTAATTTTCCTGATTATGCACTGTTGTTTAGGCAGATTTAAACAGTCGTAGTCTATGTCTGAGCATTAACGTCGGTACGGGGCGGAGTTTTGTTATGTCGTGTTTTTTTGCTAATTTCGCGCTCTGACGTGGAATATTTCTGCTCAGGATTGTTATAATTCAGGACGGTTATGCCGCTCCACATAGTTTAATACAGAGTTTATAAGTGCAGATGCAGAGCAATCAAGACATAACCCCCTTTGTTATTGAGGGAATACAGGATAAGAAAGGGTCTGGGATTTCAGTCATAGACCTTTCCGGCATTGAAATGGCCTCCACAGGAAAGTTTGTCATATGTGAAGGCCGTTCCCCCTCGCAGGTATCGGCAATCGCCGACAGCGTGAGGGAGAAGGTGCTTAAGGCGACTGGCCGCAAGCCTTACAACTATGACGGATACCGCAACAGCCAATGGATAGTGGTCGATTACGGAGAACTGATGCTGCACGCCTTTGTGCCGGAGTTCAGGGAACATTACAATCTGGAGGAACTTTGGGCCGATGCGTGTCTGACGGAAATTCCAGATATGGATTGACATTATCTCATCTTCAATCATATTTACCCCATAATACTTTAGATTCAGATGCTTTTACCAAATAAGACCCCCAACAACAGAAAGCCTTCAAAGCGTCCGTTGCTCAATATGTACTGGATGTACGCTATGATCGGACTTGCTCTCGTGGGCCTGTACTTTTTCCAGAACAACGACCAGACCCGAAAGGTAGACTGGACAGAGTTTGAAAAAGCGGCTTTGGCCGGCGACATAGAAAGGATTGTCGTGATAGCCTCAAATGCAGAGGCTGCCGGCTATCTGACTGATGCTGGGGCAAAGAGGAGAAAGTTTGACATGCAACCTGGTTTCGAGGGACAAAGGAAACTCGAGACCACGATTCCTTCACCCGACAAAATCCAAGAGAAGATAGACAGCTGGAACGCTGCTCTGGCCTCGGAAAAGAAACCTCCTATCAAAGTCAGCTATGAGCGTGGCGGAGACCTTATGCGAATATTCTGGGCGTTCGGCCCTATATTGCTCATATTCTTGGGTATGTATTTCATATCCAAGCGTATGGGAGGGGCAGCCGGTGGAGGCGGAGGCATATTCAATGTAGGCAAATCGCGAGCAACTGTGTTCGATAAAGACAAAGGCACGCATGTTACATTCAAGGATGTTGCCGGTTTGGCCGAGGCCAAAGTGGAGATTGAGGAGATTGTAGAGTTCCTGAAGAATCCTCAGAGATACACGGAGCTGGGCGCGAAGATACCCAAAGGTGCGCTTCTTGTCGGACCTCCTGGAACGGGTAAAACGCTTCTGGCCAAGGCTGTGGCCGGAGAGGCAAATGTGCCGTTCCTTTCCACTTCTGGTTCTGATTTCGTCGAGATGTTTGTCGGTGTAGGCGCAGCCCGTGTGCGCGACTTGTTCAAACAAGCCCAGGAGAAAGCTCCCTGTATAGTGTTCATAGATGAAATCGATGCAGTAGGCCGTGCCCGAGGCAAGAACCCTAATATGGGAGGCAACGACGAACGAGAGAACACACTTAACCAGATGCTTACGGCAATGGATGGTTTCGGAACCAACAATGGTGTGATAATCCTTGCCGCCACCAACCGTGCAGATATGCTTGACAAGGCACTTCTTCGTCCCGGCCGTTTCGACCGTCAGATATATGTTGACCTGCCTGAACTTACGGATCGGATGGAGATATTCAATGTCCATCTGCGTAATATTAAGGTGAGCAGCAGTCTTGATGTGGAACAGCTTGCGCGTCAGACTCAGGGATTTTCCGGTGCTGATATAGCCAATGTCTGCAACGAGGCAGCTCTGATAGCCGCACGAGGCAACAAGCCGGAGGTTGAATGGAGCGACTTTATGTCGGCCATTGACCGTATAGTAGGAGGTCTCGAAAAGCGTTCGCGTATAATTACAGACGAGGAAAAGTTCTCAATCGCGACTCATGAGGCCGGGCATGCCACAGTTACATGGATGCTTCAATACGGCAACCCTCTCGTAAAGGTTACCATAGTGCCGCGTGGACGAGCTCTCGGTGCGGCCTGGTATGCCCCGGAGGCCCGCCAGATAATTCCTACGCAAGCACTCCTCGACACTATGTGCGGCCTTTTGAGCGGTCGCGCGGCTGAAGAAATTTTTACCGGACAAGTCGGTACCGGAGCCAGCGACGATTTGGAAAAGTGCACAAAAATAGCGCGTTCGCTTGTCATGGTGTACGGTATGAGCACTAAGCTGCCTAATATCAACTTCAATGACTCCACCGGACAAGAATACGGATTCACTAAACCCTATTCGGAAGAAACCGCTGAACTGATAGACAAAGAAGTAACACGCATAATCAATGAGCAGTATGAACGTGCCAAAGACATTTTGCGCAAGTACAGTGTTCAGCATAATGAGATACGAGACATGCTCGTGAAGAATGAGGTTATTTTCCATGATGATGTCCAGAAAATACTCGGCCAGCGCCAGTGGAAGTCTCGCACGGACGAAATTATGGAGCTTAACAAAAAAGAGGAGTCTAAAATCGGCGACGAATTCAAAGCAGGGCACCCGGCTCTTCCCTCTTCCGGGAATGAAGCACCTGATGCGGATTCTGACGACGACGGCACGCCCCCTCCGTTCAACAAGTGATTTCGAGTCTGATTGACCTAATACCCTGACATAGCGGTTTTCGGCTTGAGAATATAGAGTGTGGGTATTATGCTTTTTAATAAAACTGAAATCACAAAATCAGTTTCCATTATTCGGTAAGATTGTTCTGAAACTCCGATAATGGGGTCGGCATTTTTCTTTATCGCCGAATTGGAGTAATTTTGTCAATAAATAAATAATATACACGGATTTATGAAGATTCAACCAAGTATTTATCTCGCAATAGGATTGGTCGCAGGAGGCACCATTCTGTCTGCATGCGGAAAAAAGCAAGAAGGAAACGCACAACAGCAGCAGATACCGGAACTCTCGGTAATCACAGTAGGCGAAGAGGACGCAAGCCTTGAATCAGGCTACCCCGCAACTCTTCATGGCGAGAACGACGTAGAGATACGTCCCCAGATTACAGGCTTTCTTACGAAGGTAAACGTACAGGAAGGCCAGCGTGTGAGTGCCGGACAGGTGCTTTTCACCATTGACCAGGTTCAGTTAAAGGCCAATGTAGATGCCGCCCAGGCTGCAGTTGCTGTGGCTCAGGCAAACGTGAATACTGCACAGACCAACGCCAACAACAACAAAATACTGCTCGACAAGAACATAATAAGCGCGCCGGCATATCAGACTTCGGTAGATGCATTAAATGCAGCCAAGGCGCAACTCAACCAAGCCAACGCCCAACTCGTATCGGCCCGCAAAAACCTTTCCTATTCTGTGGTCACTGCGCCTACATCAGGCGTAGTGGGTACCATCGATTTCAAGGAAGGTGCGCTTGTGTCGCCCCAGACACTATTGACCGTCCTTTCCAACAACGGCGATGTGCAGGCCTATTTCTCCCTCAATGAAAAGGAGATATATGCCCTGACAGACAACGGGAAGAAGTCTATGAAAGAGGCTCTTGCCCAACTGCCTCCGGTTACACTCATGCTTGCAAACGGCGAACGGTACGGACGCGAAGGAAAGATAATATCGGTCTCCGGAGTGCTCGACCCCACCACTGGAAGCGCGACAGCAAAGGCTCTTTTCCCAAATCCTGGCGGCACACTTCGCAGCGGCAATACGGCCAACGTGATGATTCCGACACTTCAACGTAATGCGATGCTGATACCGCAAAAGGCGACATTCGAGATTCAGGATATGAAGTTCTGCTACGTAGTGGGCGATTCAAGCAAGGTTCACTCCACTCCTATCCAGATATCAGACCAGAACGACGGCCAGAACTATATAGTAACCGGCGGACTTAAGCCGGGCGACCAAGTGGTGGTTGAAGGCGTCGGCATTTCCGTGAAAGACGGCATGCAGATAAAGCCTAAGAAGTAGGTTTTCAGACTTTAGGTATCAGATATAACCAATCAAGAATATGAATCTTTCAAATTTCATAAAACGTCCGGTGCTTTCTACCGTAATCTCGATCTTTATCGTGATTTTCGGTCTGCTCGGACTTATGTCGCTCCCCATTGAGCAATATCCGGACATTGCGCCTCCGACAATACGAGTCTCGACCCAATACACCGGTGCCAACGCCCAAAGTGTACTCAACTCCGTGATTGCACCGCTTGAAGAGCAAATCAACGGTGCTGAGAATATGGAATACATGATGTCTTCAGCCGCCAACAACGGTTCCGCTGAAGTTACGGTATATTTCAAACAAGGAACCGACCCGAATATGGCTGCGGTAGATGTTCAGAACCGTGTGGCTAAAGCCGCAAGCTTCCTGCCTGCCGAGGTGAACCAGGTCGGCGTCATCACTCAGAAGCGTCAGTCATCGATGCTTGTGGTGCTCAACATCTATTCTGAAAACGACGATTATTCCGAGGAATTCATAGAGAACTATATGGCTATCAACGTTGTCCCTGTGCTGAAACGAGTAACGGGTGTCGGAGATGCCATGGTGATGGGTGCTGACTACAGTATGCGAATATGGCTTAAGCCTGACGTGATGGCACAGTATGGGCTGATGCCGACCGACGTTTCCGCAGCACTTGCCGAACAGAACATTGAGGCCGCGCCCGGTCAGTTCGGCGAGAACGGCAACCAGAGTTTTCAGTACGTGATGCGCTATAAAGGCCGCCTTGCCAATGAAAAGGAGTTTGAGGACATAATCATCCGTGCAACACCTGAAGGTGAAGTGCTTAGGCTCAAGGACGTGGCTGATGTAGAGCTTGGACGCGTGTCTTACGGCTTCCATTCCACCACCAACGGCCACATAGGTTGCTCAGCAATCGTGTTCCAGGCCGCCGGCTCCAACGCCACACAGGTGGTCAACGACATTCTGAAGGAAGTGGACCGTTTCCAGAAAGAGGCTCCGAAAGGAATAAAGCTTACCACGTCTATGAACGTCAACGACTTCCTTTATGCATCGATAGAAGAGGTGATAAAGACGCTCATCGAGGCCTTTGTGCTTGTGTTCTTGGTGGTGTTCATCTTCCTTCAGGACTTCAGGTCTACAATCATCCCGATGATTGCAATACCTGTTGCCCTCATAGGAACATTCTTCCTGCTCAACATATTCGGGTTCTCAATCAACCTGCTCACTCTCTCGGCTCTTGTGCTTGCCATCGCCATCGTGGTCGATGACGCGATAGTGGTGGTTGAAGCGGTCCATGCCAAGCTTGACCAAGGATACCAGTCTGCACGCCGGGCCTCTATTGACGCCATGAACGAGATTTCGGGTGCCATCGTGTCGATCACGCTCGTCATGATGCTTGTGTTCATTCCCGTGTCGTTCATGGGCGGAACATCAGGTGTCTTCTACCGCCAGTTCGGCCTCACTATGGCTATGGCGATCGGTCTGTCTGCAATCAATGCATTGACCCTGTCTCCGGCTCTGTGTGCCATATTCCTTAAGCCACACAATACCGACGCTACGCTCAAAGAGCGTCTTGGCGACGCTTATTCCGCTGCCGGAGAAGTCATGAAAGAGACATACAAAAAACGTCTCATGCCGGCATTCCCTCCGCTCATAACAACGCTGTTGATCATAGCAGCAGTCGTGTTCCTCGTTCTCGGCTGGTACTCGTTTGAGAATGTAGCCCTGAGCGTTATGGCTGTTGTTGTGGCCATACTCGCCGTGATAGGAATGTTCTCCCGACGATTCCTCGACAGTTTCAACAGAGGGTTTGACAAGCTTCTTGGCGGATATAAGAAGTGGACAGACTTCTTCGTGAGCCACAAGCTCATAAGCTTCGGTTTCGTTGCAGCGAGCATAGGAGTCCTGGTATGGCTGATGTCCTCCACCGCGACCTCACTTGTGCCTGAAGAAGACACAGGCACAATCATGGGCGTGGTCGATATGCCTCCGGCTACGGCACAGGAAAAGACCAAGCGGATAATGGATCAGGTGGACAGCATCGCCGCCACTATCCCGGAAATCGAGTTCCGCACCGCCATCACCGGCTATTCGTTCGTAGGCGGACAGGGCAACACATACGGTTCATTCATCATCAAACTCCGCCACTGGAACGAACGCAAAGGAGACAATCAGACTGCGGATGCGGTTTTGGGCATGCTTTATCAGAAGTGTTCGGCAATCAAAGACGCCCGCATAATGTTCTTCAAACCGCCTATGGTAAGCGGATATTCGGTTACCAACGGTTTTGAAATCAAGCTTCAGGACAAGACCGGCGGCAGTCTCGACAACTTCTTCCAAGTATATCAGCAATTCATAGGCGCGCTCAACGCCCGTCAGGAGATTGCCATGGCCTACTCCACTTTCAACCCGACATTCCCGCAGTATCTTGTGGAGATCGATGTGGCCAAAGTGAAGCAGGCAGGACTGACTCAGAATGCCATACTGACGGCTTTGCAGGGATATTATGGCGGTATGTATGTGTCAAACTTCAACAGCTATGGCAAGCTTTACCGCGTGATGATGCAGGCAGATCCTGAAGCGCGCGTATCCCCAGAGACGCTTAAGCGAATCAAGGTGCGCAACGGGGCGACTATGGCTCCCATCGACAACTTCGTGAGCCTCAAACGTGTTTATGGGCCAGACGTGATAAACCGTTTCAATATGTTCACCAGCATATCGGTTACCGGTTCGCCGGCTCCGGGTGTCTCCTCGGGTGATGCCATCAAGGCCATAGAAGAAGTGGCAGCCCAGACCCTTCCGGTGGGCTTCGGCTATGAGTATTCAGGCCTGACAAGAGAAGAAGCCTCCACTGGAAGCGGCTCCACCGCATACGTATTCGGCATTGTGCTCCTGTTCGTATATCTGCTTCTGAGTGCCCAGTACGAGAGCTATATGCTTCCGTGGGCCGTCATACTCTCTGTGCCGTTCGGTCTTATGGGAACGTTCATATTCGCCCGCTTTATGGGCATTGACAACAACATATATCTCCAAATCGCACTCATCATGCTCATAGGCCTTCTTGCCAAGAACGCCATCCTTATTGTGGAATTCGCGCTTGAACGCCGACGCACGGGTATGAGCATCGTTCAGGCCGCGATACAAGGAGCCGTAGCCCGTCTGCGCCCGATTCTTATGACGTCGCTGGCCATGATTATAGGCCTTCTGCCAATGATGTTCGCCCACGGAGCCGGAGCCAACGGCAACCATGCTCTCGGTGGCGGTGCAATAGGAGGTATGCTCATCGGCATGATTCTGCAAGTGCTTGTGGTGCCTGCGCTTTTCGTGGCGTTCCAGAAGCTCCAAGAGAAGATTTCACCCATAAAGTGGGAGGACAAGGACAACTCCGGCCTGACTTCAGAAATTGAGCAGTACAGTCCGGCACACGATTAGTTTTTGGTTATTAGGAATATATGTTTCCCGGATGCGCTGTTTAGAGCATCCGGGAAAACCAAAAACAGAAACCTCAGATAACGAAAAAAGAATAAAATGAACCGTTTCGTAAAATATACAATAGCAGCAGGCGTGGGATTGATGCTCACGGGATGCAACATCTATAAAAAATATGAGATGCCGACAGCCGACAGCGCAATCGTGGCCGACTATGCGAAGGCTTCCGAAGCAGCTGCCGACAGCGCATCGCTTCCGTATCTCGGATGGGAACAGGTCTTTACCGACCCGCAGCTCCAGAACCTCATCCGCCTTGCGCTCGACAACAACAAGGATCTTGAGAATGCACGTCTCAATGTAGACATAGCCCGTGCCCAGCTCAAGGGGGCTAAACTTAGCTATTTTCCTTCAGCCGCGCTTAATCCCAACGGTGCGGGCGCAAGCTACGACGGCAGCCGGATGAGCTGGACATACCAGATTCCGCTTGCCCTCAACTGGGAAATCGACGCTTTCGGCAAAATCCTCAACCGCAAGCGTGGCGCACAGGTGGCTGTAGACCAGATGGAAGCTTACAGGCAGGCCGCTCAGTCGCAGATAGTCTGCGGAGTGGCCAACGTCTATTATACTCTTGTTCTACTCAACCAGCAGCTTGACCTCACGCGTCGCACTTCCGAGATATGGAAAGAGCAGGTTGAATCGATGGAACTGATGAAACAGGCTGCACGGGTCAACGAAGCAGCAGTCGTGCAGAGCAGAGCCAACTATTACAGTGTGATGTCAACGATTCCAGACCTCGAACGTCAGATACACATCACACAGAACACGCTCTCGCTTTTGCTGAATACGTATCCTCAGACTTGGGAAGTAACATCAAACCTCAGCTTCGACCTTCCCTCGGCACTCACACAGGGCGTGCCGATGACCTACCTTGCCGCCCGCCCCGATGTCAAGGCCGCTGAGCGTTCGTTGGCTGTGGCTTATTACGCCACAAACAGTGCGCGAGCCAATTTCTATCCAAGCATAAACATTTCTTCAAACGGCGGCTTCACCAACCTTTTGGGCAGTTTCATAGCCAATCCGGGCAAATGGTTCATCCAGCTTGCCGGTCAGCTTACGGCTCCCCTTTTCTCCAGAGGTCAGAACATAGCCACTCTCCAGGCTGCGAAGGCACAGCAACAGCAGGCATTAAACAATTTTGAGTATGCCGTTCTCAACGCCTCCGCTGAAGTGAGCGACGCGCTTGTGGAACTTGACAAGAACGGACAGAAACGCGAGTACATACTTCAGCAGATAGACCAACTTGAGAAGTCGGTGGAATACACGCAGGAACTTCTCACACTCGGCAATCCCGGCACAACATACCTTGAAGTTCTGACGGCCCGCTCCGGTCTCCTGCAGGCGCAGCTTTCGAGTCTTGCTTGCTGGCATGCCCGTGCAACCGCACTTGTAAGCCTCTATCAGGCCGTAGGCGGAGGACGATGAGACAATGGAGATGCTTTCGTATCTCTCACAGACAGAAAATTGTCGGGAATCACACAGAAAAACAACTAAAAACCAAAGAACTGAACATTATGTCCCATATAAGCCCGTTAGCTTTCGTCAATCCGGATGCCAAAATCGGCAATGACGTAACAATAGACGCGTTCGCTTTCGTCGATGCCAACACGGTCATAGGCGACGGATGCCACATACGCCCTCACGCAAGTGTGCTTTCAGGCGCGCGCATAGGCAAAGGAAACATCATCTACGAAGGTGCAATAATTGCCGCCGAACCTCAGGATTTCCGTTGGAAAGGCGAAAAGACCGAAGTAATCATCGGAGACGACAACCGAATCCGTGAGCATGTGATTATTAATCGCGGCATCCGGCCCGAATCAGCCACACGCATAGGAAGCCACAGTTTTGTAATGGCTCAGACTCATATTGGCCATGACTCCGAGATTGGCGACAACTGCGTGATAGGCAATGCTGTAAAGATTGCCGGAGACTGCAAGATAGGGAACTGCACCATCCTTTCCTCCAACGCATTGGTGCATGAACGTTGCGATGTGGGCGAATGGGTATTGATAAAAGGCGGCTGCCGTGTCAACAGCCATGTGCCGCCTTACGTGATCATGGCTCACAATCCCATCTCATATTACGGAGTCAACGCGTTCATTCTCCGCAAGCAGTCAATGGATGAAGACACCATCGACGACATAGCGAAATGCTACCGTCATATTTATCAGTGCAACACGTCGCCGTTCAATGCCCTAAAACGCATTGAAGCCGACGTGAAGCCAGGCACAGAACGCGATTCCATAGTGGCTTTCCTCCGTAACCACAACCTTAAAGTCGCCGCTCTCAACTTCGACTATCTTGACGAGGACTGAAAACTAAGACATCAGGTTATAGGGATGCATCCTTACAGTCGGATGAAGACATTCTGTATGTCGTTGTTTATGGCCTTTATGGCCATATTGGCCGCATGTTCCGCCGGGACCGAGGATTCGGATGCCCGGCGGCTTCATGAATATGTAGCTGAGGGGAAAGAGCAATACCTCGACGGGGATTATAACGGAGCGTTGGCCACCCTGCATAAGTATCTTGTGCTGTCTGAAAGGACAGGAACGCATCCCGACCCGGATGATGCCATCAACGCCTACATCATGCTGGGCAACATTCATCCTGCATTCTCGGATTATGTTCGTGCGTACAGTTATTATGAAAATATTGCTGTCCGATAAAACTTGAAGATGGCAAAAAGGCATGGCTCGAACGCTGATTTTATGGCGTTCGAGTCATTTCTTTCATTTTACAAGCCCCCCTCAATCAAAAAGCGTTGGTAAC
>CAJSYI010000064.1 GCA_910573745.1 Muribaculaceae bacterium | reverse complement strand
CGAGCCCCGGAGGATTTTACCCCAACCTCGGGGATCTCAGGCTCATACCTGCATGTCTCCACAGTCTTCGGACTGTTTAACATTCATTCATAATCTCAAACCCTCTGACCCGTCAATATTTTTCAGGACGCCACAATGCTTATCGATTTCGTTTATACCGGCGTGATAAAAAATACGCTTGGCGAAAAGAACGGACGTAAGTTCGCCCCCTATCTTCTGACATGCTTCTTCTTTATTCTGGTGATGAACCTCGTAGGATTGATTGTGATTTTCCCTGGCGGTGCCAATCTGACCGGCAATATCGCAATCACTATGGTATTGGCATTGCTGACGTTCATAGTGACGAATGTGCTTGGCAAGAAGCATTATTGGAAAGAGATTTTTTGGCCGGATGTGCCTCTTTTCCTTAAATTTCCTCTCCCTATCATGCAGGTGATTGAGATTTTCGGTATCTTCACCAAGCCTGCGGCTCTCTGTGTACGTCTTTTTGCGAATATGATGGGTGGGCATATGATAGTCATAACTCTTGTGTTGCTGATATTCATTTTTGCGGCGTTCGGTGCTGCAGCAACAGGGGGATCCTTGGTGGTTTCGATTGCATTTACGATGTTTATGCTTGCTCTCGATGTGCTGGTGAGCTTCATACAGGCGTATGTGTTCACTATGCTCTCCACGATGTTCATATCTATGGCTCAGGAAGAGGAGCATGAGCATAAGGACAATGTGGAGGCTTTGGTGCCTGATGCAGTGGAAGCTTGATTTAAGAAATAAAAAAACAAAAATAAACAACTAAAAAAACTTCAGAACTATGTTATCAATGATTTTAGCAGCAGTAGCCCCGGTGGTGGCTCTTGGCGCAGCTCTTGGCGCAGGTATCGCAGCAATCGCAGCAGGTATCGGTATCGGCAGAATCGGTTCCTCTGCAATGGAGGCAATTGCCCGTCAGCCAGAGGCGGCCGGCGATATACGTTCCAGCATGATCGTAATCGCGGCGCTCGTCGAAGGTGTGGCTCTTTTCGCCGTGATTGTAGCAGCATTGGCATTGTTCCTCTAATCGTTCGGTTTCCGGATAAATCTATATAGAATGGAATTATTCACGCCTGATTTTGGTTTGGTATTTTGGATGTTTGTGGCATTCCTCATCCTTTTTCTCGCATTGGCGAAATGGGGATGGCCGGCAATCATTAAAAATATGGACGAGCGGGCCGACACTATCGACAAGGGCGTGGAATACGCACGTGAAGCCAAGGAGCAGCTTGACAACGCTCGCTCCGAGGCTCAAAAATTTGTCGCAGAAGCCCAGAGGCAGCAAGCCGAAATGTTGCGTGATGCGGCTAAAATGAAGTCACAGATCATCGAGGATGCCCGCAGAGAGGCTTCCGAAGAGGCAAAGAAAGTGATGGATGCCGCTAAATTGTCGATTGAACAGTCACGCAAGGAAGCAGAGCTGCAATTCAGAAATGAAGTAAGCAAGTTTTCGATCGATATTGCTGAGAAGATGGTGCGTCGCCAGATGCAGTCGGACAAGGCACAGAGCGAACTTGTAAATAAATTGTTGGACGAAATAGAGAAGAACTAATCGATGAACGACGGTCTCATTCCCCAAAGATATGCTCGTGCGCTCTATAAATTCGCGCTCGAACGGAACAATGCGACAGCTGTGTATGAAGAGATGAAGCAGGTTGCCGATTCTTTCGAGTCTGCCCCGGCTCTTCAGAGAGTGATGACAAATCCTTTTGTTGACAGGGAACGAAAAGAGAAGCTTCTCGTTTCCGCTGCCGGGGACAAGGTGGAAGATGACTATCGGAGATTCGTGAAGCTTGTCCTCGACCACAACCGAGAGGCGTATGCTTATTGTATGGCTCTTGACTACCGCCGTATTTACCGTGATGTAAAACATATTGCCCAGGTGGTCATAACCACTGCGGCTGAGCTTCCAGAGGAAGAAATGGCGAAAATCAAGGGTGTGGTCTCGGATGCCTTCAAAGGCTATACGTTGGAATTTTCATCCAGAATCAACCCGGATTTGATCGGCGGGTTTATCGTGGACGTAAATTCTACGAGGATGGATGCCTCGATCAGCAATGAACTGGAACAATTACGTCAAAAACTATTAAGTAGCAATTAAAGATGCTTAACCCAAGCGAAATATCTGATATATTAAAACAGCAACTCGAGGACATCAACTCGCAGGTAAAGTTTGAAGAGGTGGGAACCGTCCTCGAAGTGGGTGACGGTGTGGCACACGTCTACGGACTTGAGAATGTGCGAGCCAACGAGTTGGTGGAGTTTGAAAACGGCGTCAAGGGCGTCGCGCTCAATCTTGAGGAGAGCAATGTGGGTGTTGTGCTTCTCAACAACGTAAATGAAGTGTCTGAAAACATGTCGGTGCGTCGCACGGGTGAAATCGCGTCTATCCCTGTCGGGGAAGGATTGCTTGGACGTGTTATCAACATCCTTGGTGAACCTATTGACGGCAACGGCCCCATAGACGGAGACCTTATCCGTCTCCCTCTTGAGCGTAAGGCTCCTGGTGTGATTTTCCGTCAGCCTGTGAACCAGCCGCTCCAGACCGGCATCAAAGCCATCGACTCGATGATTCCCATCGGTCGTGGCCAGCGTGAGCTGATTATCGGCGACCGTCAGATCGGTAAGACTGCAATCGCCATAGACACAATCATAAACCAGCGTCAGAATTACCTCGACGGCAAGCCTGTATATTGCATATACGTGGCTATTGGCCAAAAGGCTTCTTCGGTGGCTGCGACTGTGCAGACCTTGAAGAAGTTCGGCGCGTTGGATTATACTGTGGTCGTGGCTGCAACCGCAGCTGACTCCGCGTCAATGCGTTATTACGCTCCGTTTGCCGGAGTAGCGATTGGTGAGTATTTCCGCGATACTGGCCGCGATGCTCTCATTGTATATGATGATCTTTCTAAGCAGGCCGTTGCGTATCGTGAGATTTCGCTTATATTGAAGCGTCCTTCAGGTCGTGAGGCATATCCTGGTGATATCTTCTATCTGCATTCACGTCTTCTCGAACGTGCAGCCAAGATTATCGACAATCAGGAGGTGGCATCCACGATGAATGACCTTCCCGAGGCTTTGAAGCCTATGGTAAAAGGCGGAGGTTCGCTGACAGCGCTCCCGATTATCGAGACCCAGGCTGGCGACGTATCTGCTTATATCCCTACCAACGTGATTTCAATCACGGACGGTCAGATATTCCTCGAGACGGCCCTTTTCAACCAAGGCATTCGTCCGGCGGTCAATGTGGGCATATCCGTGTCTCGCGTAGGCGGCAACGCTCAGATCAAGCCTATGAAAAAGGTTGCCGGCACATTGAAGATTGCTCAGGCGCAGTTCCGTGAGCTTGAATCGTTCACAAAGTTCGGCGGAGACATCGACCCCGTTACCGCAAAGGTCATTGACCGTGGCCGCAAAAACCAGCAGCTCCTTATTCAGCCTCAGTATACGCCTTGGGCGGTGGCAGAGCAAGTGGCCGTGATATATTGCGGTGTGAACGGTCTTCTTGAGAGCGTGCCTGTTGACAAGGTGGATGAATTCGAGGAGTTGTTCATTCAATTGATTAAAGGCAAGTATCAGAAGGAAGTGCTTGACGAGATTTCAGCAGGCAGGCTGACCGACAAGGTAACTGATTTGATTACGCAATGCGCTAAAGAGATTTCTGGCAAGTATACCGCCTGAAGGCTCTGAAAGAAGAGCAGAAAGCGATTCCCATGAGGATAACAGAATAACTAAAACTAAATGTCGACACTCAGAGAATTAAAAACCAGAATCGGGTCGGTTTCCTCCTCGGAGAAGATAACCGGAGCGATGAAGATGATTTCGTCGGCCAAGGTCCATAAGAACGAGCAGGCGTTGCGGCGTCTGCTCCCGTTCAAGGATCAGATACGGTCGATAATGGGGCATCTTCTGTCGGCCGATGCGAGCTATTCGTCTCCGCTTATTGAACCGCGAGACGTGCAGAAAGTCGGGATAGTCGTCTACGGAAGTGACGACGGTCTCTGCGGAGCTTATAATATGAACATATTCAAGCATCTTCTCCGCAGAATCAACGATGTCCGTGAAAAGTACGGTTCTGAAGTTGAAATCATACTTTTCCCGGTGGGCCGCAAGATACGCAACGCAGCGGAGAAGCTCGATATGGCAGGTGTCAAATCAGTCAGTCTCGAAGGGGTGGACTCGAAAATGGAAGGAGAAAAGGTGAATAAATTCACGTTGTCTCTTCAAAGTTCTTTCCTTAATAATGAGCTGGATTTGATTGAGGTGGTTTTTATGAGCTTCAAGTCGATGAGCCGTCAAGTGTTGACTGTAGAGCAGTTGTTCCCCGTCGAGGAGTCTGCCATCAGTGGCGAAGAAGGAAAGGCCGATGGCAGGGACGAGAACCGTCTGTATATATTTGAGCCGGATCCCAACCGCATCTTCAACGAGGTCTTGCCGATGTTCGTGCTTTCGACAATGCAGGAGATCACCATCGAGAACAGGGCTTCGGAGCAGGCCGCTCGAGTGATGGCAATGCAAAGTGCCAATGACAATGCCAAGAAGCTTCTTGACGAGTTGCGGCTTGAATACAACAAACTTCGTCAGCAAAGCATCACCACCGAACTTCTCGACATTCTCGGAGGCCAGGTGGAAAGATAAATATTACCACACCGAGCTTGGCATAGCTTAATCATGCCTAATTAAGACAAACAACTTTTACATCATTAGGAATGAGCAGTATAAAGGAATATTTTTCATCTGTCGGAAAAGGCATCAAAAGCCTTGTCCAAGGTATGGAAGTGACAGGGAAGGAACTTGTAACTCCAAAGATTACGGAACAATATCCTGAAAACCGTGCGACGTTGGAGATTCCTGAAAGGTTCCGTGCCGAACTGACATTGAAGTATGACGCAGCAGGTCGTCATAAATGTATAGCATGCGGCATCTGCCAGATGAATTGCCCGAACGGCACTATCAAATTGACTACAAAGATGGTTGATTTGCCGGACGGAAAAAAGAAGCGCAAGCTCGACAAGTATATGTACGATCTTGGCAGTTGCACGTTTTGCATGCTTTGTGTCACGACGTGTCCCCAAGACGCGCTTGAGTTCTCGAACGACTTCGAACAGGCGACGTTCACGCGTGATGCGCTTGTCAAGCAGCTCAACTATCGTCCAGAAGTGGAAGATCCCGCTCCGGCACCGAAACCATCGGATGCTGACAAGGGAGGGGAGACTGCCAAAAATTAATGTAGCTAATCACAAATCACAATGGATTCTGTAGGAAATATAATTCTTTATTTCGTAGTTGCGATTTGCATGGTGGTTTTTTCCTTCATGGCAGTCACATCTCGAAAAATCTTGCGCGCGGCCACTTATCTGCTGTTCGTGCTCATTTCGACTGCGGTCTTCTACTTCCAGTTGGGCTATCAGTTCCTTGGGGCGGTTCAGATTGCGGTGTATGCAGGCGGCATTATGGTGCTGTTCGTGTTTTCGATTCTGCTCACGCATAAGCCTGACGATACGAGCGGTCAGATTGAGAGCCATCGTCGGATAGCGGGTGTTTGCGCATCCGTGCTTGGCGGTGCAGCCCTGTTGTTCGCTCTCTTTACGATGCCGGTGGCGGCCAGCGGATGTTCGCTTGCGGAAGTGCTTGCAGCCGGCCCCGACATCACAATGAAGGAAATCGGCCACACGCTTTTGGGTACGGATAAGTTCCGCTATCTGCTTCCGTTTGAGGCCGTGAGTGTATTATTGTTGGCATGTATAATCGGAGGCGTGGTAGTCGCGCGTAAAAGATGATGTATAGCATGGACTTAGGTATATTATGGTATTTGGTGCCGAGCGTGCTTATGTTCGCGTGCGGCGTTTACGGGTTTGTCACCCGCAAGAATCTGATTGCGATACTGGTGTCGCTTGAGCTGATGCTTAATGCCGCTGATCTGAACTTCGTGGCGTTTAACCGTTATCTGTTTCCCGGTCAGATGGAAGGTATGGTATTCACGCTTTTTGCTATAGCGATTGCCGCAGCTGAGACAGCGATAGCGATAGCTATCATAATCAATGTCTACCGTGCAGTCGGCAATACGGACATCAACGAAATCTCAAAAATGAAATTCTAAGATATGGACATTACACTTCCGATTTTGATTTTGGCGATTCCCATTTCGATGTTCCTTATCTTAGGAATCGGGGGGGTGAAGATGAGCCGCAAGATGGCCGGAGTGCTTGGCATTCTGGGCATGGGCACGACTATGGCGCTTGCCTATACGGTCGCATTCACTTATTTCTTCAGTGGCGACTCTGCATTCATCGTTGACGGCATACGCCAACAGCTTCAGGTTTTCGATGTTACTTGGCTTGCATTCACTGAGAAGCTTGTAGTGAGCATCGGTTTCCTGCTTGATCCGATTTCAGCCATGATGCTTGTCGTTATTACGACAATATCGTTTATGGTGCATCTTTATAGCTGGGGATATATGGAGCACGAGCCTGGATTCCAGCGTTATTATGCGTTCCTGTCTCTTTTCAGTTTCTCGATGCTCGGGCTTGTCGTGGCTACCAACATTTTCCAGATGTATATCTTCTGGGAGCTTGTGGGTGTCAGCTCCTACCTTCTCATCGGCTTCTTCTATAAGTTGCCTTCGGCTGTCTCAGCATCGAAGAAGGCATTTATAGTTACGCGTTTTGCCGACCTAGGTTTCCTTATCGGTATACTCGTTCTCTCTTTCTATACCAATACCTTCAATTTCGCCGCTTTGACGAGCGATCCGGCATCGGCTCTCGCTTCTACCGGTGGAGCCACGTTTATGGGTGCCTCAGTTCTGACTTGGGCTTTGGTTCTCATTTATGTCGGTGGTATGGGTAAGTCCGCGATGATGCCGCTTCACATTTGGCTCCCCGACGCAATGGAAGGCCCGACTCCGGTGTCGGCTCTTATCCATGCTGCTACGATGGTCGTGGCAGGCGTTTATCTTGTGGCGAGAATGTTCCCTCTCTATCTTGTTGAGGAATCGGCACTGACGTTCATAACGTGTGTCGGTGCAATAACCGCGTTCTATGCCGCTGTGGTTGCATGCTGCCAGATAGACATAAAACGCATCCTTGCGTTCTCCACCATATCGCAGATTGCATTTATGATGGTTGCGCTCGGAGTCGCACGTCCGGAGCTTCATGACGCTATGGGCTATATGTCGTCTATGTTCCATCTCTTTACGCACGCTATGTTCAAGGCTCTACTGTTCCTCGGTGCAGGTGCCCTGATTCACGCGGTGCATTCAAACAATTATACGGAAATGGGCGGTCTGCGCAAGTATATGCCCATCACTCACTGGACATTCCTTATAGGTTGTCTTGCGATTGCCGGTATCTGGCCGTTCGCTGGCTTCTTCTCGAAAGACGAGATGCTTGCTGCAATGTTTGCGAACAACTGGATTTGGGGTGCTTGGATGACTATGGTTGCAGGTCTTACTGCATTCTATATGTTCCGTATGTATTTTATGGTTTTCTGGTGGGAAGAGAATCCGCACTACAAAGAACACAAGCCGCACGACGCTCCTTGGCAGATGTCTCTTCCTTTGATCGTTCTTGCGACAGTTAGCTGCGTGGCAGGTTTCATTCCTTTCGGAGAACTTGTAACTTGGAACGGTGCTCCTTACCACATCCACATTGATCCTGTGGTGGCTACAACAAGCCTCGTCGTGGCCGTTTGCGCAATAGGACTTGCCGCATGGCTCTATATGAAGAAGAACAGCAAGCCGGCTGCGATGAAGAATGCAATGCCGACCCTTTGGAAAGCAGCGAACCGCAGGTTCTATTGGGATGAAATCTATATGTTCATCACTCACAAGATTATCTTCAACATAATCTGCAAGAGCATCGCATGGTTTGACCGCCATATCATCGATGCCACGATGGACGGATTTGCCAAAGTTACCCAAAGGACTTCGGTCGCAATCAAAGGAATGCAGAGCGGAAGCATTCAGGCTTACGTGCTGTGGTATTTCTTCGGAGCGGTGCTCTTGGCTCTTGTAACATGGATTTGTCTCCTCTAACATTCATACTTCTTAATTGCAGAAAAACTCGTAGATTATGTTTGGAAATATCTTAATCTGGTTTGTAATAATCCCCATCATCATGATGGCGGGATTGGGCATCTGCCGCAATAGCAGTATGAATGCCATCCGCACCGTGATGACGGTGTGTTCGACCGCATTGCTTGGCCTTGCCGTGTGGCTGTGTGTGTGGTTCCTTGACCTTCGCGCAGCCGGCGATACGGCGGAGATGCTCTTCACGGGGAGCTGGATGTGGTATGAGCCGTTGAACATTCAGCTTGCGATCGGTGTAGACGGAATTTCCGTCCTTATGATTATGCTTTCGGCGATAATCGTTTTTGCCGGAGTGTTTGCGTCATGGAAAATCAATCCGCTTCCCAAGAATTTCTTCCTTTGGTTTGCGCTTCTTTCGACCGGTGTGTTCGGTTTCTTCATCTCAATCGACATCTTCACGATGTTCATGTTCTATGAAGTGGCTCTTATTCCTATGTACCTTCTTATCGGTGTTTGGGGTACGGGCAAGAAAGAATACTCCGCGATGAAGCTTACGTTGATGCTTATGGGCGGTTCGGCGTTCCTTATGCTTGGTCTGCTTGGAATCTATTGGCATTCCGGACCTGAAGGCCAGCTTACATGGAACATTCTTGAAATAGCCCATAATGGACATATCGATCCAAGTTGGCAGCGTCTCCTCTTCTGCTTGACTTTTGTGGGTTTCGGTGTGCTTGGTGCTATGTTCCCGTTCCACACTTGGAGTCCTGACGGTCATGCTTCCGCTCCTACGGCAGTTTCTATGCTTCATGCCGGCGTTCTGATGAAGCTCGGTGGTTACGGATGTTTCCGCATAGCAATCTATCTTCTTCCTCAGGCGGCAAATGAACTTGCGTGGATATTCATCATACTGACCGGTATCAGCGTTGTTTACGGTGCATTCTCGGCTTGCGTGCAGACCGACCTCAAGTATATCAATGCATATTCGTCGGTTTCCCACTGTGGAATGGTGCTTTTCGCGATATTGATGCTGACACAGACCGCAATGACGGGTGCAATACTTCAGATGCTTTCCCATGGTCTTATGACGGCTCTTTTCTTCGCCCTGATTGGTATGATTTACGGCCGGACGCACACTCGCGACATTCGCCAGATGGGAGGTTTGATGAAGATAATGCCTTATCTCGGTGTCTGCTATATGATTGCTGGTTTCGCTTCGCTTGGTCTTCCCGGTCTTTCGGGCTTCGTTGCGGAGATGACGATTTTCGTCGGCTCGTTCGAGCATACGGATATGTTCCATCGCAGCTTTGTGATAGCCGGTACATGTTCCATCGTGATCACTGCAGTCTATATTCTCCGCGTGGTGGGCAAGCTCCTTCTCGGCCCTGTGCAGGATGAACACCATCTTCAGCTTACTGACGCGACATGGTTTGAGCGTTTTTCCACAGTTACGCTTATTGTGGCCATTGCTGGAATAGGTTGCTTCCCCAACTGGATCAACGAGACCATACAGCATAGCTTTGTGCCTATCATCAATACGTTGACTCAGGCCGCTATCTAAATAAATGTATTGATTTAAACTACGGAAAAGAAAAATGGATTACTCACAGTTTTCAGCTATGATTCCTGAGTTGATAGTGCTCGGAATCTTCATACTCGTCTTCCTGTTCGATACATTTGCATCGGAAAGCGCGCGCAAGGCTGACGGAATGCTTACCACGGTCTTGTTCGGACTCGGCACAGTGGCTATCTGCTTCACCGGCTGTCTGCCTCAGGAATGTTTCGGAGGTATGTATGTATGCAATTCTGTATCTTTCGCTTTGAAATGCATCCTCAATATAGGTGTGTTCATAGTGCTTGTGCAGTCGCTTCAATGGACTGACAGCGAGGATATGAAAATGCGCAGAGGAGAATTCTACGAGCTTCTCCTTGCCACGCTCTTCGGAATGTACCTGATGATTTCGGCCCGCCATTTCCTGTTGTTCGTAATAGGTCTTGAGACCGCTTCGCTTCCTCTTGCAGCTTTGATAGCGTTCAACAAGAAGCACTATGAGAGCAATGAGGCTGCCGCAAAATACATTATGACTGCAGTGTTCTCCTCTGCGGTTCTGATGATGGGTCTCTCTTTCGTTTACGGCCTTTCAGGCGGTTCGCTTTATTACAATGATGTCGCTGCAGCAGTGGCCAATGGCGAAATGAGCGGAATGCTCATCGTGGCTTTGGCATTCGTGCTTGCCGGAATCGGTTTCAAGCTTTCGCTTGTGCCTTTCCATCTTTGGACAGCCGATGTCTATCAGGGCGCTCCCACTTCGGTTACGAGCTATCTTTCAGTCATCTCCAAAGGTTCTGCCGCTTTTGCGTTTTTCGTGATTTTTGTGCAGGCTTTCGGGGCGGTTTATCCTGAGGCTTGGGAATGGATGCTTTACGGTATCATAATATTGACAATCACCGTCGGCAACCTTTTCGCTATCCGGCAGAAGAATATGAAACGGTTTATGGCTTTCTCATCCGTCAGCCAGGCCGGTTACATAATGCTCGGTGTGATAGCTGCGAATGCAATCGGTATGACTTCGATGCTTTTCTACATCCTTGTCTACATATTCAGCAATCTTGGTGCTTTTGGAGTGATTCAGGCCATTGGGAACAAGAGCGGCAAGCTCAATATGGACGACTACAAAGGTCTCCACAAGAGCAATCCTTGGCTGGCTTTTGCAATGACATTGGCTATGTTCTCGCTCGCAGGTATTCCTCCCTTTGCTGGATTCTTCTCGAAGATTCTGATATTCACATCCGTTACCGCAAGCAATTCGATGGCTCTTTATATGTTGGTATTGATAGCGTTAATCAACACTATCATCTCTCTCTATTACTACCTGCTTGTTGTAAAGGCAATGTGGATTGCTCCGGAAGACCCTGTAGTGCCTGCATTCCGCAGTGCCTGCAGTGAGAGGTTCGGTATGTGGATATGCGTTGCAGGCATCGTCTTTATCGGACTTGTAAGCCCGATTTACGGTTGGCTCAGTGAAATGAGCAATCTTGATGCCTCGCAGCTCTTCGCTTGGCTTGGATAAATGTAAGCAGTGTAAATTCCCAAAATAGAAATCAATTGAGACGCGGCCTTCAAAAGAGGCCGCGTTTTTTGCGTTTGTCTGTCTTGAGATGGTTTATATGCCGTTTTTGAGTTACGACCTCAAAATGGAATGAGTGAATATGAAAACCGCCGTCTCTGTTTTTACAGGGACGGCGGCCTTTTGTTTCTGCGTACAATAATAACGCGAGTTCGGGATAAGTAATAGTATAAAAAAGTAGAATCAGCAGCTTGAAAAAGTTGCCGATTCTTTTGGTAATATCACTGATATTTAGTAATTTAGAGGAACCAAACAATAAATACGATATCATGATTACCGAGAG
>CAJSYI010000063.1 GCA_910573745.1 Muribaculaceae bacterium | reverse complement strand
ATTTACTATTGTAAACAATGTCCCGACCGCAAAATTGTATTCCTCGTCAATCTGACTGAAACTTTTTCCGCTGCTGTGCCAGGCATTGATTGCCGAAATCTGAGATTCGTCCCAGAATTTTTTGTTTTCTTCACACATTTTACTAAAAAATGTTGAATCTGACGGTCAACACTTTTCCGGACTAGACAGAGCCGTGGTGTCCGGGCGGGATTTTTACGTCTGTTTCGTTTTTTTTTATTAATTTTGTGGACGAAATCAAGCATTGATTGTTATACAGGTAATGCGCACATACGCAATGTGCGGAAAATCAAGGTAAACACAAACATTAAACAATATACATTCTCCCTAAATTATGGCAAAATTGGATTTGGCCCAGTACGGCATCAAGGATGTCAAGAGAATCATCCACAATCCTTCTTACGAAGAGCTTTTCAAGGACGAGACAAACCCCGAGCTGAAAGGCTATGAAAAAGGGATACTCACAGACCTCGGCGCAGTGGACGTGTTCACCGGCGAATACACCGGACGTTCACCTAAAGACAAGTATCTTGTCAAGGACGAGGTAACGGAAAACACCGTATGGTGGACTTCCGACGAATATAAGAACGACAACAAGCCCATCACCACAGAGGTATGGAACCATTTGAAAGAAAAGGCCGTAAAGGAGCTTTCCGACAAGACTCTTTATGTCGTTGACTGCTATTGCGGCGCCAACAAGGCAACGCGTCTCAACGTGCGCTTCATCATGGAAGTGGCATGGCAGGCCCATTTCGTGACCAATATGTTCATCCGCCCCTCCAAGGAGGAACTTGAGGACTTCAAGCCCGACTTCGTGGTCTTCAACGCATCCAAGGCAAAATGCGAGGAATACAAGGAACTCGGACTCCATTCCGAAACCGTGGTTGCATTCAACATCAAGGAGCGCGAACAGGTGATCATCAACACATGGTACGGCGGTGAGATGAAGAAGGGACTCTTCTCCATGATGAACTACTTCAACCCGCTCCGTGGCATCGCCTCCATGCACTGCTCGGCCAACACCGACATGGAAGGCAAGAACACTGCAGTCTTCTTCGGCCTTTCCGGCACCGGCAAGACCACACTTTCCACCGACCCGAAACGTCTGCTGATCGGCGACGACGAGCACGGCTGGGACGATGACGGCGTGTTCAACTACGAGGGCGGATGCTACGCCAAGGTGATTAACCTCGACAAGGAGAGCGAACCCGACATCTACAACGCCATCACACGCGACGCACTGCTTGAGAACGTTACTGTAGAGGCCGACGGCAAGCCCGACTTCGCCGACAAGAGCGTTACGGAAAACACCCGTGTCTCCTATCCGATCTACCACATCAAGAACATCGTCAAGCCCGTCTCAAAAGGCCCGGCAGCCGAAAAGGTGATTTTCCTTTCAGCTGACGCATTCGGCGTGCTTCCTCCTGTGTCGATACTCGACAACGAGCAGGCAAAATACTACTTCCTCTCTGGCTTCACTGCCAAGCTCGCAGGCACCGAACGCGGCATCACAGAGCCTACACCCACGTTCTCCGCATGCTTCGGACAGGCGTTCCTTTCCCTCCATCCGACAAAATATGCAGAGGAGCTTGTAAAGAGAATGGAACAGAGCGGTGCAAAGGCATATCTCGTCAACACCGGATGGAACGGCACAGGCAAGCGCATCTCTATCCGCGACACACGCGGCATCATCGACGACATCCTCAACGGAGACATCGACAAAGCCCCGACGAAGACGCTTCCCATCTTCAACTTCGTGATTCCTACGGAACTCCCCGGCGTAGACCCCAAGATTCTCGATCCGCGCGACACTTACGCCGACCCGAAGGAATGGGAAGGGAAAGCCAACAAGCTCGCCGAGATGTTCATCGCCAACTTCAAGAAGTTCGAGAACAATGAAGCCGGCAAGAAGCTCGTAGCCGCCGGCCCGCAGCTCTAATCAGGCTACTACAGCATTATCATATAAATGCAATCCCGCATCGTCCCTTTCAGGACTTTGCGGGATTGACATTTTCCCTATTTATCTTTATCGCAGGTTTTTTCCAATAGCCGGCACAAACATCAAGTCAGTGCTGGATCTCGACTTTTGAAGTCGGAGGCCGGGTGGAATTGCGGCGGTCCACTGCGGCAACCACACGGTCTGCAAGCACCGAGAACGCTTCGGCCTCGGGATTCTCGCTCTGCACGCCGCCTGTCGCCGATTCCGCCACGATGGAATGGGCTATGGGGTCGCCTGCATCGGCACGGTCGCATATGTCTGCCACAAGCGGTATCTGTGCCAACAGCTCGACTCCAGTCTCCTCGGCAAGCCTGCTGCCGCCACCTTGTCCGAATATGAAATACTTTTCCCCAGGATGCGGAGCGGGCGTGAACCAAGCCATATTCTCAACCAGCCCGAGAATGGGCACGTTCACCTTGTCGCCGGTGAACATGGCGATGCCTTTTCTGGCATCGGCAAGAGCCACTTCCTGCGGCGTGGTTACGACCACCACTCCGGTTATTGCAAGGGTCTGCACGAGAGTCAGATGTATGTCGCTCGTTCCCGGAGGCATATCGATGAGGAAATAGTCAAGGTCGCCCCACCAGGCATCAGCAATCAGCTGACGAAGAGCGTTGGATGCCATTCCGCCACGCCAAAGCACAGGCTTGTCCGCATCCACCACAAATCCTATTGAGAGCATCTTTATGCCGAACTTCTCCACAGGCTCGATCCAGTCTCGGCCGTCCTGATTTACCATATATAGCTGTTCGCCTTCCACGCCGAACATCTTGGGCATCGAAGGGCCGAAAATATCGGCATCAAGCACGCCGACCTTATATCCCTTGGCAGCAAGTGCCACGGCAAGATTTGCGGTTACGGTAGATTTGCCTACTCCCCCTTTTCCTGAAGAGACACCGATGATGTTCTTCACGCCAGGCAGAAGTTGTTCCGGCCTCTTGGGAGCCTCCTTCTTGAAAGCGGCAGCGATGTTCCCTTTGATTTCCACATCAGGACTCACATATGTCAGAATCGCCGTTTCCGCCGCCCTTACCACAGACTTTATGAAAGGATCGGTGGATTTGTCGAACACTATGGAAAAAGAGACCTTGTTCCCGTCGATGCGTATGTCGTCGGCAATCATATCATTTTCAACGAGGCTTTTTCCGTTGCCCGGGTAGCGGACGGTCTTAAGCGCATCGGTAATGAGTGCTGGATAAAGTGTCATTGTTCTTAATGTAAGAATGTGTTGTTAGAGTGTGTTTGAATTTTTGTTCTGATTCTCACAGTCAGTTTTCAGAGCCTTTCCCATCTCGTGCCGCTTCCGGCATGCACTGTGCTATGCCGCGAGGAAAACTGTGGTAATCGTCGCGCTCTATGTCGCTGTCGTCAACCTCAATCAGCTCCGAATCCTGCGGAAGCGCAAACTCTATATATTTGATAGTCTTGCCGCGAGAAAGCCATTGCTGTTCATAGAATGTCTTCACCGACTTCACATCCTCAAACCCGTCGGAGGCGTAGAGGTCGGGCAAATCAGCCACCGAAGTGAAACGGTTGGCCTCCACGAGGCGCGAAGTATAGGCATAGAGAAACGGCGAATCCGTCTTGAGCCTTATCCGCGCTGAATCCGAAGCGATGTTGCGGTAAAGGGAGAGGAAACGGGTTGAAGTGAGGCGTTTGCGCTGCTTCTGCATCTGGGGGTCAGGAAAAGTGATCCATATCTCCTCCACTTCGCCGGATGCAAAGAAGCTTTCAATCAGTTCTATGTCAGTGCGGAGAAACGCCACGTTGGACAGTCCCTCCGTTTCGGCAAGCTTCGCGCCTGTCCACATACGCGCACCTTTGATGTCTATGCCTATGAAGTTGCGCTCCGGATGACGACGAGCAAGCTCTACCGTGTATTCTCCTTTGCCGCATCCCAGCTCAAGCGTTACAGGATTGGAATTGCCGAAAAACTCCGCTCCCCATCTGCCTTTATACGGAAAGCCTTCGGCCTGCAGTCTGGCCCAGGGATATTGAAGCACACAACGGTATGCCTGCATGTCTGCAAACTTCTTAAGCTTATTCTTACCCATAACTGAAGTCGTAAGTAGTAGATGTCAATCTATTAATATCTTTATTGATTTGCGGTTGCCTCGTACATCCGTAACATCGGCAACCAGTACAGAGCCTTTCCACGCCGAAACGTCGATTCCGGTTTCAGCACTTCCGGGAGACGATGCATAAACAAGCGACCCGGACACGGAATACAATGCCACCGACGCAATGACGGACGAAGCACGCACATAAACCGTCTTCCCGTCTGAACTTATGCAAATGTCATCGGCAGACAAATCCGGCACGACATCCTCTATGCCGGAAATGCCTGCGAATATGTCAAACCGTCCCCAAATCGGATGGGCTTTCCAGACATCGATGAAATCGCCGTTTACCCCAAGCCTTATCCCCTCAGGCCGTATTCCCGAAAAGCTTTCATCTACAACTTCCGGAAGATTCCCGCCGAGTGCAAACGCATTTATAAGGCACAGCCTGTCAAGCCGGGAAAAGGCATTTGGCCTTATTTCCCTAAGACCGTCTCCAAAAACCAGGGAATCGACAGCAATGCCTGCCAAAGAATACTCCCCTACCACCGTACCTGAAACAATGACACGGGAATCGGCATAACTTGTATTACCGGCCATATAAAGCGGAGCGACCTCTCCAACGGTCGCTCCGCCTTTGGCAAGACGGGGATTGTTGAAGAGCATCCCTTTGGAGGAACGCGCACCGTCAATGACAACGGATTCGAGCGAAGGCATCGAACTCAGGGCATAGTCCCCGCATTCGGTTTCCCTCGTTACCGCCACCGAGCCTATCGCCGTATTCGCAAAAGCCTCGGTACCCACATATTTGATTATGCCTGGCAGCTTCACAGAAGAAAGGGACGTGCATCCTGCAAGGAGCCTTTCGGGGAAATCCGTTACTGCCGTCTGCGAAAAGTCAATTTCCTTAAGTGAAGGACATCCTTCAAAAGCCCCTTTGCCGATTTTCCGAAGCCTCCACCTGAAAGTCGCCTTGCATAGTCTGGGACAACAGGCAAAGGCATAATCTCCTATTCGCTCTACTCCGTCTCCGAGATAAACCTCTTCAATTGAAGATGATGCAAATGCTCCTTCCGAGACAACAGACGTATTTGCGGGCAACACGACTGACCGGAATCCTGAAAACGCAAAAACATAGGACGGAATCTCTCCGTCGGCATACACGCCTCGGTCTACGGACGAACTGAACGGATATTCATAACGCTTAATCTGCAATGCCTTCATGTCGAGCGTATCTACAGAATCAGGAAGCCTCTCCGCGAGCAGACGCAAATCGCGCACATCGCAAGAGCCGTCCAGCACCACGGCAGAAGGACGTTCATCCTCTATCCGCGAAATATGTTCCGCCAAACCGCCTGGAGACAACGTGACAGATAAGGAAGATGCCCACGAAGATCCGAAGGACGGCATCAGCAGAACCGCCACAACCATCGTCCGAAGGCATTTATTCAGCATAGTGCGCATAATCCGCATATTTCTATCTGACAACAAGAATCTTGGTTACTTTGGCCAGATTGGTTTCTCCCGGACCGGAGGAAGCCAGCACATAATACACTCCGCTGCCTACACGCTGGTGGCTGAGGTTGGTGGCATCCCATTGCACCACTCCGCCTTCGGCCGGCCCGAGTTCCTTGACAAGACCGCCCATAGAATCCATTATCTTCACTACGGCACCCTCGGTAAGCCCTTCCACCGTGATCCAGCCAAGATAGTCTGGACGCACCGGATTGGGATATGCCTTCACAGAATCCAAGTCCGCGCCGGAAGCGGATCCGGCGGGGAAGAACTCCGCCATTCCGCCTTCAGTGGAAATCAAGACCGAATTTGTGGACGGTATGCAGCAAACGGCATACACGTTGTCGTGTGGAATGAATGAATTTTCCGTAGTCAGCTGATATATGATCTCCCGGCCGTCGGAAGAAGTACACACCAAGCCGCCCCCCATAGTCGCAAACCATTTCCGGCCCTGCGAGTCAGATGTGATGTCATTTACGCCAACGCCGTTAAGAAGATAGTCGGCAAGGTTGGTGCCGTCGTTGCGGGCCACTTTTATCCTGTTTACCTTCCCATTATCACTCAAGAATTTCCTTGGATTTATTGTAAACAGACCTACATCGGAGCCTACCCACAACAAACCGGTCTGCATGTCCTCATACAGGGCATATACAAGATGACAGGCCACTCTTGCATCGTCCTGGTCCTTCAATGAATTGCTAAAAGCCTCTTTATCGTCAGCCGTATCGTCAGGAGTGCCGTTATGATCCACTATGCCCAATGGATAACCATATCCGTTTCCTGCGTAAAACAACAAGTTCTTGTTCACTCCGGCCTTCAAAGGCTTAAGAATCAAATAAGACGTACTTTTGTTATTGTCAAGAGCAAAACTTCCTATCGCGCCTGTATTCAAAGCCTTTCTATCCGCTGCTTTCCAATAATACAGAGATACGGGTGAGCCTGAACGGGCAAACCACAACGTACCTTCAGCATCAAATCCAGGAGGCGATATTCCGGCAAATGCCGGTCCCTGCGTGGGATGAGGAGAAAACACCGTATAGAACCCCGGCTTGCCGTTATCCGGATTGTCTGCCACTGAAAGATGCACTATCTGCTGGGGATCATCGAGATTAATCATACTCACACCGTCCGTCCGAGAACCTCTGACTATGACGGAAGGGTTGACCGGATCGAATTCCATACCGGTGGCATTGCGCAGAACAGACTGCCGGTCAGGATTGGTGCGCGCAAGGGAACGGTCGGTCCATTCGCCGTTTTTGAAAGTCGCAATTGATGTGGACAGGTCGGCCCAGTCAACAAACTGGCGAGTCATACCATGTTCCACTGCCACAGCACCGAATCTGTCGGAATATTCTATATCCTGACAAATGAACGTCGAGGGGGCATTCGGGAATATGAAATCTCGGAACAACGACCAGCTGTCGCCGTCCTTACGATAAGCACGCATGCCGCTGCGGCCTTCAATAACCCAAAATGTCTTCATGTCCAAACTGTTGTGGCATATGCCGTTGGTATGCTCAGGCAATCTTCCGGCCTGCAAAACTCCGTCTGAACTTAGCGTATAGATATTATTGTAACAATCGATGTAATAACCGCCACCGTCCATCAAAGCAACTTCATTGAAATTATCCGCTTTTTTCATATCAACCGAGGCTGTCCCGTCGGAATTCAATGTCGAGACGCACAAGTTGTTTCCAAAATCGGAAGCCGGCGAAATTATGTATGCGAAACTGTTTCCGTTCAACGGCATAATCCTGTCCGACGGCCTTATTCCTTGAATCTGCTTGAAATCTTCAATCCTAAGAACCTGCTTTGAGGAAGGAGCAAAAAAAGCTCCCGTATCATTCAGAAGCACTATGAATTCACCGACCCTCGCTGCGCTCTTTACCGGAAAATCACCTACTACAGAGGAAACCACCTCGTGCTTTTTCGCATCCACCACCACATATCCGAAATCGGTAGCGAAATATACCCTGTCTTTCTCCTGGTCGATATTGATTCCGTTTACCTTTTTCGAGAATGTAATTGACGCATTGACTATTCCGGGGACATTGATCACATCGCCATTCCCATATATGAAATCTATGTTGGAATCGCTATAGACCACTATGAGGCAATCATTTGAAGGATTGTAGGCGACCCGTTGTATAGTGTTGCCGCTAAGGCGGTTTCTCTGGTTCCACGCTTCAATCTCGTCTGATTCCTTATCATAAACGAAAAGAGAGGAATAAATATCATTATAAGACGGCAACCACGATAATGTCGGTTGGCACAAAGTTACCAGATAAACCCTGTCTTTAGTGTCAATCACCCGTTTATGCCAATCGTTGAAAGTAGAATATACTTTCCAGTCCCCGGCCGGACGTGCTGCGGCACAAAGGCAGAAAAGAACGACTATCGAGAATACATTTATTATTCGTTTCATATCCATATCACATTTTCATCATTTCCCGAAAGAATCAAGAAAACCGACCATCAGCCTTATGGCACGCCCCCGGTGGGAAACCATGTTTTTGGCTTCGGGAGCCATCTCGGCAAACGAAACGCCTGTTTCATCAGGCACAAACACAGGGTCATAGCCGAAGCCTCCAGATCCGTGAGGTTCGCAGGCTATGCTTCCGTCCACCTTTCCGACGAACACGTGTTCTTCATCGCCATTTATCAGTGCGACCGCCGTTGCGAAGTGCGCCTTCCTGTCCTCTTTGCCGTCAAGCTCGCCAAGGAGCTTCCTGACATTTGCCGCAGAATCGCATTCCGGGCCGGCATACCGGGCTGAGTAAACACCGGGCGCACCGCCAAGTGCATCCACCATCAGACCCGTGTCATCGGCAAAACAATCATATCCATAACGTTCCTTTACCCAACGTGCCTTAATCAGCGCATTCCCTTCAAGCGTATCCGCAGTCTCCGGAATGTCGTCATGACACCCGATCTCAGAAAGCGAACGGATACGAAAACGATTGCCCACAATCGAGCGTGCCTCTTCAAGCTTATGCGCATTGTTGGTGGCAAAAACTATATCATTCATTTCCGTCTTATTTCAACAAATTTGAGCGTGTCTGGAACTTTTATTCTGATCTTTACAGGCAGTCTTACACGGCTTTCCTTTTTCAACGGAAAAAAAGCCTTGATATTGTCTTTGAAATGAAGCCCGCAGGCTTTCTGGAAGTTCCGTAAACTATTATGTCTCCAAGATTTTGAATTGCACGCATTTTGTGCTAATTTTGTGCTATGAAACAGCCCAAACGTCTGGCATGGATCGACTATGTAAAAGTCTTTGCCATCTTTTTCGTGGTGCTTGTCCATGTGGACTGCTCCCCATTGTGTACCAAGGTGCTTAAGGCATTTCTAATGCCTCTTTTCTTCATACTGTCAGGTTATCTGTTTTCTTATGAAAGGAATCCTAAATACAAACCGTTTGCATTGAAACGGTTCCGCCAGATAATCATCCCTTATGCATGGATAAGCGCCGTTACTTATCTGTTGTGGTTCTTTGTCTTGCGTAAATTCGGCAATAACCCAAACGATGCTGTCGCCTGGTATGTGCCGGTCGCGGGGACTTTTGCCGGTATGCCTCCCCTGCTGGTGCATGACATACCGCTTTGGTCGCTTGTGAGTTTCTTTGTTGTGGAAATGATTTATTATCCCCTCAGAAAATGCCTCAAATCCGACATCGGCATAGCGGCAATTGCCTTCTTAACGGCCTGGGGCATTTCATCTCTTCTTCCTGACATATCCCCTTACTTGCCTTTTGCACTCGCTCCGTCAATTGCAGGACTTGGTTTCTATGCATTGGGACGGCTCTTGCGTACCCGTGCGACACATACAGGTTTAGGAAACGCCAAGTCAAATCTTGTCGCATTGGCAGCATTGATTGCGTTTGTAATTTCATTGAAATACAATGTGGCTTCCTCTTTCTACAAAGGGCTTTATGGGATTTTTCCGCTATACCTGATTTCCGCCGTCTCCGGGGCATGGCTCATGATATGGTTCTCCAAAGCGGTTTCTGCAGGAAGGTCCGAGCCTGGACTGATACGCTTCATATCCACAGGCACACTTCTGGTTTGTGGTTTTCATTTGATTACCCTCGCACTGATTAAAGGCGTGATGCTGTTCGGTTTCGGCATTCCTCCTGCCGAATTGACGGATGGAATATTTCGCGGGACAGCGGTGGCCTTGGTCGCCATGGCACTGACCTTTCCCATAATATATGTCGTCAGACGCTATGCGCGGTTTCTGGTGGATAAGTAACACATATTTATTGGACTGTGAAAATGCGTCAGAAATTGAAACAATGCCCTTTTTGGGTGTTTTGGCTCATATGTTCCTTGCTGTATGCTCTGGTCTTCAACAGCATAGACTTTCATGACAATCCTTTCTCAGGATTCAGGGGATTTGTTGCATTGTTTATGCAAGCATCTGTAGTCGCGCTGTCAGGAGCCGGCATAATAGGCCTGATGAGCGTCAACCGGTATGTATTCTCATTGTCGTTTCCAATACTCATAATTCTGTCGTCGGCATTAGGCTATTTCCGGCTTACAGTCGGAGTGTTCCTCACACCGGCGGTAATTGACCTTATGTTTGTGAACGACATGAACACATGGGCCACCTTATTCAGCTTCAAACTTGTGTTCATCCTCCTCTTTTCGGCCGCCGTATCCATATTTATCGTCATCTACAGGTGGAGATTTGTGAAATCGGGCAATATGATTGTCTGGACTGCCGTATTTACAGGAATTGTTCTTATGCCTGTATGCATAAATCGTTTCAAGGCTCCGGTGATTGCCAGAATGCCCTATTGCTTTTATTTTGCGTTTGCAGAATACTTTCAAAACAAAAAAGAGATAGCCGTACAGAGAACCGCTTTTGACAACGTTCCGGTGATGCCCGGCTCGGTTTCCCCTGACGTGATAGTGATTTTAGGTGAATCCTTAAGAGCCGACCATCTCGGAATAAACGGATATCCGAGACCTACCACTCCAAACATAAGCGCAGATACCGCGATAGTCTCATATCCGCACATGTATTCGAAAGACTATTTCACTCACGAAAGCGTACCGCACATTATCACACGTGCAGATTCCATAAATCCCGACCTGAAATGGGAGGAACCCTCTTTTATAACAGTGTTCAAGAAAGCCGGTTATCAGACGTCGTGGATATCAAACCAAGACATGAGTCCGGCATATGTCTATTTCATGAAAGAGGCTGATGCACTGGATATGGTACGCGAAGGATTCTCTCCCTACAGTTTCAACAAGCATCTGGATCTGGACCTTCTGCCATATATATCCGATAAGCTGGAACAAAAAGGACAACCGCAACTTATCGTGGTGCATTCAATCGGTTCCCATTGGTATTACAATGCCCACTATCCCGATTCACTCGCTGTTTTCAAACCTGAAGCCGACAGCCGCGTGATTTCGGACATGACGCATGAAAAAATCGTGAATTCATACGACAATACGATTGTCGCGACTGATGATTTCATATCGAAAGTAAAGAGACTGCTTCATGACAGAAACGCGATATTGATATACATATCAGATCATGGAGAAGCTTTGGGAGAGGACGGCAATTATCTGCATGCGGCCGACTTCCCACAGCTGCATTATCCAGCTTGTTTTTTTTGGTATTCTCAGAAATATGTCGCGACATTTCCAGAGAAAATATCGAACCTTAGAAACAATTCCATGCTTCCTTGGACTACGGATATGGTTTTCCATACCGTCATAGATGCGGCAGACATCTCTACACCCGTTTTGATGAAACACAACAGTGCGATGACACGCCTCTCACCAACCAAGGTTCCCGACCCGAAGAAGCATTAGACATCAATCCGCTATTTTTACAGAGTCGATTTGTACAACTTTATAATAACGGGAGTTCATATTTCAGATACATAAGGACAATGCACTTTATGCAGGTAATCCTATGACAGCCACCATTACAGCGGATGTCTTGAAAAAAGCCGACTACCCACGAATGTTACAGCTCTACAAGGAATCTGTGGCGAATCCGGCAGACTTTACTTTGCTGTTTACCGGCAATGTTGAAATAGATTCCTTAAAACGCGAGTTCGGGATAAGTAATAGTATAAAAAAGTAGAATCAGCAGCTTGAAAAAGTTGCCGATTCTTTTGGTAATATCACTGATATTTAGTAATTTAGAGGAACCAAACAATAAATACGATATCATGATTACCGAGAG
>CAJSYI010000062.1 GCA_910573745.1 Muribaculaceae bacterium | reverse complement strand
ATTTCGGTCTCCCTTTTTTTGTATTGCTGTCGTTCCCTTTTGAATATCCTTCTGTCGCAGTTCGCTCTTGGGGGCGGACTCGACCGCCCCCGCCGCTCGGGCAGCCCCCTCCGAGGAGAGAGGATTGCTTTTATTCAGCGGTTTGTTGGCAAAATCGTGCGTTTCTATTTGGATTCTTCAGGTATCCAATTACGAGTAGAAGAATCACGTTCATCAATGGAGCATACGTTCCGTAATCACTTCCTATTGATGTATCACATCAATGAAGATGATAATGCTTATAGTGGCTATGCCTTTGAGAATGGTACAGCATGGATTAAATCTGAAGTTGCTGGGGAATTTAATCAAATGCGCGTCGGACGAGTAGGCAAATTCAATCATAGATGTTATTGGTTCTCATACAATGATATGAAACCTGAAGAATACTATTCTTATGATGATGACAACGATTATATGAGAGATTCATGGGATGCTATGACCGATGGCATGTATGGAGATATGACCGAAGGATTTGACGGAGACTATGATTTCTTAGGGAGATAGATAGTAATAGACTTTTTTTACCTTTCCAACCTATCGGTATTTATAGAGAAACAAAATACTAAAATGAATCCGAAAATATACAAACCCGAAGAAAGAGTGTCTCAAGAAGTCATTGACAAATTGAGGGAAGATGAGGATTATTTTGAGCAGATACTTCCAAATGGAGCTGAAGGCTTTATAGGAGATGTCGCTATAATAACTCATCCGGACTACGAGTATGGCTATTCATACCTTATGGATAGGTCTGGAAACAAGCCATTATTGGATTTCGGAGATTTCAAATACGACCAAAAGCGACACAAGGAAATCTATTTGAATGGTAAAACTCATCCTGATGGAAAAGATTGTTTCAATGGGCCATATTTCAAAAGACTCTCTTTTCATGGTAAACCCACCGACAAAGTCTTATATTATGGATATTGGGATGATTGTGGAAGCGGATATACCATTGATGAGAATATGGTAAAGAAAGCCCATCCATTCGATAGAATCTACGTTGGGGGCATTATTGATTACGAGTGTAATTTCCTTGGTGAGGCCGACTACGAAGGATTTGAAGAATTTATAACTTCAGATTTAATCTTAACACACAAATATAATCCGGAAGCCGAACACAATGATGCCATGTATGGAGATTGGATTGATGACGATTTTCCACTCTATGATGAATGGGGGGAAGACCCGTGGATTGAAGCTGGCAATAAAGGGGTCTATAGTGTCAAGCAGAGACGGCAGATCATCGCGAATAATGTAGATAGAATCGAGGTTAAGGATTCTGAAATAATCTTCTATGCGCATAAGATGGCACAACCGCAGAAATATTTCGCCCGCCATCCTAAAGATGAGGTCAACTTCTTTAATGAGGGGTATGATAAAATGCCACATTCCATTGAAGATTGGCGTCCGTCACTCATTAAGAGTCCGGATTATTTTGAAGAAGAACATGGAATAATCCGTGCCGGTTTTTACGCCGGTCAAGATATTTGCACTCTTATGTCGGACAATCGGCAGCTTCTGCTCAATTTATGCAGACGGAATTATTTCCATCTTGAATCCGTAATTATTGAACAATGGGAGGAAAAATACGAAGACATTGTACCCAAAACATTCTTTGACAAACTTTGGATAGCAAATGACGCGCACCACATCTATAGGGATATAACTTCAGTAGATGGAAAACTCAGTATATGGGGTTCTTCGGTATATGTTCTTGACAAAAGCCCATACTGGGGAACTCGATATGTAGAACTTCATGGCATTCAGAAGCATACCGAAAGAATGACTATCAAAGAACTCTTTGAACAGGATTTCTCTTACATTGAAGGGCTCATTCGATTGAAGCGAGTTCGAGTATCTCCAGATGTGCTGATTGCACTGAAAGATGTCACCGAATCTGCATACTCTACTCGTATGGATTCGCTTATTAAGTTTGTTGAGAATTGGGAAACTGAAATTGAAGACTGGGAAAACGAAGAAAATGAACGCAGGTATTCTGAATATCGAGCCTTTCAGGAAGAGGAAGAAAGAAGATATTATGAAAACGAGGGATACCGAGATGCTTTTGACGGTGATCCTGATGCCGATTGGAATATTGACTGATATGTATCGGATTTTAATCACAATATTGTTCGGAGTGTTGATGCCCATATATACGTTTGCCGGTTACGATGGAAGATTGGTAGATGACCAATACCATACCTCTCCAATATGGTTGTTGCTGGTTGTTGGCTTATTTGCGTTCATTGGGAAATGGGCAAAATCCGGAACTCGCAAGAAAAAACGTCGCAGCACAAAATCATCTATATCCCCTAAATCAATTTATAAGGATTCTGCTCGCTATTGGACAACTTGCCAGGAATGCAATGGAATCGGATATGTAAATGGGAAGCAATCATTTGCATATACTGTAAATTCATTTACAAGTTCTTTGGGTCGGGTTGTTTGTGATAAATGTAAGGGGTTCGGCCATGAGCTTACTTCTGAAGCATTGGAACTTTATAAAGAATTAGCCATTGAAGAACAGAAAGAAACAAAAGCATTAAGGGATAGACTCGAACAATCGCGAAAAGAAAAAGAAAAAATTGAGAAAGAACACTCCGAAAAACTGTATGAAGCGAAATGCAAAGTATTACAAGAAAGGAAACGAGTATATGAGGCTCAATATTATGTTGATGAAATGAATAAACTACGGAATCACCGTAAGGAAATCCTAAGCGGAATCAGAGAGGTTTCTAAAACACAACCTATTTGTTCAGCCTGTAAAGGATTAGATAAAGATTGTCCGGTATGTCATGGTATTGGATACACCATCAATGAAGAGTTAGCCAATTTATACGAAGAATGGCTTAAATACAGGGCTGAGAGCAAACAATTTCATGATGATTATGTGGCTTTATATGGAGATAAATCCGCTCTAAAATATTATAATTCAATTCCTTCCCTAATTTCATCAACTAATACACCTCCAGTTCCGTCTACCTCAGATATTATTCGTAGTAGAATCAAAGATTTAGTTAAGGATAAACCATTTTGCCTACACTGTACCGGGAACTGCCGAACTCGCCATTAAGCTCACCGAATATTTCAGAAACATGGAGAGCCGGATTGCACCGGAGATTGAACCCGGCATCCTCGACAACCGGTTCACCGAGTTACTCGGAAACCTCAGGGATTCGTTCACCACAGCCGAGGCAGTCAGGGAAGCCCTGCAACTCGGAATCTCGGAATCTTCGGTCAAGAGATTCCTGAGAGACGGAGGCCGAGGATTCGTGAAGAAAAAGTCACACGGTTGCTATCGCAAAATATGACCCATGCGCTGACACTATGAACTTTTGACATTATGACATTTTCGACCGAGGTCGAACTGACTGAGATACCCCGGTTGCTCACGCCTGATTTGGAGTATAAACCTTGCTTTGCAAGATATGCCGCTTGTGTCCACAACGGCAATCCCGCCTCCCCGGAGGTGAGGGTCAATACCGCTCGAAACTCGCAGTCTTTTATCTAATGATACATTGTCCGTGAACGATGATAGGCTAAAAAATGAATGATGAAAAACTGAAAATCTGCGGTTGATATATTATCAAGCAACACATTTATCATGAACCGTGATACTTCGGTTTATCGGTCATCGTCACATTGGATAATCAATACATTGGATAATCGATACATTGGATAATCGATACATTGGGGAATATGATAATGAGCCATTGGACAATAAGTCATCGGGTAATGGAGCATTGGATAATCAGATAATCGAGTCACTAAGATATTATATCATCAAGGTATCAGTTCATCAAATCATCAAGCAATCATTATACCAAGTCATATAGTCTTCATTGTATCAGATATTCAATCAACCAATCTATCAAACCATAATATCTTAAAAAGTTAATCTCTATGCCGGATAAAAATCCATCACTATAAAAATACGTGTCGATTCGCAGACCCACGCAGAAATGCAGTCAAGAGCCGACCGATACACCGACGGTAATCTGAGTGCGTTTGTACGTTGTTCCACACTCAAATATGAAGAGCAGCCGATGGCTGACCGAGACAATCCCTGTATGATTGCTTTGATCAAGTCCGCTATCAAGCTCATCGAAAGAACCGGCACCAACACCAATCAGGTTGCAAAGCACATCAACGAACAGCAGAAAATGAATCCTTACTCGTTGCGGGCGGCAGATCTTCTTCCTTTCAGTCAGTTTTGCGAGGGTACAGAAAAAATCCGGCAGATGCTGACATACCTCTATAATATGATAATTTCAGGAAAATGATAGTCAAGAAACTCAACGATGTGTCCGGCGGCGGTTTCCCCGGCGCTCGATATAACGAGAAGAAGATTGCCGATGGTGTGGCATCCCTCATGGCGATGGAGAATGTCAGCGAAGCGTTGCGTCACAATGTCGAGACGCTGCACCGCTTCGGCCTTGATGCCTCGGCTGAAATCGAGAGGTATATGAAAGAAAACTCTAAGACCTACGGCAATACAAAGACAACACGTTTCCAGTTCCACGTGTCGGCCTCCGTGAAAGGACGCGCCATGTCGCCGGAAGAACTTACCGACTTTGCGCGAGAGCTTATGGTGGGCATGGGTTATGCCCGTCACCCGTATTTTGTTTACGCCCACCACGATACCGGCAACAACCATGTGCATATTCTCTCGACGAGAATAAAGCCAAACGGTTATGCCATATCTGACCATCAGGACAGGCGCAGGCTTAACGAGTGCGCAAATCGTATACTCGCGCCAGACATCAGTAAAGACATAGAGAGTATTTTCGACTACGAAACGGAGGGGCAGTTTGCCAATATTGTAAAGACTCACGGTTACAAGATAGAGAAATTGCTCGACGGATACCGTCTGTTCAAGTGTGGCGGCAATGCCGGGAATATCGCCATCGATGACATCCTCAATCGAATCACCAAAAACAGCCCCAAGCGCAAAGACCGCGCTACGCAGCTCCGCTACATAATCCGGAAATACAAGAGCGAGATAGCCGAGGGAAAATGTCAAAGTGTCGATAATGTCAAAGTGTCAAAAGGTAAGAAGCGAGAGCCGGTAAAGGCAAAGCTGAACACCGACATCCGCAAAATACTTGACAACCACGGCAAGCCGTTGAGCGAGGAGAACTGCCAGCGCATACAGACTCTCATTGATGTTCTCAAGACAAAGTTTGGCATAGACATCAGTTTCCAGAAGGACAAGGACGGCAGGGTGAGAGGCTACAGTATAATCGACCATGCCGAAAAGATTGCCTTCGACGGCAGCAAGGTGATGAAACTGTCGGAGCTTATTGGTTTCGCCATCAAACCACAAAGTAAACCATCGCCGCTTGACGTGTACCGCGACCTGTTCACTGTCGAGGTGGGCAAAGACAGCAGAGGAAACTATATGCTCATCAATGTCAAAGACGGCTCGACGTACCGCAAACCAATCTCTCCGAGACAGTACGCATGGTATAACGGCGTGAAAGACGACGAGCGCGAAGATGTAGGCCTGACAATAGCGGCCACGATGTTCTCTGAGGAGATACTGACCGAATATCTCATGCGCTATCCGATACACAACCATCAAGAGAGAATAAAAGGCATGGCCGTTGTCAAACATAGAAACGGCAACTATTGCCTCCGCGCTGCCTTGACTGACAGCTATATGCCTTTGATCGAATTAACTTCGGAGGAGGAAGCCAAGTTCCGCTCTCTACATGCCGATGAACAAGCAAGACAAGACTTCCTGATGTCAATAGCCATGCTGCATCTTACTCGAAAGGATGCCGAGGCGGTTAAAGAGAGGATAAAGCAGAATACCCAGTCCAAAGCCGGAGTCCGTATTCTCCCTTCCCGTCCACAAGACTACTCCCCGGAAATCTCGCAAGTGTTCACATTCAATCTTGCCAACGCACTCTCTTCCCTCAATGTCAGTTCCGGCTCATCCGGCTACAAGCGCGAGCACGAAGTCGGCAACCGCACCCGCTACGACGACATCGACAACCGCCAGTCCGGCACCCGACTTACAATGTAAGAATGAAGTAGTGACTATCTCAGCGCACCACGCCGATAGTCACTATTATTTTGCAGAGAATTTAATGTAGAATTTAATTGGGTTTAGAATTAAACGCTACTTTTTAATACAGTTTAATCAAGCCGATTTATCGTGGTTTATAGCGATTTAGATAGTGACTATTATAGTGACTACGCCCTGTAGCGACTAAAAGAAAAATCGCCAACTCTGTAAGAATTAGCGATTTAACTTTCTTAGAAGTGGTGCCACCAGGCACATTGCACCCCTTAGTAGTCAGTAGTTTAATTGCTGATTGTGCCGACATTGCGCCGACATTTGACTATTTTTTAGCGTTGCGGTCGCTCATTAGTATCTCGATGGTACGTTCTTTTTCTTTCAGGAGTTCCTTCAGGTGAGCGATTTCGCGGCGCAGTTCGGCAGTTGCTTCTCCCCCGTCGAATCCGTCGAAGAAGATACCGGCTGAAACACCTAATTCCTTTGCTATCAACTCTATTGTGGTGGAGTTGGTAGTACCGCGACGGATTGCGCTCTGTATGCTGCTTTCATTGCGGCCAATCTTTTGCGCGAGTTCGCGGATAGTCATTTTCTTACGCTCGCACAAATCTCTGATTAGTATTAAGTTAGCCATTAAAATTTATATTGTTAACAATTTTTAAGAGTGATTTAATTACTGAATAGTAATTTTGATGCTATATTTGCATAATAAAATTACAACAAATTTTTGAATTGAGCAAATGGAGCAAGAAATTAGACCACTCACACCAAACGAAATTTTACGCGGTTGGCTTGATTCTTTGCCACGCAAGGACTATAACAAGACGAAGCACCTTTTGGTTGACGCTTGCCTTGTGCCGCTGCACACGGTTAACAACTGGGTTTATGGAAACTGTTCCATACGTCCGGCCTCGCAAAGAGACATCAACCGTGTGAGCCTTCAGGTGTCAGGAAAAGAAATATTCACAATTACCAAGCCGGAGGGAGGGGCGAAGGCGTAAGCGTCCGACCTCCGGGGAGGTATATTAACCTACTCGAAAAATGAAAAAAGAAATCACCTTTGGCGCATACTCCGCCATACTGAACGCCAGCGCAGAACGCGCAATGCTGACGATAAAACACAAACGTCTGCCACTCAAAATCGCCGATAAAATCAACGAAGCCGGAGACATCATAGCCACCGAAGTGTTCTTTGATGATGATAAAAACGGTTGTGTCCGTATTACTCATGACCTCCCAATGGGCGAACTCACAGACATAGTTTGCAATGCCATATCGGCAATATACGATACCGACGTTTCTGTTTCCAATGCAAGAACCTAAAGCGTTGTATAACCTCCGCTACTATGCGCGTCGCCGTGGCTATGTCTTTGCCAAGAACCAAAGAGTGGCCACGGTGCCGGAGGTGAATCGCTCCGAAAGAATCGAAGCCCGGGTGAAGTCTTTCGGCTACTGTATTCAATTAAACATCTTCCAATATGAATGACAACGTTTTGGCCGTCCTTCTCTCGACCGCTGATTCTCGGCAATTTTGCGGAACTATAACCGGCTCAACCGATTTTCAGAAAATCGGGGGGTAAAAACCGCTATAATTTTTTGTAATTATGTAACTTGTAATATGATATGGTAACACCTGAAAGGCTATACGCGGCAACCGACGACGGCCTCCGTATCATCGCACTGCATTACCCGGAGGCCGTGGAATCGGCACGAACAAACAAACCGTTCCGCGCCCGTCCTGACGAACGGACACCAAGCGCACGGGTAAAACTATTCAACACAGATAAGGGTAAGGTCTGGAAAATGACTGACTTCGGAGGTGAAGGCCGCGCCATTGACCCGATACAGATACACATGGAGGCGAAGGGCATTTCATTCACTGAAGCAATCCTCGACCTTGCGGCCACGTTCAACATACAGGACGAGATAACGCGTTCAATCAATCGCCCGGACATAAGACGCGAACCCGCCACCGCAGAGCAGCCGGAGGGCGACTGCACATGGGATATAGACCAAGAATTTACGAAATCGCAATGTGCCATAATGGGGCCACGTGTTACCCCGGAACACATGGAGGCGTTGCACTGGTACCGGGTAAAACGTCTTACATCGGTAAAGAACCGCGAAGCAATCCACAAGTTCTCCAACGAGAACTATCCGATTTTTATGCGGGAATGTTGGTTTGTTGACGAAAAAGGTAACGCAGACAAATTTTATAAGATATACGAGCCTCTTAACGTCGATAAGAAATGGCGATTCCAATACCAGCCAAGAGGTAAAAAGCCGCAAAGTTACATCAATGGACTGTTTGAACTCATCGCAGCTTACCGGGATTATAACGAGGCTGAAGAACGCGCCTTCAATTCAGACCCGGCGAACGAGGGCAAGCCGTACAAAGAAAAGAAACTGCCGGAAGCCATCATTTGCTCCGGCGAGCGCGACGCGATTTGCGTCCGTTCCCTCGGCTACCACCCGCTATGGTTCAACTCCGAGACATACAAGGTTACGGAAGAAGAATACAGGCAGATAGCCAGATATGTCGAAACCGTCTACAATATCCCGGACATCGACACGACCGGCCGGGTGAAAGGAACGGAACTTGCCTTGCGATTCATCGACATTCATACGATATGGCTACCCGACGAACTCGCAAATTACCGTGACCACCGGGGCAACCCTCGCAAAGACTTCCGCGACTGGATAGAGATTTGGAAAAGCAACAGCGACTTTCGCGGACTTCTCGAACTCGCCACCCCGGCGAAGTTCTGGACTAAACAATGGGTAAGCGGCAAAGGTGAGGACGGAAAGAGCAAAGGCCGCTACAAATACAGTATCGACATTTCCTGTCTACACGAATTTTTGATGTTGAGCGGATTCTACACACTCCGCGACAAACACGCTCCCGGAACGCAGTTTATCCGTATTACCGGCAATATAGTAACGCTTGTAACCCCGAAAGAAATACGCGAGTTCGTGCATAAATGGTCTATTCATACGCGACAACCGCGAGAACTCCGCAACCTGATATTATCAACCCCTACGCTTTCGCTTTCCTCTCTGGAGGCGTTACGGGAGGCCGACCCGGATTTCACCAACTACACGGAACGTTCACAGTTCTTTTACTTCCCAACATTCTCGGCTGAAGTAACAGGCAAAGAGATAATCAAGCACGAAAACCGTATAGCCGTCGGAGGCCGCTATGTGTGGGAAGAAAACGTGATACCTCATAACGTCCGATTCCTTCCCGATATGTTCGAGATTACGCACCCGGAAGGACGCTATGACAGCGAAGATTTCAACATCGAAGTTTACCCCCACGCCTCCAATTACTTCAGATATTTGATTAACTCCTCCCGTATCTACTGGCGCAAGGAACTGGAGCAAATGCCGGGCGAATGGACTGCCGAGCAAATCGAGGCTTACCGCAAGGAGCATAAATTCGACATTGCCGGACCTCGCCTGACCCCTGCCGAGATACAGGAACAAAAACAGTGTCTTATAAACAAGATTTTTACAATCGGGTTTATGCTGCACCGTTTCAAATCGGATTCTCGTGCATGGGCCCCGTTCGTCATGGATAATATCGTGGGCGAGAACGACCAGTGTAACGGACGCTCCGGCAAATCATTCATGTTCCGCGCTCTTTCACACATTACAAGGTGGCTGAAGATAAGCGGCCGCAATCCCCGGTTACTGGAAAATCAATTTGCTTTCGAGCAGATAAGCAAACACCTCGGAATCGTGGTAGTTGACGACTGCGACGAATATCTGCCGTTCAAACAGTTTTACGACAACATCACTTCCGACATCACCATAAACACAAAGAACGTTTCCGCCTATACGTTGAAATTCAACGAGGCCCCGAAGTTCGCATTTACCACAAATTACGTACCGAAAGAGTTTGACGGTTCGAGCGTCGGCCGTATGCTTTTTGTGGTATTCTCCGACTATTACCACCAGCAGACTGAAGATAACGATTATCTCGAAACACGACGTATTTACGACGATTTCAATAAGGATTTATATTCATCGACATATACAGAGGCCGAGTGGGAAGCGGATATAAATTTCTTTATGCAATGCGTCAGATTCTATCTTTCTGTCGCGAATATGCCGGTAAAAATCGAGCCACGGATTGACAATATCATTTTCCGCAAGTTCCTCCGGGATATGGGCGACAACTTCCAAGACTGGGCCGAAATGTATTTCTCTGTCGATGAGAACGGAAACGGCGACCACCTGAATACCGAAATTGTCAGGGAAGATGCGTTTAACGCCTTCAAGAGTTTTTCCGGCAATCATAAATGGTCAATGCAGAGGTTTACCAAAGCACTGAAAGGCTTTTGCTATACGTGCGAATATGTCGCAGAACTGAATCCGCAAGACCTATGCAACAGCGGACAGAGAATCATGCGGAGAATTGAAGACCCGGTTACACATAAGAAAGTGCAGAAAGAAATGATTTATCTCCGCACGGTAGCCGAATCGGACAGAATCAAGAATCCACCCCCACAACCCCCGCAACAGGGAAAACTACCTTTCTAAACTGTTACCGTTATGGATAGCAAGACACTGGAAGCCCGGCAACGCTGGACGCTATCACAAAAAATCGACCATACCCTCGGAACGATTGACACTTTTGTTTCCCGTTTAGGTGGACTTGATAAGGTTTATTGTTCCTTTTCGGGAGGGAAAGACAGCACGGTTTTATTGCACCTTTGCCGGGTTCTTTTCCCGGACATTCTCGCGGTGTTCTGCAATACCGGCAACGAATATCCCGAAATAATCAAGTTTGTGCGCCAGACGCAAGCTGCCGGGGCTGTCATTAGCATTATTCGCCCACAATTCACACCGCGCCAGATATGGGCGAAATACGGCTTTCCTCTTATCGGAAAAGAAACAGCGGACAGGGTTCACAAAGTAAGGATAAATCCACATTCCAAGACCGCCGGGATATATATGGGTAACGGTAAATTCAGGCTTGCTTTGAAATGGCGTTACCTATTGACAGAGCCTTACGAGACTTCGGCAATGTGTTGCAACAAATTAAAAAAGGAGCCTTTTCACCGATTCGAGCGGGAAACCGGTCGCCGTCCGATTGTCGGAACTATGGCCGCCGAAAGCAAATTACGCGAAACGCAGTATCTAAGGCAAGGCGGCTGCAACGTTTTCGGGGAATCTCCGGCAAGTAAGCCGCTTTCGATTTGGACTGAAGCCGATATTTGGGAATACATTCGCGCTCAAAATCTACCAATCGCCGAAATCTATCATAAAGGGGCGGCAAGAACAGGCTGTATGGGTTGCGGATTCGGTTCACAGTTCGCAGATGATACGCGATTTGATACGCTTTTGCGGGAACACCCCAAATGTTATGATATGATTATGGGTTACACCAATAACGGGGTATCATTCCGCGAAGCCATGCGAAAAGCATTACAAGTTAATGGCCGCTTCCTTCCTGATGAAGAACCGGCAAACCTTTTTTCGATTTTATGAAATTACGAGTATTTGAAGCGTTCGCCGGTTATGGCAGTCAGTCAATAGCCCTCGAACGACTGAAAACGGCTTATCCCTCTTTTGATTACGAGGTGGTGGGCTTTTCGGAAATTGACCGCTACGCAGTTGCGGCATATTACGCCGCCCGCGATCCGCGTCTTGCCGGCGAAAGAATCGACCGTCTCGATATAAAGGCATACACTCCGACAAAGGAAATTACGGAAAGATTTCCCAACTACGGGGATATTACGCTGATAGACTGGACCAGTGCGGAAATGCCCGACTTTGATTTATTCACCTATTCATTCCCTTGTCAGGATATAAGTACCGCCGGGAAGCAACGCGGATTCGCGGAGGGTTCCGGCACCCGTTCATCGTTATTGTGGGAATGCGCCCGCGCTATCGAGGCTAAACGTCCACGATACCTCCTTATGGAGAATGTAAAGGCGTTGACATTCAAGAAACACGCCGATAACTTCAAACGCTGGCGCGAGTGACTGGAGGCTCAGGGCTATTCCAATTACTGGAAGGTACTCAATGCACGGGATTTCGGGATTCCCCAGAATCGGCAACGTGTTTTTATGGTTTCAATCCTCGGAGAACACAAACCGTTCATATTCCCCGAAACAGCAGCCCCGAAGCGTCGCCTCCGCCATATACTGGAGCAGAAAGTGACGGATAACTATTATCTTACTGTACCGCAGCTTCAGATGATTATCGGGCATTGTGAACGCAAATTGTCGGAAGGTTGCGGCTTTGCCACCAATTTCCAAACTTCTCAAGGAATAGCCGGTGCGATTTGTGCCGGTTACGGCCATTATCCCACCGATACGTGCCTGGCCGAACCCGTGGCCTGTGCGTTCAGAGGCCGGAACATCGAAAATCCGTCAGACCGCAGCCGGGGAGCAAAAACAGCCCAACGCATTGAAATCGGCGATACTGTGGCAAATTGTATTACCACGGTTGAGAAAGACAGCCTCGTGGCGGAGCCTAAGATTTTGGGCTACACACGCGATAACAAAGGCGTTGTGGTGTCTCGCCACCTGAAAGAGTTTGCCGGGTCTGTATGTGCCTCAAACTTCCGCAATACAGGCAGCACAGCGGAATTTGTCGCCGAGCCTATGGTGATACAAAGGTCCCACGGCTACGCCGCCGGGAATGTTCTTGAAATCGCTCCGGCCGTTACTGCCTCAGCATATACTGATAACAATTTTGTGTATATCGGCTATAAGATTCGCCGGTTCACTCCACGCGAGACATTCCGCCTCATGGACTTGGACGACCGATATATCAACGCTATTCAAGCCGCCGGAATCTCAATAACACAGCAGCGCAAACTTGCCGGAAACTCGATTGTAGCCGTGGTATTGTTTCAGATATTCAAAAGTATGTTCATTCTATGAAGAAAGATAAAGACCGCATTTCGCTTGCAAGAAACGAAGCCGACGAAATACGCGAATTGTTGGAAACCCTGTATGCAATGGAAGGAACGTTTGACGATGATTTTAACAGGGAATGTCATCGCGCCGGAATTCATGTGTCTAGTCCGGAAAAGTGTTGACCGTCAGATTCAACATTTTTTAGTAAAATGTGTGAAGAAAACAAAAAATTCTGGGACGAATCTCAGATTTCGGCAATCAATGCCTGGCACAGCAGCGGAAAAAGTTTCAGTCAGATTGACGAGGAATACAATTTTGCGGTCGGGACATTGTTTACAATAGTAAAT
>CAJSYI010000061.1 GCA_910573745.1 Muribaculaceae bacterium | reverse complement strand
CCGCCCCCGCCGCTCGGGCAGCCCCCTCCGAGGAGAGAGGATTGCTTTTATTCAGCGGTTTGTTGGCAAAATCGTGCGTTTCTATTTGGATTCTTCAAAAAAGAAGGAGGGCGCATCAGATTTTTGATGCGCCCTCCTGACGTTGCTGTTCGGCATTTAAGCGGTTACTGTACGGCTATCTTTTGCGGACGCAGGCATTGGTCGGTGGCGATGACGTATACACCCATCGGGAGAAGGAACGTCTCACCTCCTTCAACGGTCTCTTTCTCGATTATGACACGGCCTGAGACATCGTAAACCTTGAGTCCGGTATGGCGCGTGTCAAGCATAATCATGAATCCTCCTGGCACAGAACCCAAGGTGAGAGGCTGGTCGGCCTCGATTCCAACCACGTTGCTGCCGGCACCCACCTGTATGGAGTTGGACGGCTCGGAAAGTATGCCGAGACGCGAGGACTGAACGGTGTATGATTCGGCCACTTCAGGGTCGCGGTCTTCGACAAGCACATAATTGAAGTCGGAGGTCAAAGTAGAGGCCTGCGGACCGTCTTCTGTGTATCTCACGCGCGTAACCACGTAGTAGTCCACCACGTCGGGCGATTCCTCCCAGTTTGCCTGATAGCTGTCATCGGCCACGTTGGAGGCCGGAGTGGCCACCGGCGCGGCAAGCGTCGGCACAGGGAACGCCTCGCCCTGGAGCGTTACGGCCACATCCTGGTCAAGAGGCAGGCCGCCGTCATAAAGGCGCAAGGTAGCGGTGTGCCGCCCGACAGCCGTAGGACGGTATTCCACCTGAAGCAGGTATATCTCAGAGGAATTGATGTCTGAAGCCGGAATGGAATTGGTCGGTATGTAGAACATTCCCCGGTCGGCGCCCTGAATGCGCACGGTCAAGGAGCTGGTCAGGTTGGCACCGTCGATTTCAAGCGGCATCACCACCGTATGGCCCACCGCAGCCTCGCCAAGGTCGAGCGCGGAGCCATTGACCGGACGGTTGATCACAGGGTCGCCGGTAATAGGCGGGGTAACGGAGCCTCCCTGGTCTTTTATATAGAACACCTCGTTGGTGCGTGTGCCCCAAATGTATTCGGCAAGTTCCGGGAAATCGACGAACGGATTGCGGTTGCCCTGGCTCTTCTCCACCTCATCATTACGATCAATCTCTTTCTGGCTCACTTTGTCGGCCCTCGACCACTGGAGAAGCATCTCGTATGCCCAAGGCTGAAGAGTGGGCCATGAGTTCTGACGGTACATGTAATTGACCACCCAAGGGAGGTCGTCATATACCATCGCCATATAGAAGAAACTGCGGGCAAAGTCCCCTTTGTATTCGTCGGCAGGCTCAAACACGTTGCCCGAACCGCCTCCATAACCGGTCTGTGCCGGCCCCACCTTGCTCACGCCGTTGTTGAACGTCGTTGATTTGCAAAGCCCGAGAGGATAGTTGAGCTTGGCCTGGTTCGCGGGTCCGTCGGATGGGAAAAGGTTCCACATGTCGGAATAGGCCGGAGTGTACTCGACATCGCCGTTCTTCTTCCACCATGACTTTGGCACGCTGTGTTCGCGCTGCATCTTGTTTGCCGAGAACGACGAGCGGGCATTCTGCCCGGGGCGTATCAGATAAATGTTGTCGCTGTACATGTCCCACCACCGTTTACATCCGTCGTAAAGGTCGGGATACACGTCGGAATATTGCCAATAATTCGGCAAATCGGTATAGACGAGGCGTGTGTGCCACTCCACGCATTCCTTTGCGGCAGCCTTCAACGCCTCTTTCTTCTTTCCGTCCATTTTGTCGTAATAACCTTGTTTGTAGACGGCATCCGCCGACGTGCAGACAAAAGCCAGGCCTATAGCCAATAGTAGAATCTTTTTCATGCAATAAGTTTTTTTATAAAACGCTTATGAACCCGTTGCGGTTGAGGGAAAGAGCCGCCGACGGAAACAAAATCCGCCGGCGGCATACGTTTCAACGTCGGAAAACGTCAGTTTATTTCTTCGTATTCTGTGATGCTTTTGAGTCCCATCACACCGAAGTACTTCTCGATATTGCCTTTTATCTTGACATGCTTGAGGTACATGCCCGGATTCTGACGCAAGCCAAGAGCGTTACGCAGGTCGCCGGCAGGCACCTGGATGGCTATGCATCCGGCCTTGTCCGCACTCGTCTGCAACGGGCCGAGAATGATGTTGGAGCCGTTGTAGCCTGCCGTAGGGCTGTCTTCCACGCCCGTAACGTCGTTGGTGAATCTCCATTCCTGGGGCGAACCAGACTTCACGTAGCCTACCACCCAGCCTTCTACCCAGACACCGGTCTGATTGGCCGTCTGGCCCAGGACGTAAGCCACGTCATAAGGCTTCTCTTTCGAGCCGTCGCCGTTGCCGGCAGGCGGTTCGGGAGTGTCGCCACCGCCGAGCGTTACGCCCTGGATTTCCACCTCATTTGCGCTTCCGTCGTTGCCTGCCAGCCCGGTCATGCCGCTTGTGGCGGCAAACGTTCCGTAGGCGAGAATCTTCTTGCCGAGGTTTCCGGGATTGTCAAGCAGGTTGCCTTTGGAACGTGCCGGGCTGCCCTGCGCAAGCGGAAGGATGACGCACTTTTTCCAGTCCTTGACGTCAGCCGAAGGAGCAATCACAAGATTGTTGTCAGTGCCGTCGTTCGCACCCCATTCGATGTCGGAATCGGAAGCGACGGTCTGCACGCCTGCCTTGAGCGAACCGACTATGTAGCCTTTCACCCATCCGGAAGCACCCGTATTGACAAGCCCCTGAGCCTCTTCTGTGCTGTAAGGATCGTCTTTCGTGCCTTTGGAGTCGAAGATGCAGTCGGCGGCAGAGCGCAGGATGAGCTGCCACTTGCCGTTGAAATAGGAAAGGAGGCCACGCACCGTCCCCGAGCCTTCGGGAAGAGTCTGGTTGTAGAACGAGGCATAGCCGGAATTGCGGACTATTATGGTATTGCCGGAAGCGTCCATGAGGTTGCGGCTCGCATTCTCCTGATAAGGAGCGAACGGCTCTTTGCCGCCATCCTGGAAATGAACGTTGCGGAACTCCACGAGCTGGCTCTGCATCTTTCGGATATCATCCGAAGTGTTGCAGTTGTTGATTTCGGCGATGGAAGCCTGTATGCAGTACATTTTCCCGTCGGCAGGATAAGGCTCGCCGAAACGTACATAATTGACCTGCGTGTCGGGATTGCCGCTGAGCTGCACACCCTGCTTGAATAGCTCGTAGCTCATGAAGCTCACCTGCTGCGTGCCGTTGTAGACGCCGAGGCCGCCTATCTGCTCCAGACCGGCGTATTTGCCGATGTAGAAGTTCAGGGAAGCATTGACGTCCTCGCCTTTGTCATAGTCAGGATAAACGAAATCCTTCGGCGAAAGGTTGAGCACTATCTCCTGCCCGAAAGGATAGAAGTTGTAGAGGCTCGCCTGGTTGATCGAAAGCGTGATTGCCCCGGTGGCATCCTGGATGTACATCGATTTGTAGATGTTGCCCGAAGCGTCGGAGGAAATCACACGCCCCTTGATGACGTACGGAGTCTTCGAAGCCTCGTCCTTGTAGCCCACGGCGGTGGCATAGTTGGTGTCTTCTTTCCACATCGCGGCCTTGAGGTCAGCGATGGTGGTGTTGGCCTCGACGGTCGGCACCGGCTCAGTGAGCGTCGGAGTGTCCATGTCGGCCTGGCAGGAAGCAAGCGCGAATGAAGCGAGCATTCCCAGTCCGAGATATATGTTCTTGCTGAGTTTCATTTCCTTTACTGATTACTTAGTTCCCGTTATTTTCAGATTCTGGATTTCCCATGTGTCGGCACCGGATGCTGAGGATGCATACTTGAAGCCCACCTGTATCTTTTTGCCGACGAACTTGCCGAGGTCTATCGCGCCGGAGTTGGCAAACGTCCAGCTTCCTGCCGCAGGCCATGTCGGCACGTTGACCGGAGTCCACGCCGTCGCGCCTTCTTCGCGGACCACGAATCCGCAGAGCTGCGTAAGCGTGGTCTGAAACTTGGCGGCATGATCGAACGCCGCGCTTGCCGACTTGTAGCCGGAAAGGTCTATCACCGGAGAAACCGCATACGCTTCGGAAGCATTGGGAGTGTTGTTTATGAATGCGCTGCCGTTGAGGTAGTTGTTGCCATTGTAGTTTTTCCACGCCCATACGCTTTCGATGCCTTCGGGCAAAGCGATGTTTTCAAACGTCCATCCTTCGGAAAGCGACGTGGACTTGGAGTCGAGCGCGGAATATATGGCATCGCCGTCCGGAGGGGTTACAGTGCCGCCTTCCTCACCTTTCGGCCCCCAGGCATATGCCGAGGTCTCCTTAAGTCCGTTCACTCCGAAATACTTGGCCAGGCTGCCCTTGAGCGAAACCTGCTTGCCGAGATTGCCCGGATTGTCCTTAAGGTTGACTGCGCTGCGCACGGCGCCGGTCGGGAGCTGGACAGACGTGCATTTCTTGTAGTCAGTCTCTGTGGGCGAATCGGCAATCATTATGTTGGACGCCTGCGCGCCGTCGGCAGAGAAAGTGGCCCACTGCTCATTGAGGGTGCTTGCGCCGTCAGGATTCGACTTGATGTAGCCCACGATATAGCCGGTAACCCAAACGCCCGTGCCAGACTGTCCGGCGAGCATCTGAGCCACGTTGTAAGGCTTGTCGGCCGAACCGTTTCCGCCGCCGGTCACAGGAGGCTCAGGATCGTCGCCGGTTCCCTTGTTGCCCCATGCGTATCCGGTAAGATTCTTTAGCGACTCGTTTTTGCCGAAATACTTCTCGACGTTGCCCTTCACCGTAACCTGCTTGCCGAGGTTGCCGGGGTTGTCCTTAAGGTTGAGCGCATTGCGCACGTCGCCTGAAAGCTGCACGGGAATGCAGTTCTCGAAATTCTTCTCGTCGGGCGAAGCCGCGATGAGCATATTGGAATTGAGGGTGGCCGGAGCCGTGAACGTAGCCGTCTCTTCGTTGAACGTCAAGTTGCCGCTGGAAGTGTCTATCCAGCCAACTATGTAGCCCGTAACCCATACGTCCGTGCCTTTTGTGCCGTCGAGAATCTGTTTTGCGGAATAAGGATTGGCAGAGGAGCCGTCGCCGAGACCGCCTTCGGGAGTGATCACAGGCGGCTGTGCATATTCTTCGCTGCACGATGCCAAGCCAATCACGGCCAACAGGAGCATCGACAGGTATATACCTATTTTTCTCATTTTTTAGTATCGTGTTTGTTTATTGAACCTTATTCTCAGAAGCGGATGCCGAAGTTGAAGAACACCCGGATGCCCTGAGCGTAGTAATACTTGTTGGGGAACTTGCTTACGTCGTAAGTGGTGTAGTCGAACTTACCCTCCTGATAGCCGCCGGTCTGTATGTTGCGGTTGTTGAGAAGGTTGTTGACCGAAAGGTTGAAGTTGAGCGAACCCCATTTGGTGTAGATAAGCTTGCCGATTGAGAGATTGAGCACGAAAGCGTCTTTGAGCTTCTCCTGAGTGGTGATTTCGCTTATCTTCTCCTTGATGGCCTCTTCATAGCTCTGGCCGGGAGCGGGCTTCACCACAGTGTAGAGGTCGGGCATCTCCTCATGCCGCGACGGAGCGAGGTCTACGTATGCGTCGCCCATCCAGTTGGCAGAAAGCTCGAAGAACCAGTTTTTCGGTGCGGCATAGTTGAGCGAGACGTTGTAGGCCTGCTGCGGCGTGCCACCGATATGGTAGTTCTTGAGGTAAACGCGGCGGGTAACGTCTTCCTGCGAGCCGTTCTCGTACGAACGCACGCCGAGGGGATCGTTCTTGTACTTGTAGCTTGCGATGGTGGCTGCCGCCGAGGCAGTCAGCGAAGGGAGAATCTTGTAGCTCATGCCAAGCTCGATGCCACGGTACTGAGTGTGCATTCCGCTCATGGAATAGTTCATGAACGTGTTGAGCTGATAGTCATAGAAGCCTGTGCGTTTGATGCCGTTCCACATCTCAGTGATGAATCCGCCGACGCTTCCGCGGAAACGGTTGTAGTTCCAGACATAGGCAATGTCGGCAGAAAGGAAACGCTCGGATTTTAGTCCCTGTATGGCAGTGTCCTTCACGCGGGGGGAAACGTAAGCCTGGTCGGGCATCGGGGCGCGCGTGCCATAGGAGGCATGGGCCACGATATAGTTTCGCCCGTTGATTTTATAAGTGGCACCGGCCTTGAAGGCGGCGTTGTCGAACGTGTGGCGTTTGCCCGGGCCGTAAGAATTCTCGGGAGCGCGGCCGTTGCGCATCTCGCCGTGGCGCATGAAGTTGGTATATGACACCTCGAGTCCGTAGTTCACGTTCCAGTGGCGCGTGCTGATCTGGTTCTGGAGCCAAGCCTTGGCGGTGATGGTGCGGATATGGTAGTCATAGCCGAACTTGTCGCCCTCCCTGACACGCCTGTTCGGGTCGTTGAGGTTGTTCTGGAGTATTTCGGGATTGCCCGGGAAATCACGCTCAGAGAAGTTGTCGATGTCTCGCCAGAATTCCCCCCCGAGAAGGTTGCGGACGGTCTTGAAATAGTGTCCGTCCGTATAATTGAAGCTAACGCCCCCCTGAAGGGTCATGAAGTCATTGATGCGGTGGTCTATGTAGGAGTTGAACATCCATGAGGAGAAGTTGCTGTGGCGGTTCTCCAGAATGTAGCTCGACTGGCCTACGAGTTCAGGATTGCGGTCGTAGTTGGTGCGGTTGAGGAGGTTGGTGCGGTAGATGGCATCCCAGTCGATCTGGCGCATGCTCTCGTCGCTCTGCCAAAGATGGCGGTAATACTGGTAGTTTGCCTCATAAGTGTCCCAAAGCGGGTCGTTCTCCCCGTCTTCAAGATAGTTGCCGCTCCAAGGATTGGCAGGATTGTAGTATGAAGGGAGATAACGGTAATAGTCAGGACGCGGATCGGCCGACTGGTACCAGTTGAGCGCAGAAGAGGAATACGCGCTGTGGCGGAAGCCTACGCCGGTGTTGACGGTCGTGCCCATACGCGGCTTCCATATCCAGTTGACGAGGGCTGCGGGGTCGAAAGACTCCACAATCTTCGAGCTTTTCTTCTTGCCGTCGAGATAGCCCCACGACGGGTTGTAGAGGTTGGTGCCTGCAAGGTCGTACGCCTCCTGTGTGGCAGCCGTGTTTGTGGCACGCTGCGTGGGTGCCCCCCAAGTAGTGAGGTTGATCGAATGCTTGTCGTTGAACACCTTCTGGAGCGAAAGCGAATATCCGAGCGAGTTGTAGAACGTGCCTTTGATCACGCCTTCAGGAGCGTAACGTCCGATGATGGATGCGGAGAATGCCCATCCGTGCTTGTTGAGCCCGGTGGAATACTGCATCATCAGGCGGAGCATATAGTTGGAGTTGGTGTAGGAGAAGTTGCCACGGAAGCCGGGGGCATACTCGGAAGCGTAAGTCGTGAAGTTTGACGAGCCGCCGATGTTGCCGAAACCGTAGTTTGACGCATCCAGACCCACATCGACCGAACGGTTGCGGAACGCGCTTGAGGTCATGCCTCCGAGACCGGAGAAGTTGAACCGGCCGCGCATGCCGTCGTTGAAGTTGAACCCGTTGATGTATCCGGCATTCCAGTTGGAGTCGTAGCCACGGTAGCGGAAACGCATGACGGAGAAGTCATAGTTGGTGGCTTGGTAATAGATGTTGTCAGTTGCGCCCTGAATCGTGCCGATGCTCTGCATCGCGCCCTCATCTTCAAGCGCGTTGGCGTCATCGTGCGTGTAGTCGTCGTTGCCGGTCCCGGCATAGACTGAATTGTCGGCGGAAAGCCTTATCGTCCCGAGGTCAATGACGCGTCCGTCCGGGATGTTGACGTCCATGTCAAGGTCTTTGTATCCGTAGGCGGAAATCTCAAGCACGTCGCTGCCCGGAGCTGCCTTCGTGATGGAAAACACGCCGTCGGCCCCGCCCATGACGTAGAGCGACTGGTTTCTCAAGAAAACGTTGGCGTCGGCCACCGGCTTGCCCGTGGCCGCATCAACCAATGTGCCTTTCACGCCGGAAGCCGCAAGCGACGGGAGCGCGAAAGCCAACAATAGCAAAAGAGAAAGTTTTATTCGCATTTCTTCGTTGATTTTGTGATTTCTGTGTTGTTATTGTTCACTTGAACGTGAGGAATATCTCTGTAGGCAAATGGTCGGAATACCCGTTGGTCCACACGCCTCCGGAGAAAGTGCGGAACGGATAGCCTTTGTACTGGCCGTCGGACTGAAACAGGAAAGGGAGATTGTTGATCACAAGCGCACCGTCATAGACAAGACGCGACTTGCCGTCAGGCAGCAGGTTGTAGCCGACTATGATCTGGTCGAAAAGATCCCATCCTCCACGGTAGATGTAAGAGCCGATGCCGTCGTCGAGCTTCTGCCAGAACGGGTTGAAGAAACCGCCCGGCTTCACCTGGCTTATCTTCTTCTTCGCGCCGAGCACCTGGGCACAGCTCTTGTTGCCGGGGTCGTCGTTGAGGTCGCCCATGACTATGATGCCGCAGTCCGGGTAAAGGTTTGTCAGACTGTCAGCTATGTGCCTCGACAGCTCGGCGGCGGCCTCACGCAGCCAGCTGCTCTGCTTCTCGCCGCCACGGCGCGAAGGCCAATGGTTGACAATCACGCCCACACGCTGGCCGCCGAGAAGGCCGAACACGCACATCTGGTCGCGGGTGCGGAAGTCGGGGAGCTGAGGCAGATAGAGCGTGTGGTTGGTTACATCTATCACCCTGAACTGCTTCGGGTCGTAGAGAAGGCCGACATCGACTCCACGCCGGTCGGGAGAGTCATGGTGCACAACCTGAAGGTTGCGGTCAGCAATGTCCTTGGCCTTTACAAGATCCTGAAGCACCGTGATGTTCTCTATCTCACTCACGCCTATGATGGCAGGGCCGTCAGGCGTGCGCCTGGTCTTGAACTGCGAGATGGCGTAAGACAGGTTTTTGATCTTGGACCAATACTTGTATCCGTCCCATTTGTTCTTTCCCTGCGGGGAAAACTCAAGGTCGTATTTGCCGTTGTTGTTGATCGTGTCGAAAAGGTTCTCCAGATTGTAGAAAGCCACCCCGAACACTTTACGGCTCCTTTGGGCCTGTGAGACCTGGGAGGTCTGCGCATCGGCCACACCGGAAAAGCCCGCCAGCACAGCGGCGGCGAGCAAAGGCATAATCAGTCTTTTGAGTGTCATGGCATTCAGAAGTATTTGGTTTCTTTCCCCTCCATTGTGGACAGAAGAGAGTTGGCGAGCGAACTTGCGCCGAGACGGAAAAGGTCGTGCGTGAGCCATTCGTCGCCCAACACTTCCTTCACCACCGCATAATAACGGAGAGCGTCTTCGGAAGAACGCACACCTCCGGCGGCCTTGAAGCCCACCTTGCGGCCCGTCTTCTCGAAATACTCCTTGATGCACTGGCACATCACGTAGGCGGCTTCGAGCGAAGCCCCGGGATAAATCTTGCCGGTGGACGTCTTGAGGAAATCCGCCTCACTGTACAAAGACAACACGGAGGCCTTCTTTATGTTGGCGGCTGTCTTGAGCGCACCCGTCTCAAGAATCACCTTCATCTTCGCATCCTTGATTGTATGCTTGATTTCAATCATCTCGTCGCATAAGTCCTCATAATTCTCATCGAGGAACATGCCTACATTCATGACTATGTCCACCTCGTCGGCTCCGTCGGCCACCGCAAGGGCGGCATCGCTGACCTTGACAGCCGTGAACGTCTGGCTCGACGGGAAACCTCCAGCCACCACCGCTATGTCAACGCCCTCCACATCAAGGTTCGTATTCACCACCTCGGCGAAATTGCTATAGACGCATATTGCGGCAACGTTCTTGTACTGCGGATAGTCATTGTCGAAGTCATTGACGCGGCGGGTGAAGGCAGCCACGCTCTTCTGGCTGTCCTCAGTGCTCAATGTCGTGAGGTCGATGGAGCTGAAAAGGAACCGGTACACTTCCGGAGAAGCGTATTTCGACGACCCTTCAACGATTTTCTTCACCTCGGCTTTTACGAAAGCGTCATCTTCCGTAACTCTGCTTGCGGCCAAGGCCTCCTGATATCTGTCCATAATTTCGAGTATTGTAATTTTTATGTAAACGCACGAAAGGGCACGTAGGTTCTCTGCCAATCGTGCAATCCGACAGGCGATTCAGAAATTTGCCTTTATGGCCTCGGCTATCTGCTTCATCTTTTCCGGGTCCGGGTCGGAAATCTTGTTGGCGAAGTTCATGTCGCCCTCATTCTTGAGCGGCACGAGATGTATGTGCGCATGCGGCACTTCAAGTCCGAGCACCGTTACGCCCACCTTGCGGCAAGGCAAAGCCTCTTTGATGGCGCAAGCCACACGCTTGGCAAAGACCATCATCCGTCCGAGCTCGTCATCCTCGATGTCGAAGATATAGTCAGTCTCACGCTTCGGCACCACAAGAGTATGCCCCCAGTTGACCGGATTTATGTCGAGGAAAGCGAAAAACTCGTCGTCTTCAGCTATCTTGTAGCACGGGATATCCCCGGCTATTATTCTTGAGAAAATCGTCATAATGATGTTGTTTACACTGAATCAGATTTCGATTTTCACTATCTCGAAGTTCATCGTGCCGGCAGGAGCCGTAATCGGCACGATGTCGCCCACCTTGTGGCCTATCAGGCCTTGCGCGATAGGCGTGTTGGAAGCGATTTTGCGCTCACGGAGATCGGCTTCGTTTTCGGTTACTATCGTATAGGTCATGGTCATGCCGTTGGCCGTGTTCTTGATCGTAACCTTGTTGAGAAGCTGCACCTCCTCGGTGTTGAGCTTGGAGTCGTCGATGATGCGTGCCGTGGCTATAAGCTCCTTTATCTTCGCAATCTTCATCTCAAGCATGCCTTGAGCTTCCTTGGCTGCGTCATACTCAGCGTTTTCAGACAGGTCGCCCTTGTCGCGGGCCTCGGCAATAGCGTTTTTGATGGCCGGACGCTGGGCTTCAAGCTCCGCGAGTTCGGCCATCTTCTTGTCGTATCCCTCCTGGGTCAGATAAGTTGCCATAATATATGTAGTTTTTTGATTATGCGTGTTGATATAACAAAACAGGGAATCTTCCGTGAAACAAACCATTAACCCCTCGCCGGGGCAAATGGTTCGCCGAAAGACCCTCCGATAAGTGCAAATGCCTGTGGACCACACCGCAAGGCATCATCAAAATGTCAAGTTTCAGCGCGGCGACAATGATAGCCGCCGCGCCGAATCGTTTTCACGGTGCAAAGCTACGAATAAAATCCGTAACCGCCAAATCCAAGCATCCATTTACATTCCCATCTACTTTCAACAAGCAGATATATATTCGATAAATTTTCTCAAAACATTTGCATAACTGAGTTTAAGTATATATATTTGCCGCCGTAAAAACATTCGATTTCATATATGAATGTATACAAACAATAAGAATCAGTTTTCACTATCAAAAAAACATAGCCATGAAAAGAATCTTCTTTCTAACAATTGTTTTGGCATTCTTCACAAATGCCAACTCACAATCAACGACTCAATTGTCCGTATCGGAACAGCAAGCCTTTAATCTTGTGATACAGAAATATGATGCAGATAAAGTCGATGTGTTTCTGCTCAACGACACGACTGCAAACGCCTCAACACAATATTACACCTACTTAATAGACGAAGAGCCTATGAAAGGCTGGGAACACAAGTGTTCTATCGTAACCATACCAGGATTAATAAAAACCGGGGAAACTATTCCTCTTAATATAATCGATTTGCGTATACCACCTATTGGCAATTTTGAGATAAGACATAAAATGCCACGAAATAAAACCTATCAAAACCATAAGCCTGTTGTTAAATCCACACCATACGACAATTCTATGCAATTTGTTGATTCCGTATCATCAAAACGCACATACGCAATTATTCTCAGCGGTGGATTAGAACCAAAATACAACTACAACAGATACTGGAATGACTGTTCTTTCATATATCAAACGTTGACAAAACGGTATTGTATTCCTAAAGGAAACATATCTATAATTATGTCTGATGGAAAAGACCCTGCTCCGGATATGACAATTAACGAAGAATCTGTTTCAAAACCGGACTCATTAATCTGCACACTAATATCCCAACCTCTTGACCTTGATGGTGATGGATTGGATGACATACAATATGCCGCCACAAAAGAGAACATTCAATCTGTACTACAAGAATTACTCAAAAACATGAATGAAGACGATCATTTGTTCTTTTTTGTGATAGATCATGGGGGTACAGATAATTACTATTTAAGTTCTTACATATGGTTATGGAATCGTGATAAACTTTACGATTATGAATTGGCGGAATGGCTAAAACCGTTTATAGATAAATCCATTACAGTAAACACCGTACTGGGGCAATGCTATGCCGGAGGTTTCGTTGATGACTTGGACAAAATAGGATGTGTGACAACCATGGCATGTAGAGGATATGAAAGTTCATGGGCATGCACAGACATACCTTATGATGAATTCGTCTACCACTGGACTTCTGCAATCAACGGACAAGACGCATTCGGGATTTCTGTGAATGCCGATGATGACGGGGACGGAATCATCTCTATGGCTGAGGCATTCACCTTCGCACAAAACAAAGACCGAAAAAACGAGAATCCACTATTCATCTCCACCCCAACATCATTGGGAGAAACGCTGGCGTTCAACAATATCCCATACACCAATCTCTGCATACGCGACAACTATGACGATGACTGGGCGGAACCGAATCTGACAACAGACGTACTCTGGGACTCTCCGGACATCTGGGTCAGGAACACGGATGACGGCGACACAGGCCACCAGAACCCGGATTACGACCCGGAAGAACCTGTAAAGACCGTATACGTCAGGATCCACAACAACGGAACCAAAGATTACGTTGCGACCGAGACCAATGACCCCAAAGCGAAATTCATCCATCCTTATTGGGCCAAAACGGCAACCGATATGTCTGCACGCACATGGATGGGAATGGAAGGTTACGGCAGACGGCCTTATGTTCAACCTACCGGAGGAAGAATTGACAATCCGGTCTACATACCCTCCATTCCCGCAGGCGAATGTGTTACGGTGGAGATTCCTTGGAAAACCACAGAAAACATGTTCAAATTTCCGGGTGAGGACAACACCGACGGGCACCTGTTCTCGGTTCTCGCAAAAATCAAGAATGACGGACAACCGGAAGAATTCAGCGACACTCTGTGCCTTGACCCGAAAACTTCCAAAAGAATCGCCCAAAAGAACACAATGATTCTTGAACCGGACGGCAAAAACGCCACCAAGGAAGCGGCTGCATTTGTCAGAAACGCATCTGACGCCTCCGTAAAGCATTCCATCGAAATCAGAGATCGCAC
>CAJSYI010000060.1 GCA_910573745.1 Muribaculaceae bacterium | reverse complement strand
TCCGTTCAGACCTCGGTGCCGATGCCTTTATGGATCTGCATTCAATCGTCGAGACCACAAAGAAACACGGCAACTCGCCCTACAACGCAATCCTCGCCCTTTTCTAAATGGCGACTACATCGGCGCGTCCGCTGAATAGTTACATCGCAGTCGACTAACCGTTAAAAATAGTTAAAACAATAGATTTTAGTCGAATACATTATGTGCGTTATCTTTTTTCGATTATCTTTGCAATATGGTTCAGGCTTAAAAGGTAAGCTAAGGGCGGGCAACCTTGACTCGGTCACCGATCCCGCTAAGCTCGCCAAGCTTGATATAATGCAGACAAACCAGTTATAATCACATATTTATGTTAAACCCCAAAACATCACTTGCGTATGAAAAAGGTACTACTCTTTTCAGGCCTGTGTGGTTTGTCTGCGCTCCTGCTGCTTGCCCGTTCTCCGGGCGGTGTCGAGGGAGTTGACGCCTGGTTTAAGGCTGCTCCGGTCTCAGGCAACCTGCAGGGCCGCTACCAATGGCTCGATTTTTCGGGCGATTCGGTGGTGCAGTATGCTCAGAACAGAGTCTCCGGCACCTATGTGTTCACACAGGACAGGGCTCTGGTCAAGTCGCTAAATTTCAACCCGGCACTCGACTTCTCGAAAGGTGACACCCCGAAGTGGAGCGAGCTGCATCGCTCGTCACTCATCCAAGGCACGATTATCGGGGTGTTCGCGCCTTACACGTTCAAAACCGAGGGAGTTGTCTATGGGGTCGCAAGCGGTGACGGAGGCGGCAGTCTCGTCACCAGCGACCGGATTGTAAGACCCGGAAACATAGAGCCTCTTGACTACGGGGAGACCCACGGCGAGGATCTGCTCTACACGGGAAAAGACTCCATACCTGAAAACACATTCAAGGAACACGCCACAAAGGTGCTGACCTATTACCGCGCGGCCAATCCGAACACATCGGTATGGGGCGGTCCCGGCGGCACGTTGACAATCGGCGGCGCGTATTCACCCACAGACGAGCATTTCAATGGCCCGTTCGACACTTCCAATTTCGACAATAAGGGGTTTGAAGGGTATTCGCCTGAACTGTTGGTGTATAACCGCATCCTGACTCCCGGCGAAAGAAGGAAGGCGGAGAGCTATCTCGCGATGAAATACGGTGTCACCCTCAATGACTCATATCTTGACGGAGACGGCAACCTTGTGTGGGACCGTGACGACGCCGGGGTATATCACAACCGCGTCACGGCGATTTCAAGGAACAAGGCCGGTGATTTTCTCCAGCCCATGTCGGCCACCTCTTATGAGGAGGGCCCGTTATACACGTCGCTCCCCGAGAACGACAGCTATCACAAATCAAACTCATACGGTCTTCCGTCAGAGGCTCATCTCCTTGTCATGGGCCGTGAGCATGGAAACCCGATGCCTGACAAAATGTCTCTTTTCTGGGGCGACGACGGCGGCGCGTTGGAGACCTACACCTCTCCCAACGACACACTTTGGCACATCATGAACCGCACATGGCTGGTCAAGCCGAATATGCCGACAGTCGCCGACACTACCGCGACGCGCTGGACTGCCACCGGCATGACCGTAACGCCTGAAGGCTTTCTTGACGTGATAAGTCTGGAGGAGAACACTCCCGGATCAGTGGTGACACCCGAACTGACTGACGGCACCGGACTGATAGAGTTCCCGTGTCCGTCAACGCATCCTGCGTTTGATGTCGGATTTTCCAAATCAGGCGACAGCGGATGCACATACGGATTCCGCATTGGCAGTGACGGCAGCGTCAGGGCGATAGCCAACGGCGAGGCAGGTGGAACCGGCATAGCCGCGGATGTCAGCGGTGCCGATGTGTCGGTCATGCTTTCCGACGGCGTTGTGTATCTTCGCGTTGACGGAGAGGGAGGTGCGGCATATACCGTAACCATACCCGAAGATGCGAGGAATTCGGTATATAGAGGTGTCATAAGCGCGGAAGCCTCCGCCACTCCGCTGTATCTGACCTCCGTGCGTTCCAACGGGGCGGTGGAAACCGGATATTTTGCAGAGCTGGCACACAACCTTACTCCCGACAAGGAGTTCTACCATTACAGCCGCAACCGTACCGTCATGCTGATTGACCCCACTGGGGAAGGTCAGTTCGACACCGACAACACGGTGATGGTGCGTTGCTCACCCCCGGATATATCCCGAGGCAAGACCATGTTCCACAATATATTGTGGGATGCAGACGGGAGCGGTTCAGACGTGTTCACTTTCGCCTATTTCGATGGCATTGATGCCGATGTGGATGTGGAACCGACAACCTGTGTTGACGGAGTTCCCCAAAAAGACGGTGCAATCGACATAGGCATCAACATAGGCACTCCTATATACAGGTATTCGCTTACCGTTGACAGCGTGGCCGGTATGAAGAAAGACGACCTCGTGGCAAGCGGCAGTTTCATGGGCAAGACCCACAGGATTGAGAATCTCGCCACGGGAACATATACTCTTACGGTGACACAGGGCGGTGGAAACGACATCCACGGCAAGGGCAACCTTCTCTACACGACATATTCCCACACTGACCGCAGGTTTACAGGCGGCGACGTGGAGTGGACCGTGACGGAGACCGGCTCGTGGTACCGCATCGGCGCGGAGCCTTCTGTAAAAGAGGACATAACCCAATGGGGATATGACGTGCGCGGCGACAAGGCCTATTTCATCCTTGACGGCTACACAAGTCTGACACAGGGAGTCCCCATTAAGCCCGGCGACACCCTCGGTCTCAGAATCAGCGGCATATATGTACGATGGTTCCACAATGGCGAGGAGGTACTCAAAAAGAGCGCGTGGACTCTGCGCCTCTGGAGGATGTGTATCAAGTACGGTCGAGGCGACACCCATATCACCGGTATGACAATCAACGGTACGCCTGTCGAGGACTTTGAGATTTACGGCAATGTCCAGATTGAGACCCCCAAGACAAATACCGTGACCTACACTGTCCATGTCGGCAACGGATGTGACCCGTCGATGCCCAACGGCATAGAGCCTAAGCAACCTGTTGTGATAGGTCAATCAGACCATCCCGGAGGCGATGAGCCCGGAGGCAATACCCGTAACAGCAGCCTTTCGGTTGATGCCGAGGATGGTACAGCCCATATCTTCAACGCCATTCTTGACCGCGAACAATCCGGGCCCGCCACCCTCATGGTATTCGACGCATCAGGCCGCCTCGTGTTCGAGGGAGAGATGGAGGGTTCCGACATCAAGACCAAGCGTTTCACAGTTCCGATGAACGGTGTGTATATCGTCAAGGCAATCACAGCCGAGGGCGAACATACCCAAAAGATTCTTGCGAAATAACCGGAAACAACACAGTAACAACATAATAAACCGATTATGAGACGGATATACAGCATAGCCGTTGCCACAGCTATACTCTCTGCGGTGGGTTTGTCGGGCGCGTGGTTCCTTTCGGGGCCTTCCGCCGGGGCGAACAATTCGCCGGGCAGCAGCGGCATAAACATAGAGGCTGACAGCCCTTCCTCCTCTCCGGGGACGGTGCTCAGCGAAAGCGGCAATTCCTCTCCGCAGCAGCAGGAAAAAGTAAAGGACGCCGGCATAGCGGCCACGCAGCCGGCAAAGACCAATGCCAGTAAGCAGGACGCGGACAAATATTCCCGCATACCTGACGGCGAGTCGGTAAAAGGGTCGTTCCGCAAGGGACAAGCTGACAGTCTCGCGGTGGCCGGCGGCGCAATCTCTTTCTCAGGAGGTACACTGCTGCGCGACACCGAGCTGTCGGTGTCGGTGCTTGCCGAGGATGATATGCCCGAACTTGATTTCGCCATGACGAATGTCACGGCACAGGGCGAGGGATACCGGTTCCTGCCTCACGGCACCCATTTCTCTGAGGAAGGCGCGACCGTAAGGCTCGGCTACGACCGCACGAGGATTCCGAGCGGTTACACGGAAGACGACATACGCACGTTCTATTACGATGTCGAGCAGGAGCACTGGGTGGCTCTCGACCGCATAGCCGTCAACAAGGAGCTGGCCTATGTGGAGTCAAAGACTACCCACTTCACCGACATGATCAACGGTGTCATTCAGGCTCCCGAATCACCCGAGACCGACGGTTTCGCGCCCACCATGATGAACGATATCAAGGCTGCGGACCCGACGGCGAAACTCAACATCATCACTCCTCCGACGGCTAACAACCGTGGCTCCGCCAACCTGCAATACGCCTTCGAGATGCCACCTGCCCGTAACGGCATGGCACCCTCATTAGCAATAAGCTACAATAGTGACGGTGGCAACGGCTGGCTCGGACAGGGCTGGGACCTTTCCGTCCCCTCGATAACGCTTGATACCCGCTGGGGTGTTCCGCGCTATGACCTGACCAATGAGACCGAGACATATTCGCTCTCCGGCTCGATGCTCTCGACGATGGATGACAACGGAGCGATGAGCGTCGCCCACCGTGGTGACAAGATTGCCCGTAAGTCCGACCGTCAGTTCTATACCCGTCAGGGCGGCGATTTCTCGCGCATAATCCGCAAGGGCAGCAGCCCGGCCGATTACTATTGGGAAGTTACCGACAAGCAGGGCGTGGTATATACCTACGGAGGCGAGGGCGCGGTGCTCAAAGGCACCATTACCGACCTCTCCGGCAATACCCGCGAGGTGATTTCAGAGTGGAAGCTCAAACGGGTTGTCGAGACCCACGGCGACTGGATAGAGTATGAATACACGGCTGTTGACGAGCCTGTGCGCGGCGGATTGGTTGCGAAGGCAATCTATCTTTCCAAGGTCAGCGCGGGCAATGCCGAGAGTGACGGACCTCACACGGTTGTCACCCTCACCGGCAACAAGACAAAACGTCAGAAGGCCAACAATGCCCGTTACGGCTACCTGACATCTTCCAACCGTCTGCTCGAAAACGTGCAGATTGACTTCATGGGCGGCAAGCTGCGCAGCTATTCGTTCTCGTATGTTGACGGCGCGTTTCACAAGGATATGCTTGAGAGTGTGCGCCAGTTCGATGACAAGGGCAACGAGTTCACTTTCCAGAAGTTCGACTATTACGATGACGTTCAGTCGGGCAACGGCTATGTGCCTTTCAAGTCCGAGTCAGAGACATGGAACACCCACAATGACGGCCTCGATGCCGATTTCATCAACCCGTTGCAGGGGATGGATATGTTCAGCGACAAGCCTTCCGCACTCGGCGGCACGACAAGTTCATCGGTTGGTGGCTCGTTCTATGCAGGTGTCGGCCCCGACGATCAGAGCACAACCACAACGACAACAGGCGGTGGCGGCTTTAACTATTCAAATGACAAATCAAAGGGATTGTCCACGTTTGTGGATTTGAACGGTGACGGTCTTCCCGATAAGGTTTACCGTGATGGTGGAGCGTTGTATTATCGCCCTCAGTTAAGGGATGCCAATTCCGGTGAAATTTCTTACGGAGAACCGATTAGAGTCAAGGGCATTTCCGGATTTTCTTCGTCCAGCAGCAACACATACTCCGGCGGTGCCGATGTTAAGGTAGGTTGGGGTCCGGTAGCTGCCACTGTCGGCGTTGATTTATCGAAAACCACAACAAAGACAAAGGAATATTTCTCTGACATCAACGGTGACGGTTTGATTGACCTCGTTTCAAATGGCAAGGTTTATTTCAACCATATCGAATTTGACGCACAGGGTAATGCCGTTCCGACATTCACATTGAGCAGTGCTGATACACCCAGCCCGATTATCTATGACCCCACCAACATAGACACATCCGTCGGTGCCATTGACCCGGAAGAACAGGCAGAGGTGCTGCGCATATCCCCGATGGAAGATGCTGTCCGCGTATGGGTTGCTCCGAGAGTGGGCGTAGTCAATATTTCGGGCACAGTTTCGCTTGTTACTCCGACCGGAGACTATGATGCCGATGAGTATGAAAAAGCGGATGGTGTCCGTGTGGCTATTCAAAAGGGCGGCTCAGAATTATGGAGTCAGTCCATAGCCAAGGGGGATGCCTCCGCTCACAATGCTGCGGCTACGGCTGTATCGGTCAACAAGGGAGACCGCATATATTTCCGAGTCCAGTCAGGTACAGAGGAAATGGGCAATGGTGCGTTTGACGAGGTTGTATGGCATCCTGTCATAACATATACCGGGGCTGAAGAAATAATGCCCAATGGATACTCGACAACAAAATATGAGCCGGAAGAGGGTGCGTTATATTTTGCAGCCACTTCATTGAGTATTGCGAAAAACAATCCAACGGTCGGCATATCCGGCAATTTCACAAAGCCTGAAACCACGGATGACGTCACGCTTACCATTGTTGGCTCTACGGACCGAAAGGACGTTAACGGCAATGACAATCCGGCTTATGTCGAGAAAACGGTATTTACTCGTACATTCCCGTGGAATGAAAGTTTTAATGACGATGTTTCAGTATCGTTGCAAAACAACGATGGTCTGACAAACTTCCGGTTTGTCGTAAGTTCGGAATCAAATGTGCGCTGGGATGCTGTCAAGTGGAGTCCTGTCGTGTCTTACGCGGATTCAACCGGGACACAGCAGAACCGCCCTGTCTGCCCGGACTATACGTTGTACGCCAATCACATAAAAAATGCCCCGTCTTATACAGCAACTACGGCGGATACAATTCTTTATGTAAAACCCGCTATAACTTTCTCAAATCCGTCTTATAACGGAAAAGTCACATTGACAGCGAAGACAACCGACAGACTGTTGGGCAAGAAATCCTTCGCCGTTATGGGTGGAATTGTGGCAAATGACTCTATTTCCATTCTGAAATCAGACATCGGCAGCGATAAGGTTTGGTTTGAATTGTTCTCGGATGATTGTCTTATAGGTGATGCCGTGTCAAATGTCGCTGTCCAGATTAAATCTCCGTCGGTGATTTTGCCTCAGACTGTTGATGCCAACCTGTATGCAGCCAATGACCCGTCTGGATTCGGACATCTATATCGAGGCTGGGGCGGTTTTGTGTATAACGCATCTGAAAACCGTTACTCCCGGCCTATTGATGAGTCTTTGCTGACATTGCCTGAAGATGAAAATGTCACTCTTGACCCATTGACAATGGCGTTTACGCCGTTGAGTACGGATTTGAATAAACTTGACCGTTGGAGCGGTCAGCGCGAGGAGATATTCATCACTGCCACAAACATGGGGTCGGCCCGTCTGACCGAACTGGATGTTGTCCTTACGAATCCGTTTGACAATATAGGAGCAGTGGCCGGCATTGCCGGTGAACATCTGCAAGGCACTGGTGCGGCTGCAATCTCTCAGGAGATGGTAAGCAACAGCCGTGTTGTCCAGACAGGTGTCATGCTCACCTATAATGATTCCAAGGGCAGCTCTACAACCAAGTCTATGATGATTGACCTCAACGGTGACGGTTATCCTGACATTGTAGCCGGAGGTAAAGTTCAATACACCAATACACTCGGCGGTATAAGCGGAGAGGTTCTCGGTGGCATAGGCACTGTTTCAAGTGAAAACCAGTCAAAGGGATTTGCCCTTAGCAGCGATGCGATAATGTCAGTCAGCAATACTGTCGGACACATTGCAGGTGGCAAGGCAAGCAATTCCAATCAGGAATCCAGCAGCAAGGCAAAAGGCGGTATTCCTGTATCTGCAAGTATCCCTCCGTCTAATGAGGATTGGAGTACAGAGAGCTTCGTCGATGTAAACGGTGACGGTCTGCCCGACAAGATAGTCTCAGGTGGCAAAGTTCGCATCAATCTCGGTTATGCCTTTACAGAGCCGATAGACTGGGATATTGACCGCATACAGGGAGGCAAGGGTCAGTCTTTCTCGGCTGGGGCATCCTTCAATATCGGTTCAAGTAGTTTTGCCGGAGGATTTAATTTCGTAACCTCCAAAAACGGTGAGGAGTATAATCTTACGGATATAAACTCTGACGGACTGCCTGACAAGGTTTGGAAATCCGGCGATAATATTATGGTCGCCTTGAATACCGGTATTGGTTTTGACACCCCGTTTGTATGGAAAGGCGCAAAGGCTCTCAATGAGTCTGCATCCACATCTGAAGGTAGCAATGTAGCCTTCACGGTCAACATTACTCCTAAGATTATTCCGATTAAAATATCGGTTAACCCCGGTGTTTCATTGAGCCATAGCATCAACCGCACGAAATATTCCTTGCAGGATGTTGACGGTGACGGCTATCTGGATATAGTTGAGTCTGACAGCGAGAACGAGCTGAAGGTTACCCGCTCGGCTATCGGTCGTACCAATATGCTCAAATCGGTCACCAACTCTATCGGCGGTCGCTTTGAGGTGGACTATGCACACTCAACTCCTACATACGGGCATCCCGGCGGTAAGTGGGTTATGTCGGCTCTTACCATTGACGACGGTATCCATGACGACGGTCCGTTGATGAAGTCGGCGTTTGAATACTCCGACGGTTTCCGTGACCGTCATGAGCGTGACTTCCTCGGTTTCGGCAAGATTGTTACAAAGAGCCTCGACACCGAGAACGGTGATGGCGTATATCGTCAGGCCGTTCAGGAATTTGCGGTTGACAACTATTATGCCTCTGGCAACCTTGTGGCCTCCTACGTTACCGACGCATCGGGTAACAAGTTTACCGAGACAGTCAACGAATATGACGCTTACAGCGTGACAGCCAATGCGGATAGTTACTCATTCGTTCAGAAGAATGTCATTTACAGTGACCGTGCATCGGCGTTTGTTCCCCTCCGCTACACTGCCAACAAGCAGTATGAGGGCACATCCGATGGTATGGTTGTATCTGAGGCATGGAACGAGTATTATCTCAACGGCTACCACGGAGAGTTGAAATCCTACCGTTACAGTGACAAGGGCAACCTCGGCAGCAACGGTGCAGGTGGTTATGACTACGCAACCAACATCCAGTACACATCCAACGACAGCAAGCACATTTTCGGTCTCCCCACCAATGTGACGGTTGTGGGCGGTGATGGCTCGATGTATCACAACGTGTCGGCAACTTACGACACCAAGTATCCCAATCATCTGACACAGGTGTTGCAGCAGCTCGGTTCGGGCGTTGCAGTCACCGACTATAAGTATGACCGCTACGGCAACATCACCCAGAAGACCCTCCCGGCAAACGGAACTGGTCAGCGTATGTGGTACAAGTATCGCTACGAGCCTGAGATGAATATGTATGTCGAGCGCATAGACGACGCATGGGGCTACCGCAGTGAGGCCGGTAATTTCGATTACCGCTATGGCATCGCCCTTGAACGTCGCGACCTCAACAATTTCTACTACGAGACTGAAATTGACAACATGGGTCGTGTAACCAAGGTTCGCGGACCCAACGAGCTGGCGACAGGCGTTGACTACATCATCGCGTTTGAGTACAAGCCCAAGGCAGAGTTCGGCGAGTCCGGCATATCCGCTCCGGCATACGCTGTCACCAAGCATTTCGACATCCAACACCCTAGAGACGACCTTGAAACAGTTACATTCGTTGACGGTTTCGGCAGACCGGTACAGGTGAAGAAAGACGGCGTTGTCACGACAGCATCCAAGGGTTCGGGCGCATCAGACCAGAATGTCATGATTGTCAGCGGACGCAATGTCTATGACGCTTTCGGTCGTGTCGCTGAGGCTTACTACCCGACAACCGAGGGTATGGGCGGCAAGACATCGTTCAGCACCACGTTTGATAATGTCAGCCCCACAAGGACTGTTTATGACGTTCTCGACCGTGCGTTGAGCGTGAAACTTCCCGATGATTCGGAGACAACTACCGAATATTCTCTTGACAATAGTTCCAATGCTCTTGTAACGACAGTTACCGACGCGCTCGGCAACAAGCAGGCAACACATACCAACGGTAGCGGCAAAACGGTCAAGTCCGTTCAGCTCAGCGGTCCTGACGGTGATATTGTAACAACGTTTGAATATGACGGCATCCAGCGTCTCGTCAAGGTTACTGACGCTGATGATAATGTCACCACGTCGGTTTACGACATGGGCGACCGCCGCACGGAGGTCAACCACCCGGCAAGCGGTATCACGTCGTTCACCTATGACCCGCTTGGCAATGTCCTGACCAAGCAGACAGCGAACATGGCGGAGGAAGGAAAGATGATAACCTACACCTACGACTACCACCGTCTGACAGGTATCAGCTATCCCGACCACCCCGAAAACAATGTCAAGTATTACTATGGCGGCCGCAACGCCTCCTACAACCGCATCGGTCGTCTGATGATGCGCGAGGATGGTACAGGCGCGATAGAATACTTCTACGGCAAGATGGGCGAGGTCACCAAGACACGCCGCACTCTCATCGTGCCCAATCAGGCGATTGCAACCTATGTAACCCAGTGGAGTTATGACAGCCACAACCGACTCATCGAAATGATATATCCCGACGAGGAGAAGGTTACTTACTCCTACAACCTCGGAGGTCTTCTTGAAAAGGTACGCGGTGAGAAATCCTACGGTTACGACTACATCACCAAGTTAGGCTACGACAAGTTCGAGCAGCGCAGCTATCTGAAGTATTGCAACGGTGCGGAGACATTCTACACCTACGACAACCGTCGCCGCCTTAGCAATCTTGCGGTCAATAGCGGAGGCACATCCATTAAGGACAACGCCTATACGTTTGATGCGGTCAGCAATGTCCTTTCGGTAGCCAACAACGCATCGCTCCCAGCCAACGGCAATGCCGGCGGCCAGATGTCGCACACCTACACTTATGACGGTCTGTATCGTCTCGCCACTGCGACGGGTACATACATGGGAGCAGACAACAAGTCCGCAACCTACACCCTCGCTATGGGCTATGACAATATGCACCGCATCAAGTCAAAGAGCCAGCATCTGACACAGGACAACGTGCAGTTCAACGGCACTCTCAATGTCGGTTATGACCTCACTTATACCTACGGCTCGGAAGAAGGGAAGAAATTCCAGCTCGAAAGTGTAAAGGATGTTAATTACCGTACTGAGGAGACTCCCAGCGACAACAATGTCGAGAACGGCCACGTTTACACCTACGACAAGAACGGAAATCTTGTCTATGTAAACACCAACCGGGTTATGACTGACGGACATAGGGACAACAGTGTCGGAGAGCGCAAGCTCATCTGGGATGAAGAGAATCGTCTGCTTGCAGTTGACGACAACGGCTTCGTGTCCAACTACTGGTACGATGCCGACGGAGAGCGCACTGTCAAGACTTCCGGAGAAAGCGATCAGGTATATGTCAACGGTGTATTTTCCGGTGGCTCGACCAACACCGCTAAATTCTCCCTCTATGTAAGCCCGTATCTCGTGGCAAATCAGGGAGGTCGCTACACCAAGCATATCTACGCCGGTAGCCAACGCATCGTGTCGAAGGTCGGCGATTTCGCCTCCTACGGCTCAGACCCGCGTCGTATAGAGTATGCCGGAGCTAACACTGACGGTCTTTCGGTTGATTACAAGTCGAAGTATGCAGCCCAGCAACAGGTAATCAAGGACAACTACAAGTTCTTCGATGTTCCCTACAACGGTACTGACAATGACAACTATGCCGATGGTGAAGGGTTCTGCTGCAACGACGGCTCTATGGAGGCGGCGGTGGCAGAGGCACGGAAGTCTCAGACCCGCGCGGTTTCGCGGTCGTTCAAAGACCCCGACAACTACGAGAACTTGCAGTTCTTCTATCATTCCGACCACCTCGGCAGCTCCAGCTTCATCACCAACCTTGACGGTGAAGTGGTTCAGCACATAGAGTATGTCCCCTTCGGAGAGGTCTTCATCGAGGAGCGAAACAACGTATGGAACACGCCTTATCTCTTCAACGCGAAGGAATTCGATGAGGAAACAGGTATGTACTACTACGGTGCTCGTTACTATGATCCACGTCTCAGTCTGTGGATGTCAACGGATCCAATGGAAGAAATTTCGCCCGATATATCCAGTTATACTTTTTGTCATAACAATCCGATAAATCGTGTTGACCCATTAGGATTAACTGACTATTTTAACGAAAATGGAGCATATATTCAAACCATAGATGATCAAAAAGATGTCAGGGTAATGGTTTTTATAACGAAGAAGGATAAGGATAAAGCTGCACTCGCAGTCAGCGAAGGCAAATGTATGGCTGTTCCATCAAGAGAAGTTGTAAAGACCATGAAAGAAACATATGATCTAACCGAGAAAACCGGCAATGAACATGGTTTCCGGGTTGGAAAAAACGGCACGATTTCCCCAATTGTTGAGGGAGAGGGCGATGTTGTTAACGATGCTCACTGGAAAGATGCAATTGACGCTCTTGTCAACGTTGGAGACAGGGTTTCCTATGATGTGCATTCTCACCCGCAGTTAATCTTCCATGAAGGTGATAGCAAGTTATTATACAATAATTTACCCTCTCAAACTGACATAGATAATACTGTTGGAGATAGTCCTAATGTAGTATTAGGTTATAAGATGGTTCAGCTTCCTAATAATCATAATACAATTGGTGGTTCACCAAATGTAACCGTTGAAAAACGAATACGATTCTATAACAGGACTGGGGCATTGAACTCTGACAATTACAAATTCTCATCATTTGAGAGAGCTGTAGATAAGATTCATAAATGGAAACCAAAGACAAAATAGCTATTAAATTAGCAATTATGTTAATTGGTGTATGCACCCTGATTTCTTGTAAAGCAATTATCTCCCCCAACACGAATGGGGGAGATGATTACTCTCTCATAAAAGTATTAGGATATGCCTATGCCAATCCAAGTTCTGGTGATACAATTAATACCATACCATCATATTCTTTCAATTTGCCTAAAAAAATGGTAAAAAGGGTGGATTATGATATGGGGATAACTGTTGTAGAACTCAAAGATTATCAGTACATTTATATCATATATGAACCAAATAAGTTTTCGGATTATAGTGAACTTATTAGTCATCTTAAAGTTTATTTGGAAGAGTCGGACAATTCTCGATTAAATAAACTTAGCAATCACATTAATCTAAATAAAAACACTAAGCGTTTAAATCGTTTTTACAGAAAAGATAATTTTGAAATTGGCATACTCAATGTCCTTCCTCAAAATTACGAGGACCTTTTTAGTGTGATTGAAAACTCGTTTAATGTACAGTATCGAAGCCATAATTAGGTCATCACGAAATTCTCATATGAGTGTTTGGTGAGATAGGATTGATAGATAAACAGAGTTCTGTCTAGTCCGGAAAAGTGTTGACCGTCAGATTCAACATTTTTTAGTAAAATGTGTGAAGAAAACAAAAAATTCTGGGACGAATCTCAGATTTCGGCAATCAATGCCTGGCACAGCAGCGGAAAAAGTTTCAGTCAGATTGACGAGGAATACAATTTTG
>CAJSYI010000059.1 GCA_910573745.1 Muribaculaceae bacterium | reverse complement strand
TTAAACCCCGCGGCGCCGATGGTACTGCGAAAGCGGGAGAGCAGGTAACCGCCGCCCTTGAGGCCGGCCGGACGGACGAGAGTCTGCCCGGCCGGCACTCTTTTTGCCCCGTCCCTTGCCCCTTCCTCTTTTTGCCCCGTCCCCTCCCTCCCCTTTCCGCGCTTCCCTTCCCTTACTCCTCACCTGCCTCCCCTGCCTCCGCTTCCTTACCTCCTCGGTCCGCCCTGAAAAGGCTGAATAAGGCAATCAAGGGCAGGACAGGGCGGCCTGACTTAAGGCCAGGCAGGGCAATTCAGCGGATGAAGGGTAAGGCTGATTGAGGCGGAATAAAGCCTAAAAGCAGGATAAGGCGAAATAAGGCAATTTGGCAGGACAAGGCGGAAGATAAAGGCTGATGAAGGCAGCCGGAGGCTATTGGGGGAGAAGGCGATTCAGGGCAGGATGATGCCAGGAAAGGAATTTGGATGAAAAATCGAGTCCCGCCTCTTGCGTAAGGGGCGGGACTCGATTTGTTGTTGTGTCCGGAGAGTCAGTTTGCTGTTGTGTCCGGAGAGTCAGTTTGCTGTTGTGTCCGGAGAGTCAGTTTGCTGTTGTGCCAGAGAATTATGTTGTTGTGCGGAGAGGTCAGGCGTCGATGTTGGCGTAGGTGGCGTGGGACTCTATGAACTCGCGGCGGGGCGCCACTTCTTCGCCCATCAGGATGGAGAAGGTGCGGTCGGCCTCTGCGGCGTTGTAGAGCGTTACCTGCTTGAGCATGCGGTTGTCGGGGTCCATGGTGGTTTCCCAAAGCTGTTCGGGGTTCATCTCGCCGAGACCTTTGTATCGCTGCAGCACCATCTGGTTGCGGTCGCCGCCGCACTGCGTGTCCACGAACCGCTGCACCTGCCGGTCGTCCCAGGCGTATTCCGAGACTCCTTTCTTGCCTTTGCGTGTGCATTTGTAGAGCGGCGGGGTGGCTATGTAGAGATAGCCGTTGTCGATTATGGGGCGAATTCGGCGGAAGAAGAATGTCATGAGGAGGGTGGCGATGTGAGCGCCGTCCACGTCGGCATCGGTCATGATGATGATCTTGTGGTAGCGGAGCTTCGACATGTTGGGCTCTTTTGAATCCTCCTCGGTGCCGATGGTGACGCCGAGAGCCTTGAACATGTTGACGATTTCTTCCGATTCGAACACTTTGTGCTCCATGGCCTTCTCTACGTTGAGTATCTTTCCTCGGAGCGGGAGTATCGCCTGGAAGTTGGGGTTGCGTCCCTGCTTGGCTGATCCGCCTGCGGAGTCTCCCTCGACGAGGAAGAGCTCGCATGCCTGCGCGTCGCGGCTCTTGCAGTCGGCGAGCTTGCCGGGAAGGCCTGCGCCGGAGAGGGGCGACTTTCGCTGCACCTTCATTCGGGCGTTGTAGGCGGCGTGGCGAGCCGTGGCGGCGAGGGCCACCTTGTCGACGATGGCCTTTGCCTGTTTGGGATGTTCCTCGAGGTAGTTGCGCAGGGCTTCGCTGACTGCGCTCTGCACCACTCCGGAGACTTCCGAGTTGCCGAGCTTGGTCTTGGTCTGTCCCTCGAACTGCGGCTCGGCCACCTTGACGCTGACCACGGCCGTGAGGCCGTCGCGGAAGTCCTCCTTGGAAAGCTCGATCTTCAGCTTGTCGAGGAGATGGTTGTCGTCGGCGTATTTCTTGAGGGTGGTGGTCAGTCCGCGGCGGAAACCGGTGAGGTGGGTGCCTCCCTCGACCGTGTTGATGTTGTTGACGTAGGAGAAGATGTTCTCGTTGAAAGAGAGGTTGTAGGTCATCGCCACCTCCACGGGGACGCCGTTGCGCTCCGTGGCGATGTGTATTATGTCCTCGATGAGGTGTTCCTTGCCCTGGTCGATGTAGCGGACGAAGTCCTCGAGGCCGTTGTCGGAATGGAAACGGTCGGACCTCGGGTTGCCCTGCTCGTCGCGCTCACGCTCGTCGGTGAGCGTGAGCGTTATTCCGGCGTTGAGGTATGCGAGGTCGCGCAGGCGGTTGGCCAGCGTCTCGTAGTCGTATACGGTCTCGGTGAAAATCGATGCGTCGGGGTGGAATATGATGGTGGTCCCGGTGTGGTCGGTGTCGCCTATGGTTGTGAGGCCGCACGTGGGCTTTCCGAAGGCGTATTCCTGCATATGGATCCTGCCGTCGCGGTGAATCTCGGCGCGGAGGAAGTCGCTGAGCGCGTTGACGCATGAGACGCCCACGCCGTGCAGGCCTCCGGAGACCTTGTATGAGCCTTTGTCGAACTTGCCTCCGGCGTGCAGGACGGTCAGCACGACTTCGAGGGCGGGCTTGTGCATCTTCTCGTGCATGTCGACGGGGATTCCGCGGCCGTTGTCCACCACCTTGATCGAATTGTCCTCGAGGATCGTAACCTCGATTCGGTCGGCGAATCCGGCGAGTGCCTCGTCGATGGAGTTGTCCACCACTTCGTAGACGAGATGGTGGAGTCCGCGGGCGGAGATGTCGCCGATGTACATCGCGGGGCGTTTCCGGACGGCCTCAAGGCCTTCCAGCACCTGGATGTTGTCTGCTATATACTTTTTTTCTTCTGCTTCTGATGCCATGATAATGAGTGTTTTTGTCGGCGCCGGCAACGGACAGGGCCTGCCGGGCCAATCAACACACAAAGTTACGAAAAAAAACGGAGACGGCAAAATCGCCGCGCCCCGCGCCTCCGGCGGTGCGCGGGCCGTCGGCACCGATGAGGCATCGGGGAGCTTTTGAGTGGGTTTTGCGATTGCGGTATGGGCATTATTTGCTATCTTCGTGGCCTGAAAAAAACGACAGAGGAGACATTTATGATAACCAACCGTGAAGAGGTGCTTGAGAACGCCCTGAGGGTGTTTGCCAAGATGAACTACGAGAGGGCGAGCCAGACGGAGATCGCGCGTGCCTGCGGGCTCTCGAAGGCAGGACTGATTTATTATTACCCGCTGAAGCTCGACCTGTTCGTGGCGGTGGCGGACAGATACGTCTTCGGCATGCAGTCGGCGGCCAGCAAGCTGAGTTTCGCCTACGGCTCTTTCGCGGAGTTCCTTGAGAAATACCTGGGTGCGGTGGAGCGCACGATGGACGGCCTCGTGCGCCTGCTCTCCGACGGCGGCAGCCCGGCGGGGTGCAGCTTCAATTTCCATTATTTCCATCTGCTTGTCCAGGTGCGCCTCCACTATCCCGATGCCGAGAAGAAGATCGAGGCATTGTTCAGCCATGAATACGAGGTCTGGCGGACGGCCTTGCGCTCGGCGCGGGAAAGCGGGGAGATCAGGAGCGACGTGGACGTGGACAGCGCGGCAATGATGTTCCGCCAGATGTTCATGGGCCTTTCGTTCGAACAGGCGTTCCTGTCCGGCCTCGACACGCGCCTCCTCGGGGAGAAGTTCCGGTTCATATATTCGCTTATAAAGTCCTGAATTCAAGGTAGTCAGGTCTTGCGGAGGCTGCCTGTGCCGTAAAAACCGACCGGTCGGTTTGTTTTTGCCGCGGGTTTTTGCTAATTTTGCGCCGTCAAACAAATCTGAACAAAAAAACCGAGACCATTATGAAAAAGAGATTCTTCCGCCCTCTTATGGCGATGTCCGCGCTTGCGGCAGTCGCGGCGTCGTGCGGCCTTCAGAGCGCCGGCCCCGTTCCCGAAGACATAGTAGGCGACCAGGCCGGGGAGCTGCAGTCGAAGATCAGCGAACTGCTGGAACAGGCGGGCACCGACACCACGAAGGCCGAGTTCGCCCAGATCACTTCGACTTTCCTCGCCAAGCCCGGCGACAACACCGCGACCGTGCAGGTGCAGATCGTCTCCCCGAAAGACAAGGACAAGATGGAACAGTTCGACTGGACCGACATGAAAGACCGCCGCAACCATTACGAGCGTTTCGACCTGGCCGTCTCCACGTTTCTGGATAGCGACGCGGTGGACACGTACGAAGGCTACAAGGAGATGCTTTTCACCTATGCCGACGCGAGTAAATACCTGAACAACCTCCCTGCCTTGTGCAAGGAGGCCCTGGAGGCTTCGGGCTACAAGGACAAGGGGTATGTTGACAACTTCACGCTCTCGGCCGACCGCGCCTTCATAAGCGTGAAGAACAAGGAGGGGGGCTTTTCGAAGACCTACGACATCTCGGCAGACGGCGCGCACATCGTGAAGCCCGACTGACATAAGGCCGGAACCGCCTTCGCCTACGGGAGGTTGTGGAGTGGTAAGATTTACTCCACAACCTCTTTTCATTGTATTGTTCAGAACCACAGGCGGCGTCCCACCGTCAAAATGCCGCTGACTATATATGGCGGTTGAGCGGTTTTTCCGCGCTGCGGAGCCCGGTTACGTTTTTTTAACTAAAAAAATCGGGGGGAATCGACGAGGTATTGTAATTTCGCGGCTCGAAACAGTGTCGGACAAGAAACAGACGGAAGCTGTATGACGGTTTGACGGCGTACAAACCGAGGACTTTATGATTTATACACTCTAAGCGTTTGTTAGTAAATGGATTACAGAACCATACCGTTGGTCGTGTCGATGATTCTCGGCGGCACGGCTTTGGCCGGGAACGCGCAGTGCCGGAACGGCGGCGTGTGTCCGGACGCTTCTGCGGCGCATGAATGCGCGCCGCAGGACGGCGGTTTTTGCGTCGCCTTGAAGACCAACATGCTTTATGACGCACTTCTTGTCCCCAACGCCGGGGTGGAGCTTCACGTCGGCAGGGGATGGACGGTGGGCGCCGACTGGGCCTTTGCCTGGTGGAAGAACGACGCGCGCCGGTTCTGCTGGCGCGTCTGCGGAGGTTCGCTCGGGGTGCGCAAGTACATCGGACGGACGTCGGCGGGGTCGCCGTTCGCAGGCCACCATGTGGGGGCGTACGCCCAGGTGTTCACCTACGACTTCCAGGCCGGCCGCCGCGGCTACCTTGCCGGGAAGCCGGGCGGCACCCTGTGGGACCGGGCCGGATATGCCTTCGGGCTTGAATACGGCTATTCGCTCCCCGTGGGCCGCCGCCTCAGCATAGACTTCGCCGCGGGCGTGGGCTATATGGGCGGCAAGTATCATGAATACCTGACCGCCGACGGATGCGCCGTCTGGCAGAAGACGAGCCGCCGCCGCTGGTTCGGCCCCACGAAGGCCGAGGTGTCGCTGGTGTGGACGTTGGGCGGCTTCGGCCGCAGAGGGAAAGGAGGCCGCCGGTGAAGAAGACGCGGGGATTCTTCCGGTGCCTGGCTTTGGGCCTGCCCGTAGCGCTTTCCGGCGGATGCGAGCACAGGGAGTTCTGCCTGGACCATTCCCACACGATGCTGTTCGACGTGGTGTTCGACTGGGGGCTGTCTCCCGGCGCGGAGCCGGAATCTATGTCGCTCTATATGTTTCCGGACGGCGGCGGCAGGCCGGTGCGCCACGAGATGCCGGGCAGCTCCGGAGGCACCATACGCGTCCAGGCCGGCGGCTACGGGGCATTGTGCTTCAACGGCGACACCGAATGCATCCGCTGCCTGCACACCGAGACGCTGGAGGGATTCGAAATCACCACCCGTCAGGCCTCGCTTCTGCAGGGGCTTTTCCTCCCGGGCTTCAATGCGCCTCCTCCGAGGGCCGAAGGCACGGAAGGCGAGCGCGTGGCTTCGGAGCCGGACATGCTGTGGAGCGGGCGCGCGGAGAGCCTGGTGCTTGACAAGGCCCCGGGACGCAGGACGGCTGTCTTTTTCCCCGAGCCGTCGGTGCGCACATATACCGTCGAGATCCGCAATGCCGAAAACCTGGAGCATGTGTCGGGCATGAGCGCGTCTGTCTCGACGATGGCGGGCGGAATCCTGCCGGGGCGCGGCCCCGGCGCGCTGACGGAAGAGAAGGTTACGATACCGTTCGAGGTCTCCGTCTCGCCTGGCGGCAATTCCATAACGGGAAGGTTCCGCAGCTTCGGGCATTGCCCGTCGGGGCAGAACTCGCACAAGCTGACGGTCTACGCCCTGCTTGAAGACGGCAGCAAATGGTATTACGTCTACGACATCACCCGTATCTTCCACGGGTCTCCCGGGGCGGACGGCACGCATATCGTCCTCGACGGCCTTCCCGTGCCGCAGCCGGTGGGCGGCGACGGCTTCGTCCCCTCGGTGGACGAATGGCAGCAGATAGAGGTGGACATCGAAATGTGACAAGTGTTTTTTTATTTAAATAAATTCTTACCAAAATCTTATTCTAACTAAATTCAATTCTTTATGAAACAAAAACTGCTTTTTGCGGGAATGGCTGCAATAGCCTTGACATCGTGTTCGAACGACGAAGCCGTGGAAATCAACAACGGTCATGCCATAGGCTTCCGTACGGCCATGGCCACGCGTGCCACGGAGACCACGACCGCCAACCTTGAAGGATTCTTCGTAACGGCTTTCTATGAAAGCACAGAGCCGTATTTCTCCGACCTGGAGTTCAAGAAAGGCACGGGAGACCTGTTCGAGTCCGACACCAAGTACTTCTATCCCGGCGACGCCAGACCGCTGACGTTCTATGCCTACGCTCCCTCCAAAACGGCTCTTGGCGGAACGATGACGATCACCAAGGATTCGCAGAAGCTTGAAGGCTTTGCGCCCAATACCGACATTTCCAAGCAGGTTGACTTCATCGCCGGGGCCGCCAAGGGCGACGCTGCCAACGACGGGGCCGACGGAGCGTTCCTGGAGTTTTCCCACTGCCTGTCGCAGATCGAGGTCAAGGCCAAGAGCGGCAACACGAGCTATGACTTCGAGGTCAAGGGCGTGCGCATCGGATGCGTAGGCTCCAAAGGCGACTTCACTTTCCCCGCCTTCTCCGCCGAAGACCCCGATGCCGTTGATCCGGTTGCCGGGACATGGACCCTGACCGGAGGCGAGAAGGCCAGCTATGACAAGACGCTGGACGAGGCCGTGAAGCTGACGGCCGACGCAGTGTCGCTGATGGCAGGCGACAACGCCATGCTCATCCCGCAGCAGCTGACCGCGTGGGACACGGATGAGCAGGAGAACGCCAGCAAGGGCGCCTACATCGCCGTGCTTGTGAAGATCACCACCAAATCAGGCGCGCAGGTATATCCTTTCGCCTCTGACCCGACTGACGCTAACGCAGGCTATGCCTGGGCGGCGATTCCCGTAAGCACGCTTTGGGAAGCCGGCAAGAAGTATGTCTACACGCTCAACTTCACCACCGGCGCGGGATATGTGGATCCGACGGAAGACCATATGCCCGGTGTGCCCGTCCTCGTAGGTGAAATCAAGTTCAATGTAACCGTTGAGGGTTGGACCGAGGAGGCCGCTGGCAACGACATAGAAATGCCAAACGACCCGGGAACAGACTACAATCCCGACGGTAACGATACCGAAGACCCGTTCCTCGACTGATGCGGATGCTGCCGGAAGACTGATCCAGGCAGAGTTTTGACCAAGCGGTTGTGTTATGATTAAGGTTTATGACACAACCGCTTTTCGTTGTATCGTTGCGAATCACAGGCATATGTAGGGTCGCCGCATGCAGCGACCTTCAGACGGACGTTTTGGGATTAACCGGGTTTTCTCCGGGAGGTCGCATCATGATGCGACCCTGCATAAGGCAACGCCCCGGAATCGGACCGCCCAAACACACGCTCAGAGTCGGCCCAGCGCGTCCTCGAGCGATTCGCCGGGCTGTAGACCCATCCTGGAACGCAGCCGCCACCGCGACTGCTTCACCGACTCGGCGCGGATGTTGAGGAAGTCGGCGATCTGCTTGTTGTCCATCCCCGTATGTATGTATGTGGCGAGGCGCACCTGCGTCTCGGAAAGGCCGGGATAGGCCTCTTTCAGGTTTTTCAGGAAAAGCGGGTGTGTCTTGTCGAAAAGCTCGCGGAAACGGTTCCAGTCGTCGCGCCGGGCGGTGTGCTTCCTGATCACGGCGTCCACCTGCCTGATTTCGCTTTCGCTGATTTTCCCGTCCTTGCGCAGGTCGTCGAGCCTTTGCCTTATGTCGGCGAGGCTCCTGTCGGTGTCTTCCGAGGCGAGCGATATGGCCAGGAACTGCCTCTGGTAGCGTTCGATCTCGAGCTGCGACCTGAGGCTTCCGTTTATGCGCTCCTGCTCCTCCATCCTGAGCCGGTGGCTGAGGTTGCGCTTGATGTACACCGCCACGGCCATCAGGGCCACGGCCACGAGCGAGATGGCGAGCATGCGGGCTACGTATTTCTGGCGGGCCATCTCTTTTTCCGCCTCGACGCGGTTTATCTCCTTGAGGTTGTGTATCCTCGAGACTTCCAGCGGGCGTTTGAGCTTCTCGCTGGCCTCCTTCTCCATGATGTAGCGGCTTTGGCATATGTATGCGCTGTCGTGCTTGCCTTGGCGCACCAGCCTCTGTGCGGCCGAAATCAGGATCTGCGCCTTTACGCCGGGGTCTGCCACGTCGTCGAGCCGGGCGAATGCCTTGGCTCCGTATATGTCGGCCAGGGCGGTGTCGCGCTTTTCGTCTCCTTCGATGTAGTGGAGGCTCAGCAGTATTTCGTAGACCGCGTTGAGCGGCGCCGTGGAGTCTTTCTCCATTGTCCGCCTGTAGGCCTTGTGTATGTAGCCGGACTTCCCGGTGTGTATGAATATGTTGCGCAGCACTATGTTGTACGCCCCGAAGTCGTCCTGTATCTCCGGGTCTTTCAGCAGGTTCTCCATGATGCGGTTTCCTGCGGCGGTGTCTCCCGTGCCGTAGAGGCATGCCGCGATGTTTATCTTGTTCTTACGGCTCCATGCGGTCAGCCCTGTCAGGGAGCTGATTGAGTCGGCCCGCCGCAGATGGCCCAGGGCGAGTTCGGGCTGGTAAGAGCTGGAGAGGGTGTTGCCTATCTGTATGCATACGGATGCCTCCATAGGGAGGTCGCCGACGGATCTGAAGTATTCGAGGTTGTCGAGATGCCTCCTCAGCTCGTTGTCGCCTTTGTCGCGGTTCAGCTCCTTGTCTTTTATGTCGATTCTCCTCAGCGTGTAGGGGTATTCGGCGGAATCGCACAGCTTCCTGGCCAGGGCTATGTGGCCTACGGCGGAGTCGGGGCGCATCTCGCGCTCAAGGAGTCGGGCGGAATAGAAATGGCATCTCGACTCCAGTGTCCGGCGCAGAGGGCCGCCGCATCTCCGGGCGAAGGCCCTGAGCCGGCCTATGCTCTCCATTATCGTGTCGTGGTCTTTTGCCTCGTAGAACTGTCTTTCCAGGAGAATGGTGAGCGAATCGGCAGGAGTGCCTGTACGCTCCCATTTCATGCCTCCGAAGCCGGAAGGACAGGGCCGTGAACAGCCTGCCGACGCCAAGACGAGCGTTGCGGTGAACAGGAATATGGCGTGGATATGTTTCATTGCATAAAGGGGTGACGTTTCGTATGCTCCACAAAATTAGGAAAATAAATCGAGTAGACCAATTGTAGACCATGTTTTTTTGCATAAAATCGGCGTCTGTCATAAATTTGCGACCGGAAATTCATCCGAGGCGGACGCAAGGCGGCTTCCGGACACAGGCGCCGGTTTTCGGGGGCCGCCGCGAGGCAGGACGGAGGAGAGGCTCCATCGGCCGGGCGCGGACCGCACGGAGGGCGTTTCCGAAGTTAACCGTAAAAACTGACAGATATGAAAAGACTATTCTCTTTGGCAGCCGTCGCGCTCCTCGCCGGAGCCACGGCAGGGGCAGAAACGCCGGTAACGGAACAGCCGGCAGGAAAGCTGGAAAAATACCATGGGACCTCGCGGGCGTCGTACATCTTTATGATGATAGCACCGTTGACGGAGCCGCATGACGGCGTGTGCAGGGAAGTGGTGTTTGACGACAACGGCAAGGACGTATGGTTCAAGGACCCGCTCACGCATATGCCTACAGGCGCATGGATCAACGGCAAGCTCGAGGACGGCGTGATCACCGTCGAGACTCCTCAGCTCATAGACAGGTCCGTGAACGCGGAAAGCGGCGAAGTCCATGACTGGCACGTGCAGAGGCTCAAGAAGGTGCAGATACCCAAGGAAGACGGTGAAGGATTCACCACCGACTGGGTGCCGGACACCGAAAAGACCTCGATCCGGTACCGTCTCTCAGGAGACTCCATCATCCAGGAGAAGGAGCAGGACATCATGCTCGGCCTGGTCCAGGACGGCGAATACTATTTCTACGGCGAACAGGAGGCGGTCTATGCCAAGGTGAAAGGAGTGGCGGCGAAGATTCCCGAAGGGACCACTGCGGAAAGATGGAGCTTTTTCTACAACAATGACCTCTATGCCCACCAGGCCGAGGTGTATGTGGACGGCGATGACTTCTACCTCAGAGGGTTTTGGCCGGAATTCCCGGATGCGTGCGTGAAAGGCACCATAAACGGAGACAGGATGGTCATGCCTTCCGGCCAGTACTTAGGGTTGATGAAGGACTCGGGCGTCTCTTACTACACCTACTTCATGAGCGGCGTCGAGGATGAAGAGAGCTGGACCCAAAGCTACATATCTTCCGGCAAGGACATGGAGTTCGCCTACGACAAGGATGCAAAGACTGTCTCCCCGCTGTTCGGATCAGACTTGGCTCCTTTGGTGCGCTACGGCAAGACGGCCGGCATATCCGGAGACTGCCTGATATCGTTCGCCGGAATGCGGATGAAGCACCTCGACCACATAGCCGGCCTCTCTCCTGCAGAGATAAAAGGCTGGCGCATCGAGAAGGAATACGGATGGGGAAGCCTCGAGTTCGTGTTCAGGGCGATGGATTCGGAAGGCAACGCGCTTGACCCCGACAGGCTCTCGTATTCGCTCTGGACCGATTCGGAGAAGTATGTCTTCGACAAGGAAGACGCCATCTATCCCGAGGCCTACGAAGGGATAGACGAGCCGACGGACGAGATCCCCTACCTCTTCGACAACGACTACGGCTTCTCGAGCGTGGGGTCGATCGCCAACCGCAAGGTGTCGTTCTATAAGCTCGGCTTCAAAGAGATAGGCGTGCAGTTCTATTATGACGACGACATCAGCGGAAAGCTCATCAAGTCCAAGATAGCCTATGTCAACCCTGAGACCGGCGAGAAGAGGGTGGCCGACGAGCCTTCCGGCATCGGCTCCGTGGACGAAGACGCCTCTATGGTCGAGAGCGTGGTGCGCTATGACCTGAACGGCAACCGCGTGGCGGACGCCTTCAAGGGCGTCGTTGTGGAGCAGACGCGCTACGCCGACGGGCACGTCAAGACCAGCAAGAAGATAATCCGTTGACGCGGCGCCGGCAGGCTTCAGTGCCTTTATGCGTTTCTTATATTATTATTGCGGAAGCATGTATGCATGCAGAATAAGCAGAACAAGAATAATATGTAGGGTCGCTGCATGCAGCGACCCTCACCAGCAAACATCCTCTAAATCAACAAGTAAACGACTATGATTTCAGGAAAGACAGTTTTTGCGGCATGTATGGCTGCAGCTTCCGTGTTCGGGGCCGGGGCCGATACCGTCGCCTACACGAACGCCGGCGGCCCGTCGTCATGGTGGGGCACCGGCAAGTCGGAGACATACGACGTGGCCGTGCGCCTGGGTCCCGACTTCAAGGGGCTCGAGGTGCGCTCTGTGAGCTTCCTCGCCGAGGAGGAGGCCGACGTGGCGGGATTCAGCGTATGGATGTCGGAGCGGCTCCAGCTCGGAAGCGGCAAGACCAACGTCCCCGACGTGGTTTCGCTCCCAGCCGAGGTGAAGGACGGCAGAGTTTCGGTTTCTCTTCCGGCTCCCTACGTCGTCGGCGACGGCGGGGTCTACATAGGGTATTCGTTCACCGTCGGCAAGCGGGAGACGGAACGCCAGAAGGCCCCGGTGGCGGTGGTCAAGGGCGAAGACTCCGGAGGCCACGGCCTCTGGGTGCATTCTTCGCGGACATACGGCGGCTGGTCCGGCGGTGTGGCCGGAGAGGACGCTTCCGTGCCGTTCGGGCTGACGCTCGGAGGGGCTGCCGGCAGGGCCGTGGAGATAAGGATTCCCGGAGAGGTGAACGCCGCGGCCGGGAATGAGACGGTTTTCAATGCCGAAATCGTCAACCGTGGCGCGCTCGGGGCTTCTTCGCTCGAGCTGGAATGGTCGGCGGGCGGCGACGGAGGCAGAGTCCCCGTGGCCCTCCCGCAGCCCGTCTCCGCGATTTACCTGGCTTCGGCGCCTGTCAGGGTGTCGCTGCCCGCTCCGGCGGCGACCGGGGATTACGACCTGAGGGTCAGGGTGGCCGGAATCGACGGCGAGGCCAACGCATCCGGGGGCGAGGCCGCGGCCCGGCTCCATGTATGGTCTTCGCTGCCCAAGAAAAGGCCTCTGCTCGAGGAATACACCGGCACCGGCTGCGGATACTGCCCGCGCGGCGCGGTGGGCATGGAGAAGATGGCAGCCCTCAAGGGACGTGATTTCGTAGGGGTGGCCTACCACCATGCCGACGTCATGAGCATCCTGACCCCCGAGGAATACCCCAACCCCGCCCCGGCGCAGCCTGTGGCCTGGATGGACCGCCATCACGAGACCGACCCGTATTTCGGCGACAGGATGAAGGACAACGCCTTCGCCATCGATGAGGTCTGGGACCGCCTGGCGGACGAGTTCACGCCCGCCGGCATCGCCCTCGACTGCTGGTGGGCCGACGATGCGAAAAGGGTGATTGCCGCAAAGGCCGCCTTGAAGTTTGTCAAGGCCTTCGACGGCTGCGACTTCCGCATGTCGTACGTGCTTGTGGCCGACGGACTCACCGGCGAGGGGCGCGACTGGCGGCAGGGCAACTACTATTCTGGCGAGACAGGGAAGTGGCCGTCGGATTTCGACCATCTCGTGGATGCGCCCAACCCTATTGCGGGGACGGTGTTCAACGACGTTGCCATCCTCTGTCCTTTCCCGGAGGGCATGCCGGAGAGCCTGCCTTCGAGCATAGGGCAGGATCAGGAGCTGTCCCACTCGGTGTCGCTGAGCCTTGACGATGCCTGCAACCTCGACGGGGAGACGCTTGTCCGGGACGGGCTCGGCTACAGCGTTGTGGCCATGGTGATCGACGGGGCCTCCGGAAAAGTGGTCAACTGCGTGAAGAGCCCCGTGGGCGACGGCAGCGGCGTGGACGCTCCGGAGGCCGACGAGGCGGCCATGACGCTGGTTTCCGACATGTTGGGACGCATGCTTCCGCAGCCCCCGGCCTCCGGAATCTACGTGGAGACAAAGGTGTGGGGCGACGGCAGGCGCACGTCGCGCAAGGTGGCAAGATGACGGCCTTCCGTGAAGAATCCAAATAGAAACGCACGATTTTGCCAACAAACCGCTGAATAAAAGCAATCCTCTCTCCTCGGAGGGGGCTGCCCGAGCGGCGGGGGCGGTCGAGTCCGCCCCCAAGAGCGAACTGCGACAGAAGGATATTCAAAAGGGAACGACAGCAATACAAAAAAAGGGAGACCGAAAT
>CAJSYI010000058.1 GCA_910573745.1 Muribaculaceae bacterium | reverse complement strand
CAAAATAAAACTGACCCCGTCGGCCAAACTCTTCAGGGGTCAGAAACAAATTGTTTTCAGGGGTCAGATCAACTTTGGCCGCAGGGGTCATCCGCGCCTGGGTTTTCCAGCTTGAATGCCTGAAGACTTCGACATCATCTCCCGACATCTTGCCATATACAGCTTCGTATGCTATACGCCAATAGTGCATATAGCGTCTGAGGGTCATCTCGGAAAACTGCGTAGGCTCGACCTGATTCTCGTATAAGTTGATTACCCGAGGTATATCGATTCCGTCATAGCTATTGTCAGGTATCAAAGAGTTCAGGACTGATCTCTTTATCAACCCTTCTCTCCGGTAGTAACTCAAATATTTCTCAACATACAAATTATATTGTTCGGGCGCAGACAAGATGTTGTCAACGAGTCCGGCAACATACTTCTCGATTTTTGAGAATATTCCGACGAGTTCATCCTCATAGAAACAATGGCGGGAATTACAATCATCCTTGTCACAAAATACATGATGGTCATAAGTGTCTCCGGTGATATAGAGATAATGGCGATCCTTATAGGTTGATACCGACAACCTATACCACTCCCATCTTTTACCCTTGACCTCAAACCAAAGACTTCTCCTCTCATCATCGCCCATAGGAGCCAGACGACTCATCGAGCCATGTATGCTGCGTATGATATCAGCACACTTACTTGAAACGGCAGTCACGTCAAGACCGCGACTGTCGGGGAGGTAGAGGATGTCTGTCTGAGTCAGAGCATTTTGGCGATATAATTTCTTTTGATCATTAAACTTCATTTTCATTCGGGTTATGCGTCATAAGACGCGATTATTGAAATGTGTGTCCGCAGCTAATCGCGATGGAGAAGGTTATATCGGTGAGGACACAAAAAACGACTGTCGGGAAGCTTGGTAAGGACTTTCCGACAGTCGTTATATCTCAGTAGTCTGTATTTGTAGACTAACTTATGTCAGTTGGGTTACTGAAACGAAACGGTCGGACAGATCCGCAATATGATGTGCCTGTTGTTGACGGCATAAGCGCACAAGCATTGCGTTCAAAGCCTTTTAAGCTCTGAATACGTTTGCTAATTAGAGTATTGCAATGCTGTCTTGCCATTTGTTTCTTTTTTTTGTGGCCGCAAAGTTAATACTTTTTTCACAAATCCACCAAATAAATTTTTCACAAGCGACAGAAGTATGATATACTATACTTTATTCGACCGATTTCAATACCAACTATAATAGAATGGTCGAAAGTATGATTTATTATACTTTTATTTGGCGGTTTCAGAAATTCTCCTTATTTTTGCGAAAAAGTTTATTATGTCAAACCATGGAACTGATGGATATAATGAAACAGCGTAGGGAAACGCTTTCCCTCACCCAACAGGATCTTGCTGAAATGTCGCAAGTGGGTCTTGCCACAATCAAGGATATTGAGCGTGGCAAGGGTAATCCTGCACTTAGCACCGTTAAGAAAATTCTTGATGTTCTTGGCATTGAGATTGAATATCGTATAAGGCAGACCCTATGAAACAGCTTGAGGTATATTTCAATGAAATAAAAGCCGGTATATTGACGGAGAAGCATCCGGGAATCGGATATTCTTTCCAATATTGTAAAGATTATCTTGACTCTCCCATGCCCCCGATTTCCGCGACGTTACCCAAAAGAACAGATGCTTTTTATTCTGAGTACTTGTTCCCTTTCTTCTCTAATATGATTCCGGAGGGAGCAAACCGTCGTGTGATTTGCCGCTCGTTGAAAATTGATGAACAGGATTTTTTCGGACTGCTTGAAGCGATGGCCGACAGAGATTTTATAGGAGCCGTTAATGTAAGGAGGATTACCAATGATTGAAATAAAGAACTGTCCTTCTTCTCTTGTGGAAGGATTTGACACTTATAGCCCGAAATACGCCAAATTACTATTTGGTAAAACAAAAGTGAATCCGGTACTTGGATTTGACATTGACGAGTTCCGGAATGTCGGCGAGATTGCGGATGCCATGCACCGCATATCGGTCTCCGGCGTTCAGGAAAAATTCCCGGCTATTATAAATGCAGATGCAATCAATATAGCAGGCGACAATGAGCGTTCGACACATATATTGAAACCTGCACCGTGGGACAAGACTCTTCGTGACCGCAAGATGATTCCTGCCAACGAGCATCTTACGATGCAGATTGCCTCACAGATTTACGGAATACAGACCGCGGCTAATGGTCTTTGTTTTACGCCCAAAGGTCAGTCGGTATATATTACCCGCCGTTTCGACATCCTCCCTGACGGGTCAAAACTCCCGATGGAGGATTTCGCCTCGATAATAGGCAAGAATGAACAGACCGCCGGCCTTCAGTTCAAATACAACGGTTGCTATGAGGATATAGCCAAAGCGATCAGGGCAAATGTCGCCGCATGGATGGTTGACATGGAGCGGTTCTTTGAACTTGTGGTTTTCAATTACATTTATGCTAATGGCGATGATCACCTTAAAAATTTCTCGCTAATTCTGACTGAGCACGATTACCGTCTGGCTCCTGCTTACGACCTTATCAATACCAGCCTGCATGTCAATAGCGATGACTTCGGTCTTGACGGTGGACTGGCATACGATATAGAAAAAAGCGACGTTTACGACAGAACCGGACACCCATGCCGCCTCGACTTTGAGAAATTCGGAGAGAAAATTGGCCTGGTAAAAAAACGTATTGATAGAATCCTAAACAAATACACCGCTTTCCCTGAAGGTGCAAAGCGACTTGTTGACCATAGTTTTCTCACCGACAAACTGAAACGCAACTACATCCGTATTGTAAATGAACGGATAAGCCGTTTCAACAGATCATCCGAATAATCCCACTTTAACTGTACCAAAATGTCAAAAGCAAAATTAAAAAAATATATGTCGGCTCTTTCAAAAGAACAGGTAGTCGATATAATGCTCCAGTTATACGATGCGAGCAAGGAAGCGAGCGTATGGCTTGAGTTCTATATGGAACCCAATAGCGATGCCGAGCTTGAAAAATACAAGAAGACAATCCGCAATCAGTTCTTTGGTCGTAACGACTGGCCTAAAGATCCGAGTTTCAGAGAATGCAATAAACTGATAACCTCATTCAAAGAACTTGTACCTGACCCACATGCCATTGCGGACCTGATGCTCTACTATGTGGAACAAGGATGCAGCCTGACCGCACAATACGGCGATTACGACGATCCGTTTTATACCGCTCTTGAAAACAATTTCAACAAAGCGGTCAAATTCATATCTATCAACGGACTGATGCCCGAATACTCGCCACGCATGAAAAAGATGATTAAGTCTGTGGAGTGTTGTGGATATGGCTTTCCGGATACATTGTGGGACATCTACTACGAATACGCAGAGGATTGATTAAATTCTTTTTAAGGCCTGGATTCTTCAATTGAGTAGAACAAGAGTTACACTTTTTCGACCGAATAACCATGCCTCCATTACACTTTTTCAAACGAACAACCGAGGGATTGCTACACTTTTTCAAACGAATCGATAATGACCTCGTATCCGCCGTTTGCACATCTTAGTTAAAACAGCTAACTTTGCGGGTACAAAAACACAGGCCCGAGAGGGTCGGAAAAAGCGATTTTCAGAAGGTAAAAACGGCGCATCTTCGGGCTTTTGTACCCGAAGATTTGCAATCCGCTGAGCGGCAAGATGTTCTACGCGCTGCATCGGAAAATGAACGGCAGTTAAAGATAGGCAACTATAAGTATAGATAAGTATTAAGGCGTTCAGTTTGAGCGCCTTTTCTTGTGTCCGGCTGTCGGCTGTTTAATCGGTAGAACTCGTTTCTACCTGTTTTTCACTCCATTTTTGAACCACATTTGTTGCTCGTCTGCTATCCGAGTCAAGTCGCTCTACTCGGTAGTGGATGATGTTCATACTCGTTCACGCTCATTCAGGCATATTCATACGGGTTCAACGAATTAGCTCAATGAGTGACACAATTTTAACTCAAAGTTATGGCAACTTCAAACATTAGAATCAAGAAGGTCTGTCAGTGGTGTGGAAATGAGTTTGAGGCTCAAAAGGCCACAACCCAGTATTGTTGTAAGCGATGTGCCGAGCACGCTTACAAAGAGCGTAAACGACAAGAGAAGAAGAAAATCACTGAAACTCTTGATTCGCTTACTGCTAATGAAAATAAGATAAACCAACTCTCCGGCCGAGACTATCTATCGGTTGCTGAAGTGGCGCAAATCCTTAATGTAACACCAAGAGCAGTTTATAATCTCATTTACAGGGGTACCATCAAAGCCTATCGCCTCACCTCACAATGGGCAGTAATCAAGAGAGCAGATATTGACGCAATGATCGAAGCTCGTCCTTATGAACGAAAACCGAAAGCAACGACAATCGCAAAAGATGAGAACGGCGAGGCAATAGCAGAGTTTTATACAACGAAGGAGATTATCGAGAAGTTCGGGGTGAGCAATTCATGTGTGTTTGCTCAGGGTAAGGCTCACAATATTCCGAAGGTCTACCACCGGGGGAAGACGCTTTGGAGCAAGGCGCACTGCGATCGAGTGTTTGCAGCGAAGCCCGAACCGCCAAAAGAAGATGACTGGATTTCATACTCTAATGTGCGGGCTGAGTACAATCTGACCCATGATCAGCTTCACAACTATGTGAAGTACCATGGTCTGCGCCGTAAGAGGCAAGTATACCTATATATTGAAGTCGGAAATCGATGCGATTCTCCGTCCTCCAACGCTGAAATGAAGCAGGTTATCGGTTATCCGCAGGTTAACAGTCTAATAACTTGATAACCGGGAGATAACCAGTGAACTTCGCCGAAACAAGTCATTCAAAAACAAAACTCGTATGGATATATGCACTAAAGTCGCCTTGCGACAGCGTCTTCTTGAATCTGGTAAGATCACGCTGTACTTCGACTATTACCCACCAATCCGAAACCCGAAAACAAACAAGATGCAGCGCCATGAGTATCTTGGAATCTACCTGTATGGCAACCCGACCAACAAGGTGCAGCGCGACTTCAACCAGACGATGCTTGAGAAAGGGGAACTTCTGCGCTGTCGCCGTCAGGAACAGGTGATTAACCGCCAGTTCGGTTTCATCGACCATAGCCAGCAGAAGGAGGATTTTCTCGCTTATTATGAGGAATATGCCAAAAGGCAAAGCAATACCAAATGGCGAATCAGCTACAAACATTTCCACATCTTTACAGGAGGGAAATGCACCTTCGGAGATATAACTCTTGACCTATGCAACCGATTCCGCGAGTATCTGCTGAACGCCAACCAACTCAAACACACAAAGAAGAAATTATCACGGAATGCGGCAGCCGGATATTTCTCGACCTTCCGCGCGCTGCTCAAAAAAGCATACAAGGAGAAACTTCTGACCGAGAACGTCAACGACTTTCTTGAATACATCGAATGGGATGATGTCGTGAAAGAGTTTCTCAATCAGGACGAGCTTATCCGACTGGCTCAGACTCCCTGCGACAGCGACGTGCTTCGCAGGGCATCGCTCTTCTCTTGTCTCACAGGTTTACGTTTCAGCGACATTCTCAATCTCGAATGGAAGAATATTCAGGAGATCGCCGGAATCGGACTTTGTGTTGTAATCAAGACACAGAAGACAAAGACGGCTGCAACCCTACCGCTTTGCGAGGATGCCATAGAGCTAATCGGAGAGCGTAAGACAGGCAAAGTATTTCCCGGATTCCAAAAAACACTTACGACAAAACCTTTGAGAGACTGGATAAAGGCTGCAAATATCGACAAGCACATAACGTTCCATTGCTTAAGACATTACGAATTGTCTTTATCGCTGAATTTGAATAGTTTGCAAAGATTAGTTTCTTGATGGGTAACGATTTAGAAACAAGCGAAGTTCTGTATTTTACCTCGTTTTGCATTAAATCAAAAGAACACTTTTTCTAAATGCAAATATAATACTATTTTTTGAAAAAACATACTTTTGTGGGTAACTAAATTCAGCGAATTATGGACTATGATTGCTGAAATTTATACTTCAATCCATATTCTTCCAGTTTGTTGTACAGCGTCGTACGTCCTATTCCGAGCAGTTCTGCGGCAACCTTGCGGTTACCGTTCGCCTGCTTCAACGCGCGTAAGACACGCTCCTTGTCTTCCGCATCGCTGCGCAGGGCGAAGCTGACAGGTGAGGTCGCCATCGTCACGGCAAGTTCCAGATGATCTTTCGTGACAAGTCCCGTCTGTGCCTGCAACACCGCGCCCATGATTTTCTGACGAAGCTCGCGGACATTGCCCGGCCACGCATGGGTCAGCAATGTCTTGCGGGCTTCTCCGTCAAAGCCGATGACATCGCATTCCAGTTCCCGGTTCGCAATTTCACGGAAGAACTCAGCCAGCGGCATGATGTCCTCCTGACAGTCGCGCAACGGCGGGACGGTTATCTTGAAGTCATGCAAACGGTACAACAAGTCCTGTCGGAAACGCTTTTCATGGACCGCCTTCTCCAGATCCTCGTTGGTGGCGGCGATGATGCGGACATTGAAACTACGGTCAGATTTGTCACCTACCGGACGGTATCTCCGTTCCTGTATGGCTCGCAGAAGCATCTGCTGGGTTTCCGGTGCGAGGTTGCCCACTTCGTCCAAGAACAGCGTGCCGCCTTCCGCTTCATGGAAATAACCTTTCTTTGTGCTGTCCGCACCCGTGAACGCTCCTCTGACGTGTCCGAAGAATGCCGACGGCGCAAGCTCTTTGGTAAGCGAACCGCAGTCCACAGCCACAAACGGTTTTCCTGCCCGCTTGCCCTTGTCGTGCAGCAGGTGGGCGATATGCTCCTTGCCCGTGCCGTTCTCCCCGAATATCAGCACGCTCATGTCGGTGGGGGCTACCAGCCTTATCCGCTTCATGATGGCTTGGAACGCCGAGCCGTCACGCGAGAACACAGGCATACGGCTTCGTCCGGTGTGCCGTTCTTTTAATATGCTCCGTAGCAGAGGGACGAGCCTGTCCTCCACAAGCTGCTTGGGTATGTAGTCCAGCGAGCCGAGTTTCATGCTTTCAACCGCCGTATGCACTTCGGCATAGTCGGTCATGATAATGAACGGCTGCATCATACCTTCCTTGCGCATCCGGCGCAGCAGGTCGATACCGTTGCCGTCGGGCAGGCGCAGGTCGGAAACCACGATGTCCCCGTCTGCGGCCTGTTGCAGATATTTCTTCGCAGTCGAGAGGTGGAAAGCCTGCACGGTGCGGAACCCCTCGCGTGCCAGCAGGTTGCAGACGAACTCGCAATACACGATGTTATCCTCCACCACGATGATTTTTGTCTTATCCATTTTCGTATTTTCTCCTTTCTTCTTTTGCCAGCCGGATGATTTCCGAACCCTTATCCAGCACGGATTTTATGGTATTGCCAATTGTTTTATCGTCAGGTGTGCCATCGCTATGAATCAGTTTATAAAGTTCCCTCAACGGTCTGTCGGCACGGAGTATCTCCCAAGAGCTGCGCAGGTGGTGTGTAAGGGCGTCCAGCTCCTGAAGGTCTTTCCGTTGTTTCGCCTCCCGAACCGCCTGCATTTCCTTCTCGGTTTCCGTAATCAGTTTCTCCAGCATGACGGATTCATTGCCGTAGGATAGCAGGGAGGTGAAATCCGGCTTTTCATTCCGGTTGCCTTTCATGGCGCATTTGTCTGAAACCTCCATCAGTTCCGATATGGAGAACGGCTTGAACAGGCATTCTGTGAATCCATGTTCTATAAGTTCCTCTTTGCCGCAACTGCCCGAAGCGGTTATCACGACTACCGGGATATCCCTTGAATTGCCAACGTTGGAGGTGCGCAGCAGTTCCAGCAGCTCGAAGCCGTTTATATCCGGCATATTCAGATCCGTCAGCAGCAGACTATATTCGTTCCGACGTATCATTTCCATCAGCTCCGCAGCATCGGTACAGGTATCGCAGTGTATCCCTTCCTGTGCATACATTTCTTTCAGCATCAGGAGAAGTACCTCGTCATTGTCGATGGCAACCACATCATGGAATGCACGGTCATGATGAATCCTTGTCTGATTTATCCTTTCCGGCAGTTCCCCGGCTGTCTGCATGGGTATTTTTACCGTGAAACGGCTGCCTTTGCCTTTCTCGCTCTCCAACTGTATCGTGCCGCCGAGCATTGACACGATACGCTGAACGATGGACAGTCCCAGTCCGAAGCCGTCTTTTGCAGCGGCGTTTGAAAGACGTTCAAACGCGCCGAACACGCGTTGCTGTTCCTCGTTGGTCATTCCTGTGCCCGTATCTTCGACGATGATTTTCAGAATACCGTTATCATAATCAGCCGTCAAAGATACACCACCGCTATCAGTGAATTTGATGGCGTTTGACAACAGGTTGTTCCCGATTTGGATTATTCGCTCTTTGTCAGTTAGCACAACGGCATCACATACGTTCTTCACTGTCAGCGATAGTCCTTTGTTCATGGCGATGGGCGTAAACTCCGTTTCAAGAATGTGCGTGATTGCCGAAATCCGGCAAGGAGAGAAATTCGGCTGCTCCTTGCCATTGTCCAGCCGGAAGAAACTCAGCAGGGTATTGAGCATTTCGCGCATACGGTCGGAGGATTGCCGGATATTACGGACATATCGCTCTTTTTTATCCGCATCATTCCCTTTTTCCATCAACGCGGTATAACCGATTATTGCGCTTAAAGGTGTGCGTAACTCGTGGGTGATGGTATGAACCGCTTTCTTGCGGGAGGCTATCAGTGCCTCGTTCTGTTCAACCGATTTTTGGAGTTGTCCGATTAAATCTGTCGTTTCCCGTTTATATCGTTTGATACGGTTGGCATTCCGGTGGATGATGATATAGGAAATTACCAACAAAAGGAGGACGAATCCTGTCAAGCCGCCAATCTGAATGAACGACCGTTCCCGCATGGCAGCTATTTCCAATTCCCTTTTTTGCAGGTCTGCTTGAACTTTTCCATCTATTTGAATAATCAGTCCTTGCAGCTGCCTATTCAGTTCTGCATTTCGTGCAGCAAGACTGTCGGCATGTTCCGACAAACGGCGGCTTTGCGTCTGTTGTTCCGCTATGATATTCCGGTTAAGGGAACGGAGCATCGTGGTGGTCGCAGTTGGTTTCGCTTCTTCCTTTTTGCCGAAGATGCCCAAGAAACCCTTGCGCTTGGACTTCTTGGGCTGTTCCTGCACACTCTTCTGTATGATTACAGGTACTTGACTGGTTATCTTATCGTTGATGGCTTGTTGCTGCTCAAGTATCTGAACAATTTGGCACATCTGCCGTTCCTTATCTTCGAGAAGATGGCGTACACTGTCGATACGCTCTGCCGGATAGGTAGCTTTGAAACGGCAGAGCATACTGTCTATTGACATACGCCGGGCATGGTAAAGTCCTAAATCCTTATCATCCCATTCCAATATCGTTTCACCCAATAGAGAAAACTCTATCAAATGAATATGAATATTGTTTACCTCTTTTCGAAATTCGTCGATTTCTCGGTTTTTGGCTTCCAATTCCTCCATGTCTCGCCATTCGCCAAGCCATATGTACATGATGCCGCCTACCAGCAAAGCTATTAGTAGATAGCCTGCGGAAGTCAACGCACGGATATTTTTAATATCGATAGACTGTTTCATAAGATACTATATGACCGTTATGGTTTAGTTGAACTCGCATCATCAATAGAAGAGATTGGAGATGTGGCAAAGAACAAGGATAAGCATTATGATAATTCGAAATTCCTCCTTACCTGTTTCAACAGTGTCTTACAGATTAACTTATGAAATGGTTTTATTATAGTAAAATAGAATTTTCCCATACGGTTGTTGTATCGGACTTTCGTACAAACCGATAGATATAGACTGTCATTCATACGCCTTTCGGTCATAAATGCAATAACAAAATTAAGGTGTTTGTCGCTTTTGCTTATTGTCGCAAGGCTATCGGATTTGACAATGACAAGATCCGATAAATTCTTCCCTTCGTTTAGACCAAAAGGTTTTACTATGGCATTACGAAACTTCATCAAGACAATAATCCACTGGGGTGCGCAGAAAAATCTGACTGTCAGTTCTTCTGCGCTTATCGGTCGTGTGGTACAGACTATCTCACTGAAATTATCAGTATAATCAAAATGCTTGTTTAGACTCATGATGCATAAAAACGTTATCACAAATTCTTTACCTCATAGCGAATCACGACAGCCTTGACATCAGCTGCGGGATATTTCCTTTGGTAATATGCCGTAAGGTCTTTATATAGCCATATATCAACGATTTGTGGTGCAACAACATACATAAACACATCATATTGCATTACATAGTCTTCTGTATCATCGCTTGTTACAAAATTAAACTCTCCAAATTCGTAATTTTTAATTTCCAGCGGAAGCAACTTATATGATTCGGGAAACTCTGTTAACTCCTTACTCTTTCTAATCAAAACGCCATGCTCAACAGTGTGCATATCGTCATCCTGCAAGAACCATATGCCTATACCGTAAAAAGCAATATAATAGCGCAATCCTCCAAATTTATATGTGCTATTTGTTTTAAGGTCGTTCTCAATGTCCTCTTTTTTATCAGCGTCAATGGCGTAGGCAAATTCTGGATTAATATACGGACAGTATTGCTCAAAATACCAATCCGGGATGAAATGAGGAGGCAAATTCTCAGAGTTCTTGTGTTCTTTCGATATAACTTCCAATAGCTCGTATTCAGTCCAAGCCGGGTCACCCATGCGATAATCCAAGTAGTTTGTTTCACTGATACGTATCTGATATTCATATCCTTCTTCGTATTCAAACTTACCGATGCTTCCCTGAGCCTCCCAATCGGTGGACTGCTCGTTTTTTACAGCATATACATCTGTAAGTACATTGTTATCACTTGATGTTAAAACACCGGGGAGTTTTTCAGAAGCCACCGTAAGCGTGTATTCCTTGTAACCGGTTACTTTTTTGTCTTCTTCATCATCATTGCACGATGTTACTCCTATCATTGTAAAGATTGCCATAAACAGCATTACGAGAAAGTTTCTATTCTTCATTTTTGTCCATTTTAATTGTTTTCTGTACCGTATTAACTGATAAAATGTAAAAACAGGAGGTTGTGAGGAAATTGCGAATGTAAGGGATATTGCCTAATAAAAAATATAGCTTACGTGGCTTTAACCCAAATTTCACTTCATAATGTGGATTTATCAAATAAAACTGACGGTTGACTATCTTATATTTATTCTTGCAGAGCATCCGCTGAAATGCTTCAATAGAACATCGGGTGCGCTTAATATTTAGTAACTCTTTGATCGTTTCTTGTTTTTCGTTACACAATCGAAGAAAACCTACATAGAGCAATTTCGGCAGTAAATGAATAAAAGGTGAATGTGAAGCTAACCAACTTCTACAAATCTGCTGATGCCCACCAAACGGTGTTTGCCAAGCAGGGAAGGAGAAGAATATAATACCGTCTTTAGATAGAAATCTTTTCAATCCAGCCAAAAACTGCTCCTTGTCAGAAATATGTTCCAACACATCGTGACAGATGATGATGTCAAAACTGTTCTCCGAATGATTGAACTTTATTATATCACAAGTCACGAATATACCTTTTGCACCGGCTTCCCGAAAGAAGCGCGTGGCATCGTTGATACGGATTTCGGCTATATCCACTCCGACGGTACAGCAGCCCATTTCGGCAAAAGGCAGCAAGTTACCTCCGTCACCACAACCTACTTCCAGAATATTCATACCTGCTTTTATGGCTTTATGCGCTTGGATATAAGGCAGGTAATACTTTCTGCTTGTTGTGGCAAGCTCTTGGAAATAGAGCCGCCTATTGTTTTGTCGTTCTTGCATAACATTTAATTTTTCAGCAAAAGTATGGGCATAAAACGAAACAACTCTCAAACCAGTTTGAGAGTTGCAGCTAGATGATTGTTTTTCGCATGTCTTATTTCTTGCCAAAAGTGATTTCCTTGCGAATACGGCTAAGGTATGTCGGTGTGATTTGCAGATATGATGCCAAGTCTTTGAGTGTTATATCTTGCAGTAAATCAGGACAGCGTTCTATCAGTTCCAAATATCGTTCTTTGGGTGATTGTCGATAGAGGTTGAGATAACGACCATGAGATTGGCGGAATAATTCTTCTGCTATAAAACAGCGTAACTCTATATTTTCTTTTAGTATTTGCCTAAGAAAGTTGGTACTACAAACCCATACATCTGAATCAGTCATTGCTTTAAGATCAACCAAAGACAATTCATTTCGAATTGAACTATAAAAATCTCCGGCTAAGGTATTACATAATGCCAAACCTGTGATATGCTCGTTTCCATCTGTATCAATTATAGTATATTTGAAATATCCTAATTCAATGAAACCGAAATATTTAGTTCTTTCTCCACGATGAAGAAAATACTCCCCTTTTTTATAATGGCATAGTTTACCCTCTTTGGTGCAAAGTTCACGCCAAAAATCCATATCAATCTTATCTATATATGGGTTGAAATTAGCCATTTTACATTTTAATCATCAGTATTATAACTATCTGCAAAGATACAGAATTTAATCCGACCAGCCTTCAATCTTGTTTAGAAATAAAGTCATTTGGAACGAATTTCACTCCAAATGACTTTTCAGGTCAATGAAAATTCTATATTTTCATTCCTTTCGTACGGTTTTCATCCTTGAATTGAAAACCCGGTCGCCCGATGATAATATGGTCAGCAATGAAATTGCCATACGGATATCGTTCATTCACCGGGCTGCGTATCTGCGGGCGCTTAGTGTGGTATGGAATTATTCCTTCTGTTGTTCCCACTTGACATACATCTCCCTTGAAAGTTCCACAATCTCCCGGCTCAACTTCACAAGGTCGATGGTATGTTTCTCCAGCTTGTAGAGCAACGCCATCGCCTTCTTCTCCGAAAAATGGATGCGCAATTCCTTCACGACGTGGTTGTAATTGGTGCCTATGCCGCGGAACTGGGCATGAAAGTCGGACAGCTTGGTACAGTATTCCAACATTGCTTTGTCCACTTTATGTACCCTGAACTTCTGTCCGAAGAAATGCGCCTTCAGAAAGACGGCTTTCGCATACACCTGTGATTCCTCGTACATTGTCAGGAACCTGTTCCATTCCATATCATCGAAGCGCACCATCACACAGTGTGTCCTCGGATTCAATTTGGGATTTCTCCCGTACTTGCTCTTCTTTTTCATTCTTCTTATTCTTTTAATTTTATGGCTTGTCCATTGTTTAATCTTTGATTAAGGAACCCCGAAATTATCCGACTGAGGAGGATAATTCTGCCCACGGCAGTACCGGGATTTTCAGTTACTCGGAAGCATTCGGGTAACTGAAAATATACCTTGCTGTGTCTTTGAGGACACAAAAATCCTCCGTTTGTCGGATTGGGAAAACACCTTTCAAACTCCAAGTCGCTTCATCCGGGTATTCCTCACTGTTCGGGTGCAAAGTTACGCCCTTAACACGGTATCGGACAGCGGTTTGAACCGGACAATGGCTACCTATTGACGCAATATGCAGCCACTTATCGAAATGCAGGTTCAATCATTTCCTTATTTAGTCAAACAATGATTCAAAAGATGAAAGATCTGAGTACGACATGAGAATAGAGAAATTCAAATACTTATCAAAAGGATTTGTTGAATACCTGCCCAAACGAGTATTGAGGAAAATCAAACAATGGTTGTCTGACAATTTGATGATACATTGATTTAATGATTTCATGACGTAATGTTGTCACTCTCCAAACGACCAAAACTTTGTTTCACCACACAACTATATAGAGAACTATTAAATAATATTACTGTCCGCTAAACCATAAAAAGGCGAGTCCAACTTCCTGAACGGCAGAAGTTGGGCTTACTTTTTGTATTTGACAAGCCCCCTCAGCAGTTTTCAGGAACTTCGG
>CAJSYI010000057.1 GCA_910573745.1 Muribaculaceae bacterium | reverse complement strand
CCCTTTTGAATATCCTTCTGTCGCAGTTCGCTCTTGGGGGCGGACTCGACCGCCCCCGCCGCTCGGGCAGCCCCCTTCGAGGAGAGAGGATTGCTTTTATTCAGCGGTTTGTTGGCAAAATCGTGCGTTTCTATTTGGATTCTTCAACAAGAATCACCATAAGAGTCAGCATCTCCGCCGCCGGAATGGCAAGCCAAAGGCCGTCAACGCCCAAGACGAGAGGAAGCAGAATAAAGGCAGGGACAAGGAAAGCGGCTCCCCGCAATATGGTGTATACAGTGGAGCGGGCGGACTGTTCTATGCTCTGGAAGTAGCCTATGAAAACTATATTGAGCGAAAAGCAAACCGCGCTCAGACCCAGCAAAGGCAGGCCGTGGACGGCCAATCCGTACGCGACGGCCTCAGCCGGAAGAAACACAAGGCTCAAGGCCGGCGCTCCGAACCACATCGCAAGCGAAACAGCCACCCCGCACAAGGCTCCGGTGCGGAGCGACAGGCGCAATGCCTGACGCACACGCACGGGGCTTTTCGCCCCGTAGTTGAAGCTTATTATGGGCTGGGCCGACTGGGCCACGGCATTGCTGATGGAAAATATCACCGGAAAAAGATAGCACCCCACTGAATAGGCAGCAACGCCGTCCTCGCCAAGCATCGACATGAACATGAAGTTGCCGGCGACGATCATGATACCCAAAGCGGCTTCCGTAACAAAAGTGGCAAACCCTATATTTGCCATATATCCAACATTGCGCAAAGACAGCATCAACGACTTCCGCGTGGCCTTGAGGCGGTAGAACTTAAGCCTGGATGAAAACCGGAGGAAATAAACCACAACCATCAAGCCGCCCACGATGCAGGAGAAGGAAGTGGCTATCGAAGCACCGGCTATACCCATCCCCAGCGGGAAAACCATCAGCCAGTCAAGGAAGATGTTGAGAATTGCGGCCACCACCTGAACCGACATGGCATAACGCGGAGAACCGTCAAGCCTCACAAGCATCATCCCCACGCATTGCAGATAGAAGAAGAAAAGTCCGGGAAGAAGCCACAGGAGATAGTCGGAGGCCAAATCCTCGAGCGCCGGAGAGCACCCGAGCAGATACAACACCGGACGGGTGAAGACCAGCGAGCAAAGAATCACCGCACCGAAAATCACCGCACCGGCAATGTAAGCCTGAGTCATTATTATCCGTGCAGCCTTCACGTTGTCTTCCGCAAGCCTGATGGAAGCAATCACCGAGGCCCCGATGCCGAACATAAGCCCGACACCCGTGCATATGAGGAAAAAGGGAGCGACTATGTTGATGGCGGCAAGGCCGTCAGGGCCTACGCCATGACCGACAAACATCCCGTCGCAGATATTAAGCACCGAATTGAACACCATCGCTACGAGCGTGGGAAAGAACATCGCGCGGAACAACCGCCCGATTCGCTCGTTTCCGAAATCGAGCCTGTCTCTGTTCATAACAACAACATTTTGATTTGGCAATCTATATATGTCGTGCAAAATTACAAAATCTCCGGCACATTGCCAAATCCGGCGACACATCAGCGGCATTCATGGCAATTTGCCAAAACCCACCGGATGTTGCGGATTTGAAGATTAATTACTACTTTTGTGCTTTAAAAACAAACGAATCCATGAATGAATTAGCCACCAAATACAATCCTGCAGAAGTGGAGGACAAATGGTATGCCTACTGGATGGAACACCGACTCTTCCACTCAGAGCCCGACGACCGCGACCCATACTGCATAGTGATTCCGCCGCCCAACGTTACGGGCGTGCTCCATATGGGCCATATGCTCAACAATACCATACAGGACATCCTCATCCGCCGTGCGCGTATGGAGGGGAAGAATGCACTGTGGGTGCCCGGCACAGACCATGCCGCAATTTCCACGGAAGCAAAAGTGGTGGCCAAACTCACCGCAGAAGGAATAAAGAAGACCGACCTTTCCCGCGAGGAATTCCTCAGCCATGCCTGGGACTGGACCAACAAATACGGCGGCATCATCCTTGAGCAGCTGAAAAGACTCGGAGCTTCATGCGACTGGGAACGCACGGCCTTCACCATGGACGACATCCGTTCAAGAAGCGTGACAAAGGTATTCTGCCATCTCTACGAAAAGGGGCTGATATACCGTGGCGTGCGCATGGTCAACTGGGACCCGCAGGCACTGACCGCCCTTTCCGACGAAGAGGTCATATATAAAGAGGAGCACAGCAAGCTTTTCTATCTCCGCTATTTCGTGGAGGGGGAAGAGGACAGGTACATCGTTGTGGCCACCACCCGCCCTGAGACCATCCTCGGCGACACGGCTGTATGCGTCAACCCCAACGACCCGCGCTACACGTGGCTCAAAGGGAAGCGCGTAATCGTGCCGAAGGTGGGCCGATCCGTACCCGTCATAATGGACGAATACGTTGAGATGGAGTTCGGCACAGGATGCCTGAAGGTTACCCCGGCCCACGACGTCAACGACTATATGCTCGGCGACAAATACAATCTTGAGTCCATCGACATATTCAACGACAACGGAACCATCTCCGAAGCAGGAGGAATGTATGTCGGCATAGACCGTTTCGACGTGCGCCGACAGATCATGAAAGACCTCGAAGCCGAGGGACTTGTAGAGAAAGTCGAGGATTATGTGAACAAAGTAGGGCATTCCGAACGCACCGACGCCGTCATAGAACCCAAACTTTCGATGCAGTGGTTCGTGAAGATGAACGACCTCGTAGGGCCGGCCATCAAAGCCGTGGAAAACGATTCCATCAAGTTCGTCCCGGCAAAGTTCAAGAACACTTACCGCCATTGGATGACCACCATAAAGGACTGGTGCATCTCGCGCCAGCTGTGGTGGGGACACCAGATTCCCGCCTGGTTCCTGCCAGAAGGAGGTTTCGTCGTGGCCGAGACCGAAGAGGAGGCACTGCTCAAAGCCATCGAGAAAAGCGGCAATCCTGCCCTTACGCTCAAAGACCTGCGACGCGACCCCGACTGTCTCGACACATGGTTCTCGTCATGGCTGTGGCCGATTTCGCTCTTCAACGGCATCCTCGACCCTGACAACGAGGAGATAACGTACTACTACCCTACCGCCGACCTCGTTACGGCTCCGGACATCATATTCTTCTGGGTGGCACGCATGATCATAGCCGGCTACGAGTTCCGCAACGAAAAGCCTTTCGGCAACGTATATTTCACCGGCATCGTACGCGACAAAATCGGACGCAAGATGAGCAAGAGCCTCGGCAACTCGCCCGATCCGCTCGACCTGATAGCCCGCTATGGCGCCGACGGCGTGCGCATGGGGCTGATGCTCGCCGCCCCGGCAGGCAACGACATAATGTATGACGACTCGCTATGCGAACAGGGGCGCAATTTCTGCAACAAGATATGGAACGCTTTCCGCCTCGTGAAAGGCTGGGAGGTCAGCGATTCCGACGCTCAGCCTGAGTCGTCGAAGCTCGGGACAGAATGGTTCGGCAACCTGCTTTCCGACACGCTGGCCGAAGTGTCGGACCTTATGGGCAAGTTCCGTATATCCGAAGCCCTTATGGCCGTCTACAAGCTGTTCTGGGATGAATTCTCTTCCTGGTATCTTGAAGTGGTGAAACCGGCCTACGGCAAGCCCATCGACCGCGCGACATACGAATCCACACTCGGATTCTTCGACACTCTCCTGCGAATGCTGCATCCTTTCATGCCTTTCATCACTGAAGAGCTGTGGCAGCATCTTGCCGAACGGAAAGACGGAGAAAGCATCATGACCGCACGCATGCCGGAAGGACGCAAGCATGACGCACCGATCATCGCAAAGTTCGACATCCTAAAGGAGATAATAGCCGGCGTGCGCACCATCCGCCTCAAGAAACAGATTCCCAACAAGAATCCGCTGCTTCTTGAAGTGAACGGACAGCATGACGACACGCTCGACTCCGTACTCATGAAAATGGCCAACCTTGAAGCCATCGACAAATCGGATAGCAAAAGCCCAACGGCTGCCTCGTTCATCGTAGGCGCAGTGGAATACTCCGTGCCGCTCGAAAGCAGCATCAACGTCGAAGAGGAACTGAAAAAGCTCGAAGCCGACCTGAAATATCAACAAGGCTTCCTCGCCACGGTTGAAAAGAAACTTTCCAACGAGCGTTTCGTCAACAGCGCGCCGGAAAAAGTGGTAGCCCTCGAACGCAAGAAACAGTCTGACGCAAAAGAAAAGATAGCGGCAATCGAAGCCGCCATTCAGGCATTATCTTAAAGGACATTATATTGACTTTGCCTTGGCTGTATCGTAAACTTTAATTACGGCACTGCCAAGGCAAAGTGTTTTTTGCATACCTCTCAACAATCAGTTATCGCTGAGACGGCGACGCTCAAAGAAAAAACGCGTGAAAACGAGAAACGCGGCGGCTCCGGCTGCCTGAACGCATGCAACCGTCCAGAATGCCGCCCCATAGCTTATGTACTGCACCAGGAAACCGCCTACGACAATGCCTATGCCCATACCCAAATCCCAAGAAATCAGTATAGACGAATTGGCCGTGCCGCGCTGGTCATGCCTCGCCACTTTTATGAACATATTAAGGAAAGCCGGATACATCTGACCGTTGCCCAACCCTATCAGCAATGCGGAAAGATAATAGCTCCATTCCCCGAAAGAACAAGCGAAAAGCGCATATCCAAGCGTAGAAACCAACACTCCCCGAGCACAGTTGCGGGTCAGCTTACCGGCACGCAGGGATTTTGCCCCGAAAAGGCGCGACACGAACAGACCTCCTGACAGAATCATGAAGAAAATGCCAGTCCCGTCAGTTATTCCGAGACGGTCGCGACCGTAGATGGCCACGTAATTGCTCATAACACCCCAACACAATCCGAACAGCAGAATGTTGGCGGCCATCATCCACGCACGTCCAAGGAAGAAATGGTCGAGCGAAATCTTAGGTTTGTCCTTCACAAGCTCCCGCTCAGGAATCCTCACGCTCGAGGCAGAGAAAAAACCTGCGAAAGCCAACACAAGAGCTATCCAGAACAGGAGCTGAAAATTGCCTGTGGCGTGGTAGATGCCTATTCCAGCCGACGGGGCTATGGCCATGGCAAGGTTGTTGCTCAGACCGTAGAAACCGATTCCCTCGTTGCGCCGCGACGAAGGCAGCACGTCTATGGCGACAGTGGAATTGGCCACGGTCGCGGCACCGAACGGTATGCCATGCACAGTACGCACAATGGCGAACATAAGCAGCGTCCCTGCCCCGATGTAGCCAGCAAAACAGACGAAGAAAAACAGGAAACATATCATCAACACGCGTTTGCGGTTGAAGCAGTCCACCATGAATCCGCTGAAAGGACGGATGAGCAAGGTTGCAATCACATAGCCCGAAAGCACTATGCCGATGGTGTCCTTCTCCGCCCCGAACTGTTCGTCAAGATATATCGGCAGAAGCGGCGTGAGTATGTAAAAGGCGAAGAAAAGCAGGAAATTGCTCGTCATCACTTTCAGGTAACTCGCATTCCAAAGCTTCTCCGTTTTGGAGAATGCAGTTTCATTTCCCATAGCATTCTGAATTTTACATAAAGCTGATTTCTCCCGGCATCCGGTCGTGAAACAATGCGCCGACCAACGTTAGCCGCCAAGGAGAGTCTCCGCCGTTGTCCCACTGCAGTTCATAGCCGAAAAGCTCACGTACAGTCTTGCCGATGTCAAACCCGAAAGCCTCAAGCGCAGGCCGCACCAAGTCTGGATGACGGCATGGCTCGCCAATATGCCGGGCACAGTCACTGCAAAAATGGCATTCCCCAGAAAAACCGAACGCAAGCCCTCCATATCGGCTTTCCAACTCAAGCATACGCTTTTCAAGCTTCTTCCTCAACGGACGCAGAAACATATCCATCATCTCCTTATGAAGCAAACCGGAGGGCACTTCAGACCTCGCGGCCACTACAAACGCGGTGGTCCACCGCGAAAGACAAGCCTCAGAGTCAAAGCCGAAAGGAGGACAAGACCAAAGATTGCCGTAATTGCCGCATCGGCGACAACATTCCGAAAACGTGGATACATCACGGAATGCCGACATATATTCATTTACCGGTATTTCCGCGGTCTTAATCTCTACGTTTCCGTCCATCAGATTATAGACTTTCCGGCTTCGTATGCCTCTTTCAAAGCAGGATGGCCTTCGGCCTCCCCCTGCGCACCTACGCCGCCGGCAAAGACACTACCGGCCAACCGGGCTTTCTCAAAACAGTCAATCCAGCCCGTAAGCCCGGCCACTGCACGTTCCGGCACGAAAGCCCCGTCTTCAGCTGCACTCGTAAGCATATATATTTCACGGAAACGGTAGTCAGAAGAATAAAGCGGATTGGCACGGTCAAGCAAAGTCTTCATCTGCCCCGCCATCTCATAATAATATACAGGCGACGCGAATGCAATCACATCGGCTCCGCGCATCCTGTCCACAATCGTCGGAGCATCATCAGCAATGACACATTTCTGAGTCTTTTGGCAGGCAAGGCATCCCTGACAGAAACGTATCTCCTTGCCTCGCAGGGAAATCATTTCAACATCGTGCCCTGCCTCTCTCGCGCCACGCACGAATTCATTCGCCAACGCCTCTGAATTGCTCCCGTGGCGCAGGCTCGTAGATATCACCAACACTTTCTTCATGATCGTTTTCAATAAGTAGGTTTCCAATAATTAGACGACACAAGTAGATGGGAATTTGGCTTTTGATTCATCTGGCAAGTGTTTCCGAGGATATCCTGATTTTGAACACTTTATTATCTACAGGTTGAAGATGAACCTGGCATTGCTGTCGGTAGCGGCCTCGGCTTCTTCTCTGGAGATACCGAAAAGCACAGCCACTTTGTCGCATACGTCCACCACAAACGCGCTTTCATTTCTTTTGCCACGATGAGGGACAGGGGCAAGGTAAGGCGAATCAGTCTCCAATACGATTCTTTCCAGACCGATGGCCGGCACTGCATCCTGAAGCTCTCTGGCGTTTTTGAATGTTACGACCCCGTTGATGCCGAAAAACGCGTCAGGCACAACCGAAAGAATCTTTTCCGCATCGGCTGCGCTTCCGGTGAAACTGTGGAACAGAAGCCGCGGGCACCCGGTTTTAAGCCCTGATATCACCTGCAACGCCTCGTCAAGGGCATTGCGGCAATGAATTATCACAGGAAGACGCTTTTCAGAAGCGATGTTCAGCTGCTCTGCGAAAGCATCCTCCTGCTCTCTTCTGAAAGTGGTGTCCCAATAAAGATCCATCCCCACCTCGCCAACGGCCACGCACCCTTCGGAATCGAGCATCGGGACAATCTTCCACAGCGTCTTACGCCAATCGGCATCTACCTCGGTAGGATGAAGACCGTATGCGGTGCGGAGCCGGTCGGGATGCCGACGGTAGAGGGAATCGAGCGGACAGACCGTATCAAGATCCACATTGGGCATTATCATCACGTCCACTCCGCTTTCCGAAGCCCTCAGGTAAGCCTCCTCGCCTCCGGCCTCAAATTCCGGCATATATATATGCGTATGGGTGTCTATCATTTCTTGCGGTCTATGAGCTTGTCCACAAGACGCTCCAAAGGCATCCTCGCCTCTTCACCAAGTGATGTGGAACGCAGTGCCTTGAGGGACTTGCGACTGTATTCCCCTATGGTTCGGCTGCAAAGCTCCGGCATCCCTGCATGCTCATATATGCTTCTTACGGTATTGACCTTAAGCTCCGAAGGAGGCATCTTCATAGCCTCACGGAGGGCATCGGCATCCGAACCGCCACGCTCGAGCATACTGACAAGCATAAAAGCCTTTTTGCCGTTGAGCACGTCCCCGCCAATAGGTTTCCCGAATGTGGCCGGATCCCCGAACATGTCGAGATAGTCATCCTGAATCTGGAACGCCAGCCCAAGCTTCACCCCGTACTCATATATCAGGCCGCAGTCTTTTTCAGATGCTCCGGCCGCTATTGCACCGATGCGTGCCGAAGCACCGAGAAGAGCACTCGTCTTCTTCTCAATCATATCGAGATACTCTTCCACCGAAACCTCATCACGTGTCTCGAAGTCCATATCAAGGCGTTGGCCTTCATAGACCGCCACAGACATGGAATTGAACACATCAAGCACACAGCGCAGCCTGCTGTCATCGACATTCATCATAAGCTGCGCTGCAAGCGTGAGCATCGTGTCTCCTGAGAGAATGGCCGTGTTTCCGTCCCATTTCTTGTGTACAGTGGGACGCCCGCGCCGCATATCGCTGCAGTCCATCACGTCGTCATGCAGCAGAGTGAAATTGTGGAACATCTCTATGCCGACCGCCGGGTCGAGACATTCCACAGGGTTCTTGCCGAAAGCCTCGGCTGCCATAAGCAGCAACACGGGGCGTATGCGCTTTCCGCCTTTCTGAAGCCCGTATGCAACCGGGCCATAGAGGCTTTCCGGTGTCTTCGATGCGTAATCCTTTTCTATTATGGCCTCTTCCACCATAGTGGAATAATCGCTTATGCTTTTCATATGTCGGTCAGTCTTCGTTCAGATTTTTGAAACGGCTGTAAATGTCGCCGCTTATGCCATTACCCTTCTCAAGTTCGAGAACAACCTTGAACCCCTTCACAAAACGCTTGTAAGTGCCATGATCATTCCCGCAAGCCTTCTTGAATTCCTCAAGCTCGGCAGCCACCTGGTCGGCTGTCATCTTCTTGCTTCGTATGTTGCCCACATACTCCAGCCCGAGCTGATAGCCGAGCTGCTGAGGGTCGTAGCTTCCGGCCAAAGCGTAGAGCTTCATCTTCTCTTCCAAAGGCAACGACTGACTGTAAGCATCATATTGAGCCGCAAACGATGCCAGATCGGTATTCTTGTAGTGTTCATAAGCATAAAGAGTCGCAGTCGGAAGAGAGTCTATTCTCGCACCCTCCACCTTTCCCAAGGCAGCATCACAGATGAATCTTGCCACACTGTCCGGAGTCACGTTTTTCATCATATAAGACACACGTCCGGCATCACCTATAGTCCCGAAATTGTCAGGGAAATCCCCGGAACCATTCTTTCCTCCGCAAGAGCAGACAGAAACCACAGCCCCGCAGAGCGCCATATAAACGGCTGATTTTGTCATTCTTCTCATAACCAATTGTCAATCAATTAGTAGACAGTCCATCACCGTCTTCAGACATCTAACGGAACGCATCGGCGGTGAAAAAACACGCAAAAGTAGCAAAAAAAGCCCAATCACAGCCTGTAAAACAAAGCAAATATTAAGACAAAAACCAATCGAAGAAAAAAGAACATTAAAAAATCAGTGGAAAATTTGAGCGAATGGAAAAAAATGCCTAACTTTGCACCGCAAAACCAGCAAGGAGTGGTGCTCGAGTGGCTGAAGAGGCACGCCTGGAAAGCGTGTGTGCGCCAAAAGCGTACCGCGAGTTCGAATCTCGCTCACTCCGCAAAGTAACACGTTATAAATCAGCACGATTTAAGCGTGTTACTTTTGTTTTGAGCCTCGATAAGTAGCTTAAAAAAAAGCCCGACAATGCCGAAAGTCTTGCTGCTCTGTTGAGGTTCGTATGATTGCTATAACTTTTTTCATAACGCTGCAAAGTTACAGCTTTATCAGCACTTATACAATAGTTCACCATACCTACGGTGTTATCTCATTACGGCGGCTGGCGCAACGTCAAGTTGCTTGCCTCCGGCGAGTGCCGCCGCATCCGCGACTGCTGCATCTTCCGCGTCAATGATTGCGAAGTATTCCTGTAATTACTTTTTAACACAAAAAGTTGCCTCAAGATTTGGATATATATATATATATATAACTTTGCACTGTCTTTTGACAACACTACTCAAACATCAATATAACAATGAAGCAACTTAAGTTTTTAACGTTCGCTCTTGCCACCGCTCTGACACTTGGCGTCGCCTCATGTAGCGATGACAACGACGAACCAAACCCCAATCCCGGCAATGAGAATGGTACTGTAAACCCATCAACTGTATTTGCTGCCGGTCTTCCCACCCAGGTAGGTGATGCTGTAATTACCAAAAATGCTGATGGTCTTGTCACAAAAATAGTCGATGGCGACCAAACCATAACTTTCGACTATACTCCGGCAAAGTCACGCGCCGCCGTCAACATTCCCACTGACTACGATATGACGATGAATGTGGAATGGGGCAATGATGAAGATGGCGTAGACTTCTATATCAAACTTAACAAACAAGGTTTCATCGAGTACGCTTACGAAGTTGACGAAGACAAGGTCGATGGCGATACTGCGGAAGAATGGTGGTTCAAGTATGATGTCAACGGCCGCATGGTAGAAATGAAGCGCACCGAGGGCGACAATGAAATTACTACTGTTACCTATAACGCCGAGGGTGATATAATTGCCGTTAAAGTGAGCGATGACGACACCCCCAATGGCAAAATGCAATGCACCATCACATATACTGACGCCTCATATACAACAGCTATTGCCAACAAAAGCGGCATGATGCTGTATGATGATTCCTTCCGCATCGATATGGATGAAATGGCTCCCGCTTACTTCGCAGGTCTGCTTGGCAAGGGTACTACACATCTTCCGCTCGGAGCTACTGAAATTAATCTTCGAGAAGAAGGATACAAGGATATTTATGCTTTCAGTTGGACTCTGAACTCAAATCAGATGCCAACCATGTTCAAAGCCTCTTATACATCATATTCACCTTGGACTGACGAGCCTTACACCTATGAGGAAGAACCGATAGAGTTCAAATGGTAAAATAAGCGTCTTTTCGCAACCGCCATAAGGTCCATAACTTCGCTGAAAATTCAGCAAGTTATGGACTATTCATTTTCCGAACTCAATCTTAATTCCGTCGAGACGCTGCCGGGCTATGAAGCCCGCGCCGCGTTCACTGTCAACTCGGCCACAATCTTCCGCGAGGAAGTCGATATTGTGCCGACAATCGTTGACGAACATCTCTCTTACATTCCGTGGGGTGGTGACAACCTTATGCCGTTCAAAATCATCGAGCACATCGAGAAGGACGATACCCTCGCCACTTGTCAGATGTTCAACGCCGAGGTCTGCTATGGCGCCGGATTGCGGTATGATACCTGCATAGCCACTGCACAGGTCAGGAATGAAGTCGAGGACTTTCTTCTTGACAACGACCTCGCAGCTTATTTTCTCGGTGTCAGTCAGGACTTGAAACACTTCGGCTTCGCTGTCTCCGTGCTTATCCTCAATGAAGACGGCACGAAAATCGTGCGCCTTTTGAGGAAAGAAGCCTGTTACTGCCGTTTTGCCCCTGCCGACGCAGAGGGCAAAATCCCCTCGGTGCTTTATGCCAACTGGCGAAAGTGCGTCTCGTCGCGGGCCGATATTGAGGTCATTGACCTTCTCGACCCGTCCGCGCCTTGGCGAGATCTGCAAGACAAACTCGCCAAAAAACTCGTTGCCGGAAGTTCGCCATCGTGTCGCGAATCCCGACGGTGGACTCCACTTATTACCCCATACCTTACTACGCTGCACTCTTTAAGGGTAAGTGGTACAATATCAAGCAGCTCATCGGAATTGCCAAAGAAGCGAAGCTCCGCAATTCTGCGCCTATCAAGTATCACATCGAGGTCGGTGCAAAATACTGGGAGAGTATTTTTCGTGCCGAGGGCATTACCGACCGCCGCAAGCAACAGGAGCGCATCGTGCGCGAGAAGCAACAGATACTCGACTTCCTGACCGGGGCAGAGAACAGCGGCAAAGCCTGGTTCTCCACTTTCTACGTAACGGTTGGCAGGGCGTACACCCCGAAATTCCTTTTATCCAACTAACCACACTTGACGAGCATACCGATGCAAAGCAGGTGAAACTCCCCAACGCAAACGATATGGAACTCCGCTATCAGGTCATAGACCTTGAAGCGTCGTTGGCCGAAGAATGGCTCTCGCCCGAACTGATGTCAGCACTCCGCTCCGAAAATATGCGCGGTGATCTGACCGAACAGCGGAGTGAGATTGTCCGGCAGGTAAAAGCGCAGGTCGTGGGCTACCTGCGATCGAGGTCGTTCAACTCGCGTAGGCTCGCGGATATTGTCAACTACATTAGGCTGAACCCCGAATCTTTCGAGGAATGGCATAAGTCGGACACCGCGAAGTTGTTTGCCCCGCCGATGGTCAGAAACGAAAAGAAAGCCTCCGGCTACTTTTTTAATTTTGTCATTTTAAGAATATTGCGTATATTTGCAGCTGAATAGTTACAAAAGGAAACAATTATAAAAAAGAAAACGTGGACTTAATTTCGCAATGCTTCCTACGGTATCGGCAAACACCTTGCAGTCATTAACGAGTAAAAGCCCACGCTATAAGCGCGAGCATCAACTTTTACTCTTGACTGCTTCTTGAAATTTTGCCGATTTTTAGGAAGCAAGAATAAAGTTAACGCTTTATATCTATGTGTCTGTGAAAGATTTATTTCATAGGCATCATTCAGTTATAAAGTTTTTAAGGTCGAAGAACATTAAGCGTGTTTCATCGTCCTTGTCTGATTCTGTAATACATTGAAAGCCGTTGCGTTCGTAAAAGGGCACGGCAGTTTTCAGAGCGTCTACTGTGATAAAGCGGCAACAAAGACGTTTTACATTGGAGAACGCATACTTTATGTTATCAAGTATGAATGTCCCGAGACCTTGACCGGAATAATCTTCATTCACCGCAAGGCGACCAACTTTAACTGCGGGATAGCTCCTACGACGTTTTGAGTTTGGAATATTGCGGTTCAGCTTATTCCAAACACCTTTTTCATCAGGATTGAATATAATTTTGTCAGCAAGCAAACTAAAATAGGCTGCGGTCTTATTCTGTTCCATATATTCGAGCAAATAAGTCACAGCCATAAGTTCTCTTTGAAAATACTTTGCGTCTTCAAAGAGAAAATCGTTCAAATCATCTTCGGCACATTTGAACGGCTTTATGTCGGAGTCCTCTGTGAGTTGGAACTGGCGCAGTTTGCTGAAATCAATTTTCACCACTGGAAATTGCTTATAGATTTCATTACTTCATAAGCCTTGCGGGCACGTTCCTTCTCCTCTTTGGACACAGGTTTTGAGGTCGAGATAAGAGTTTCAAATCTCACCGCATCGTTCCCTCGAAGTTCGGGGGTTTCTTTAATCGGTCGTGCCATAAGCAGAAGTTTTTATATAATACCTTGCAAAGGTACAAATTTACAACAAATCACGCAAGTATTTGACCGTTAAAGGCTAATAAAATTTGTAGAAAAGGCTGTTGAAAGAGGCCGTGCATTGGGGGCAATAGAAGAAAATCCTTCATAACTGACGGTCATATAACACCCGACATGGATAGAGAAAAACTGTCGTGATATGGAAATTTTTCGCAGCCGATGTAGAGGGTATCGAAAGCGTCGGTGCCGTCGGTGCGGTGTTCGAGCAGGTCTTCTTCGCTCTCGGCAAGTTTCTCGCCCGATTTGTCTTTGCGGAAGCCGTTGCGACCTCGGCTTACTCCGGCTGACTGTATGGCGAGGATAAGGTCTTCGTTGTTGGAGCGGTTGAAGAATGGCACAAGGCGTTGCTTACCTGCGAAGTCCTGATTGATGAGCAAATATTTTTCATCGTGACGCATGGGGTTGCCGAGGTACACGGCTTCGACCTGCCAACCCCTGCGCTTAAATTCATGGACTACCCACCAACGGTAATCTTGTTCATTGACGGCATAGTTCGAGCCGAGGGCGGTTGCATCGTAATAATACACTACGGTCTTGTTGCGGTGCTCCGCATAGTAACGGCAGAAGTCCTCGACGAGTGCCGGAATCTTACGCTCGAACTTGACGTAGAACGATTTTATGACGTTCAGACGGCGGTCGCGAGGCTGACCGGCGACAATCCAGTTGATGTTGGCGTTGTAGTCCATACCGATGCAAATAGGCGCGTCCGGGTCTACGTCTTTGTCGGCGCGAGCATCGAGCGTCGAGAAGTCATAATCATAGCCGAGAGTATCGAGGTATTGATTATCGTTGGCATCGTACTTATGCCCCTCGCGCATCGAGGAATAAAAACCATCCTTTGCAATTCCGATCCTCTAACAAAGGATGTCTAGTCCGGAAAAGTGTTGACCGTCAGATTCAACATTTTTTAGTAAAATGTGTGAAGAAAACAAAAAATCCTGGGACGAATCTCAGATTTCGGCAATCAATGCCTGGCACAGCAGCGGAAA
>CAJSYI010000056.1 GCA_910573745.1 Muribaculaceae bacterium | reverse complement strand
CCCCGGGGCATCGAGCCCCGGAGGATTTTACCCCAACCTCGGGGATCTCAGGCTCATACCTGCATGTCTCCACAGTCTTCGGACTGTTTAACATTCATTCATAATCTCAAACCCTCTGACCCGTCAATATTTTTCAGGACGCCACACTTGGAAGAGACAACTACTTTGATTGAATATATCTTGATGATTCGTTAAGATGAACCATTTGAATTAATCTTTGTTAATATTACATAACATTTAATTCAAAGTTTATGAAAAAATTTTTACTATATCTAACAGGGATTTTTATTCCGGTGTCAATGTTAGTTCTCTTGGAGGGTTGCTCTTCAGAAGAGGATATACCGTATAAAAATAGCACGGAGAGAACAATTGCAGAAGAGTATCTTGAAGCCTCTGAAAAGGCTGCCGTATTAAATAAGGATGCATTTAATGAGATCGGTGTCTCTATCTCAAGCCGTGCTACTACAAAAGACGATATCGTAGGTTATCTACTTACCTTATCTCCAGAGGAAATTGAAGATTTATATATTTCGTTAGATGGTGAAAATCAAGAAATCAAAACTGATGAGTTGGTTTCTTTAAAATTGGATAGTCTAATGCAAGTTGCTCCTGCCGAAGATGTCGCAAAGTTATATTCATTAATGGACGACTACGTATCTGCAGGCGGTCACTCTGTTACAAGACTAGAAACAGCCTGTACCTCAATCGAATCTCCGATTGTAAGAGGAATGGCTGTAAATTCGGCTGCTATATATGATAATATAACTACGCCTGAAACAGCTGCATCATTGGCTACAGTTTCAAGAACCACACGTGCTTGTGTGCTTCAATTAGCATTCGATTGTGGTGGTATTGCAATTGGGGCGTGTTCAACAGCAATGGATTTTGCTGATGGAAATTATGGATTTGCGATTATTGGATGTGTACATGATGTAGTATCTATTGTATCTGCAATAAGAAGTTATCATCGGTGTGAAAGATTGGCGGCGTGGCGTTAAAATTTAATATGGTTGGCTATTAGTCAACCATATTCATAAATCTTAAATAAGAATGTCTAGTTTATTAATTTATAGCGGATTAAGCAGTTTGCTATTAGGTGCTATATTAGGCTTAATAGCCGCCATAAAAGGTTTTGCTCTCAATAACTATAAAATTGAATTAATAACAAAACCCAATCCAATAATAAAAAAGAAGCTGCAAAAGTACACTAAACCGGCCTTACTGTTCTTTATTATTGGAGCCATATTATTAGCAATAGGGATTAGCATTGGCTTAACTACTTAGATGTGAAATCATGAATAATATGTTTTGGATAGGAGTAATAATTTTCATGCTGGGATTTATCATACGTTATATTTCTCAACATAAGCTTGCTGTCGCAAAATCAAAGTTGACAAGCTACAAAACTCGAACTCATGCAAAAGTGTATAAAATTTTCGTCATAATTGGTGTGGTAATAGCAATTATAGGGGTGATATTAAATATAATTGGCATATTCCTTCCTTAATTATATTTATTATATGTCCCTTCCATTTCTCTCAATACAGGTATCATACCATCCAGTTACCACACCCTCAACCCGAAATATTTGGAGACTGTTGTTCGTTTTTCCGAAAATGGCGATGGATTAACAAAATAAATTTGTAATTTTGCGATGAATTAAAGACAGTTCGCAACGGTATTGTTCCATCGCATACGGTCGCAGTCGGCAACGCTGTAATTCCCGATGCAGGACAATGGCTGATTTTTGGTTGAGGTCGTGATGACTTCCGTACAATCGTTATCTAACCCACCATAAGCAACGGCAACCTAACGTCCGTTGACTGACAAGGCTGATTATGGGAACATTTTGGGAACAATTGCCCAAAAGTTTTAAACTTACAACGTGGTTTTCAGAATGATACGATTTTACCATGTACCCCGTTCCGAGGCACGATTGTGTTGGGTACTCCCGGCTCCGGCAAGTCTTTCGGCATCATAGATCCGTTCATAAGGCAGCACGCACGAAAGGGGTTCGCCATGATGGTATATGATTATAAGTTCCCGACGCTTGCCAAGACGCTTTTCTATCAGTATTGCAAGAACTTACACTACGGTAATCTGCCGAATGGCTGCGGTTTCCGCATAGTCAATTTTACCGATGTGGAGTATTCCAACCGTATCAATCCAATCCAGCGTAAATACATTCCCGACCTCGCGGCGGCTTCGGAGACGGCAGCCACGCTTCTTGCCTCGCTCAACAAGGGCGGTGGTGAGAAAAAGGGCGGCTCGGAGGCTTTCTTCACCAACTCGGCCGAGAATTTCCTCGCGGCGATCATCTATTTCTTTGTGAATTTCCACCCGACAGGTTTTCTGAAAGGGAAAAAACTGAAACGCTATATATCGCATGAGGGCAAGAAATTGGAGCTTGTGATACGCAACTGGGACGATTTCAACGCTCTGGACGAGAACGGCGAGGTCATGCTTGACTTCGTGAACGAGAACGGACGCGACGTATCCACCGACGAGGACAAGATGTTCGTTGACCTTAACGGCTTCTCCTATATCGACCGCATGGGTAAGCTGATACTGATTGACCGCTGTTGGTATGAGGACGAGAACGGAAACGAGGTTGAGCCGGACACTATCACAGGTGAGTTTTCGGATATGCCCCATGTGCTGTCGTTCCTTGGACGCAAGTATTCCGAGGTGTTCGACATTCTGATGATGGACGATAAGATAGCCTCGCTGATGGCTCCCTTCAAGTCCGCATACGAAAACAAAGCCAACGACCAGCTTGAAGGTATGGTGGGTACTCTCCGCGTAAATGCCGCACGCCTTGTATCTCCTGAAGCCTATTGGGTGTTCACCGGCGATGATTTTGACTTGAAGATTTCCGACCCGGTGAGTCCGAGCTATCTTGTGATTGCCAACGACCCCGAAAAGGAACAGGTCATCGGCTCTCTGAACGCTCTTGTGCTTAACCGTCTGATAACCCGTGTCAATTCCAAAGGCAACATCCCTGTCAGTATCATCGTTGACGAGCTTCCCACGCTGTACTTCCACAAGATTGACCGACTGATCGGCACGGCGCGAAGCAACAAGGTTGCCGTGACCCTCGGTTTTCAGGAGCTTCCGCAGTTGGAGGCTGACTATGGCAAGGTGGGTATGCAGAAGATTATCACGACCTGCGGTAACATATTCATGGGTGCGGCACGAAACAAGGAGACTCTTGAATGGGCGCAGAATGATGTTTTCGGTAAAGCAAAGCAGACATCGACATCAATCACCATAAACGACCAGAAAATCTCAACCTCCATTTCCGAGAAGATGGACTATCTCGTTCCGGCGGCGAAAATCGCTGACATGGCTACGGGCTGGCTTGCAGGTCAGGCGGCACGTGACTTCACGGCCACCGATGAAAAAATGCTGTCGCATTTCGACATCGAGGACTCCGAGGAGTTCAAGACAACCAAGTATTTCTGCAAGACGCACTTCGATATGGCACGTATCAAGGAGGAGGAATCCAACTATGTGGAGTTGCCTAAAATCTATTCTTTCGACAGTGAGCGAGAGAAGGAGATTATGCTCAACCGCAATTTCAAGCGTGTTAACCAGGAGGTGGCCGATATGGTTAAGGAACTTCTTGGCACTGAATAACACATTTTTTATCATGGAAACCACCGCCAAAATATCCGTTCCCCTCTCGCTCCGCTTATCCGGAAGTGCGTTGAAGATTATCGCCATTCTCTCGATGGTGGCCGACCATTGCGCCTACTTCCTTATGGAGCCGGGCACTCCGATGTACGACTGTCTGCGATGCTTCGGCAGGATAGCGTTCCCTGTGTTCGCTTTCCTTGTCGCCGAGGGGTTCGCGCATAGCCGCGACCGCATGAGATATTTTCTGATACTATTGCTTGCCGGTGCAGTCAGTGAATTGCCGTGGTATCTGCTCAACGGAGCGGACGATACGCATAATGTCATGTTCACTCTCTCCCTCGGAGTTGTGGCACTCGCCATATTCGACCGTATGTGTGAACATGGGCCGCTGTCTTTCATCGGTATTGCAGGTATCGCTGTTCTGGCATGGTGGCTCGGAACGGATTATGACTGGCGCGGTGTTCTGATGATAGCAGTGTTCTACATCCTCCGGCACCAGACCATACGCCCGTGGTTGGAGCGTTCATCGACACATTTTCCCTCTCAGGCTATTCTTCAGATTATATTCACGTTTCCTTTGATGGCTCACTACGGCATAGCCGGTGCGTTGCTCGCCTCCGGAATAATTTTCCTATATGACGGCACCCGCGGCTTCATAAGAAGCAAACCGGCCAAATACAGTTTCTACGCCATATACCCGGCACATCTGATGTTAATTTGGTTATTGTATTGATTAACTTATAGTAATTGTTAATATTATTAAGTGTTCTGACGGTAATTATGCAAAATTACCATCATAACGCTATTGTCTTTATTTATATTATACCATGCAATCAATGAATAACGAGGATTATTATTTTGTACACGTCAAATAAAATCATTACATTTGCAACAAAAACGAGTAACTCTAACTCAGCAAAAAACGAGCAACACTAACTCAATAATCACGAGTAACAGTTACTCCATAAAAACGAGAATATCTCCCAATCATATAAATAATATCGTTATGGCGACTATTGAACAGCTTATGGCTGACTCACTTGAACAGCTACATATTCTGCAACAACAGAATCCTAACCTTGTACTAAAAGGTACAGAACAGTTATCTCGCGTTCATCTTAAGCGATTATTGGATAATGGATGGTTGCAGGAGGTTATGAAAGGTTGGTACATACCTTCTCGTCCGGGCAGCGAGGGAGATACGACTGTATGGTACACATCATATTGGCATTTTATAAAAGCCTATCTCAATTCAAGATTTGATGATGATTGGATTCTGATGCCGGATCAATCCCTTGATATTCTTTCAGGAAAGACTACTGTTCCAATACAATTGGTTATAAAGGCCCCCCAAGCATCTAACAATACAGTAAATTTACCTTATGGTCATTCCATCCTGTCTATCAAAAGTGAAATTCCTGCCGTTTCTTATGTTGAACCTCAATACGAATTAAGGCTTTATTCATTAGAGGAAGCCTTAATCTATGCTTCACCGGCATATTTCGAGCGAGACGAGATTTCTGCCAGAACTTGTCTCTCGATGGTTAAAGATACGTCAGATGTTTTACGTTATCTTGTAGAGATTGGAGCGACTACCCGCGCCGGTCGGCTGGCCGGAGCTTTCCGAAATAATGGTCAGGCTGATTTTGCAGATGAAATACTCAGGACAATGAAAGAATTTGGGTATAAGGTCATGGAGACAGACCCATTTATCTCAGTTCGCACAACTCCATATAGACCTGAAATATCGCCTTATGCAGCGAGAATACGGCAGATGTGGGCAAATATGCGTGAGCAGGTTATTGAAAATTTCCCTTTTAAGCCTGAAAATTCAGTTGATATGCAGAACTATATTCGCAATGTTGACGAAAAGTATCTGGAAGATGCATACCATTCTCTTTCAATAGAAGGGTATCAGGTATCAAAGGAACTTATAGAGAAAGTACGTTCCGGGAACTGGCAACCGGATAAAGAAGATAAGGAGCATAAGCGTGCACTTGTAGCGCGTGGATATTATCAAGCGTTCAATGCTGTAAAGGAATCAATAAAGAAAATTCTTGAAGGCAACCACGCCGGTGATGTTGTCAGCAATGATCATAGCCATTGGTATAGACAGATGTGGATGCCGTTTGTAACCACCGGTATTTTGAAAGCCTCGGACCTTATAGGCTATCGCAGGAGTCAAGTATATATCAGAGGGTCTAAACATATTCCGCTAAACCCTGAGGCTGTCGCTGATACAATGCCGGTACTTTTTAATCTAATGTCTGAAGAACCGGACGCACGTGTTCGTGCAATACTTGGTCATTTCATATTTGTTTTCATACACCCTTATATGGATGGAAACGGGAGAATGGGCCGTTTTATACTTAATGCCATGCTCGCATCCGGTGGCTATCCCTGGACTATCGTCCCTGTGGAATTAAGAGCCGATTATATGAAGGCTCTTGAAAATGCCAGCGTTAACGGAGACATTTCACAATTCTCACAAGTTATCGCAAACCTTGTAAAAGCACAACTTAAATAACAGGTTATCAGAATAACTCACAAAGGCAACCAAAAGTGGTTGCCTTTGTCATTTTAGTTCGCCCGACATGGGCATAATCTAACGGGTGCAAGTCCCTAACGCGGCCTAATAGCGGCAAGCGTACAGCCAAAGACAAGCTGCCAATGGCGACATTGGGTGTGAAGGAAGTCAGCGGCAAAGCACTGGCCTGACGTACAGAAACTTGATATCAAGGCGTTTGCTCGTGGGTAAGACTGCTAAAGAAGTCAAAGCCCGATAGCTATTCGGAACGAGTGGCGTAAATCAAGCAGGTATAAGTGTCAAAGATTATGCTCTTAATCGGGGAGGTCTCACGGACGCAGTTGCGACCCAATTACTCAAAACTGCGGAGTAAAGCTTGCCGTGAGAAGTCAGCAGAGGTCATAGTACCGAACCACGGGTTGGTTTGGGAAGGACTGAACCGTGCAGTCAAGCAGTAACTGATGGTTTGGTTAAAGGTCTTTAGTAGTCAGATGTCCGAAGAGGAGCTAACTGCCGGACGATAGGTCGGAAACCGACAATAGGCAGAAGTGACGATACCTTAATTGCGCCAAAGACAACGCGAGACACCGAGTCGAGAATAAACAAAGTCGGTAAAGCACGGAACCGCCGTATGCGGAACCGCTTGTACGGTGGTGTGAGAGGACAAGTGAACACGAAAGAGGTGAACACCTCAATTAGTGTTCACCTCCTACTCGATTAGTTGTCGAAGCACCCTAATCACGGCACGGATATAGCCCGGATCTTCAGCGTAGCCAATCTTTTTCAGCCACAGCAGATAATTTCCTCCCTTATATTGGTACTGTACTTTTGTGTAGTATGCTTTGACAGATTCAGTCCAGTGGTTAAACTCATAGTATTTGCCTGTGCGTGGATTGGTAAGCCCGAAAAGGTTGTGCTTGTTTCGGCAGACCGGGGATTTGAACCAACCTGTTTCAAGTATTGCCTGTGCCAATACTATCTTTGGATATTTTATGCCGTTCTTTTCAATCTCGGCAATCAGGTTTGGAATGGTCAGATCCGGTAGTCCGGAACTGACGGGTGCTTGCTGGAAATGTGACTTTGATGTGGTGACAATGCTTGCAGATAGCGTTTGTGGCATATTTTTTACGCCAATAACCGTCTCCGGGATTGATGATATTTGAGGCGTTGCGCTATCACTCTTATTGTCAGTGCTATATACTTCTCTCTTGTGCATTTCAACCGTCACAGGAGAATCTTTTGTGACGGTGTAAAACTGGGCTGCGGCATACTGTGAACAGAAAACTGCACAAGCCATCGCAACAAAAATGTTCGGAATTTCAAATTTAGCAATCATGTGGGGATAATTTTGAGGCCGACAAGCGGTTACGCCGCAAATTTATAACCTCTAATTCATTGACATGGAAATTCCGAACAAAAATCAGCAGGACACGCTCCCTTATGAAAAACTCGCCCTTTTGGGTATCGACAGGGAGAAAGCTGATATGCTTCCGCAGGACGTGAAGCAAAAACTGATGCAGGGGGAGGTAACGCCTCTTTTGCAGGTGTCTATCGACACCGGGAATGGCATGGTTATCTCATTACCCCTAAAACTCCAGCTCGCCGCCGACAAGGACGGCAACCCCACGCTGATCGCATATCCCGTGCAGCGTGAACTGTCTGTTGACAGAAACAACGAGCTTCGCCTGTCGCAACAGGAACTTGACGCACTGCGCCGTGGCGACGTGTTGCAGAAAGCCATCGACATCAACGGCGAGAAGACTCAGCAGTATCTCCAGCTCGACCCGGAAACGAAGTCAATCATCCACCGCCGCATAACCGAGGTGCAGATTGAGCAAAAGTTGAAGGACATGGAAAAGGTCAACGACATCGAGCTTGGCTCCCAACAGAAACAGCAGGCACGCGAAGGCAAACCGGTGGAACTGTCGGTAGGCGGCGAAAAGGTATCGGTTGGCATCGACCTCAAGGAACCTCAGGGCTTCAAGATCGTAAAAGGCGACCTCAAGGAGTGGGAGCGTCAGCAGAAATTCCGTTATGACGAGCAGCACCCCGAATATCTCGGTCTGGTAATGACCGACAAGAACCGCTGGGAGTACCGGAAAGTTGTCGAGCATGACTCTAAGGAACGTGCCATTAGCCTCGACCCCACGCAGAAAGAGGAACGCAAATCCGGTCTCAAACGCTGACGCACATGGCAGCTTCAAGAAAAAAAGAGCCGGGCCAACTCTCCGTAATGGATCAGTTCGACCGCATGAAAGAGAAACACCCCGACGCCTTGCTACTTTTCCGCACCGGCAGCACATACGAAATCTACCGTCAGGACGCGAAAAAGGTGTCGGAAATTCTCGGTACACCAGTCTCCACGCGTACAGTCGGCAAAGAAAAGAATGTCGATGTGGCATCTTTCCCACATGAAGCACTCGACACTTATCTGCCACGGCTTGTAAGAGCCGGAATGAGAGTGGCTATATGCGAGCAGCTTGAAGAACCCAAGCAGAAGAAAAAGGAGCAGGAGGCGAAGCACGGGGAGACTACATCACAACAACCCATTAACAAAGAATCCGATATGCCAAGAAAAAAGAAAGAGAAGACTCCCCAGGAGGAGCCTGTAAAGACCACAAAGAGCGCGGTCGATGAAACGACCCCGAAAGAGAAGAAATCAGAATCCCAATCCGCCACCCAGGGCGAAGCCGCCGAGCGCAAGCCCCGTGAGCCTCAGATGGTGACGGTCAACGGCGACAAGGTGACACACGGCCATGCCTACCAGAGCAAGACCAACCCGGAGGACTGGTATTTCACAGCCAAAATCAACGGCGAACAACTGAAGCCTCAGAAGATGGATCCGGCCGACCTCGCCGCCTATCAGCAGAAAGAACTCACGGTGCCGCAGCTCATGGAACGCTACTATCCCACCAAACTCATGCCGAGGGTGCCCGATGTCTCCTATCAGGTGGCGAATGTGCTGCCCGGCCCCGAGGGCAACCTGACTATCGACAAGTTCAATGTCTATAAGGAGACCGACGAGACCCGCGCTGACTACGGCAAATATAAGTTCTACGCACAGGTTGGAGACAAGAAGATGTCAACAACCGCCTCACGCGAGGACCTGAACGCATACTTTGACCGTGTGGCAACTCCCGGACAGCTTGTGGAGCGCAACTTCGGCGACCGTCTTCACCTGCAATCCCACTACGAGCAGTTCAGGCTCCCAGAGGGCATCGACCCCAAGGGTATCCGTGTCGCAAAGGATAAGGAGGACAACAAGTGGAAAGTGTCGGTTGACCTCGGCGAAGGGCGCGGACGCTCTTCCCGTCAGGAAATCTCCTTCGATGATGGCTACTCGCTCTTCAAGACCAAGACCGCCACACGCGAGCAGATAGCCGCGAAATACCTTAACGATGAGATAGGCACAAAACTCGCCGCTCCGCTCTCTATGGAGAAATCAGCCTCCATGAAAATGTAAAACCGTTTCCCAACAACACTTAAAAGAATACCACTATGGCAAAATTAGAATATGACGAGCTTGTGCAGCTCCTTCAGGACGGCAACATCGGCTTCCTCCGCTTCATGCTTGAAAGCGACAACGCGGAGTCCTACCTCGAATGGTGCGAGCTTCACGGCATCGAACCCTCGGAGGAATCCGCCGAGTTCTATTACGATGAGACCGAGATCGACATGCTGGAACGTCAGCTGATAGACGACGAGGATTATGGCATCTGGAACTAACGGCGCGTCCAACAGTTCAGGCCAGCAGGCTCTCGACCGCTTCGCCCAGATGATGATCGAGCGTATGGAGCGGATGAAGGGCTCAGACTGGGAGAAGGGCTGGATTGGCGGAGCCTCCTCCGCCGGACTGCCCCAGAACATCATGGGCCGCAACTACTCCGGCTCAAACTCCTTTTTCCTCCAGCTGCACACGGCGGCGCAAGGCTACGAGCTTCCCGTGTTCCTCACATTCAAGCAGGCACACAACTTCAAGGCCCATGTCCTCAAAGGAGAGAAAGCCTTTCCGGTGATTTACTGGGACATGATGGTGCGGGACAAGGACGGCAAGAGAATATCCTCCGACGAGTACCGCGCCATGAGCCGTGACGAGCGGAAAAATCTTGACGTGATACCCTTTGTCAAGGCGTTCCCTGTTTACAACATCGACCAGACCAATTTCCGTGAGGCACAGCCTGAGAGGGTGCAGAAACTACTCGACCGCTTCAAGGTACCTGAAATGCGCGACACTCATGGTATGTACGCCCACGGCGCACTCGACCGCATGGTTGCCGAGCAGACATGGCTCTGTCCCATACAGGCCGACCGCAAGGAGAAAGGCGCGTACTATTCCCCCTCGCGTGATATTGTGGTGATTCCCATGAAGCAGCAGTTCAACAAGGGCGCGACTCCTGAGGACATATACCGCGACGGCATGGAGTTCTACTCGACCATGCTACACGAAATGACGCACTCCACCATGACTCCCGAAAGACTCAACCGAGAGGCGGGCGCGAAGTTCGGCGACCCGAAATATGCGAAAGAGGAACTGGTGGCGGAGCTTACTGCGGCCATGATAAGCCACTCCATGGGCTTCGACTCAAGAGTCACTGACAACTCGGCGGCCTACCTCGATTCATGGATTGGGGCACTCCGTCAGGAGCCGAAGTTCATCGTGTCCGTGATGGCCGATGTCAACAAGGCTTCGGAAATGATACTCGACCGTGTGGACGCACAGCGCATATCGCTCGGTGAACAGCCTTATCTGGCGAAGAACGACCCTCTGATGGCTCCTTTGGAGGACGAGATATGCCCGTTCAGGAACGCCGCCATAATCAAGACCCGCTCCGGCGACTTCGCCCTGCGTGCCTCATACAACGGCGTCGATCTCGGCATGAAGCCCATCGAGCGTTCAACCGCGAGAATGTATTTCCAGCTCACCGACCAACGCGAGAAAGATATATTCCTCGGAAGCGCGATACGTAAGAATTATGAATCGGAGATAGCAGGCATCGACCGCCGCGCCTCCAAGTCACTCTCAATCGTCTGAAGCTATGGCACCGGCTGACTATAAGGTCAAGTTCAAGGAACTCAAATCGCGGGTGGGCATTGATGATGTCGCCTATTCGCTCGGCTACCGCCTCGACCGAAAGGCAGGTGTGGGCCGTTACATCGAGCTTGTGCTGGGCGAGGGACGCGACAAGCGCGACACAATCATCGTCAGCAACCGCCGCGACAAGGCTTCGCAGACTTTCTTCCGGCGGGACGGCTCAAAGGGTGACGTGGTGTCGTTCATACGCGAGAATCTTTCGTCGTTCAATGTCATCGGGCTTACCGAATGGCAGAAGATAGCGAAAGTGATGGCACAGTTCGCCAATATGCCGGAACCGGATTATGACCGCGACCGGGATTATGTACGCTCGGCATCCGCGCCTCAGGTGTTCGACCCTTCGCGCTACCGTGTCAAGGAACTGGACGCGGCCAATATCCCCCGGCTGTTCGCACAGCGCGGACTGTCGGCAGATACGGTCAAGGCTCTCGCCCCGTTTATTTCCCTTGTGTCTGACAGGCGCAACGAGAATTTCAACGGCTACAACATCGGCTTCCCCTACACGGAAGCCGGGAGCGACAAGACTGTGGGATATGAAATCCGTGGCATGGGGGGCTACAAGTCAAAGGCTGCCGGCACCAATTCCTCCACGGCGGCGTGGGTTGCCGACCTGTCGCACGGCAACAACGGCCTCGTGCGTCATGCGTTCTTCTGTGAATCCGCCTTTGACGCTATGGCTTTTTTCCAGCTGAACCGGCCCCGGTTAGGCGAGGATATCGCCCTTGTCTCCCTCGGCGGCACGTTCTCTGACCGTCAGGTACTGGGCGTGATGGAGCGTTTTCCAAACGCCCGTGCCTACGACTGCTTCGACAACGACCTTGCCGGACGCATCAACGGACTCCGCCTCATGGCTCTTGTCGAGGAGATACCGCTGAAAATCACCAAGACGCCGGAGGGCTTGATGGTAGAGGCCAAAGGCAAGAGTTTTCCTGTGTCGCCCGACCGCTCCGCCTACACCCAGTTTGAGCCGCATATCTCCGTGCGTTACCGCATGGGGCAGTGGCAGCCGCCTAAGGACTTCAAGGACTGGAACGACTGTCTGTTAGGTAAACGCACCTCAATCAAGATATTCCCCCCAAACATGACCGTGACGATAACCTCGCCGAGCAACGCGCCTCCGGCTTAAAAATATGACTGACCGATGAAGACTATCAAACCGAAAACAGCCCTGCTCGCTCTATCCCTCCTTGTCATTCCGGGAGCGGACATGATGGCGCAACAGACCGACCCGACGCTCACGGCGGCGGTGATAGCGCAGACTGTGGAGCTTAACAATATCCACAAGAAGCGTAAGTCAACTCAGGAGAAGATCATTGCGGCTGAAGCCGCCGTGACTGTCGCCCTCGACCGCGTTCACTCCGTGGAGAACAAGATGCTTGAGTATCTTTCCAACGCCCAGGGTGCCATGCAGAATCTCTACCAGATAAAGCGTGCCGGTGAACTGGTGCTTACGGAGATACCCAAGAACTGCGACCTGTTGCGTAAATCGGTGCCGGAACACCTTAAAGGTACGGCGATAGCGGTGCTGGTGTCCGATGAGCTGACTGACGCGGCCGCACAGATGGCGGCTCTCTATCCCTTCATGCAACAGCTTGTCACGTCTGGTAGCTACACTGTGACCGGTGCGGACGGTAACAAGGAAAAACACAAGGTCAACCTGCTTAACTCCGCCGAGCGGTACTATGTGGCAAACGAGGTGGTGACACGTCTGGAGACAATCAACACCGACCTGTGGCTGCTGGCATGGCAGATACGCACTCTCTCATGGAACGACCTGTGGTTCTCGCTCGACCCCGACGGCTGGGCCTCGGTGATGTCGGGAAAGGCTATCGCGGAGACCCTTGTGTGGGAGTGGAACACGATAAAATACAGATAAACGAACTATCAACAACATTTTTTACATGGATACAGAAACAAAGATTATCGGCCGTTGCCCTGTGTGCGGCGGCAATGTGGTGAAGACCTGCAAGGGCTACCGCTGTGAGAACAACACCGGGGAGGACGGCAAGTGCGGACTCTTCATCAACGGGGTTATAGGCAACCGCAAGATGGCGGATGCCGAGGTCGCGGAACTGCTGGAGAAGCGGAGCATATTGCTCGACGGCTTCGCCACAAAGGAGTGGAAGACTTTTCCGACCGTGCTTGTCATGGCGGCTGACGGCTCGATCAATATGGAGTCGGTGGTGGCACACTGCCCCCGTTGCGGCGGCGAGATCCGCGTGGGCGCAAAGGCTTTCAACTGCTCCAACTACCGGCAGGAGGGAAGCCCCTGCGACTTCGTGATATGGCGCAATATCGCCGGGCATCTCATGACGCTCGATGAAGTGCGAGAGATATGTGCCGATGGTGTCACATCCCACGAGGTCGAGATGTTCGGCGAGAATGGCTCTGTCTATCGCCGCAAACTCGGCTTATCTCCCGACAAACTAAAGGTTATCAAGGTATGAAGCCGGGAACGAAACTCGCCATACTGCTCATAAGCTGTGTGGCTATGTGGGGCGGCATAGGATATGCCTTCCACTACTTCGGCCAGCCGTCGAAACGGGCGCAGTCGGTGGCGGAGAAGGCACTGATGGCCTCGGTGGATAATCCGGAGTCGGTAAAGGTCATAGCGGTCAGCAAGCCTGACAGTGTGTTCGGCCGCAACTACATCAACAACGACGAGAAAATGGCGATAGCCATGTCGATGATGAAAGTCAACGAACAGGTCATGTCCCGGACAGACGGTCTTCAGAACCTCGATTTTGAGGACAACACCGTTTCCGAGCTTGTCGGCCGCCAGATGTCGGCGATGTCCGCTCTACGCTCGATGGTGGGCTTTGAGACTCCTGACGCTCCACGCAAGCCGTTCTCCGGCTGGAAAGTGAAAATAGAGTATGAGGCTCTGTCGGAAAGCGGCTCTCCATACCGCTCGGAATACTGGTTTATCCTCGACCGCGACGCACAGTGCGTCGTAAACTCTTTTGAAATACCTCTTTACGCGAGTTCGGGATAAGTAATAGTATAAAAAAGTAGAATCAGCAGCTTGAAAAAGTTGCCGATTCTTTTGGTAATATCACTGATATTTAGTAATTTAGAGGAACCAAACAATAAATACGATATCATGATTACCGAGAG
>CAJSYI010000055.1 GCA_910573745.1 Muribaculaceae bacterium | reverse complement strand
ATATTGTTTCTTTGCCACAAAGCCTGGAGTGAACTTCGACTTTGAGGTACCCGAGTCAAACGGGCAGCTTGTCCTCTGGGATTAGTTTCAACCTATACAAATGAATCAGGCGACCCTGACAGGCCGCCCGATACTCTATATCCTTTGGATAGGTCGTAAATTAAATATTCTTATCCCGAACTCGCGTTTGTTGTTCATATGGCGGGCTGGCCGTTGAGGTATCGGTTAGCGTGGATGAAGCCGGCATGGACGTAGTGTGTTGTATTTGGGATGATTGTTTTCATGATGCAAAGTTAATGCCGGATCCATATGCGGAGATAACCGGTTTTGCGGAAGGACATACCATTTTGCACGAAAAAGGAGAGTCTGCAGATTCGATTTCCGCAGACTCTCGATATTGCGTATGAGAAAAACTGTTTCTAATCCCTATGCGTTGTTCTGCTCAGCAGACCCACAAGCCAAAGCAATACAACAGCTCCAGCCACTGACGTTATCAGGTTTCCGATTATGCCTCCCGCCGTGATTCCGAGAAGCCCGAAAAGCCAGCCTCCAAGCACTCCGCCTACAATCCCGACGATTAGATTGACCAATACTCCGAAGCCGCCTCCATGCATCAGTTTTCCGGCAGTGAAGCCGGCCACGATGCCGATGATTATGTACCAAATGAAATTCATAGCATGTAAATTTGAGTTTTATCACTCAAACGTACGGATATGCTTTCCGGTTCGGTCTTCGGCTTTGTAATTAAGACGAACAGCAATGGGAAATGTTACATATGTTGATGACAATTTTCTCGTTTAAAAAATGCAATCACTGGCTTATGGTGTAAATTATTGATTTGCAAGAATGTATTGTCCGAGTTGTGGCATTGTATTAAAAAATGTGGAATTTTTGTCATCGGAAAATTTGGCCATATCAGGAATAATGTCTAACTTTGCCACGCAATTCAGGGACAACCACTATACAGAGGTGTGATAAAGTGAACTCTGGTTGAAAGAAAGCTTCAGTAGCTCAGTTGGTTAGAGCACCTGACTGTTAATCAGGGGGTCGTTGGTTCAAGCCCATCCTGAAGCGCAACACGACGAGAGGTCGTTTTATTGAATTTTTTAAGGTTAAAAAGATGCTTCAGTAGCTCAGTTGGTTAGAGCACCTGACTGTTAATCAGGGGGTCGTTGGTTCAAGCCCATCCTGAAGCGCCAAGACCTTACGGCTTTGTCGGAAGCGGTATTTATACTGCAGGGCGCATAAAGCTCGGAGGCAACGATGATTCGCTAGCTCAGCTGGTAGAGCACAACACTTTTAATGTTGGGGTCCTGGGTTCGAGCCCCAGGCGGATCACAGAAGGGTCACAATTATGTGGCCCTTTTTTCATGCCTGTAAGTGACTGATGTGCAAGTGTTAGCAATTTTATAAAATCTTGATTTAGAAAGATTTAGCACAAACAATAATTCCTGCCGATAGCCAAAGTTAGCATTTGTTAGTTCGGAATTAGCACATTATCTTTGGTACAAATTTCGTGGATGTACCACAAAAAAGTACCACAAATGTACCAGCTTTTCCATCAAATATCAGCCATTGTCTCCTGCCCCGGTCTTGCCATAGCGACCGGAGCCTGTTCAGAGTGCCAACTCTCTGATATTTGCTATTTTGTGCTAAATGTTTCCAAAAGATTCGGGGCGTGCAACAGCCTCGTTGCCGTATGCGTTGGAATGGTATGTGGTACACGTGTGGTACATTTCCCGGAATTTGTGGTACACGCTTTTTCGTGTACCACATCACGAGAAATTTTAATGTATCATTCTTAAAATCTTTTACTTATGGCAGGAATACCACAGATTAAGATTGTTTTCGACCGCCGCAAGAAGGCATCGGCCGTCAACCCCGGCACCGTTGAGATTGAGGTGTCGTACAACCGTGAGCGCGTCCGTCTCTCCACCGGCGTCGCTGTCCTAAAACAGCAGTGGAGCGGCAAGGAGGTAGTCAACCACCCTCAGGCCGACCATCTGAACGAACAGATACGCCGTGTCTATGACGGTATCCATGAGAAGATGTCGTCCATAGCTTCGACAAAGGGCGAATACGACCTGTCGCTTCTCAAAAAGGTCAAGAAAACAAAGTTGCAGGGTTCGTCGGCAAGTTTCCTCGACTGGCTGGAGGAACGTATCGACATGCGCCCTGTCACGGAGTCAACACGCAAGCAGCACAAGGTCATGCTCAACTGCCTGCGCGACTTCGGGCTGATACGCTTTTTCAGCGACCTCACCCCGAAGAATATCAGACTATGGGACGATTTCATACGCAAGCGTGTGACAGCCCAGGCATCGGTTCATGGCTATCACAAACGCCTCAAGCCCTATATCGTGGAGGCGATACAGTTTGAGAAGCTGGAGTCCAACCCCTACGACGGCATGAGGATTTCCCGAGGAAAGTCGGAGGGTATAAAATTCCTTACCGAAGAGGAACGTGACCGTGTGGAAGCCCTCGAACTCTACGGCATGACGGAGAAAGTGCGCGATATGTTCATTTTCTCGTGCTACACGGGGCTGGCATACTCCGACCTCGTGAAGATAAAGAAGTCGGACGTGTTCAGGCAGGGCGATGACTACTGCATACGCGACAAGCGTATGAAAACCGGTATGCCCTATACGATTGTGCTGTTGCCTAAGGCGATAGCCATACTGAAAAAGTATAATTACGACCTCAATCTGATGAGCAACCAGAAATGCAACGACCAGCTGAAGATAATCGCCAATCTTGCCAAGCTGCACATCAACCTGACAATGCACGTCGGCCGCCACACGTTTGCGACGTGGGCGTTGACAAAGGGCGTGGGCATCGAGACTGTGAGCAAGATGCTCGCCCATTCCAACGTGACAATGACCGAGAAATACGCCCAGGTGCTTCAGACGAGCGTCATACAGGGCTTCGGTAAACTCAAATAATATCTGTCGTAACACAGACACAGCCGTCACTTCTTCCGGGAGGTGGCGGCTTTCTCTTTTGCTGACAGTTCAGAGCGTAGCCGCTCAATCTCCTTTGCCTGTTCATCAATCCGTTTTTCCAGTCGTTCAAGCCGGTTATTCATCGGCCCCATGAAGGCGGTCATGTTCTTTATTATCTCCGCCATGTCAGCAAGGATATACGAGAAGCGGTCAAACTGCGGAGGCTCAGGATCCGACTCCTGCTGCCGTGCAGCTGTCTCCTGTATCATGTTTCCATTCCCGCTCCATATCCATTCAAAACTCAGGAGTGGATATATGCTGCAAAGGCTCTTGACAAAGCGTTCCGACACGTTGGATTTGCCGGTTATCACCTGAGATACGACACTTGGATTGTAGCCCATCTTTTCCGCAATGGCACGGTTGGAGTTGAACAGCCTGTTGTCTTTCAGCCATTCCATCGCCTGTCTCACTCTTTCTCTTATGCTGTCCATAAACTTGCGTTTATATTTTCTAATAAATTTGATTAGGTATTTCCAATAATAACACTTCAAACAATCATTTAGCACGATTAGTTTGTTAGTGTTATTGCAACTACCTAATTTAGATTAATTATTTCTAATCGCAAAGATAATCATTTTTCTAAATATAGCTAATGGTTGCTAACAGAAAAAATGTCAAACAGCTTATAAACGGATACGACTATGAGTGAAGACCGGCGCATAACAATGAGGCTCACGAGGATTGAGAACACCCTTGAAGAGATAAAGCGGAACATCACCGCACCAATGCCTCCTGACAGGAAGATAACCGTGCGTGAGGCAGCCGAGATAATGCACTGTTCAGACCAGCGTGTGCGCGATGCCATACACGACGGATCACTTAAAGCGGAGCGTAACGGACGGCGTTTTTTCCTCTCTCTTTACGATGTGAGGGCGCGAGCCGGATACGCAACACTTGAAAAAAACGGCAGACCTGATTCATTTAATCTTAAAGGACGAAATTATGACTACACAACAGATCAAGGAGATTGACTCCAAGTGCCTTAACGACTATCTCGCCACATTACCCCATACAGACCACCGTTTTTTCGTGACAGCGGTAGTAAGAGCCTGCGGAGAAGGCATCAAACGCAAGACATTCTACAACTGGAAAGCCGGATGCTGCTGCATACCCTCCTTCTGCAAGAAAGAGATAGAGAGGATTGCCGGATGTGTGGTGTTCCCGAATGAACTCTATGTGACAGACCGCGATGTTGACACTTCATGTGGAAAAGCCTGAGGCTCACGCACCAACTCCCATATATATGTACCCCAAGAATATAAACAGCCGAAATGAACCGTTCATGGATACCCGTAATGCACTATCTCCGCAACGAGGAATGGCTCTACTCCGAGAGCCGGATGGTACATCTCTGGCTGGAGATACTTTTTCGCGTGCTGAGAGCCAAAGGCACATACCCCATAAAAGGCACAACAATAGACATCCTGCCCGGTCAGTTCGTAGCCTCGACACGAAAACTGGCCGCCTCAATCGGAGCGGACAAAGACACAGTAGGAAGATACATGAGGATTTTTGAAGCGCAGAAGTGGATACGGAGACTTGAAATAGGCAACGCGACACTATACACGGTGCTTGTCATGGATCAGATACCCGGCTTTTCAATCATGGCTTCACAGGATACAGCGGCTATCGGGGCTTCTTCAGAAGCTCAATCCCCCACAAATGGGGACACTTCTTCCGACACTGTTGGGGACACCTTTGGGGACATATATTATATAGATAATAATATAAATAAAAATTCTCTCTCCCCCGCGCGTGAAGGAGAAGTTTTTGAAATTTTTTCAAAGGATACGGCTTCGCTCGACGAAATAGCCGGAGCCTTGCACTGCGAAAGGAAAATACTTGAAGATATGCTGCCTGACTTTTTTCAAGAGTGCAGGATCAAGAAAAAGAACCATCTGACCGTGCAAGAGTGCAAGGATCATTTTTTCAACTGGGCCCGCGCCCGATTAGAACGAGAACGGAACAATGGCAAACCCCAAGAAAATAAACCCGGCGGAAGCCGTCAGGGAAATCAGAGAGGCCGCAGAACGCCGGTCAAACCGAACTGTGGACTTATCGAGGATTAGCGAATACAAGACGCTTTTCATGCAGTGTGCGGTTGCCGTCTGCCCGGGCTTCACAGTGAGGGAAGAAATGAAACCGGCATACAACGACATCGTTCACTGGGCGGTGATGGACTATGATGGCAACCTTGACCCGGACAAGGGGCTGCTTATCTGGGGCGACATCGGAACGGGCAAATCCACCATGCTGAAAATCATCAGGGAGTTCTGCTCCCTTGTGAGGCCGCACATCGAGGGCAACCGGTATTATTTCCGGATAGACAACGTGATTGATGTATGCGCCGCTTACGCCGATGAGTCAATATACGGAGGCTACCGGGGTATCAGGCAGTATATCGACAGTCCGAGACAGGCGTTTGACGAACTTGGCAGCGAGACAGTGCCGACAGGAAGGTACGGCAACTTCGAGAATGTTATGCAGTACATCTTCCAGTCACGCTACGACAACCGCTACCACCAGTTTACCCATGCCACCACCAACTTCACGATTGACCAGATACAGGATGTCTATGGCGAGAGGATATACGACCGCTTCAAGGAGATGTTCAATTTCGTCGCCCTGCGAGGAAAGACATTCAGGATAAACACTCAAAAGAACATGGAAAAATGAAAGACAACGTAAAACCCACACCCATAGACTGGGAACAGCGGAAATATGACCTTGCGGTCGCGCTGTATTATCACGACATACGGCTGTCGGATATAGTCACGCCGGAGAACCGTCTTGCACGGTGGCCAGAACATATCAGCGTCTCCGCAGAAATGGCAGTGGAAGCCGCCGAAGTTTTCATAAACGAATACCGCCGGCACGCGGTGATGGAAAGTGGGGAGAAAAGCCATGCGCCCTGATTTTCAAAGGATAGTCCCCGATTTGCTGTATTCGGTGATGGCGGCAAGAAAACTGCTCGGCATAAGTCATACGACGATTTACGAATACATGAGGCAATCGCCCCCGGTACTCCCATACCGCCGCTCGGAAAACGGCTGGCACAGGCTGATACTCGGAAGCGATATAATCTTCCTGCTCGACCACCCGCAGGTCAAGCGGGGAAGAAAACGGAAGAAACGGTAAACGGCACTGTCAGTTCCAGAGATACCACGGTGAGGGGCACGGAGCGGAGAAGGCTTCGGAGAGGTCGATGGCGAGTAGCCATGCCTGGGTGCGTATGCCGTCCATGTCGGAGAGTGTCTGGGCATAGCGGCTCTCTCCGGCACCCGAAATCCGGCACCACTGCCGCGCGAAGATGTCGGGTTGGAAAGCGTCGATGAACGACAGTATGTCGTCCACAAGCGAATCCGGTTTGCTATCGGTCATGTCGGCTGAGAAGCAGAACGGCACTCCGCTCTCGGTATTCCGCCGGAAATCGAAAGAGGTGATGTTGCCGTCTCTCACATTGGCGGTCACGCTCCAGCCGCATTGTGCGGCAACTTGGATTATGGTTTGTAAAATCATGTCAGTACACGTTTATGTCTGCCACGTCCGGCATGGAGGTGGCAGACCGAATTTTTCGGTAATGTCAGCCGTGGAACAACACCACGGCTGACGTGTTCGGTCAATCATAGAGGCGGTTCAAGAAGTCTTGAAGCCTCTCATCGCTTATCTGCCCTATGGGGCATGGGGTGAAATACGGCATTTGTATTACTCGGATAATGCCGAAGCCTTGTTTGCGGTAGTCAAGTTCGACATCGGCAAGTTCGTTGAGCGACACATAGCCGTATTCATCTTCGCCGAGTCCGACCACTATGCAGTAAAGGATTGTATCGTCTCCCTCTTTGCCTCCTTCAAGCACAAACCAACGGATATTTCCGATAGTGAATATCGCCACGCACACTGCGGCTCTCGCCTTGCCGTCCTGCGAGTACAGAGGATAGTCCTTTATGGCTTCCTCAAATTTCGGTGTCAACAGTCTGTTCATAGTCAGTCAAATTCAATTTCATCTTCGTAAAGTTCAATCCTCGCGCCACTGCTTACCTCGATGATGAAGCGGTAGCCGCTCAGTCCTACGATTGTGCCACGGTGGTAGCCTCGCCACGGTGTCAGCAACTCGCACTGGCGTCCGTATTCGGGAAAATCGGTGTCGTTCATACGCTTTTATCTTTTAGTTTTTTATATTCGGGGTCATAGATTTCATGGCCGTTCATCAGTGTGTCGTACATCATCGCCGCTCTCCGGGCTGCCATTTCGTTTCGCTCGTCATAATAACCGGTTCGGTAGTTGACGGCGAGCTGACGGAAATATGCCACGCACACCTTGAAAGCCTGCGACTGCAAATAGCGGTGTATTGTGGCGAGTGCCTTTCCTGTGTTGGTTGCGGATTGCATTTTGCCGTTGACAAAGTTGTCAAACGCCACGACAAATTCCTTGTCGTTCTTGGATATTGCTATTCCGTTATAATTTTCCATATTCTTATGATTTAGATTGTTGCCTGATTGTAGATTGAGGGTTCGGAGGTCACGTTGTAGATGTAGTTGCCACAGCGTACCAAAAGGCAGTTCTCGCCATAATAGAGTTTTTTCATGCCCCTAATGGAGCCGGAGCGGTGGAAATTGGGGAACTGCCCGATATTGAGCCGTCTGCCCTCCGCTACTTTCATTCTTTTTACTCGCATAGTCATTTGATGTTTGAGCGTTTGAGTTAATTTTCTCCCTTTTGTTTGAAGCTCTTTGAGCTTCTCCGGCAGGGCTGGCCGTTTTTCGTGCAGTTTCACAACTGCGGCCAAAAGGGAGGATAAGGCAAGTGTGTAGTCAGCGGCAAGCGAGGGATACCCAAATTGTTTGAGGCACGAGAAGAATTTGTGGAGGCTCACGAGTGCGGACGCCGACCACAAGCGCAGCGTCACTTGACGTTCCTACCGGACGCAGTAACTTCGCACGCCAAAACGCCTGTTCCTGCCGAGGCTCAAAATCTTCAAGGGAAAGAACCGGCTTCCGTTGACTTTTGCCGTTTCAAAGTGCCAGCCTTGAAGCGGCCGAAGTCATCGTTTGCAGACTGGTATTCCAAAGAGAGGCGACAACGCGAGAGTCGAGCGAAGGCTTGCCCTCGCTTTGCTCTGGCGTTGTCGCCGCCTTCGGCTTCAGCCGGACATCATATCCAAAATCAGAAATGCCCGAAGCTGAATCGGTGTGAGACACGGAATCAGTCGGGCAACCGGTAAACAGCACAAGACGATGTGCCGTGCCTGTGGATCCGCGGGCCACTGACACGGCTTATCGCCTGAATTATCACATCATTTGGGAGCAAGCGGTGGTGATAAGGTTGTGAGAGGCAATACGCCCCGGCGCACTGCCTCACGCTCCTGTCACCACGGCTGGCAAACCACTCGGCACCCATAGACGCCCGTAAAACGCACATTTATCAAATGCAAAGTGAATTATTTATAGGCTATAATAGCCTTAATCCCAAATATTATTATTAACTTTGCGACTGATAGACTCCTGTCTGTCACGACATTTTGGAAAATAAGAAGCGTTATGCTCATCTTGTTTGTTGAAAACGTAGGAAATTTTCAAAACGATGCAAGAGATAGCATAGTGGTTCTCACGCGTATAGCGTGGGCTGCTATTGTTACATCTGCATCAAAGGTTTCCTACGACCATCAACAAAGACGTGGCATAGTTGGCTCACGCTTCTTTATAGTAACTTAACTCTCTATGAGCCACCGGGAGATTCTGGCATATATGAAAAAGATATTGCTCCCATTATCAGTTTTCGGTTCGATGTTGTTATCAGCGTGCAGCGATGACAATACGGTTTTCAACGAACCGTCGCCTATCCGCGCCTATGAGACTGATGCAGAAATACTGGCACAATTTGTTGATGTGGATAACGCCACAGGTGCGTTTTTCATCAATCCCGACAAGAAAATCACAGCTTCCGACTATGTAGTCAACCGTAGTCGTGAGGAGTTGATGATGGTAAGCACAATCAACCGGGATAAGTTCACGCGCGATATGGAAGCCGTCAATGGTATGCTCCGTGCAGTGAAACAATCGGGCAACTCAACGGCGATTATTTACTCAACATATTCTTCCGACAAACTTATTGAGGGAAGGATCACTGATACCTATGGAGTAACGAGGTCGGCGACACGTTCAATCAATGGCAATACACTCGCCCAAATGGTCGTGACTTCTGATCGAGATGACGCAAGACAGTTCTATGCACCCCGATATGTTACCATGAATGTGTCTGCAAACAGTTCATCTAGATTCTACCTGTATCAGCTCTCTTTGGGTGACACTTCAAATCCTGATGCCGGAATATTGATAGTGGCCGGGGTGAATACGCCGCAACCATGCCATTCGTACATCATTAGCAATAATGGTAATTCCGATTGGCTTTCAGTCAAAGGCATGAATCTTGTCGGTGACGGAACGCTCTCCGTTTCATTTTCACAATGAAGGCGTTATTTATCTCTCTCTGCCTCTCCTTATTGATGATATTGTCGTCATGCGAAGGGCGAACCGGCTACCTTGATGAAGGTCAGCAGAACACTGTCGCTATGCTCACTGATGTGGAATGGCTTGTTGTGTATGTCGATTACAGTATTAGCAATGAACAGACATTTGATGATGAAACCAATATCTATTCATTCGGCAGAGACACCAAGGGCTGGACTGCGACAGGCTCCCTGAAAGATCCGTCTATCAAGAAAGATGTCAGATATTTCCAATGGACTTTCACCACGGAGAATTACGCTGTTATTTACATGGCCGGGAACTCCACAGATGGATACTGGATGATCGAGAAACTGACACCTGACGAACTATGGGTTGTAATTACGGCTTCTGATCCTGTTTTATATCCCAACCAGTATAAAACTTATTACAAACTCAAAGCCCGCAAAAGACAATGAACCGACTTTCACTCATAATCACCATAATTGCTTTCTTTGCCATGTTTGAGGTACAAGCAAAGAAGAAAGAGGAATATCCACGTGCCGAGATAAAGGTTGGCTACACCTACCACGAAACTTTCGTCAGAGGCTCGGATGGGATAATAAAACGTGATATTCCTTTTATCCTATTGGCGAGCAAAGAACATTCGAAGTTTTATAACGTAAAAACGGAGTTCAAGGATTCTCTTGAATCCACTCCACAAGGTAGAGCTATCAGCCATCAGCTCCTCAAAGATGCGCTCAAGAGATATACGGAGACTAAGGATGAAAGTGCGATGAATTCGTTAGTCTACCAAACATCTCTATATATTTTTCGTTCCGCAGCTGACAATCAAATGACTGTCTATGACAAGGCTGGCTCACTTGAACACGGGTATTATACGGAGCCTCTTGGCGATATTGTATGGGAAATTTCCGACTCAACAAAGACTGTGTTGGGCTATGATTGCGTGATGGCAACGGCAAACTATCATGGGCGGGATTGGACGGCATGGTTCACTCCTGATATTCCTTTGCAGGAAGGGCCGTGGAAGTTGACCGGACTGCCGGGTTTGATACTCGAAGCAAGTGAATCCACCGGGCAACATTCTTTCGTGGCTACCGGATTGGAGGCTTCTTATCAAGAGATGGTGCCTATTTATCCTTTTCGACAATATGACAAGATGTCTCGTGAGGAAATGTTGAGGCAACTGGCCAACTACCGTGACCATCATAACGCCATTGATGGAGCAGCTACCGGGATTCAATTCGGCACAGACCATATACGCACAGGCGAAGAAGTAAACATAGATTTTCTTGAGACCGATTATCACGATTGAATATGAACAGACTGATATTTATACTGCTTTTGTGGGCTGCAATGACAGCATTTGCAAAAGATTATGTCAAGGATGCGGAGCCGGCTATCCTTGAAGTGCATTATACTCGTATTGAAGTTACCGATACGACAAAGCGTAATTCTCATTTCTTTAAGGATCCAGTAATGCTCAGAATCGGGAAAAACAAATCCGTTTTTTGCGGGACAAAGAGATTATGGCAGGATTCAATTATGGAATGTGACCTCGCGACTTTCTGGGCCATGGATCAGGCAAAAACCATGAGTGGCAAGCGCGATGATACACAATTGGCTTGTGGTCATTATTGGGGTTATATCTATAAGAATATTCCTAATGGCAAAGTTACTGAACGTTGTTATTTCGATATGGAGCATTGGCAATATTCAGAAGATTGGGATAAACCCGAATGGGCAATAGGAAACAGCACAAAGACCATATTGGGTTACGAATGTGTTGAAGCAACCACTGATTATCGTGGGCGAAAATGGACTGCCTGGTTCGCACCGGAGATTCCAATTCAGGAAGGTCCGTGGAAACTCTGTGGTTTGCCGGGGTTGATTCTTGAAGCACACGACGCCAATAATGAATATATTTTTGAAGCCAACGGCCTTGTGCAGAATCCCAATTCAGAAGTCGGGATTTTCACTTATGATGATAAAACAGGCTACACTACAGTGAACCGCGACAAGTTTTTCAACAACTGGTGGAAATACTCAAACTCAAATTTTGCGGCGAAAATACAAGCAGCCTATGGAGTTGGTTCAACCCCGACCAATGAGAAACAAATCGTCCATCACGACAAAGAGGAAACCAACTATCCTCACGACCTATGAACCGACTGCTATTCATAATCGCATTTGCATTGGCTGCGCTGAACGGTGTTGCACAGGTCAATGTGTCGGGTGTGGTCGTGGAGGAAGGTACAAATGAGCCGCTAACAGGAGCTTCTGTGATTCTACGCACTGCCGAGGGGAAAATAAAGAAGTATGCCACTTCTGATGCCAACGGCAAGTTTACAATCTCCACTTCTAAAATCAAGGGTTACACTCTCGATGTGTCGATGATGAGTTTTGCAAAGCAGACTGTAAAACTTGACAGCGTTCAGTTGCCAGTTACAATCGTCATGGAGGCTTCGGCAACAATGCTTAAAGAGGTTGCGGTGAAAGCCGACCGCATCCGTGAGCAAGGGGATACCATCACATACAATGTCGGGACTTTTGCACAAGCACAAGACCGGAGTATCGGCGATGTGCTGAAACGTATGCCAGGTATTGATGTGTCGAACTCCGGCAAAATCCAGTATCAGGGCGAGGACATCAACAAGTTCTACATAGAGGGTTCCGACCTGTTGGGTGGCAAATACGGAATAGCAACCAACGGAATAAATCATGATGATGTCGGCGCGGTCGAGGTTATGGAAAACCATCAGCCGATGCAGGTGCTGTCTGGTATCAGTTTTTCCGATAAGGCTGCCATCAACCTAAAACTGAAGAACAAGGCGAAAGCCACATGGACTTTCCACGGCGACGCCGGAGGCGGTTACTCCTGGCAACCGGAGGGCGCGGTGTGGGACGGCGAACTATTCGCAATGGCAGTTATGCCCGGATTCCAGAACATCACCACATTCAAGACCAACAATATAGGCGAAGACCTTTCGGCGAGTGCCACTGATTTCTTCGCAGCACGCCGAGCGACAGGACTGAGCCAATATGTAAGCGTTTCGCTCCCCGGAGTGCCAAACCTTAGCCGCAAACGCACGCTGTTCAATCGCTCGGCTTTGGTTTCAACAAACTCCCTGTGGAAAGTTAAAAATGGGGAGTTCAAGGCACAGGTTGATTACTCGTTCAACCGAGTCACGGCTCAGGCCGCTAATATAACAACATACTTTCTTGAAAGTGACGACCGTGTGATCACCGAAAACCGTGACGGCCGCGACCGCTCCCACACTCTCTCCGGCAAGTTCATCTATGAGGTCAATCAAAAAACAACATTCATCAACAACACCCTCTCTACAAACATTGACTGGGACGATGTGAGGCTCGGAGTGACCGGTTCGCTGCCAAATGAACAGTCGGCAAAATTGCCGGATTACTATGTCGCCAACAAATTCAAGATGATCAAACGGTTCAACGGCAAACACCTCATCACGTTCCAGAGCAACAACGAATGGGAGTCACTGCCGCAGACGCTCAATGTTTCATTGGACGGTAGTACCCTTAGCCAGCACATCGGCGACCATGCTTTCTATACCCATGAGAGTGCCGCCTACGCTTTCTCGATAAAAGGCATAACAGTCAGCCTTGAAGGTGGAGTGAAAGGATATTTACGTTCACTTAATACCGAATTACCTGATATGCCTACCGAGCTGCCTGGCACAACGGAGAATGTACTCAACACAAACTATTTCACCGTTTATGCCACCCCGAAGTTTGAATATTGGGTGAAGCGGGTGAATTTCACTCTCAACGCCCCGGTCAGCTTCGCGCATTACACCTTTGACAAGGCTCTCGCCAACCGCTCGGAAGTATATTTCTCCCCATCGCTCAGCATGAACTGGAAACCGAACAACCGCTTTTCTATGACGTTGCGAGGAGGTACCGGTCGCTCTCCTATGAATCTCAACATGATTCAGCCCGGCTACATCATGACCAACTACCGCACATTCAAGCAAGGCGTAGATGATTTCTACAACTCAACATCGCAGAATGTATCGGCAAGTTTCGCCTACAAGCACACTCGTCGCGGAGTGTTCGCCAACGCTATGGTAATGCAGTCGTGGTCGCATCTGCCGTACACAATGGCGCAACAGCTCTACGGCGATTATATCGTCTATTCTTATACCGATGCCAAAAGTGACGGACAAAATCTGTTGGCTATGGGCAGCGTTGGTAAGACTCTCGACTTTATGCGCGGATCTGCAAACGTCAACGGCTCATTCAACCGTGGCGAGTCGCATCTCTTCTCCGAAAGCAATGCCGTTAATTCGATAAGTCTCGGCTGGAGTGTAGGAGCAAAAATCAATGGCGCGCCGCTCCGTTGGCTCAGTTTTGATTATCACATAGACTTCTCCAACAGCCAACTCCGGATGAACGGAGTCAAGAACTCATGGCTCAGTGGTATGGAAAACTCCTTGCTCATCAACATTATGCCTCACTCCAAATTGGAATGGCGCATAATGGGCGAGCACTACCGTAACGAACTCACCGAGGGTAAATATAAAAATGTGTTCCTGCTCGACACAAAGTTGGTTTATAAACTCAACAAGCGCATCGAACTCTCTGCGATGCTCAACAACATCTTCAACCAACGCACATACAATTACACAACCTACAGTCAGCTCTCCTCCTTCGAGTCGCAACGGTGGCTCCGCGGACGCGAACTGCTGTTCACAATCTCTTTAAGGAAATGAAAAAGTTAATCACCCTCTCCGTAATGTGCCTTGTGGCGATAGCTGCCGTCGCAAAGGAATATGCACAGGAGCAACCGGACTCCATCAAAACGCAGGAGTTGAAGGAGGTTGTGGTAAACGCCTCGTACTTGACACGTGAGGATGATCATATCTCCGCCATTCCTACAAAGGAACAGCGGAAACATGCTGTCAGCGGTTATGATCTGCTGCGTAATTTGATGATTCCGGGTATTTCGGTTAACCGAACAACGGGGAGCGTTACAACACCTGCCGGCACTGCAACACTCTATATTGATGGACGTGAGGTGGATTTCCGTGAGGTGCAGTCTTTGAGACCGAAGGATATTGCCCGTGTGGAATATTTCGACATTCCGACAGGCAAATACGCCAAAGACGCAGCCGCAATAAATTTCGTGTTGAGAACTCTCAACAACGGCGGTTATACACAGTTGGATGCCATGCAGGGCCTGGGGTATCTGAACGGTGACTACAATCTGATTTCAAAATATGTTGTCGGCAACAAGAGCATAAACCTTTGGGCCGGATATTCACTTGAAAATCCTAAATCCACGCTTGATGAAACCGAATCATTTAATTTTGAGGACGGTATATTGAACAGAAATAATACCTATTCCAATGTCGGTAACCGTGATTCAGAAGAATATGTGCAGGCTTCCATAAGCAACAGAGGGAATAAATATATCTGGATGCTCCGGGGAGGCATAGCATGGACTGACAGCAGAAATGATGTCGGCAATGGAATAGTCAATTATTGGCTGACAGATGCAGCTTTCAACGATGGTGACGTTGTAAATCTCCATAGTAAAAACAAGACCATGCGGCCGAGCCTGTATTTCTTTGGAATGCACACATTTTCAGAAAACAAGAGACTTGATTATGTGGCGGACGGATATTATTCCAGAAATGACTTTAACAGGCAATATAAAGATAATGATGCCTTATACAAGTCTCTGGTTAAAGAAGATTACTGGTACACAAAGTTGAACGCCAACTATTCATGGACTCTCAGTCACCGTAATAGCCTTGTTTTCACATTCTATGAGTTCCTGAGAGTAAGTGATTCTGATTATTCCGGGACTGCGGCATACAATCAGAATCTCCGTTCTTCTGAAACTATCCTGTTTGTTGACTACTCCCAGCGTTTGGGGCGGTTCTTCTATGACATCAATCCCGGCTTGTCGTTCCTCACATACCGGCTGAAAGGTATGAAGTCGATTAACCACCTCACACCACGTCTTCAAGCAAGAGCGGCATATATGATTGATCGTAAGCAACAGTTGCAATTCGCTTTTGCGTTGGGTAACACATATCCAAGAATCAACACCATAAACAATGTTGAGCAGCAGATTGACCCAATAATCATTCTGAAAGGAAATCCAGACATGGATAACTCCATATTGCTCAGCCCACGCTTGAGTTATAATCTGAACCTTAATAAAATCGCGTTGCAAGCCGGTGTGTCGTATTTCTATCAGAATCATTCCATTATCTCCGACTATTACATCAGGGAGGGCAATCTGATAAGTACATTCCGCGATGATTGTATCTACTGTGGCGTCCTGAAAAATATTGACGGGTCAGAGGGTTTGAGATTATGAATGAATGTTAAACAGTCCGAAGACTGTGGAGACATGCAGGTATGAGCCTGAGATCCCCGAGGTTGGGGTAAAATCCTCCGGGGCTCGATGCCCCGGGG
>CAJSYI010000054.1 GCA_910573745.1 Muribaculaceae bacterium | reverse complement strand
CTCTCGGTAATCATGATATCGTATTTATTGTTTGGTTCCTCTAAATTACTAAATATCAGTGATATTACCAAAAGAATCGGCAACTTTTTCAAGCTGCTGATTCTACTTTTTTATACTATTACTTATCCCGAACTCGCGTTCGTAATATTCCACGATGGTCTGGTTGACAAGCATATCCTCAATTTTTGACGGAGCTTCGCTGCCCTTGAAAATCAGGAATATAAGCGATTTGAGAAAGTTTTTCTTCTCGCCGAAATTGAGGTCGTATTCCTCCCTCGTCACCTTAAACGGGTTCATCGAGATAGGCTTCTCCTTTGAGTAGCTTATATATGTGCCACCGAAATAGCCGCATATACCCTCGTAAGAATCGCCCGTATCGACCATGACAACATCCGTGTCCTGTTCCAACAACTGACGCACGACGCTGTTCATGTGGAAGCGGTTAAATTGTTATGTATCAGTGTTTAATAGTATTAAACGGTACGTCTGAGAACCAAAAATCCTATGTGTGGGCTAAAAATGACGTGCCGTAACCGAAGAAAGTGTGTTTCAGGGTATTAGATGGTATTGATACAATATTACGGAAACTTTGTCAAAGAGAGGTATCTCTTAACTATTTTACATTTTGCTTTACAATCTTTAACTACACATTTGAGGCTGTCTTTTGCTACTGGCACTTCCAAAATGGCTGTCCGCACTTGTCAGCGTATCAAAATCGGGTCGAGGGGTTTCCCCTTGCAAGGGTGTTTTAGACGGTATGAAGCAACGCGAATGTCCGACAAAAACACATCTTGCAGTAGCTATTCAAAAACGAATTAGGAAGTACAGAGAAAAAGTATAAATGAAAAGTCTCTATGGGAAAACAATCGGTTTTGTTGCAATGTTGTAAATCGTAGATGATCATCTTAACCAACTTGCTTATGGCACGAATAATGAGAAATCATTTTACATCAAAGGCTATTCAAAAATCGAATGGCAAACTTCGCTATGTAGTTTTCATCGCAATATCATCGCTATTAATTTCGTTTTCAGCTTGCCGTACATTAAAAATGAACACTTTTTCAAGCAATAATAAAGAAGCTAATGACAGCATCCTTATTTCAGGAACTGTAATAGATGCAATTACGCATCTTCCTTTGAATGGAGCTTTTGAATTGATTAATGGAGATGCAAAAGGCACTTTTAGCGACAGCACAGGTTATTTCACTCTCAAGGTACTCAATACAGACACCATTCATATTAGCTATATAGGTTTCAAGACAAAAAGGATTTCAGCATCCGATTTAACTGCTGGTCCAACAATTGCCCTTGACACGATTAACACAGTATTAATCGGAAATCCCGTTGTAAGAATAAAACCAACTATGGATCTGCAATGGCTATATTATGAAAATGGTCCCGAACCCTTTATCTATGTAAATGGCGAATGGTATCCGTGGTTTGGGAAATACAATCTTGATGATATTCCTTATGATAAAATCATTGATTTGAAAGTTAAGGATGATGATTACGGAAATCGCGCTGTATTTGTTGAATACCCCAGCGAAATAGCGGATTCAATCAAAAATACTAAATTGGATTATTTTATCAATACCGATCCTGTCGTCTTATTTGGTGGGAAGGGCAATGATGCGGATATGATAAAGTATATACAAGAAAACCAAGTGATTCCTGATGGAGCAAAAGAAAGAGTCGTTGTCAGATTCTTTATAAATCCTGATGGCTCGGTTTCTGATGCATCAATAATTAAAGCGGCAAAGAATGAGGCTATCAACAAAGACGCTATCCAATTGGTGAATAGCCTTCCAAAATTCAAAGTAATTTACCTTACTCCTCAAAGGACTCCAATCTATCGTGCTTTACCAATAGTCTATAATGATACATCTAAAATTACCCTTAAATAATATGTTATAGGGTTATTTGATTAGGATTCTATCACTAAAATGAAACCAACCCTTATTTGAGAGTCGGAGGATACCCTTGATGCGGATGTAACAATAGTGACCTACGCATATGCGTGAGAACCAATATGCCGATCCTTGTCCAATCTGAAAAATTCCTACGTTTCAAGTTTAAGATAAGCATAACACTTATTAGTTTACCCATGTCAAGGATTGAAGAAAGTCAATACTACTACAAGAAAAGAGTTGGATTCCAAGTATTTTCAAGCCATAAAATGAGGCTGTTACAGCCTTATGGTACAAAAGGGAGACAAATAAGGTGATTTTACATATCGGAGGTATAACCGAACTATCAGCCCTTAACATCCGTTTAGATAATATTACAAAAATACTCGGATATGAGAACAATCACCTGCGCCTTATGCATAGTCATGTCAGCAGCACTCTCTATGTCAGCAAAAAATGTTACCGGAACGGTAATAGATGAGACACAGCAACCTGTTTCATTTGTCAACGTCGTGCTTATTGCTGACTCTACTTTCATAGACGGGAAAGTCACTGATGATGCCGGGCGTTTTCTATTTGAAAATGCAGACAGCACTGCCAACAAAGTCAAAATATCAATGATTGGTTACGAGGACTTGGTATTGCCTATCCCTGCTGACGGTAATTTCAATACTCTTTCCCTGACACCATCGTCTGTGATGTTGGGTGAAGTGGTTGTCAAGGCAAATTTACCCTCTACCCGAATAAAGGGCAATGCGATAGTCACCAACGTGGAGAACAGTGTGTTGGCCACCACTGGCTCGGCTAATGATGTGCTTAAAAATGTACCGATGCTGACAGGCAGCAACGGTAATTTCAGCGTGTTTGGCCGTGGCGATGCAATAATCTATATCAACGGTCGCCTCGTGAGAAATTCAAGCGAGGTGGGGCAACTTGCTTCCTCGGACATCAAGGAGGTACAGGTTATCAATAATCCCGGTGCGCAGTATGGAGCAGACGTGAACGCCGTGATAAAGATTGTCACCAAAAAGCCGGTTGGCGAAGGGTTCAGTCTTTCCGCATATACTGATAATATTTACAACAAATGGTTCACCACAACTGAACAGCTTGATTTGAAGTACCGTACAGGCGGACTTGAAATATTTGCCACTGGCAATTTCAGTCATGGCAAGAACTATGACGATGAATACATTTTGAGTACCACAAATGGCAAATCGGTACTATCTATGGTATCGCAAGAGTCCGTCAGCACAACGAAGACCGCAATATCCGGCAAAATCGGATTTAACTATCAATTCAACGATAACCATAGTATCGGTGCCTATTACCAAAATGATTATAACCGAGGACACCACTTCGGACATTATCTTAACGATATTTCCGAAAACGGCACACTGTCGGAGTCGAGTACATCTGATCTTAAAGGTTGGTTCAAGGCCCTCCCTTGCAACAGCGCTAATATATATTATAACGGCACCGTCGGAAAATTCAGTTTTGATGTGAACGGTGACTATATGCAGACAAAGGATAATGACCGCACATATCAGTACGAGCAAAACCAATTTTCCGACAACCGTAATGTAACGACATTCAACACCTCCCGAAACCGCCTTTTCGCTGAAAAGGCCACGGTGTCATATCAGCTGCCGAAAGGGAGCGTACTCATCGGAGAAGAATATACCAACTCTCGCAGCCGTAACGATTTTCAAAATCCGGAAGCGATATTGAACAGCGAGGAAACCGATGTGCGAGAAAGCAATATCGGTGTGTTCGCGGAAGTCAGCCAGACTTTCGGAGATTTCAGCGCATCGGCCGGAGTTAGATACGAACACGTTAAATCCGACTATTATATCAACAATCGGCTCGCAGACGGGCAGAGCAAGACCTATGACAATTTCTTCCCGTCGGCCAACATAACTTATTCTCCCGGTGATTTCAGGTTTTCTTTATCATACAGCAACCGGACCGTGCGACCGACATATCAAAATCTTAACGGCAACTACTTCTATGTAAATTCCATTTTATATACCCGTGGCAACCCATATCTCGTGCCCTCTAAACGGCAAGACTTTACCGCACAGGCATCTTGGAAATACATAACACTTTCAGCTCAGTATTCCTACACAAAAGATGCTATCGTGCAGGTCTATGAACCGTATGAGGGCAACGACCGTATCAACGTGTTTACCGTCACCAATATGCCGAGCCATAAGTTGTTTTCAGTATTTGTGAACGCCTCTCCTCAATTCGGCATATACCACCCATCGCTCTCCTTGGGCGTGCAGGAGCAGTGGTTTGATGTCGAATATCTTGGGCAGCATAAGAAAATGAACAGCCCCATATTCACCATTCAGATGAATAATACCCTGACACTTCCGCACGATTGGTTTATCGAGGCTTCACTATGGTGGCGCAGTCACGGTGATTGGAAGAACTGGGCCTATACCCATACTCTTTCAACCGTCAATCTCCGGGTCTATAAAATGTTCCTTGACAAAAGCCTTACCGTTTATCTTGGCGTGAATGACATATTCAACGGTCAGATATACAAGGCAAATATATACAGCGGCAATGTGATGATGCAGTCAAATGTCAACAATCACGGTCGAAATGTGGAGTTGACAATCCGCTACAATTTCAACACCTCAAAGAGCCGCTACAAAGGAACAGGAGCCGGACAGACAGAGAAAAATAGATTTTAATTAGCGACTAAGGAATTGATTATCTTATTCTAAACTACTATATCTTGGCTATTTTTCATCGTCTCATACCTCTGCGTTGTGGCTGTTCAAGATCCTCCATGACAGCAGGGAAAGATGAAGTGAGGCGGTCGAGTTCCTTGCTGCCTTTGTCAAATTCTTTGTCGGTCAGAAACGGTCGGGCGAACACCTTGACAAAATGGGCGTTTGATTTCGGATCGTCTCGATCGAGTGCGAGCCATGACACAATCGCCTCCTTATGCTCGCGTGTGAAAGTCTTGTATGCCAACACCCTTGCGAACTGAATGAGGGCGCGGACAGCCTTTTCAAGTTTCTCGCCGAGCAACCGCAACATCGCCTCCATCTGAGCAAGTAGCGTGTCTTTCTCACGCTTCAGATTGTCTATGATATGGCGGTTGTTGCTCTCCAGCTCGCGGTATCGGGTGGAGAGCTGCCGCAACTTGACTTCAAGGGAAGATAATTCACGGCTGTGCGATGCGTTCAGCTCCCGGATTTCGGTCAGATGTTCCTCGGTCTTTTCCTCGATGGTCTGACGTACCTGCCTCTGCACCATCATCGGGATTTTAGCCACCTGTGCCTCCATCTTAGCCACGGCAAACTGCATATCCTTGTTCTCGGCTGTTAGCCGTGCGTTCTCTTTCTCAATCTCCGCATATTTACCTTTGCCGAAAAGATTTGCCACACCGCTCATGAGTGCGCTGCCGCTCTCCTCGTCAAGTGCCTTTTTCTTCTCCTTGCGCTGTTGTTCAAGTTCTTCAATGGACTTCTCAGCAGTCATCGCTTGCAATTCAAGTTGCTCGTTCCGGCTTTCAAGCACAGCGTTCTCAGCCGTGAGCCTTTGGGTGTTCTCACGCGCTTTCCGCTCCTTGTACTCTATGGCACTCAGCCCCTCTATGCCGGAGTCCTCTTTGGGAGTGCCGCGTTCCATGCCGAGGCTTTCGGCAAGCGCTGTCTGCATTTCCTTACAGTCGTTGGCATCGAGTTTGACGCTCTTTCCTGTATCGTGGTTCATCCAATCGACAATGATGTGGGCGTGATGGTTCGGCAGCAGATCATCGGTCAGAGGGTCGGCATGACCCTCGTCATGGTGGAGGTCGATGCTTATAACGGAGATACCCTTGTCGGCGAGCCATTTCACGAACAGGTCAAAATCCTCTATGCGCGTGTCCGGCTTGATGGGAGGGCAACCCTCGCGGATAGCCGAACTGCCCGACCGCTTCCGCTTCTTTCCTGTCTTGCGGTCAGTATATTCCACATCCTTGCACTGCATGGCGCGTCCGGTCTTTTGCTTGACAAGCACCTTGAGGTCTTCAAGCAGCTCCTGCAGAGGCTTTGTGTAGGACGGACTGCGCCACGTCACATTGAGGTGGCGGTGTTCGTCCCAGAAGTATGTCTGCCCGAACTTTCGGGCAACAGCCTCGCAGTAGGCTCTGTCGCGGCGATTGTGCGCCTCGGCAGTGCCTACGTTGCAGGGCTTGAATTTAATTCCGGTTTTCATAATCCGTAAGGGAAAAGAGTGTTTCAATATCGCGGGTTCTCAGACGAAGGGTCTGAGCGAGAGGTGGCGGAGAGGGGTCATCTCTGCCGATGGGTTCTTAGGGGTGAACGCCCTAAGCGGAGGGTGCAGGGAGAGGGTCACTCCCTGCTTGGGGTTCGCAGGGGCAACGCGCCCTGTGCGGGTCAAGGGCAGAGCCATTGCGGGTTCTTAGGGCAGAGCCATAAGCCCCTCGGGAGAGCCCACAACTACGGGAGCGAAGCGGAGTAGTTATAGTGGGCTATAACAAGGGCAAGCCCTGTCAGTCTCCACCCTCAAAGACCGCCTCTCGGCTTGCGGCGTTTCGACTCTTTCAGCTTCAGCAGATGTCGGTCGTAGGCATCGCGGTTTTCATCTGAACGGAAGTCGATGTCGGCTTTGCCTCCGCTCTTAATCCATGCCAGAAGTTCATCCTTGAAGAAATAGAGTTTGTTGCCGCGCTTGCTGAACGGTATCGCCTTTTGGCTTGTCAGCGAATAGATAGTGCCGACACTCTTGCCGAGCAGTTCGCTCGCCTCCCTTATGTCAAGGACGGTGTGTTGGTCGGCTTCCTCCTGCGGTGCGCTTATGAGCCTGTCAAGTTTCTCCATGACGGTATCCACCTTACGCATGAGGCTTGCCACATAGTAAGGCAGACGGTCAAATGATGGCATCGTGTTATCGGATGATGTGTTGTCGTGAGCGACCGATACCGCGATACTGCGGTGTGTGTTGTCCTGTGTATTGCTTGAAGATTGCATATCTTTATCTCTATATGATTGTATTTCTTGATGTCTTTATCTGATTATATCTCCATGCCATGAAGCGATGATGATTGTATCACTTACTCCAATGTTATCTTGTTAGCAGCTTCGCGTTTGAGTTCACTTACAACATCGGCATAAACCTGTGTCGTGGTCACATTGGTATGCGTGAGCATCTTCGACACGGTGTAGATGTCAGTGCCGGAGGCTATCTGCAAGGTAGCGAAAGTGTGCCGGAAGCAGTGGAAAGTGATGTGCTTGGTGATACCTGCCGCCGCTATCCAGTCTTTCAGATACACAGGGCAGAGGCTTTTCGCCATGCCTTTGAACACCTGCCCCGTGCCACGTTCTCCGCACAGCCTCAAAGCCTCGTCACTTAAAGGCAAGGTCGCTTCGGTCTTGGTCTTCTGCGTTGTCAGACGCAGACACCAGCCACCGTCGGGAGCCTCGCAGATGTTCTCCCAACGCAGGGCTATGATGTCGCTTATGCGTAGTCCTGTGAGGCAGGAGAAAAGCGATGCCGCCTTGAACACCTCATGCTTGCAGGGAGTGGCGGCGAGGCGTTTCAGTTCCTCGTGGGTCAGAAATTCTTTCTTGGTCTTTTCCTCCTTTGCAGGTTTCAGAAAAGGAATGATGTTGTCTTTGAGGCGTCCGGCTGCAACGGCACGGCGGATCACGGCTATCAGTTTGCCGAAATTGTTGTTGGCAGTCGAGGCTTTCATCGTTCCTCCCGATGGCGTTTTCAGTTTCAGCATATGGGTCAGAAAGCCTTGGCAGAACTCCACGGTAATGTCATCGAAGCAGCACTCACCTTTGGCATAGTTGCAGAAATGCTTGAAAGCATTTTCCCAATTACGGTAGTTGGTGCTCTCGTTCATCGCCTCGCGGAAGTATTCGATGAAGCTCTCGCGCCCTTTGGAGTGGTCGATGAAGCCGAAATCTTGGTTGATGATGGACTGTATGCGCTGACAGCGTATCAGCTCGGCATTTTGCAGCATACTCTTGTTGTACTGCACCTCGAATTTCTCTTTCGGGTGAGCATAGATGTAAATGCCGAGATATTCACGGCGGCTCAGTTTCCCTGTCCTCGGATTTCGGATAGCCGGATAGAAGTCAAGATAGAGTGACAGCTGACCGTTCTTGATTGGTCGCTTCCTCACGGTGACTTTGGTACAAAGGTTTGTCATATTCTAATTTTTTTATTCGTTTCTGATTTCGGCACACTAACCGCGCCCTTTCTTGGTAGATGTGCTACCGTCCTCCGCTTTCTTCCTCGCCTCGTCCCAATCGGCTTTCAAATAGTACATACGGCGGTTATACATCTTCTTCATCCTCACGCCGTGGGTCATGGCGAAGCGGCGTACCTGCGTCTTGCCGATACCGTATTTCTTCATGAGGTCGAAGCATGAGTACCAATCTTCCGAGAGGTCTTTGCCGAGGCGTTCAACCTCCGAAGCCATAGCCTCCTCCACCGCCTTTCGGGGGAAGCACTTGTGACCGTCCATCTTCACGCACGGTATGGAGTACCGCATACGCAGGTTGTAGAACCTGCCATAAGTGTAGCTGTATTTCTTGCAGATTTCCTCCATCGTATATACAGGCTCCGTCAGCTCCGTGCTGTCAATGAATGTGTCCTTGACCGATTGCTTGTAGTCGGTGGACGGTTTCAGCTCGGATTTCGGCTTGCTACGCGGGCGGCGCGGTTTGGGTGCTTCCTGCGCCGCCGCTTTTTTCACGGTCTTGGCAACCGGCAGGGAGAGAGGTTTATCTTCTTTTCCCTGCTGTCGGCTGCTCTCAGAGGTGCGGTTGTATTCGTTTATCTTGATCATGTTGCAAAAATCATCCTTAGGTATTATGGTAACCCGGCTTGTCACTTTGGTAGCCCGGAGTGTGCCTTGATAAATCAGATTATAGACTGTCCTTTCGCTCACTCGCAGAAGAATTGCAACTTCCGCTATTGTCAGGAACTCGTGACGGAGTATCTCTTTCTCCGAAACTCTCTTTGTCGCTCTCGCTGTCGTTTGCCTTACGGCTGTCGCTGTCTGCATGATACGGCTCTTTTAAGGGTTTGTATTCTTGCTGTCGCAGAGCCTCGGAAAAGGGGTGAAAAAGGGGCAAAAACGGCTGATTTTATCTTGAACCATCTTGAACGACGCTGAAAGAAAGTCGAACCGTGTGTCCCTCCCTCCGAGACCCAAATGCGGTACAAAAATACTCCGAAAGGGTCGAATTTGAAAGAGCGAAAATTTTGAATTGTTAAATATAGCTATCTAAATATGAGCGCATTACGCTCAATCCGTTTGAGCCTCTTATGCCTCCGTTTGGGGCATTTTTTCTCCATGTGGAAACTCTTGCCGCTGCCCGAAGGCCCGATGCAGAAGAAGTTGGCGTTGTCGGTCATCTTTACCTTGCCTTCTTTGCCGGTTATGTCGATGCACACCGGTAGCCCCCGGCGGTCGGTGTAATAGGTAGTGAGAGGCGTGTCCTCGCATCCTTTGAGGTGTTCCTTGAAAAAGAGGCACAGGGTGGCGTCCGATAACGTGAGGAAGAGGTCGTAGTCGGGGTTGAAGCCGTAGGCGTTGCCCGGAAAGGAGTCGATGAAAAGCTCAAGCTGGTTGTAGGCCGTGCGCGACGGCATTATGCCGCACTCGTAGAGCTTGGTTTCGAGGTACGAAGTCACGGGAGTAACCTTGTCCGGGGCGCAGCTCACTATGATGTTGAAGTTTGTATTTACAAGCAATGATGAATCCACAGCCAGGATGTTCAGCACCTCCTCGATGTCAGCCTTGGCGATTTTATTGCTGGGGTCGGGCATCGAGCCGTGACGCTTCGCCTTACCTTGGAGCTTGCGGAGCAGTTTCCGCTGCCCCGGTATCTGCACCACCTGGTTGAACACCACGCAGTCGGCGTGCGGCACCTCAGCGAGAAACGACAGCACGTCGGTGGCTATCGGGTAGCCGTTGACGCTTGTTTCGGTATATGGCCTCACCACCGACGGCAGGTTTATCTCGTCTATATCCACCAGAGGATACGAGCGGATTATGCGGTTCCCTGTCCTGAGATATTCGTCGGAGGCCTTGAAATTGGTCATGGAGAAAGCCCCGTGCCTGAAGTGTAAGGCCATGAAGCGGTGTATGTACTCGGCGACCTCCGGCTTGGAGAGCCTGCGGTGCCGGATACCTTTCTCGGAAAGTATGTCGTCCACCTTTGACACCTTGGAATGAAAGTCGAGCCACCGCTTGGGGTCGTACTGTACGAACTGCCCTTTGGGAGCTTCCTGCGTTATTATGAGATATGTCTTTATCTCGGTGTACCCGCGTCCATCGAAGTATGCGAAATAGCTGCGTGTCAGGTATTCCGCGCCGTCGGGTATCTCGTGGTGGTAGCTCTGGCGGCAGAATATGTCCTGCTTCTGAAGGGCGTACCCTTCGCCGAGGGTCTGCACTATGTTTGCGAGGACATCCTGAAAGAGCATATAACGCTCCGGGTCGGTGCATAGGCGCGGCACCGGATTAGTCATTGAGAATATCACCGAGGGGGAGCCCTTGGCGTCGAACAGCACAACGTCGCCGTCCGTTTCCTCCAGTTGGGCGAATATGCCGTCAAAGACTTTTTTATGCGTTTTTGCCATCTGTCAGCGTTTGAACAGGTTGTGATAAATGAAAATTCCACGGTCACGTTTCTTGTTGTGGAGTCCGCCGCGCTGTTTGACATAGATTGTCACCAGCCCGACGGCGGCCATGACAAGCATGGCGACAAACCCGGCGAGCTTCCCCAGCGCGATTGAGAACACGATGAATCCCACGAATGACACGCCTATCGCCGCTGCCGCAAGCGTCAGGAAGCGTCCACGGATTCCCATGAACTCCAGTGGTTTCTGTAACCCTTTGAAAACAGGGTAGCCGTCGTTGTATGCCGCCATGAATGTATGGTTTTCCGCTTCCGGCTACTTGAAGAATAGGGGCAACGCCTCACTCAAGGCGATGAACGCGATACATCCGCCGATGGTGAGCATGATGGTTTTCTTCACGTCCTGGTCGCCGTTTTGCATCTTGAAATAGACGTTAAAAGCTCCTACCAAGACAATTACGGCTGCGATTGCCTTCATAAGATTGGAAACCGGGGTCTGGTAGGAGCTGACCTCCTGCGTGGCTTTCGTGAAGCCTGCGGCACCCTTGCTGGCGGCCATAGCGTTGCCGACGGCCACGGTCACGGCGGCGAGCGCGAGCGTGCCCTTGCGGGCGAACCCTGAGCGGCTGAAACGAGCCAACGCCCTCAGGCATTTTGTTTTAATCTTCTGCATTTGCGATGATATTCGTTTTTGAAAAAAGTTATCGGGCGGTAAAGGCAATGCAGGGCGTTAAAGACAGCTTCGGGCGATAAAGGCAGTATTATAAAGAGAGAGTAGAATGGGATTTATTTACATAGTGATAAGTCAGGCCGGTGGCCGGGGCAAGAGTTATGCCGCCTCACACTTATATACAAGATTGTCGAGGTCGTCATATCTACCGGATTCAATGGCATTTTTTGTCTTGCTTATCAGGCTATCTACGGGATAGCCGTTTGTCATTACAGGCTCCTTATACCTGACCGCACCCATATTCTGCGGTACTGTCGTGGGCCGGGAATTGTCGCGATTGATCTCAACTGGTTCAAAACCGCCCGCAAGTCCGGATATGTCAATTTCGGCTTCCTCGTTTTTGGCTTCCTCGGATGCTTTCATTCGTTTTGCGGCCATAATATCCATAGTTACCAGACCTGCATAATATAGAATCAGCAGAATGAACAGCAGCGTTATGATTTGTCCGTATGTCATAGTGTCAGAGCTTTACGCATAGTTTGTTATCTATTGTTTCCCACGGCTCAAAGCTGAGGCCGACGCTTCTTCCGGCATTCTCGCGCCGATGGTCGCGCTCCATTTCCGGATGATAATACATCACATTCTGGCCGCGCTGTACTATATATCCGGCTTTCTTCAAGGCGTGCCGCAACTTTATCCGGTGCTTGTTGGTGACAACCTTTATTCTCGTCAGAGGGGCGAGCCCGAAGATGACGCGCCGTTTCTCCCGGTCGGTAATGTTTCTCCTTATACGTGAGCGTATTCGGTTCTCCTCTCTTTTTGAACGGTTAAGCCCCAGTTTGGAAATGATCCTTGCGACGGAACGTAGGGGGATGCCGGTTTCCAACGCGATTTCAGTATATGAGCGTGAGCTGTAAAGCCCGCGCACTTTTTCAGCGCGCTCCAGCCATTCCGGGTTGATGCCCTTGTCAAGACCAAGCTCATGAGCCTTGTTCGATAATGTCCTGCGGGATACGCCGAGCCGTGCGGCCATAACCGTGTCCGATATAGCCGGGTAGTTCTCCATGAGATAAGTGGTTTCAGCCTCAGTCCAGTTTTTTCTTTTCATATATTGTCGTTTTTGTCAAGCAGTGACTTGTTTTTCTTTCTATAAGTCCTTAGCCGGGGAAGGAATGCTGTTATGAATGTCCTCACGATGGCATTGATTACGTCGGAGCGGCATTTGCGGTCGATGTCGCACTCATCGAGGGAGTCGGCAATATCCTTGTCAATCATGCAGACCTTCCGCTCGTCTTTCCGTTCACGAAAACCGTAGGACGAAAGGTTTTCCATGAAAGCCTCCCATACCGGATCTGCGGCATCAATATTGATGCAGGATTCGGCAGTATTACCGGGTTCCTGTATCCCGGCAGCCTCACGCGACGTAGTTGTTCCGGCAGCATGGCCGACAGGCGTAGCCACATTACGGATGCTTCCGAGCAGTCCGTCTATATCAGGGAAATTATTGTTATCCATTTTCAGTGTCAGCTTCGATGTGTCCGAATATTTCTTTGAAGATTGTGTCGAAAGCGGCCTGTGTGACCTCTAATTGTCCGTCCAGATCCGATAATGTGCAGAAGCGTTCCATATCTGCCCTTGAATTGATTTTAGGAGTCACAAGACCATAGCGGCTGAATGTTTCCCTTGTTTCCTCCCACAGCATAAGCTCGCTACGGCGTCCGACCCTCGCGTCATGTCGGTTCGGCACGAGAATCAGACGGGCGTTCATTTTCCCGGCCATGACGTTTTTCAGCTTTTGCAGAAATGCGATGAATGTGGCGGTCGAGGGGATGGTGGTCCTGTCGTAGTGGTAGGGACAAATTATATAGTCGGAGTTGGCGAACAATGTCACGAGTCCCTGCTGTTTTAGATTCCCTGGAGAATCGAATATTGCCACACACCGTGTTTTGCGGATGTTGCCTATGAACCCGAATAGGGCTTCTTCCTTATTCAATGAAAAAGGAAGAACCTCATAGGGGATGGCGGTATCTCCCGAAGGATAGCGTTTCAGGTCGCTCTCACGCCGTTGCGCCAGACTCTCCTGCGAATCGCAGTCAATGACAATCACCGGGAGCCCCTTCTTTACAAGATAGTTGGCAAAAGTGACGCATAGAGTTGTTTTCCCTACGCCCCCTTTCTGATTGGCAAATGTTATGATTATTGATTCGTCCATTACACCCTGGTTCAATGATTCATATGGCAAAATTACCACGGTGCTTCATCGCGATATGTAACTTTGGACACCTTTCTTCAAATCTTGGGACTTTATTGTGATACAGTTTTGCAGTCATAAAAGGATAAAGCCTTGCAGACATCATATACTGCTGTCTGCAAGGCTTTATGTCGCAATCGCGGTATGGTGACAAAATCCCTTGTCACATCTTTATGCTGTTTTCATCATCTATGCGGTTATAGTCGCCACGGTAGCCAACTTCCCACTCACGGTTTTCCCCACGTCCGGAAGCCGCGTCACGCATACCTCTTATGCCGCGTCCGGTTGTTTTGTCACGAGGCTTTTCAGTTGATTGTCTGCGACGGAGTTTTTCAAATCTCCTGTATTCGAGCTTACGGGTGTCAAATCCGACTTCCGAAAGATTGATGATTGTTTTTGATGAAAAATCTATTGCGAACCATTCATCGCCTTCATGTCTGATGTGGAACCCTGAAGAACGTATGGCGGCACGGAGATTTGTTATACTGTCATCATCAAAGAGCAGGTTCAGGTTATTCACCGCGTCATGGTAGCCGTTATCTCGTGACGGGGTGAGCCTTACAAGTTCCGGAGTATTCACCTTATATATACGGCAGAGCAGGTCGCGCTCGGACGCTGAGCCGGGATGGAAAGACTCTATCCTCCGAATCTTGTCATTCCGTAGAATTGTGGAGGCCATAAAATCCTTTAGCGGCCGTGTGATTCCTCCGCAATATATCACGCCTCGTCTTATGTATGCGTTACTGCGGAATAGTTTTTTGTTGATGGCCCATGTGTCTATTGTCGGATTATCCTCCAGCAGCCTGTCAATGAAAGCGTCGATACGTGCGAGTTTTTCTTCCGGTGTGGAGAAATCAAGAAGTGATTTTATAGACAACACCCATGCGCCGTTATATACGGTTTTGTTCGCATGATCCACTATCATGTAGCCATAGGGATTGTCAGAGCGTCCGAAGAAAACGAGATCAATTCCCAGCTTGCGTTTAACCGCATCCTGTAGTTCCCGGCGGTCGGAGCTTACATCCCGGTATTTCCGCAGCATGGCCCACAACTGCCTCCTGCGTTTGTCGTCAACACTGACCCTCTGGAATCTGTCGCTTATCTCGGCAAAGTTAATCTTTACCTGCACTGCACCGTCGCGCTTGATATACACAACATCGTTCTTCTCATACACCTCATAGCCCATCGAGGACATCAGGGCCTTGTATTGCGCGAATGTGGAGAATGTATAGGTCAGTGAGGCTGCAAGATCCTCACCGGCCTTTGCCTTTACATCATTTCCGACAAGCCTGTTCAACACAGCTTGTGACCTAACCCTTTCATGGTGGTCGCTGATTTTCTTTCCGTCTGGAGAAATGCGGGAGGTGATTATATGTATATGTGTGTTGTCGGTATCGGTATGTGAATATACCAGCAAAGGCTGCCCCTCGCTTCCATATCCCATTTCACCGAGATACCTGTGGGCGAAATCCAGCAGCTCATCTTCCGATTTTTCATGTCCTTTGCAGGATATGGCCAGATGGAACTGGGCTTTTTTGATTCTCGAATTTCGGGAAGAGTAGGCTATCAAATAGTCCTGAAGCTCTTTCGGTGTCGGCTGTGAGAGTACCCCGACATGGCCGAAATTGCTCATCTCAAGAAGGCGTGCCACTCCCAGGGCCACCTTTTTCTCATTATATGCAACTGCGTGAAAGTTGGAACTTGACGGAAGTATTGTAGCTATCATATATTATGTTTAGATCTCTATATGTCTTGAAACCATTATCTCTATATGTTTTGAGCCGATAATGTAAGACAGACTGTATGACTTGCGGCTAAGAGCGTAGCCTTGTCGCTTTCTTGGCAATGTGAGCCTGTTCCTCCTTTATCGACACCACGAGCCTCGATACTTTTTCAATCAGGGGGGATAGATTATCCCTGAAATAACTCTCGGACAGGATGCCGGCTACGGCAAGTTCGTTGGCTCGTTTGACAGCCTGATTCAGATTGCTTCCCATCCAGGACAGCTCATCTTGGAATTTGCGGCACAGCCGGGCTGTGTCGTTACACAATTCAAGGCGCGTCTTTGCATCGGTATCCGAAAACTCGTTGACTGCCATCCTTATAAAGTTGCTCACGCTGTGGTAGCGTTTCGATTTTTCACGGATTCCGGCAATTTCCTCAGGCGTAAGCCTCATTTCAAATCTTTCAGTTCGCTGCTTCATATCCATATCATTAATTCACGAGGAACGATGTGATTCTCCACCGCCGCGCAGTGGTCGGCAAGTCGCTTTTCCACGGGCAAAACTCGGTTTTGTACGGAGAAAAGCACAACTTGCTACCCAATCTCTGCACGACAGGGCTATTACTCCCCATCGTTCACTCCGGCCACGAAGTTAGGCACCCCGTGACATACAGGCATTAACTTTGGACACCTTTAATGTTTCAAGACCCGGTTATATCAAGATTGTAAGACTTAAAGACATCAAGCCATGCGGTAAATAATCATACAAGCGATAAAAGGGGTATGTTTTCAATATTTGCGGACTTGCAAGGATACTATCTATAAGATTATATATTGCCAAAAGATGTGACCTGCGTATCATAAAGACATGGGGTCTTAATCTATTCAAGTCATACAGTCTTTATATCTTCAAGACAATATATCCGCTATTCTTGATGTGATACAATGAATATGGTGTGGCGTCCTGAAAAATATTGACGGGTCAGAGGGTTTGAGATTATGAATGAATGTTAAACAGTCCGAAGACTGTGGAGACATGCAGGTATGAGCCTGAGATCCCCGAGGTTGGGGTAAAATCCTCCGGGGCTCGATGCCCCGGGG
>CAJSYI010000053.1 GCA_910573745.1 Muribaculaceae bacterium | reverse complement strand
ATTTACTATTGTAAACAATGTCCCGACCGCAAAATTGTATTCCTCGTCAATCTGACTGAAACTTTTTCCGCTGCTGTGCCAGGCATTGATTGCCGAAATCTGAGATTCGTCCCAGAATTTTTTGTTTTCTTCACACATTTTACTAAAAAATGTTGAATCTGACGGTCAACACTTTTCCGGACTAGACAAAGCGTTATGCGTCTTGCAAACTGAAAACCTGAGAAACTTTTAGTTTTGATGCAAGAGATAGCATAGTGGTTCTCACGCATATAGCGTGGGCTGCTATTGTTACATCTGCATCATTGGTTTTCTCAGGACCATCAGTTTGGACGTGCATAGTTGGCTCGCGCTTTTCATATCATATAGTAGCCGTTTGGAGCTGACTGCGGCGATTTTGGAAGAAATTGGCAGAATTATTCAATTCATATAGGTCGCAGGTCAATCTCGCCGGTCTCATAGAACTATGCGAGGGTGAGGGTAAGCCTGTAATTTACGAGAAGGGTGAGTACCTGCTTCATCAAGGTGATATTGAGAGGCATATATCCCTTGTGAAATCGGGCTATTGTCGATACACCTGTCTGAAATCTGATGGCAGTGAAGCGGTGGTTGGTCTTGCCATGACAGGTGAATTTGTTACCGACTTCAATAATGGCGTAAGGAGAATCCCTGCGTTAGCATCACAAGTGGCTTCCGTGCGGACTGAAGTGCTTCAACTTCCATTCGTATATGCGTTGGAAAAGTTGTGTCAAACAGAGCCAAATTTCCTTTACACAGCATCAGATGCCCTTTTCAGAATGTGTTATACCCGGTTGCTTGAACTATATGTCCTTTCGCCGACAGAACGATATTGTAAATTCGCAGCTTCATACCCCGATATCGTTTCCAAAATCAAGCTCAAGGAATTAGCTTCATACCTCCAAATTTCTCCTCAGCACCTTCTAAGAATAAAAAAATCGCAGGAAAAAGGGGATAAAAATGACTGAATTGAACATTTGTTCAGTTTCAAACGGGAGATTTTGGCGATATTTGCACTTCAAATAGGATTTAATATGATAAATCGAATCATCACATCAATATTTTGCGCCTCTCTTGCGATTGCAGCAATCGCGCAGACTGAAACGCCCGACAGCATCAAAACACAGCATCTTGACGAGGTTGTTGTCGAAGCGCAAATGCAACGCACCTCCCCGACCTCGATAACCTATATCCCAACCGGCAAGCAAAAGAACGCCTCACAAAATGCAGTCGATCTTTTGCGTCAGATGGCTATGTCTCAAATTCAAATAAATCCCGTCAGTGAAGCAGTTACTGACAATGCCGGTGGAGAGGTGGCTATTTTTATAAATTTCCTCGAAGCATCAAAGGAGGAAATGGAAGGGCTGCGGACTCCCGACGTGAAAAAAGTCGAGTATCTTGAATTTCCTACTGACCCTCGTTTCCGAGGTGCTCAGCGTGTAATTAATATTATTGTTCAGGAATATGCTTATGGTGGTTACACAAAGCTGACAACAAACGAAAACTTCCTTGTCGGCTTTTCAAGCCGCAACAACATTTTCTCAAAATTCTCTTACAAGAAAATGACTTACGACCTTTATGTTGGAGCCAACAATTGGAATAACCACAATATCGGAAACAACGTAAAAGGGATCTATTCACTCAAAGATGCAGACGGTAAGGATTATCAACTAACCCGAACAGAAACACTTGACGGTTCGCATTATAAACAGAACCAATATCCTCTTACTTTTAGAGCCACTTACTCTTCCGAAAAGATACAGATACGCAATACAGTAGGTTTTACACATTTGAGCGTTCCTGTCTATGACCAGCGAGGTAATCTATCCTATCATCCGGGTAGTGAGCAAAACTATACTTTCAACAGGAGCAATCCAAACCGTAACAACTCTCTCGCATATCAAGGCTCTTTCTTCTTCTCATTGCCTAATCAGTTTTCGATAGATATTTCTCCGCGTTTCAATTATATGCACAGCAATGACTATCTGACATATTCTACCTCTACCACTCCCGAAATTGTCAGAAACGCACGTGAAAACGCCTATAACTATCGCGTCGACGCTTATTTGCAAAAACGTATCGGTCAGAAACACACAGCTATGCTCGGAGTCAATGGCGGTGACAACATCAATCGGCTACGTTATTCCGGGACAAACAGCTATTATGACCGCTTCCACAATGCGTTTGCCGCCGGTATGCTATGCTATAATTTTCAGACCCAAAAGATAAGCCTCTATGCTGATGCCGGAGTTTGTTGGGAAGGGAGTGACATTAACGGGGAGAAATATAATGACACATATCCGTTCACACATATCAACCTTCGTTTCTCGCCAAACTCCAAAAATGCTTTTTCTGCTTATTTCCAATATGCCACCAATAGCCCGGGTATAAACCAGAAGGCATCAGATATTCTGCAAGAAAATGAATATATGTATATAACCGGTAATCCGCTGCTTAAAAACAGCAGACATGTAACACTAAATGTTGCCTATACATGGATGCCGACAAACGCTTTCGGCATGAGCGCTTTTAGTAATTTTTTGGAATACTTTGACCGACAGATTATAATATATGAGCCATATAATAACGGTCAGGCTCTCATCAGAAACTACCACAACAGTGGCAATTATATCAAAGAGGAAATAGGACTTGCCGCAAACTGGAAACTGCTCGGAGGAAAACTTCAACTCTATGCAAGCCCCAAACAGTCTTTCTACAAATCTACCGGCATATATAATAAGTCGTATAATCCCTTCACTATAACAGCCCAAGCGACATATTATCTCAACAGTTTCTACTTTCAGGCATATTATCAGTCATCCGGTAAGCAGATGTTCACCTCATCACCGCAAATTTACAAAGATAGAAACTTTCACAGCCTTACAGTGGGCTGGGCTAATTCCGACTGGAATGTCAGGGTAATGGCGGCAAACTTTTTTAATAAGGGTTGGAACAGTGCAGATATAGTTACAGAATCGCCGCTATATACAGAATATAGAGAAAATATCGGTACATCATCCCACTTTCGTATCAATATAACTGCGACTTATACTTTTGGTTACGGCAAAAAAGTGCAGCGCGGCAATGAAGTCGGCGAACAGTCAGGCGCGAACTCCGCGATAATTAAATAGGAATATGAATATTCTAATTATAGGAGCTACATCCGGCATCGGACGCAGACTTTGGGAGCATTATGTTTCAAGTGGACATAATGTAATCGTCGTCGGCAGAAGAAAAGAACTGCTTGACAATATGGCGCGAAATTGTCCTGAACATACACTGCCGGTTGTGTGTGATATTTCTCAAACGGACTCATTTGATAACGCTTTGGAATCTATCATTCGCAAACATCGACACATTGATTTGGCTATTATATGCGCAGGAATTGGAGAACTTAATCCGAAGTTGGATGTCGAGACAGAGTTATCCACTCTTTCTGTAAACGTAATGGGTTGGGCTAATACCGTAGCATCAATTTACAGGCTCTTTGAACGGCAGAAATCAGGTCATCTTGTTACCATTACCTCTGTTGGTGGATTACAGCCTACTCCTATTGCCCCATCATATAGCGCATCAAAGGCATTTCAGATAAATTACACGAAATCTTTGCAGAACAAATCCAAAGGAACGGATATAATTGTCACAGAGATTCGTCCCGGACTGGTTGATACCCGTATGGCAAAAGGAGAAGGACTGTTCTGGGTAATGCCTCTTGATAAGGTCTGTCGAAAAATAATCAAGGCAATTGACAAGAAGCAAAAAAGGCTTATTGTCACTCGCCGATGGCGAATAATTAATTTCATTCTCAAACATTTTATGTGAACACGTATGAATAAGCTACTCACAATAATGTCATTGGTCGCGTGTCTTATATTCGCAGGCTGTAGTGACGACGAACCCGACCATGAAGCTGATCTCTTCTCTCTTGCCGTGCAGTTGGAAGGAGAAGGAGAGCTGGCAATGGGAATTCACGACTGCGAAATCATCGTGCCTGGCAATCAACAATACATAAGCATCGACATCATTGGTGACTATGACTGTTTTAGAGTCACGGCTGTTCCCGATATAGGAATGGTAACTTCCGGCGACAAACGAATTAAAATTCTGCTCACAAATAATCTTGGAGAAACTTCACAGACCGGCACCCTTGAATTTACAGTCTATAAAGGAAAGAGCTGGAATAAAGGTACTGTCACAGTTACCCAAAGGGCTCTTTCTTCCACTAAGCCGGATGAACCCGAAGAGTTGCCTGACAAATACCGCTTCAAACTCGTAAAGGCGGGATTAACACCATTTATGTATGATGATTTCCGGGTTCCCGCACCATTTGACAATCTTGCGTTTCAAATTCGGGACTATCTCGACAGATACAATCCCTTTGGGTTTCCGGAATTTGTACAGTCGTATGACTCAATCGTATGGAGTGCCGAGGGTATGCCGAATACAGTCCGTATCTATGAGCGAAAAACCAGTGACAGCAGTTCTGAGGAACATTTCACTGCCCAATGGTCATCGCATTTCTTCACACCCGGAAGTATGAAAAGCTATCTCAAGGGATACTACGATGGCAAGGTCATATATTCCGATTCGATTAGAATTGACAGATACGAGCGTGATTTCCTGTGCTTCGACTGGACTAAAGGCAGCATCTGTATAGCCAATCCCCGAAACATGGGTGTATATTGCCTCCTTGACAAGAGCCGCGAATACAGTGTCATGGATACACGTGAGATCAATGGCACACGGTATAGTGAGATTCATGCACGGAATAATAAATCTCTTCCAGACAGTGAATACCTGTCTATATCAAGAGAAGTCTTGGTAAAGCTCATGAGGGAGAATATAGGAGAAGGTGTATCTGCAAAGAATAAGATCCAGTCATTCAACTGTGTCCCGGAAGGCGTCGAGGGTGAGCTTTTCTGGGAAAACAAGACCACCAGAATATTGCTTCTCCACGAATTGCCGTCCGATACCTCTCTTGAAGAGTATTATCTTCTTGTCGAGGCTAAATGAAATGATTAATCTGTTACAATTCACGTCAGTCTAAATAAGAAAAGAAAGTAACTATTCAGCGGACACGCTACAGCGATAATGTTGAATAGACGTTATACCGATAGGGGCGTTTAACCTGCTGGTTTTATAGAAATTAGCGGCAATTTTATTTGGTAAAGTCAAATAAGTTTTGTATCTTTGTATCTGTGAAACAGCAGGTTAATGACATGGCAGAAGTGCTGCGCGGATTATCCGCCCAGATTGAGTCGATGCAGAAAACCATCGACTCTCAGCATGCGACAATATGTCAGATTAGCCGGAACGGACAGGCTCAACTCAAGAAAATTCAATCCCTTGAGCGGATGCTCAAAAAGAAGGATAAGGAGAATGAGGAACTTCGCAAGCGCCTTTCAAAATATGAGGAGCCACCTAAGAACTCCGGCAACAGCAGCACACCTCCGTCAAAAGAGCAGATGAGAGACGAGATTGTCCGTCGTACAAAGTCCCTGCGCAAACCATCGGGCAGAAAGCCCGGAGGCCAGCCGGGCCATGACGGGAGCACTCTCGAATTGAACGATTCAGTAGACAATACTATCGATAAAAAGTCTGATATATGTGATGAATGCGGTGAGCCATTGGCCGGGTGCGATACCGAACTCGATTACATTACACAGATAATCTCATTGCCAGAGCTTAAGCCGCAGGTAACGGAGGTCAGGCATTACGTCACGATATGCCGTGTTTGCGGCAAGCGTGTCAAATCCCATTTTGAACGTCGTCGTTCCAATGCCGTTGTGTATGACGCTTCAGTAAAGGGCCTGGTTGTCTACCTTTCGACGGTTCAGTTTTTGCCATATAACCGTATTGCTTCCTTTTTCAAGGAAGTTTTCGGTCTTGTGATTAGTCAGGGTTCTATGGTAAACTGGATCAACGAAGCAAAAAAGGCTGCGGCTCCTGCCATTGAGAAAATCAAGGAGTATATAATGCAGTCATCTGTAGTCGGTTTTGATGAATCGGGTTGCTACTGCAACAAACGTCTTGACTGGGCGTGGATAGCGCAGACAGTGTATTTTACACTTGTGTTCCATGGCAATAGCCGCAAAGGGCGGGAACTTGAAGACCGTTTTGGCGATTCGCTCGAACGCATGACCGCAGTGACCGACCGTCACAGCGCATACTTCGCACTTCATTTTCTAAATCATCAGGTGTGCCTGGCGCATCTGCTTCGCGAATGCCAGTATCTCAACGAACTTGACAAGGGGCAGCAGTGGTCCGGATCGGTGGAAGGCCTCTTTCAGGAAGCGATACATGAACGAAATCAGAAGCCGACGGAGTCGATTGACCCTCAGTCATGGATTGACCGCCTTGACAATCTCATTGATGAAAATTTATCAAGGCTCAACGAAAAGTTTACCACTTTCAAGAACGGCTTGCTGAAATGCCGTGACTACATCTTCAACTTTCTACGAGACCCGGCAATACCGCCGGACAACAACGCCTCAGAACGTGGAATAAGAAAGTTGAAAATCAAACTCAAAAACTCCGGTTGCTTCCGTTCAGACCTCGGTGCCGATGCCTTTATGGATCTGCATTCAATCGTCGAGACAACCAAGAAGCACGGCAACTCGCCCTACAACGCAATCCTCGCCCTTTTCTAAACGGCGACTACATCGGCGTGTCCGCTGAATAGTTACAAAAGAAACAACATGAGACAAATACGGTATATCTTATTAATATCCTTGCTGGTGGCATTTATCGCCATGCCTTGCGTTGCACAGAGGGATTATGATGCTCATGGAAACAGACGTGAATGTCGGCATCATCGACCACAATATTATGTCGGGAATAACGATGTATATTTTGACGGTCGAAAAATAGAGGGTGCCTCGAAATCGAGTTTTTCAATTCTGCGTGACGGATACGCCAAGGATACCTGGACTGTGTATTACTGCGGCGTCAAGATCGATGGTGCCTCGGCTAATTCCTTCAAGGTATTGGGCTACGGATATGCAAAGGACACATGGAATGTATATTATAACGGATACAAGATTGAGGGAGCTTCCACTGACAGTTTTAACGTACTTAAAGACTGGTATGCTAAAGACACATGGAATGTCTATTACGGCGGCATTAAGATAAGCGGAGCGTCAACTGATAGTTTCAAAGTTCTCCGTGACGGTTACGCCAAGGATACATGGAACGTTTATTTTGATGGAGAAAAGATAGATGGGGCCAGCCCGGATTCATTCAAGTGTGGCAGAGACGGATATGCCCGTGATAACTGGAACACATATTATTGGGGTAAAAAGATTCGATGATGAAAAGATTATATGTCTGTATTTTAATAGTCGTAGGATTTATCGCTTCCGTCTCGGCGGAAACGCGCCCTGCCACCAGGCTTTTTACGACATCCCGATGCTTCGATCTGATTGCGTCGTTGCAGTATTTTGACAAGATAAAAAATCTGACTCAGTTCTCCCATCTTGCATCGGATTCTGCCTTTATCCGGAAATTGCAACATGTGAATGATAATGTGACAGCCTCCAAGCTATGTAATTTGTATTCATCATTTGGGGGAGACAAGGATAATGCAGATAATTGTGTCACATTCTTCAGGGAAATGGTTTCCAATGATTCGCTTGCGCACACCAATGCAGGCTGGATTGAGAATATCATCGGCTTACAACCTGAACTTGCCTACTGCCTGTCGAGGCTATATGATGCCGGATACTCCGATTATTGGGACAATGAAGTCAAGCCTGTACTTGAGAGATATATAAATTCTTATCCAGTGTCCGATGAAACGCTTGACGGCATACACGATGCCTTGACGGAGTTTTCCAGATCGGAGGTTCTGCCTCAAGTCCATTCCAACATCTATATCCTCAACATTGATAATGCCTTTAACCTGTCCGACGAATCTTTCTGCTGCACTCCGCTACTGCTGGATCCGGAACTTGAAAAGAAATTCCGTCTTGATTTCCTGAAGGTCTATACCCATGAAAATCTTCATAGGCTTTCGATTTCAGAGGAACTTATGAAAAGACTTGATGAACTTATGTCCGATGATTTCTACCGAGAGAAAGAAATAGTAGCCCGAAGCCACAACGAAGGTCGCAATGAGGCTTTTGTAGTGGCATCCGAGGTTTTCATATCCCATAACATTGGTCGGAGGGATATTAAGGGGGTGTATGATGAATTTAACGAATATGTCGATGGGAGCCTTGTGCTTGCTCCAATAATATATGTACATCTTCTTGATAAGGGGAAGGAAGAATCGCTCAACGACTTCATTCTCCGACTTTTTGACAATGGAACAATAAAAGTTGGCAAAGTGGAAGCTGAATACAATAAGGCTATGTCGCAGATAAAAAATGGCAAGCGATGAAAGATATAGGATTTCAACGATTCTATTTGATCGTGCTATTGGTAATAATAACCACGTTCCCAATAAAGGCCGATGATGAATATTTCACTCATAACAGGGCTGCCTTTAGCGGAACACTGACATCTTCGGATTCATATTCACTTGAAATGTCGTATAATTATATGTTCTGTAAGTTTGTCGGCGTAGGAGGAGCATTAGGTTATTGGTCGAATTATTATGATGATGGTTGGGCATCAGGAAGTAATTGGAATATTGACGAGGATGATAACAGACCGTCGAATTTCTATCTACGTCCATCGGTCGTATTGAAATCGCCGAGTGTCAGATTCAAGCAAACGCAATGGTGCCTCTATGCTGAACCAGGCATCATGCTAAATGTACCGTACCAGCAGGTGAGTATCGAAAAAACACAAAACTGGACTCATACGGAATATGACAACATCAGCACCAATAAAGGTCAATGGTTTGCTATTGATGTAAGACTTGGCATTAATATGGATATAGGCCCATGCGGTTTCAGTGCCGGATATATGATGTCTAATCTCGATATATATAGTCAATACAGACATTTGTCTTACAATGGCACCACATTTGAGAAATTCTATCCCAAGAAACCATTTATGCAGGGCGCGTACCTTACGCTATCATACAACTTTTGAAACAACATACAGTTTTTTCATACTTAAAGCCAAATCCTTTGCGTGGATGCCGAGGATTTGGCATATTTTCATAGATAATCGCGTTTCATCAAATTATATCAGTTGTTTGTGTCACTTGAAAATCTCGTCCACGCGGTTTACGGCATCGTCTTTCTTCTGGTCGATGATTTTCGCGTATATCTGAGTTGTGGCAATATTCTTGTGGCCCAGCAGCTTGCTTGTCGTGTAGAGGTCAACATCAAGCGTCAGCATGAGGGTGGCGAAGGTGTGGCGGCTCACATGAAAAGTGATTTCTTTCTTCACACCTGCTGCCTTCGCCCAGTTGCCGAGTATTATGCTGACACGGCTTGTGGTCGGCAGACTGAAAACCTTGTCATCATCCCCGGCATCGCCTCGCTCCGGCAACCACCGCATAGCCTGTGACGAAAGGGGTAGATAAATCGGAGTGTCGGTTTTCTTCATGACAACGGACACGCGCCACTGCTCGCCGTCCTTGTGGATCTGACCCCATCGCAAGGCGCGTATATCGCTCGTTCGGAGTCCACAGTAGCATGAGAAAAGGAATGCCCGTTTCACATGCTCGCGTGTCGGGCAGTCGGTGGCAATAAGGCGTTTCAGTTCGTCAATCTCCAGATAGTCGCGCTGGCTCTCGACATGATACACACGGTCGTTGGACGAAATGCGGTCAAACGGGTTCTCCTTTATATAGTCATTCCTGACAGCCCAGTTGAATGTCGCGCTCAAAGAGGCAGTGAGGGAGGCGATTGTGTTGATTGCAAGAGGCTTCTTCGTGCGTGACTTGTATTCGTTGCGCAGGAAGTTGGTGAAAGCAATGCAAAAGTCTTTATCCGCTTGTTTCAATGTCACCCCGTCTCCCCGGAATTGTGTCAACGCCTTTTTGAGTCCGCTGAAAGCCGACGGACCCATAGACTTGCCGTTCTCATCAATCCACTTATGGTATAAGTCTATCAGGTCAAACAGCCTCATACGGGAGTGTAGCATGGAGTTGGTGACACCTTTCTCGTTGTTGGTTAGCTGAATAATGCGGTCTGCCTTGACCTTGTTGGCAAGGGCGAGATTATGCTCATTCAATGCACGGCTCGCCGGATCGAGTTCCGGGACGATGTAAAGTTTCAGGAACTCGTATGTACGCTTGCCGTCGCGGTATATGTCAAGATAGATCGACTTGTTGCCGTTCTTCAGCTCCTTGAATCGGATTCTCACAGGCTCTTTCGCCTTTACTGTTTTCTTTGGTCGTGCCATAAAATAGAGAGATTTAATCGAGTTGCAATACTTTGAGCTTTTCTTCCATCGGGGCAGGTTTTCGATCAATCATGGCGAGATAGCCTTTGGCATTTTTCGATGCTATTCCCATGAGTGAGCAGAATGTGGCGACATCCGCGCCGGCGGATAAAATCAGATAAGCGAATGTGTTTCTCGCAAGGGTGAAATTGAGCCGCTTTTCAATTCCGGATTTCTTCTGCCATAGTTTCAGTATGTTGTTTGTCTCGGTGTCCTTCGGAAGCCCCTTGAACACAAGTCCCCGGCGGTTGGATGTCTCCGGTAGCCAGCGCACTGCGTTTGACGAAAGGGGAACAAATATCTTCCGCGACGCGCACCATACGGATCTTTTTCCATCGGGCGGTGTCTTGATGTCCTTCCACCTTAGCCCAGCAACATCAGGGGCGGTAAGCCCTGTGAAGACAGAGAGCATGTATGCCTGCTTTACCTGCGGACGGGATATGACCGGACATTGGGTGTCCATAAGCAACTTGATCTCGTCAACCGACAAATGCAGCTTCTCCGGACGCTCACGGGTTATTCGGTCATGGATTTTCACAAAGAAAAGAGGATTTCGCCGGATAAGCCCGTTCTCCACGGCGAGGTTCAACGCCGCGCTGAAAAGATAGATATACGCCCTTGCGGTTGTCATTTTCAGTTTACCGTGGACGCTGTGGTACTCGTCGCGCAGGAAATCCACAAGACCGTCGCAATACTCCACATCGACAGCCGACAGCATGACATCCTCGCCCCGGTAGGCCTTTACCGCCCGATACATCCCCATGATGTTGCTTGCCGTGGATTTGTCACCACGCCCCAGTACCACCGAATGATAATCTTTGATTATATTTGCAAGAGGAATGTCCGGCACCGTGGCTTCAATCTCTAGACCGTTGTCCGAAGCCGCAAGTTCCTCCAGCCTTATGCGCAGAATTTCCCGGGCCTGTCTCATCACGGTCTTGTTCCCGGCAATCGCCTTGCGGTCGGTCTCGGGTAACAGATACAGTCGCATGCTCTCGCGGACACGTTTTCCGCCCTTGTAGTAGTCAAGGTAGATGGACTTGCGTCCGCCGTCTATATCCTTGTATTTCAGATTGATTCTTGATTTGGGGAGAGCCATGCGAAAGTTGTTTGTTACTCATCGGTCATTTTATAGACACAAAATTACAAAACAATTTCAAAAGTAACAAATTAGTCGCAATTAAAGTAACAAAATAAACATAATCTTGAAGAGCAAAGGAACACAACCAATAACCTTAACAACCGATAAACAACTGAATAAAAGCATATTTACATTCCAACACCTTCCTTTGGTTTACGATATGTAAAGAGTATAAACAGTTTGGTGGAAAAGCTGGATATGAGCCTTCGCCTCCATTATAAAGTTGGATTCCAGCTTCGCACGCTCCGCAAGGAAGGGTATGTCGCCGTCGAGGATGTATATCTGCTGACGCTCCTCGCTGACAAGCGACACGCACCGCCATACGGTGAATCCGCATATCAGGACACAGCCCGCGACGGTCGCCATGACCGTCATAAGCGCGAGCCGCGTTTTCTGTTCAAGTGATTTTATAAGCATACTGTATAAGGTGTTATTTTGCTAAGGATTTCACGCCTTTCGCTCCAAGTCCGACAGTGGTGCCGACAGCCGATCCTGCTGCGGAACCGACCATAGTAGCCGCGCCCATAGCCACCGACCCTGCCGGGGATGCCGCGCCGCTGCTTATGCCGCCGGGAATGAGCCATGAGGCCACCTCCGGGACGAAGCGGATTATATACGCCCCCACGAGCATACCCATCGCGTACATACAGTTGGAGCCTATGCCCTGCAAGCCGAGCGCGCCTATCTGCTCCCACGAGTTGACCGTGCCGTGCAGGAGGTGGTTGTATGCCACCAAATCCTCCTGGAGATTATACAAGAGTATGAAGTCGATATAGTAAAGGCACATATAGGTCACGAACCCCCACAGCGTCAGGGAGAGGAACTTCGACATCCACTGGCTCCACGCCGAGTTCCAAGGCGGGGCCAGCGACAGGGCGAACATTATCGGACAGAACACAATCATTATCGCTATGAATATCCTCTGCGCCACGAGTATGCCGTAATAGGACATCTGGAAAATCAGCTCCCCGACAAATCGTATCACGTCGTTAATCCATTCGCTTACCTTTGTCTCGGCGGCCACCGCCGCGCGTTGGGCGTAGTTGTTGATTGTTGTTCCGAGATTCTCCACATTGTATATCAGCTTGTCCCACCAGTTGGCGTCCTCGCCGATTTCGGCTATCTGCTTGGCGGTTGATATGGAATCCTGTACGGCACGCAGCCTTTCAAGGTATTCGCCCTGCTTCTGCGCCACTTTCAGCTCCAGGGCCGCCACTTCCCTGTTTTTCGCCATAGCCATAGCCTTTGTGGTGGATTCCAAAGACTTGCCCGGCACCTGCAAGGCAGAGCATATCCATGAGGAAGAGGATATGCACATGGAAATGCCTATTATCCTGAGCAGCTTCATCACGTCCATGCCGCGCCGTCCGAGCATCATCATCCAGCACTCGTAGGAGCCGACGCACAGCGCGAGAAGCAGGCCGAGGACACGGGCGAAGCCGATGGTGTTGCCGAGAATCGCCACATTCGGAAAAGCCTCCATCGCCACAAGAAGCCTGTCAAGGCTCTCGTCGATGGCCGGAAGCCCCATCGTGCATAATATTGAAAGTAAAGTCATAATTTTGTATTTATCGGATTATTGTTTCATCGTCATTATCATTTCCGGCCATCAGTAATGTGTTGCGGCCACCGCCGCAAGCCTCGCCGTGCGGCTCACAAGCTCGCCCATAGCGGTCTTTGCCTCTTCGTATGCCTGCTGACGCTTCGCGTTCTCCAATCCATATCCCACCCCCTGTTTATGTATGTAGGCTATGTTGGCGCATATTACCTCGTTCTGCCTCGAAAGCTCGTCAACCTGGTACTTCATCTTACCCTTGCTCTTGTTTAGGCAGTAGAGCAATCCGTCGGCGATGCAGTCCTGCATACGGCTGAACTCATCTTTGTATATGGAATAGGTGACATCTACCGCACGGTCAGCCTCGCGTGCCAGCTCCTCCTTGTAGAGCGATTCGACATGGACGCGTTCCTTCTCGACCTTGGCGAGTTTCTGCCGCTGGGTCTCCTCGGCTGTGACGCGCACGGGCATTATACGCTTGACATTGGATTTCTCCTCCTTGAACCTCACCCGGTAGCCGGATTTGAAGCCGGCCCATTTCCAGTACATCTCCGCTCCGGAATAATTCTTGTGCAGGAAATAATAGTACCAGTCGGGGGCGAACCACCACGGGCCGTTCTCCATCGAGAGCCATTGCTTCTCCTTCTGGTCGTCGTGTATTTTCTTTGTCTTGGCCGGACACGCCGCAGGTGCCACGGCTATCAGGGCGGCCACCGCCGCCAGCGTGAAAATTCTGAATCTCATATATGCGTTGTTTTATTTGTGGCAATTATTTGTTCCATCTGCCGATTACCGCCGTCACGATCTCGTCCTTGACGTCCGAGGTCAGTATCTCCCAGATGTAGTCGGGTTTCCAACCGCAGTCGGTCACGAGGTAGCAGTACAGGTTGGCGTTGTCGATTATGCGCCGGGCATTCTCTATGGAGTCTTTCAGTGTCATAACCAGGTTCAGCTTCTCGTCCATCGAGGCTTTCATAAGGTTTATGCCGGAGGCGGCAACTGTGGCATATAGCTTTTGAGCGTGCTTTATCTCCCTCGCTATCGCCACGTTTGCCTCCGCATAGTACCATGCCACAAAAGGCTTCTTCGACACATATTTGTATGTGTTGGCGGTAAAATCCTTGTATTCCTTTGCAAGAAGATAAAGGGAGCTTGCGGTGGATGATATTGCGGCGGCAAGCACGACGTATGAGTGGGCGTTGTTAAGCTTCGTGTCGAGCGTCGAGCGCACATCGTTGAACTTCTCCGCGCCCTTTGTCACAAGCGACTGCTCGCCGAAGCTGGTGGCTATACGGGCGAGTGCCTGGTCCTCGTCCTTCTTCACCGCCTTGTGAAGCGCCATAAGCGCCTCGAATGTCGGGAGGTCTTTGGGGAAGTCGAAGGCGAGTGACTTAAAGGGAAGAAGAATAGCAATCAGTATAATGGCCGGGAACTTTTGCGCTGTCATAGGCTCACTGTTTGATAATATTAAGCCCGTTCCAGTTGAGAATGAGCATACCCACCTGGTTCTGCATCACCTTCATGTTGGCCCAACCCTCCGGGTCTATCGCGAAAAGAAGGTCATCCTTTGTGGCATATTGCGCCATCGCCATCATAGCCTGCACCTTGTAGCGTATCTCCAGGAGGTCGGTATATATCTTGTTGGCGACCGTCAGCCTGTCGTAGCGATCGAGGAAGTTGTAGCCGTCGGACTTGGTTTCGGCGGTGGCCGCTCCTTTGAGCGGGTTCCTCACCTTGCCGTTGTTGACTATGTTGATGAAGTCGGCCACGAGCTGCTGTGTCTGCGCCGTGAGGTTGCCGAGTTCGTTAAGGCACAGAGCTTTGTTAGCGAAGTTTGCCTTGCCAACGGTCTTTACCAGTTCCGGCACGCTCCTGACAATATCGAAGGCGCACAGCCCGATCTCCACATAATATTTGCTCTCGGTGCCGAAGCCGGATATGTTCACCATCGTCACCTTGTAAAGCTCGGTGATTGTCGCCATGCTCACAGTGTACTGCTCCAGCTTGTTCTGCTTGGATGATATGGAGTCGAGCCTCTTGTTGTGCTGATCCTCTATCGACTTTTGCGTCGCGAGGTTGGTCGTCACCGCCTTTAGGCAGTAAGGGTCAATCACCACTTTCCATGCCGAGGCGGAATGAATGGACAACAATATAGCCGTCGTAGCCAATAGATTGCGCATAAGGCATTGTGAATTTCCGTTTGTCATTGATTTTCCCATAGCGTCATTACTTTTTGGTGTTGGTTGACTTTCCGGGCGAAATCGAGGTATTTCGCGATTCCGGTTTTCTTGCGGTCTGTCTCGATACGGGTGATTGCCTCCTGCATGGTGCCGTAGTGGGCGAGATAGATTTTCAAGGCCTCTTTTTCGGATCGCTCTGTCGTATAGGCCCAGTAACATTCCGGCGGCTCCTCGACACCGAACACGTCCGAGTTCTGGCCCCGGCATATCCACACCTCCTTGAAGTAGTTGCGACCCTCCTTGTTATTGAGCGCGTTGATGGTGAATATCTGCTGCTTCTGTATGGGGGTCAGTCCGAGAATGGCCGCTATGTCGTCGTATCTGTCCTTGAACTTTGACTGGTCAAGCAGTATCTTCACGTCAGAATTGTTGATAATTGCCTCCTTGACAATCGGGGAGTCTATCACATCGTTAAGCTCTTGAGTGACAACCCCGGCGATACCGTGAAATTTCCTGACGGTCTTGTAGAGAAACTTGATATACTCGGCCATTGTGGGTGAGGCTATTGCTTTCCACGCCTCTTCGATTATAAGAGCCTTGCGCCCTTTCTTGATACGCATTTTCTGGAGAAACACGTCCATTATTATGAGCACCACGATAGGGAAAAGAACGGGGTCATCCTTAATCTTGTCGATTTCAAAGACTATGAAACGCTCGTCGAAAAGGTTTGCGTCTATGTCGGAGTTAAGCGTCATCTCCAGCTCGCCGCCACGGTAGAACTGCTTGAGTATCGCCGCGAAGTCGCGTATGTCGAAATGTATCTTTTCAAGAGAGGTTATCTGCGGTATGCGTTCAAGGGCGAACTCGTAATAGGAGTTGAACGACAGGCTTCTGACTTTAAGCCTGCGTTTCTGTTCCTCGATATGGTCGATCTGTTTGTCAATCTTCACAAGCATTGATGCCTCATAGAGTTCCTTCTTGTAAACCTCTATCTTGTTGGCCGCCTTCTCTTTCTCTGCCGGGGTAGATGCCCTGTCAAGCACCACGGCGCGGAAGGCGCGGCACTGGCGTATCAGTTTCAGCCTCCGTTCCTCCGAGGGAAGCACGAGGGCCTTGTTCTCTATCTGAGCCGGAGGTTCCGGACTGCTTATCTGTTCCTCTATGTCGTCCATCTTTTCGGCGTACCTGTCGTAGTCGTTCTCCATTTTGGCAGCTACAAGGAGCTTCTGCCTCAGGCCGTCGCGCTCATCGGGAGTGAATGAGTCGAATGGATGGAAATAAGCCTCGTAACGCGAGTTCGGGATAACGAAAGCCCTAACGGCTGTTCTGAAAAGAGACATAGATTATCAGGTGACCCGGTCGGGTCGCCTGATTTTTTACCGTCGTGTTTACCGCCAGAAGACGAGCTGCCCGCTTG
>CAJSYI010000052.1 GCA_910573745.1 Muribaculaceae bacterium | reverse complement strand
ATTTACTATTGTAAACAATGTCCCGACCGCAAAATTGTATTCCTCGTCAATCTGACTGAAACTTTTTCCGCTGCTGTGCCAGGCATTGATTGCCGAAATCTGAGATTCGTCCCAGAATTTTTTGTTTTCTTCACACATTTTACTAAAAAATGTTGAATCTGACGGTCAACACTTTTCCGGACTAGACAATGATCAGGCGCATAGGCGTCAGTCGAACAGACTTGGTCAAGTGGCTTCATTTTTAGCGTAACTCTTTGATTATCACCTATAAAGTTACTAAAAATCTGCCACTTGACCAAATTTTTATTGCACTTATTCTCTTGAAAATCAAAGGTTAAAGTCTCTCTCCGTCCGTACTGCTCTCGCTATAAAACAACACATTTGTCGAGAATGAGACGAAATCTTAAATGAAAGAGCCGTGTTCTGAGATTTTTTTATATTCCAAAAGTGTTGGTGAAATGGGAACGATTGACTAACTTTGCGGTGAATTTTCGTCTGGACTTTCAAAAGTATAGACTGACCATAAACAAGTATCATGAAATCAGGGAGTTTGCAAAGGCTCCCGCTACTGCAAACTCGAAATCGTAAAGATTCAGTATGGGTGTTATATCAACCACAATCTTGGTGATCGGCGGCATAGGTGTGTTGGCGGCAATCGTTCTTTATTTCGTCGCCAAAAAGTTTTATGTTTACGAGAATCCCAAAATAGCGGAAATAGAGGAGTTGCTTCCCGGTGCCAACTGCGGCGGCTGCGGAATGTCGGGCTGCCATGCGTTTGCCAAAGCGTGTGCGGAGACCGACAGCCTAGACGGCTTCAACTGCACAGGTGCCGGAAAGGACATAATGGAGAAGATTTCCGTCATCGTAGGCTTGGAAGCCAAGGCCGGAATACGCCGTGTCGCAGTGATGAAATGCAACGGAGGATGCAGCGAGCGTCAGATTGTGAACAATTACGACGGTGTAACCTCCTGTGCCATGGAGGGTGCGTTGTATCAGGGTGAGACCGACTGCAACTACGGGTGTCTTGGACGTGGCGACTGTGTCGCTTCCTGTATTTTCGATGCCCTTCACATAGATTCTGAAAGCGGCATCGCTGTCGTGGACCATGAAAAATGCGTGGGCTGCGGCAAATGTGTGAAGACATGTCCTCGCGGGCTGCTTGAACTTGTGCCTGTCATTGACGACAAACCCATCGTGTGGGTAACTTGTATGAACCATGACAAGGGTGCGCTAGCTATGAAGGAATGCACCATCAGCTGCATTGGCTGCGGCAAATGCAAACGTGTGTGCGAACACGGTGCAGTGGACGTGGAAGATTTCGTAGCGCATATAAATCCAGAGCTTTGTGTCGGATGCGGCGAATGCGAGGCGGCATGTCCTCGGGGCAGCATTACCCATATAGGAGACCTCATCCCAACGAAGAAAGAAGCCGAATCATGAAACTTAAGACATTCCGTAAGGGCGGCATACATCCTGCGCCCTCCAAACTTACGTCGGGCATGCCCATAGTTGAAATAGGCGTGTCGTCGGAGATAAGACTTGAACTTGCCGAAAGCATAGGTGTCCCGGCGAGATGCATCGTGAAGCCCGGACAATCCGTGTCGGCAGGCGAGATGATAGCCGAAGCTGCCGCTTTCGTGAGCGCACCGGTGCACAGCCCTGTCGCCGGGACTGTGAAGCGCATCGAGAAGCTCCGCGATCCACAGGGATTCTGGCGCGAGGCCGTCGTGATTGCCACCGAGCATATAGAAACGGCGGTCGATGAAGCCGAAGAGGCTCTTTCACCTCGCACCCAGGATGAAGTGGATGCGTTGACTCCCAAGGAAATCATAGACATTGTGGGCAATGCCGGAGTGGTCGGGCTCGGAGGGGCCACTTTCCCGACGCGGGTGAAACTTTCCATTCCGGAAGGCAAAAAGGCCGAGGTCGTGATTCTCAACGGAGCCGAGTGCGAGCCTTTCCTGACATGTGATGAAGTGCTCATGTGTGGCTATCCTGACCGCATAGTGGCCGGTTGCCGCCTCATTATGAAGGCCGTAGGCGTGGATCGTGCCATAATAGGGATAGAGGCCAACAAGCCGCAGGCAATAGCAGCTTTCCGGCGGTTGCTCAAGGGATGCGACGACATTTCTGTTCAGCCTCTGAAAATGAAGTATCCTCAAGGAGGTGAGAAACAGTTGATTTATGCCCTTACAGGTAAGGAAGTCCCCGAAGGCGGCCTGCCTGTGGATGCTGGCGCAGTCGTTGACAATGTAGCGACTGCCTATGCTGTCTATGATGCAATCTACAACCGCAAACCGTTGACGCAGCGTGTAGTAACGGTTACGGGGCCGCATCTTAAGAAGCCAGGCAATTATCTTGTCAAGATAGGAACCACTATCAGTTCGATAATAGAGGCGGCAGGCGGCCTTCCTGAGGACACCGGCAAGGTTATAGCCGGAGGCCCGATGATGGGTAAGGCGATGAGCAGGCTTGACGCCCCTACCACCAAGGCCATTTCGGGAATCCTCGTGCTGCCGGAATCTATGAGCAAGCGGCGTTCTGAAGAGCCGTGCATACGTTGCGCTAAATGCGTTTCTGTATGTCCTATGGGGCTTGAGCCTTATCAGATGATGAATCTTTCCATAGCGAAACGCTTTGAGGACATAACCAAGCTCCATGTCATGAGTTGCCTCGAGTGCGGATCATGTTCTTATGTGTGTCCATCCCATAGGCCGCTTCTCGACTATATCCGCTATGCCAAGCAGGAAATCAGGAAAATGCCGAAGAAATAATACATTAAAAGAAAGCGTATCTCTACCTATAGTCCGAAAATGGAAAACAAACTGACCGTCTCGCTCTCGCCTCACCTGCATTCACACAACAGCATATCCCGCAGCATGTGGAATGTCATAATCGCCCTGATTCCGGCTCTTGCCGTGGCGATATGGACATTCGGCGTTGACGCGTTGTGGGTGATTGCCGTCTCAGTCTGTGCCTGTATGCTCACGGAGTGGCTCATAGAGCGATTCATGTTTCATAGGCCTTGCACGCTGATGAACGGATCCGCCATAATCACGGGCCTCTTGCTGGCATTCAACCTTCCGAGCATACTTCCTTGGTGGATGGTCGTTGTCGGCGCGGTGGTTGCCATAGGCATCGGCAAGATGTCGTTCGGTGGACTTGGATGCAATATATGGAATCCGGCGCTTGTAGGCCGAGTCTTCCTCCTCATATCGTTTCCTGCAGCCATGACCACATGGCCTGCCGGAGTGAGTTCCGGTCTTGTCCATATGTCGGGAGCTTCCGGCGCGGACGCCACTACTGGGGCTACCCTTCTTGCAACACTGAACGAAAGCAACGGCGAGATAGGGATGTCCAGCGTGGACTTTATGGATATGGCAATAGGGCATATGAACGGCTCTTTGGGAGAAGTAGGTTCAATCGCGATTCTCATAGGGCTTGTGTATATGCTGATCACGAAGGTCATCACATGGCACATACCGGTTTCGATGATAGGTTCGGCAGCTTTGTTCTCCTGGGCTTTCGGAGGCAATCCTCTGCTTGACGTGTTTGCCGGAGGCCTTCTGCTCGGCGCGGTGTTCATGGCGACCGATTACGTTACTTCTCCTATGACGAAGGCCGGCCAGCTCATTTATGGCTTTATGATAGGTTTCATCACCATAGTGATACGCCGCTACGGCTCTTATCCGGAAGGAGTGTCTTTCGCGATTCTCCTGATGAATTCCTTCACTCCGATTATCAACCGCTACTGCCATCCGACACTGTTCGGGCGTCGCCGGAAGTGAGAAAGACAAAACAGACTGACCATCGACAATACACGATTTAAAGATGAAAAAGCTCGCATCCACTCTCCCGAATATGATAATATCGCTCGGACTGATCACGGTGATTGCCGGGGCGTTGCTCGGCGCGGTTTATTCCGCCACAAAGGAGCCGATTGCGAAAATGGAGAAGGAACAGCAGGTGGCTGCAATACGTCAGGTAGCCCCTCCGTTTGACAATGATCCGGAGGCTGATTTATGGACCACCGAGATAGACGGACTGAAATACAGTGTTTACCCTGCGGTTATGGACGGCAAGCTGCAAGGGGCGGCCGTCATGGGTTCTTCGATGAACGGGTTTGCCGGGGAAATCGTTGTCATGTGCGGCTTTGACCTTGACGGCACCGTGAGAAACTATGTGGTGCTCAGTCAGGCCGAGACTCCCGGCCTTGGCTCCAAGATGCAGCAGTGGTTCCGCGATCCTGCCGGAGTACGCAGCGTGATAGGAAAGAATCCGTCAAAGACGCATTTCTATGTGTCGAAGGACAGCAACGGCGAGATAGACGCCATTACTGCGGCTACGATTTCGTCCCGTGCTTTTCTTGAGACGTTGCGCCATGCCTATCAGGCTTATCTTGATTATGCCAAGACGCAGGGCGTGTCTGTTGACGAGGCAAAATGAGCATCAGAAAAAGATTCAAACACACTCTAAAAGAATGAAAAATGTCGAAATATTGGAAACTGATCTATAACGGCATCGTTCCGGGCAACCCCGTTTTCGTGCTCTTGCTTGGAATGTGCGCCACACTTGGCACGTCTTCGTCGGCGATGAACGGTCTGATGATGGGCATTGCCACAGCCGCCGTGCTTGTGTGTTCCAACGCCGTGATTTCGGCCATCAAGAGCCTTGTGCCTGACAAGGTGCGCATTCCCGCATATATAGTGGTGATTGCTTCGTTCGTTACCGCGTTGCAGCTGGTAATCAATGCCTATATGCCAGCCCTGAACGCGTCGCTCGGCATCTTTATTCCCCTTATTGTGGTCAACTGCATTCTTCTCGGCAGGGCGGAAGCTTTTGCGGGAAAGAATCCTGTGGTTGATTCGATTTGCGACGGACTCGGATGCGGAATAGGATTCACGTTTGCCCTTACGCTTCTTGGATCGGTGCGTGAAATCCTTGGTACAGGCAAGATTTTCGGTACGGAGATCTATCCCGAAGATTATGGAATGCTTGTTTTCGTGCTTGCTCCGGGTGCATTCATCGCCCTCGGGTATCTGATCGCCTTGGTCAACAAAATACGTAAGGCTTCCTGAAAACAGGCGTATGACGCGATTTATGGCAATCCCTGATCATAACTGCCTGTAAAAACCAGAATAAAATTTTTAGACAACCTCTAAGATGCTTACATATCTTTCCATCATAGTAACCGCGATATTCATCAATAATATCGTGTTTGCCCAGTTCCTCGGCATCTGCCCTTTCTTGGGAGTGTCGAAAAAGACGAGTTCGGCTCTCGGTATGGGAGCTGCTGTAACGTTTGTCATAACGCTTTCAACCATAGTGGCGTGGCTGTTGCAGTATTATGTGCTGAATCCTCTGGATTTAGGTTTCCTTCAGACCATCGTCTTCATCCTTGTGATAGCGTTTCTTGTGCAGATGCTTGAAATAGTGATGAAGAAGATCGCTCCTGCGCTCTACAAGTCGCTCGGTGTGTTCCTTCCTCTCATTACCACCAACTGTGCCGTGCTCGGTGTCGCCATTCTTGTGATACAGAAGGGTTTCAATCTTATGGAGTCCGTTACCTACGGCTTTGCGACTTCTCTTGGCTTTACACTGGCTCTGTGGATTTTTGCTGGGATAAGGGAACAGCTTGAACTGACGGCCGTACCCAAAGGCATGAAAGGCGTTCCGGTAGCGTTGATATGCGCGGGAATCCTTGCAATGGCATTTATGGGCTTCTCCGGAATCAAGATAGGCTGATTGTTTCAGCGAGGCGAAGGGAATGTGCCGTAATTGGTGTTTTTACGGTGTGGTCTCTTCCTGCGGAAAATCCGTGTTCATCCACAAAGTTTGCCCGTAGTTCGCTGTATGCTGCGACCCGATATCGTCTCGCCGAAGACAAAAAAATGTGAGGCTGTATATTTTATACGGCCTCTTTGCATAATTCAGGGTCGGAATTTGCGGAATCAGGGTATTCCGAGGAATCTGTGGAGCTGGACTGACAGAGTCCATCGAGGGTCGGCAAGCACCCGGCGTACGGTGCGGAGTCTGTTGGCTTTGCACTGCCTTTCATCTTTGACGTAGCAGGGCTGAAGATACATCAGAGTCTCATTTCTGCGGCACTGTAGGGAAAAGTATGGCTCCAGATCCTGTCCTACGTCCACGACCTTTATCTCATCAGTCCGGTCGGCACGAATGGGCAGGTCAGCGATTCCCTCGATGCCGCACTTGGGGCTTACGGTTACCCAGTCTATGTCTTCCGGCACAGGCAATGTCCCGTTGGTCTCTATCGCCACGCGCTTACCTGTGGTTCTTTTCAGCATCCTCACGAAATCATTGTCGATGTGCAGGCAAGGCTCGCCTCCGGTAAGCACGATCCATCCGGCAGTGTAGAGATTCACGGCGCGGATTATGTCGTCATCCGTCATTAGTATGCCGTCGTCATGCTGTGTGTCGCAGAAAGGGCAGGCCAGGTTGCATCCGGAAAACCGGATGAAAACGGAAGGGAATCCTGTGTGATGTCCTTCTCCTTGAAGAGAATAGAATATTTCGTTGATTTTGCGCATCGTTTTTGGGAGTGTGTTTGGATTTTGTTCTGATTTTCACTGTCTGTTGCAGCTCTTTACGGCCTTGGAAAGAGGCGCATGTCGGGCTATGCGACGAGTGAAGGGCCGGAAAGGGTGTAAAAAATGCCGTAAACCGTCTTCTTGTGTTCTTTTATGATTTCAGATACGCTTTTGGTTCGGGTGTGTCCAGCCACAGTGATTGGGGCGAGGCCGTGTCGTCAGATGTCAGTCTCGTAGATGGCGGAATTGCCTTCGCTTTCCTGCACCTCGCACCGGAAACAGTTGGGAACCGTATCCACAATCCATCTGGCGATGTTCTCTGCGGTAGGATTGAAAGGAAGCACATCGTTCAGCACCGTGTGGTCCAGACGGTCGGTAACCATCTCTTTTATCAAAGTGAAATCGGTAACCATCCCGTCTGAATTGAGCTTATGTGAGCGGCATTCCACCGTGATTATCCAGTTGTGGCCGTGTATTGCCGAACACTTGCTCGGATATGAAAGGTCGAGCCTGTGGGCTGCGGAAATCTCAATGCGTTTTTTGACGTAGTACATTGTTGGAAGTAAGTAAAATGTAATAGGCGAAAACCGTGCCTCAATCAGTTCTCATAGACTGTCGGGTCGGGCATGCCGGCGTATTCGAAAGCCTCTTTGCGTTCGCGGCAAGTCCCGCATTTTCCGCAATGGCGTTCGCCGCCTTTGTAGCAACTGTAGGTCTGCGAGTAGTCTATGCCAAGGTTCTTGCCTTTTACGGCTATCTCGCCTTTGGTCATGGCGGTGTATGGGGCTATTATGTCCACTCCGTCGTATGTTCCTGCGGACATGGCCCGGCTCATGGATTCTATGAATGCCGCCCTGCAGTCGGGGTATATCGCGTGGTCGCCGCCGTGGTTGGCTATCATCACGTGTTTAAGTCCGCGCGATTCGGCAAGACCGCATGCCACGGAAAGCATTATGCCGTTGCGGAACGGGACGACGGTCGATTTCATGTTTTCGTCATCGTAATTCCCTTCGGGAATCTCTTCGGCACCTGACAGGAGCGAGCTGACGAAGTATCTGTGCATAAAGTCGAGCGGAATGGTGATATGTTCTATTCCGAGACTGCGGCATTGGCTTTGTGCGCACTCGATTTCCCGGGCGTTGTGGTTGGAGCCATAGTCGAAGCTCACGGCAAGGGATATGCGTCTTTTGTATTCGTGCAGCAGCGTTACGGAATCCATACCGCCTGAAAGAACTATTATAGAGTCTTTTTCCATGGCATCGTCTTTAGTGTCGGATGAAGGTGTCTATGTTGAAGTTCTCGGCTATGCGGCGTCTGCGAAGCTCTTCATGCTCTGCGTCGGCCCGGCAAGCGAATGGATAGATGCTGATTCCTCCGCGCGGCATGAAGATGCCCCGCACTTCGATGTAGCGCGGATCCATCAGTTCCCAAAGGTCGTTGAGGATTATGTTCACGCAGTCTTCATGGAAGTCTCCGTGGTTGCGGAAAGAAAACAGATAGAGCTTGAGGCTCTTGCTTTCCACCATTTTTTCACGAGGGATATATGATATGAAGATGTGTCCGAAGTCCGGTTGTCCTGTCTTCGGGCATAAAGTCGTGAATTCCGGGCAATTGAAGGTTACGACATATTCCCTGTCGGGGTGTTTGTTGTCGAACGTTTCCAGCAATGCCGGAGAATAATCGGAAGGATACTGTACGCCTTGGCAGCCGAGCAACGTCAGGCGTTCGAGGGATTCGTCTGTTCTCATGTCAATCAAGATTGAAATTGTTCTATATTTGTCGGCCGAGCTGCCACCATCGGCCATCGCGTGGTTTCTCGATACCTACGCGACTGCAAAATTAATAAAAATCGGCGTTATGTGCAAACAGACGTTTTGCGGTCGGTGAAAAAATGGCTAACTTTGCAGTTGCGTCAAAAAAACAAACTGATATGAAGTTCCCTACCATACTGTTTTCAATAATAGCTTCTCTCATTTCTTTTGCGGCATATCCCTCTGCAGTCCAGCCGAATCCCAAGCGGGAATTCCGCGGGGCGTGGCTTCATGTCATAGGACAGTCGCAGTGGCAGAACAAATCGACCTCCCAGGCCAAGCAATACATCATTGACCAGTTCGACAAGCTCGTCGATGCCGGGTGCAATGCCGTCATATTCCAGGTGAGGCCTACGGCGGATGCCCTTTATGAGTCCGACCTTGAGCCTTGGTCGGCTTGGCTCACAGGCAAAAGAGGAAAGGCTCCTTCTCCGATGTGGGATCCGATGGCTTTTGCAATCGAAGAGGCACACAAGCGCGGGATGGAGTTCCATGCTTGGCTGAATCCTTATCGTGTAACCTCCTCGCCGAAGGATGTGCTTCCTTCTTCGCACGCAGCGAAGAAAGAGCCGTACAGGTTCGTGAAGTTCAACGGACAGACTTTCTTCGACCCGGCCTATCAAGAGAACCGCGACTTCATCTGCGAGGTGATAGACGACATCACCAAGCGTTATGACGTGGACGCCATTCACATAGACGATTATTTCTATCCTTATCCCGCGGCCGGAAAGAAGTTTGACGCCGACCAGGACAGTTATGCCAAATTCGGCAATGGGATGAACAAAGGGGATTGGCGCCGCCATAACGTGGATTTGCTTATCGAACAGATACATAAGACGATAAAGAGCCGTAAGCCGTGGGTGCGTTTCGGCGTGAGTCCTTTCGGCATCTGGCGCAACAAAAGCTGCGATCCGAGAGGAAGCCATAGTTCCGGACTTCAGAACTATGACGATCTGTATGCCGACGTTCTTCTGTGGGCCAAGAAAGGATGGATTGACTATATGGCTCCGCAGCTTTACTGGAATCTTGACACGAAGGCGGCTCCGAGCCGGTCGCTCGCAAAATGGTGGAGCGACAATGCCAACGGCGTGGACGTATACATCGGGCAGGACGTGAAGCGGACGATGGACGTGGCCGACCCCAGGAACAATGACAGGAACGAGCTTGACACTAAGGTAAGGCTTTCCCGTGAGTTGCCCAACGTGCAGGGAAATGTCTGGTGGCATGGATATTGGGTTACGGGAAACTACAAAGGTGCGGCGGATTCGCTGGCTCTCAAGTATCAGTCCACCATTGCGCTTCCTCCTGCCTACGGCAGCGAGAATGTGAGACCGAAAGCTCCTGACGGCCTGCATCTTGAAAAGCGCAACGGCAAGGTTTTCCTTTCCTGGCATGCTCCCGATGTGAATAAAAAACCTGATGCTTCTGATGCTGTGCGTTTTGTGGTCTATCAGTTCTACAAGGGCGAGAAGACCGATATTGAAGACCCCCAGACCATCATTGCCCTCACTCCTTGCACAAGCGTCCTGCTTGCTGACGATGGCGACGAGCTGAAGGGACACAGGTTCTATGTAACGTCTCTCGACCGAATGAACCGGGAATCGAGTCCTGCCGTTTATACGGTAAAATGATTCCACAATGAAGAGATTTCTTATTGCATTGCTTTGTGTGTCGGCCTTTTTTCAGTATTCCGGCGCGCAGGGCTTTTTGGACGGCTTTGAACGTGCATTGGACAAGCTTACGGGAAATGAACCGGAAACAGTTACAGTGAAGGATTTGAAAGGCCGTGCGTACGGTGCGAATCCCGGGCTTGACATGATATGCCGTGAAGCGGGTGTGAAAGGCGACATCGGTTTCCTTTTGCTTACGTTTGTCGCTACGGGCGACACGGTGAAGAATGTGGTCTTGTCATCGTCGGATTCTGCGACAGCCTTGCGTTTCAACGTGCCTGAGGTGGCGGATTCGCTTGTTGCGTTTGTTGTCTCGCCTGCGTATGAGCCGCTTGTGGGCAACTATGGCAAAAAAACGGAAAAGGGGATATTCAATGTAGGCACACCCAGCGTCCGCCTCGTAGTGCCTGCGGGGGAAGCGGTGGATGTAATGGTAACGTGCGGTGGCTTTCCTAAGAATGTGAACAGGCTCGAACGCATTGACGTGCAGATGAAGCACACGCAGCCAGAAGGCGGCGACCGTTATTTCGGCTTCACGCTCGACGATGTGGCGTTGAAGAGGAGGCGTTAAGATTCGGTGCTTGTCTTTTATGTAAAGAAGAAGTAGCTGACGCAGACGGCGGCTGCCGCGCCTACGATGTCGGCAAGCAGCGCGTATCCGGCAGCGTAGCGGGTCTTCATCACACCCACCGACCCGAAGTATACGGCCAGGATATAGAATGTGGTGTCGGTGGATCCCCTTACGGCTGCGGCCACTTTGCTTACGAAAGCGTCCGGTCCGTTGGCTTTCATTACATCAAGCATCATTGCGCACGATCCGCTGCCGCTCAAGGGCTTCATCAGCATCGTAGGCAGCGCGCCGACCCATTCCGTGTCTGCCCCGAGAGCCGCTACCCCGGTCTCCACCCAACCGGTGAAGGCATCGAGCGCACCGGATGCCCTGAACATCCCTATGGCCACGAGTATCGCCACAAGGTATGGAATAATCATCACGGCGGTCTTGAAGCCCTCTTTCGCGCCTTCTATGAACGTGTCATAGACGTTGATTCGCTTTTTCACTCCGGCTCCTATGAAAGCGATTATGACGCTGAACAGAATCACGTTTGCACCGAATGTGGAATAGGCTTGCACTTTGTCTGCCGGAAGAGAGGAGAAGAACCATGTAACTGCGGCTACGACCATGGATATTCCGGCAATCCAGCTCCAGACCACTCTGTCCATCCTTATGCGTTGCTTGACGCACAATGCCATAAGCCCCACTATGGTTGCGACGGCGGTTGCTATCAGTATTGGTATGAATATGTCGGTGGGATTTGCCGCTCCTCCTTGGGCACGATACATCATTATGCTTATCGGAATGAGGCAGAGTCCTGAACTGTTCAGCACGAGGAACATTATCATGGCATCGGTGGCCGTGTCCTTTTTAGGGTTGAGCGACTGCATCTCCTGCATTGCGCGGAGTCCCATCGGGGTGGCGGCGTTGTCGAGTCCGAGCATATTGGCCGATATGTTCATGAAAATCGCCCCCATAGCGGGATGACCTTTGGGTATCCCAGGAAACAGTCGTGAGAAGAAAGGGGATATCAGGTGGCCGAAGAACTCTATGACCCCTCCGCGTTCGCCGATTTTCATGATTCCCATCCATAGCGTCAGCACGCCGGTGAGGCCGAGAGAAATCTCGAAAGCGAAAGCTGCCTGGTCGAAAGAACTGTTCATTATTGCCGACCAGACGTCAAGGTCGCCTGTGAAGATGGTCTTGCCGATGGCCATAAGGAATGCCACTACGAAGAAACCTATCCATATCCAGTTGAGAACCATATCGAATGAAAAAAGCGTTTTACGTCTGAAGCCCTAAAAACAGGAATTAAGAACCGATTTTTCGTCAACGGTCAGGTTGCGGTTTGCCATTCCGGAAATAACTGTCATGTCATGACTGACGATTATGACGGTCTTGGTTTGCCTAAGGTCTTCCAGAATCCGGTAGATTTGGTGTTCGAACTGTTTGTCCACGTAGGAAAGCGGTTCGTCAAGCACAATTACGTCGGGATTCGACACGATTGCACGAGCCAGCAGTGTGCGTTGCAGTTGTCCGCCCGACAGGTCGCCGATCGGGCGGTCGAGCAAGTCGGTAAGTCCGGTGGTTTCGACAGTGTCTTTGAAGTTTCGGTCGTTGTGGTGCCGGCCGAAGAATCCGTGGAGCATACCGCTGCGTACTGTCTCGCCTACAGTAATGGGAAAGCGCACGTCAATCATGTTCTTTTGCGGCAGATAGCCTATGTGCAGACGCTTTGCCGGTTTGCCCTCATTGAAATACACCACTTTCCCGGAAGAGGGTTTCAGCAGTTTCAGTATCACGCGGAGCAATGTGGTCTTGCCGCCTCCGTTAGGCCCTGTGATGGCCACGAAATCACCTTTGTCTATGGTGAAGTCTATGTCGCGGAGCACGACGCGTCTGTCAAATGATACGCTTACGTCCTGCAGTCGTATTATAGCGTTCTCTTCCATCAGTTGTCGGCTATTGCGTGAGCTGTTTTCATCATTTCCTCGCGCCAGTCGTTGCCGTTGAGGGAGACGATTATGAGTTTCAGCCCAAGCTGTTCAGCTACGTTTTTTGCCTGTGCCGGAGAATGTTCCCGGTCGTGTATAAGCACCTTGGCCTTAAGCTTGCGTGCTTTTTCCATACGCTCGGCGAGTTGGCGCGGTGAAGCTTCTTTTCCGTCGGTCTCCATTGCCACCTGTCTTAGTCCGTAGTCACGGGCGAAGTAGCTCAGCGAGGGATGCATCACTGCAAACGCTTTGCCTTTGGATTCGGCAAGGATGCCGGCTATGGAATCGTCGGTGGCTTTCAGCAAACCCTTCAGCTTTTGGTAGTTCCGTTTGTATGTTTCGGCATCTTCCGCAGATTCAGGCTTTAGGTTCCGGAATATGTTGTCGGCTATGATTTGGGCGTTCTTGACTGAGGTCCAGACATGAGGGTCAGCATGTCCTGCGCCATGTGTGCCGTTTATTGTTTTTATTCCTCGGCTGCAGTCCACGGTCTGGATGCCATTGCCTGACTTGGCCATTATCGCCTCCTCAAATCCCGGAGTGTTGAGACGGAAATATGCGTCGCTGTTTTCCAAAGAGACAAGCGTGGACATCGACGGGTCGTATGTCTCGGGGTTGGTGCCGGCCGGAATCAAGGTGTTGATTTCTGCGTTGTCGCCCACGATGGCGTGCAACAGCGTTTTCTGTATGGGATAGCTTACGGAATATACGGGTTTGTCGTTGCTGCGTTTATGTGAACATGCTGCGGCACCGGCCAAAGCCAGAGCCGCAGCCAAGATGATTGCTGCCTTCTTGAGAATTGATATGTTCTGATGCCTAAAACCTTCTGATTCCCATTATTTCACGCACTTCCTTCAATGTCTTGGATGCATATTCGCGGGTGCGTTCGGCTCCTTCGCGTACCACTTGCGAGAGATATTCGTCGTTGTTTCGTATGTCGAGGATGCGCTGGCGGATGGGGAGAGTGGTTTTCAGGATGTCTTCGGCAAGCTGTTTCTTGAGGTCGCCGTATCGGATCGAGCAGTCGGCGTAAGCTTGCCGGAAATGCGTTGCCGTGTCCGGCTCTGATACGAGGTCGAGCAGCGTGAACAGGTTCTCGATAGGCTGTGATGGTGTTGAGTTCGGTTCCTGAGGGCCTTGGTCTGTTACGGCACGCATCACTTTCTTCCGTAGCGTCTTTTCGTCGTCTATGAGGTATATGCAGTTTCCCTCGCTTTTTCCCATCTTTCCGGAGCCGTCGAGTCCAGGCACTTTTACCGCGTTGCCGCCGAAGTTGAAATTGACGGGTTCACCGAAATACTCGGTCTTGTAGAAACTGTTGAACCGGCGTGCGAACCGGCGTGTGAGTTCAAGGTGCTGTTCCTGGTCTTTGCCTACCGGCACGAAGTCGGCATGATGGATGAGTATGTCCACGGCCATGAGGGTCGGATAGGTGAGCAGTCCAGCATTGACGCGGCGGTTGGTCTGGTTTCCGATGATTTCCTTCTCTATCTCCTCCTCGCTGTCTCCGTTTCCTGAGGAAATGCCCAACGCTTTACGCGCTTTGTCCTTGAAGGATGCCGTGCGCATCAGCTCTCCGATTCCGACGTGCATGTTCATCAGCAGGTACATTTCGGAAATTTCCGGAATGTCGCTCTGCACATATATTGTGTTCTTTTCCGGGTCAAGGCCTGCTGCAAGGTATTCAGCCAGAATCTGTTTCACGTTTTCGTGGAGCATCTTCGGGTCGGGATGCGTGGTCAGCGCATGCAGGTCGGCGATAAAGAAACGGCAGTCGTAGTCGTCCTGCATCTTGACGAACTTGCTTAGCGCACCGTAATAGTTGCCGAGGTGAAGGTTTCCTGTGGCACGGATGCCGCTGAGTACTATCTTACGCTTGCCGTCTGCATTTTGGCAAGTTTTGGTCGTATTATCGTTGGTTTCAGTCATTGCAGTCGGTATATTGGTTCAAAATACAAAATTAGTAAAAATTCCGGAACTTAGAGTGTGTTTGGAATTTTTATTCTGATTTTACAGGCAGTTTTACAGGGCTTTCCGGACCTTTGAACGAGGCGCATAGCGGTCATGCAGCCCGCTGCACTACCTCGTCTGCATACGCGAATCCGTCCCGAAATCCTCCATAAAAAATCCGAAAGAAAAATTCACACACTCATGGTGGCTTCTGTTAATAAAGGGTTTCCGAAGACAAACGAGGACAGATGAAAAAGCGAGGTAATGATTGAGGAAGTAATTTTGTGGAAACCAAATCGCTTACGCTCTTATGGACTATAAATTTACCGAACAGATACGACACTGGCTTGAAACGCACGAAGACGAGCGCGACTATGCAGTCGGCGCTCTCTATCTTCTGAACTGTCAGGCAATCAGATTATGTACCGTAATCTTATTGCCAATCCGTCTGCCAAGGCAGACTTTATCGTTTATCAGATTCAGAAGTATTACAACTTCCGCGTTCAAGCCTTGACCCATGCGCAGGTCGAAGAAATGGCCGCACAGGTGCAGACCATTGCCGACGAGCATCATCTGACCGATGATGCTTCCACCGTGCCGGAAGATGAACGTCGCCTCAGCAAGCGCGAAGACCACGATTCGCTCCCTGACGAAATAAAAGCGAAATACGTTGAGAACCTTTCGCTCCTTCAACGTATGCGCGAGCTGCATCTGCGCCTCCGCTCACTTTCGCTCGACAACGCGACCTGCCCGGACAGCGAGCGTTATCCGTTCCTCAAAGAACTTATATCGCTCGACATGAAACTGCACTCAAACTGGGAGGCATACGACCACTATGTAGCCCCCGGCCCCGATGCCGTTCCCTCGCGATCGGCAAAAGCCTCATCGGCTTTGCCGCTTGGCTCTGCCAAGAAACGCTCCGCTTCAATCTCCGAAATTCTCCGACCGCTTGCCGATAATCCTTTTCAGGCTTATCTGAGCAATGCGGTGCAGGTGGCCGACATTCTCGAATGGATTCTCGAACAAGTCGGAGTCGCAGAAGTCTGGCAGACTTCTTTCTCCATCTCGGAGGAATTTCTGCGCCGCTTATTCTTTATTACAAAGGATAAGCGCGTAAGCCGGATTAACCTTGTGCTCGACCACAAGGCTACCAACAAGACGCTCAAACTTTGGGCGTTCATCACCCAAGTTATCGAGCGCACATATCTTGCTGACAACCACAGCAAAATTTTGTTGGTGAAATCCGAAGCCGGAGATACAGTTTCGGTCATAACCTCGCAGAACTTGACCTGTGGCAACCGCCACGAATCTGCGTTTATCTCCACCGACAAAGCAATCTTCGACCGGCTCCAAGAGCAGGTCAACGATTTAATAACCAATCACAGCGTACCACTCCATGACCTATTCAGACAACGACTTGCAGCAGATTGAGAAGTTTGCCTCAATCTACCTCAAAATTTCCGATATGGCGGTCATTCTCGACATTCCGGCTGATGTGCTTCGCGAAGACATCGCCGACCGCTCTACGGACGTTTCCAAGGCGTATCGCCGTGGTAAAGCCGCCTCAAAGGTCAAGCTACATTCCCAGGAAATGATGCTTGCACAGGTCGGCTCGCCGCTCGCTATCGAGAACGCCCACCGCAATTTATTGGATATGGAAGATGATGAATAGCAGAATTTTGCTAAATTTGCATCATGAAAACTATATTTTGCTATTTAATCTTGTTGTGCGTTGCTTTGTTGAATACTTCATGCAACACGCATCGACATACACCTATATCTAATACCTATGTAGATGAATTGAAGATATTCTACGAACCCGAACAACAAGCCTATTATTTGAATGGTGGGGACAAAGGTCTACTGAATGATCTTTACACGATATTGCTAAAAACCGCTCCTGTATCACAAGAATGTATCAAAGCTCGTGCCATTGTAAGGTTCTGTGTTTCTGAAAATGGGATTATTGACTCTAATAGCATAAAAATTGTGCGGAACAAATCTGTGCCTGAAGATTATATGAATGCAGCCATCGAAGCAATCAAAAAATTGGGCAAATTTGAGCCTGGGAAAATGAATGACATACCTAAAAAGGTATGGTATAACCTACCTATCATATATCCTATTCCATTAGATAAAATCATTACGAGCGAATAGAATCTCGTCTTTTACAGCATAGAGCGGCTTATGTATCGCGAAGATACATAAGCCGTTTTCTATGTCATATCCCAACGCTATCGAAGTATGCCGCGCCGAACTCTTTACAAAAGAGGTCGAACTGCGCGAACGCTATCCACAAGCTCTTGTGGATAAGGTGCTCCGTGTGCGCGAAATGTATAACTGGTTTATCGCCAACCCCGACGGCACCGACCGCGAGTTTGTCGCCGAAGTATGCCAACGCCACGGAATACATCGCACAACGGCATATTCAGACCTTGCCGTGGTGAAGTCGCTGCTGCCGATGCTTGGCTCTGCCTCTCGCGACTTCCACCGTTGGCGCACCAAAGAACGCATACGCGCCCTTAACGCTCGTGGCGAGCAAGTGCCTCCTTATCTCAAAGGCTACCTGCGCCGCCTTGACCGCGACCTCAATAAGATGCGCTCCGTTGCGGTCTACTACCGCGAGTATTCCTCAATCGAGAACTTGCAGCTTCTCGGCGAGAACTACATTAAGCAGATGAAGCGCGACCTTACACCTTTGACCTTCCAAACCTCTATCCTGTGGCGTCCTGAAAAATATTGACGGGTCAGAGGGTTTGAGATTATGAATGAATGTTAAACAGTCCGAAGACTGTGGAGACATGCAGGTATGAGCCTGAGATCCCCGAGGTTGGGGTAAAATCCTCCGGGGCTCGATGCCCCGGGGATTTTTG
>CAJSYI010000051.1 GCA_910573745.1 Muribaculaceae bacterium | reverse complement strand
TCTGCATTCAATCGTCGAGACCACAAAGAAACACGGCAACTCGCCCTACAACGCAATCCTCGCCCTTTTCTAAATGGCGACTACATCGGCGCGTCCGCTGAATAGTTACTTTTGTAGTTTTGCACATATAATTTATCTTAAAAATCAAAGACAGAGTGGATATAAGAGACTTGGCGAGGGATTTTTGTTGTAATTTTGCAGTTCCGTTCGGAATGCGGCTTGTGTTTGCGGACGGGGATTACTCCAACCGAACATTATAGAGCGATTATTATGAACATTGGCGCGTTGTCGCTACAGGACATCAATGTGGCCGGAAAGCTCAGGCTGCGGCCTGCCTCCAAGTCGCCGCTCCGCCGGGAACTTGTGCAACTGACTCTGCCTATTCTGGTGGAGACGTTGCTTGTGATGACACTTGGTGCGGTGGACACTTTTATGCTTTCGCGCCACAGTGACATCAGCGTGGCTGCTGTCGGTCTCGCCAATCAGGTGCTGACTTTCTGTTTTCTTGTCTTCGAGGTCATAAACCTCGGCACGTCGGTGCTTTGCAGCCAGTATCTCGGGGCACGCTTGCGGGAGCGTATGGAGACCGTTGTCGGTGTGTCTCTTGTTGTCAATCTTGTGTTCGGGCTGGCGATAAGCCTCGGGCTTCTCCTTTTTTCTCGTCCCGTTTTGCAATGGATGGGCTTGGAAGGTGCCGCCCTCGCCGAAGGTTCGGGTTATATGCGGATTGTCGGTGCAGGGGCGTTCGTGCAGGCTCTCGCCATGACGCTTTCCGCTGCGCTCAGGAGCAACAACCACGCGGTGTATCCGATGCTTGTGATTCTTGTGGTCAATGTGCTAAACATTGCCGGGAACTATGCCTTTATCTTCGGCGAACTCGGTGCGCCGAAGCTGGGAGTGAACGGGGCGGCCATTTCCACTGTCGTTTCTCGCTCCATAGCGATGGCTGTCCTTTTCGTGATTGTGTTCCGTACTACGGTAAGCCGCTTTCCGACGCATATATTCCGGCGTTTTCCTGTCCAGGAGTTCCGCAATCTGATGAAGATAGGGTTGCCGTCGGCGGGAGAGGCCATGAGCTATTCATGCTCACAGCTTGTGATTGCGTATTTCATCACGAGCCTGGGTATGGAGGCGCTTGCTGCGCGTACATATTGCGTCAACATAATAATGTACGGCTATCTGTTCTGCATATCCATTTCTCATGCCGGGGCGATTTCCATAGGGCATCTCGTGGGGGCGGAGAAATGGCACGGGGCCTACGTCCTCGGACGCTTCCTGCTGCGGGTTGCCGTTTCAATCACGCTTGGTTTTTCGCTTCTGCTTGCCCTCGGCGGCACATGGATTATGACAACGCTCACCTCCAATCCCGAAATAATAGCCCTCGGCACGGCGATATTATGGATAGACGTGGTGCTTGAGGTGGGCAGGCCGACCAACATCCTTTTCGTCAACACGCTCCAGTCTGCAGGGGATGTGAATTATCCTTTCTATGTAGGGCTTATATTCATGTGGTCCATAGCTGTGGTGGGCGCGTATCTATGCGGCATTACGGCCGGGTATGGCATATTGGGCATGTGGTGGATGTTCACGCTCGACGAGAACGTGCGCGGCATAGTGTTTATGCGCCGTTGGCGGTCGAAGCGGTGGATGCACAAGGGTTTCACTATGACTGCCGCATGACCGGTGGATTCTTGGCTATGCAGGGTCTGGGCTTTACGATGTCTCGGGATTTTCTTCATCTAAAATATGCTCTGATTGTTTGTTATGCGGAATAAAATTAGTAACTTTGCACCGCTAAATCCGCCAAGGCACGAATAAGAGCCGGGGACAACTCCGGACGCCCAACGGTTTAATTTTCATAACTACCAATAAATTAGCAATGTACGCTATTGTAGAAATCAAAGGACAGCAGTTCAAGGCCGAAGAAGGCAAGTTCTTGTATGTCAACTATCTCGGCGAAGAAGTGAAAGAAGGCGATGCAGTGAGCTTCGACAAGGTGCTTCTTCTTGATGCCGACGGCGACGTGAAAGTCGGTGTGCCTGCCGTTGAAGGTGCAAAAGTGGACTGCGAAGTCCTCGTTCCGCTCGTGAAGGGCGACAAGGTGATCGTTTTCAAGAAGAAACGCCGCAAAGGCTATCGTCGCAAGAACGGCCACCGTCAGTATTTCTCCAAGGTTTTAATCAAAAACATCGTAAAAGCTTAATAACAATCTTCGATTATGGCACATAAGAAAGGTGTCGGCAGTTCAAAGAACGGCCGTGAATCAGAAAGCAAACGACTCGGTGTGAAAATATTCGGAGGTTCCAAATGCCGCGCCGGCAACATCATCAAGCGTCAGCGCGGTACGCAACACCATCCGGGCCTCAATGTCGGCATGGGACGCGACCACACGCTCTTCGCCCTCATTGACGGTGTGGTAGTGTTCTCGACCGGAAAAGAGGGACGTAAGTTCATCAATGTAGAGCCTCACAAGGCTGATTGACGAAGCCTCCCTTTCACTGCGTGTGCAGTTTATGACAACGTATGGGCGCAGGCGGATTGGTTGCCAATCCGCCTGCGTTCTTTTGTGTCGGGCGTATGTCGTTTTGTGTCGGGCATATGCTTTCTTGCATCTCGGTTCCATAAGTAGGAGCGTGTCGTGAAATGAGAATAATGTCGTATTTTTTTGTTACTTTTGCAGTCCATAAGGCATTTGTGTCCGTTCAGGCATAAGGGGCGGACAGAATGTGGAATCGAGTAATAAAGCGAAAATGCATACGAGAGAGGAAAAACTTGAACGGTTCGGGCGTCTGCTCGACGTGCTTGACGAGCTTAGGGTGAAGTGTCCGTGGGATGCCAAACAGACCAACGAATCTTTGCGCCCGAACACGATTGAGGAGGTGTACGAACTTGCCGACGCGCTTATGGCTGCCGACAAGAATAACATCCGCAAGGAGCTTGGCGACGTGCTTCTGCATATCATCTTTTATGCCAAAATCGGTTCGGAAACGGGCGATTTTGATATAGCGGATGTCTGCACTTCATTGACAGACAAACTGATATTCCGCCATCCTCATGTCTTCGGCGAGGCAAAGGCTGCCGACGCCTCCGAGGTGGCCGAGAACTGGGAACAGATCAAGCTCAAAGAAAAGGACGGAAACAAGACCGTGCTTGGCGGTGTGCCCGCTGCGCTTCCGGCTCTGATAAAGGCCAACCGAATCCAGGAAAAGGCCCGTAACGTGGGCTTTGACTGGGAGGAGCGCGAGCAGGTCTGGGACAAGGTGCGTGAGGAGACGGCTGAAGTTGAAGCTGAAATCAGGAAAGGAGACAAGGACGGCCTTGAAGCGGAATTCGGCGACCTGATGTTTGCCTTGGTCAATGCCGCGCGGCTGTACGGCGTGAATCCCGAGAACGCGCTCGAAAGGACAAACCGCAAGTTCATAGCCCGTTTCAACTATCTTGAATCCGAGTCAAAGCGTCTTGGCAAAAGCATGAAAGACATGTCGCTTGCCGAGATGGATGCAATCTGGGACGAGGCCAAGAAAAGAGGTTTATGATACTCTGTATCACGGAGAAGCCTTCGGTAGGGAAAGACATCGCCGCCATATTGGGGGCGACGCGTCGTTGCGACGGTTATTATGAAGGCGGAGGCTACTGCGTTACGTGGACTTTCGGCCATCTCTGCACACTTAAGGAGCCGGACGACTACCGTCCCGAATGGAAACGGTGGGCGCTCGGGTCGCTTCCGATGATTCCTGACAGGTTCGGCATAAAGCTGATTGAGGACTCGGGCATAAAACGCCAGTTCGGCGTCATAAAATCGCTGATTGAGCAGGCCGACGAAGTCATCAACTGCGGCGATGCCGGACAGGAGGGTGAGCTTATACAACGGTGGGTGATGCAGAAGGCCGAGTGCAGAAAGCCTGTGAAGCGTCTGTGGATTTCGTCGTTGACCGACGACGCGATAAAGGATGGATTCTCCCATCTCCGTGAGCATAAAGACCTGGAACCTCTGTATACTGCCGGATTGTGCCGCGCCATCGGCGACTGGATACTCGGCTTGAACGCCACGAGGCTGTACACCATCAAGTACGGCCTGCGAGGCACTGTGCTTTCGATAGGCCGTGTGCAGACCCCTACGCTTGCCCTGGTGGTCAAGCGGCAACATGAAATCGACAATTTCGTCCCGGAGAATTATTGGGAGCTTAAGACCCTTTACCGCGACACGCTCTTTTCAGCAACAGGAAAATCGTTCAAGACCGAAGAAGAGGGGAAGAAGCTTCTTGAGGAGGTGAAGGCGGATCTGCTGGAGATTACCGATGTCTCCAAAAAGAAAGGCCGCGAAGCTCCTCCACGTCTGTTTGACCTTACCTCGTTGCAGGTGGAATGCAACCGCAAGCTCGGCCTTTCTGCCGACGACACTCTGCGCACCATCCAAAGCCTGTATGAGAAGAAGGTTGCCACATATCCGCGTGTTGACACGACTTATCTCACTGATGACATTTACCCCAAGTGCAAGGACATCCTCAACCGCCTGAAGGGGTTCCATCCGTTGCTTGGCCCCATCCGCGGCCAGAAGCTCAGGAAGAGCAAAAAGGTGTTCGACAATTCCAAGGTAACAGATCATCATGCCATAATACCTACCGGGGTGGAACCCGCAGGGTTGACAGACAGGGAAAATGCGGTGTTCCGCATAATCGCCGTGCGCTTCATTGCTGTCTTCTTTCCGGACTGCGAGTTTGAACAGACCTCGGTGAAGGCCAAGGTCGGCAAAGTGCCTTTCAAGGCCGGGGGGCGTGTGATAATTGACCCCGGATGGAAGCAGCTTTATTCAAAGGAAGACGTTGCCGGCGACTCCAAAAAGGATGACGAGAGCGCGGAATCTGTGCTGCCGGTGTTCTCGGTCGGGGAGAAAGGGCCGCATAAGCCCAGGCTGGCCAAGAAGACAACCCAGCCGCCTAAGTACTATACCGAAGGAACACTTCTGAAGGCTATGGAGACGGCCGGTTCGGATGTGGACGATGAAGAGCTGCGTGAAAGCTTAAAGGCCAACGGAATAGGACGTCCGTCTACGCGTGCCGCCATAATAGAGATTCTCTACAAGCGAGGCTACATAAGGCGTGAACGTAAAAGCCTGCGTGCAACGGAGGCTGGAATCGAACTCATAAATCTCATAGATGAAGAGCTTCTGAAAAGCGCGAAGCTCACCGGAATGTGGGAAAGACGTCTTCGTGAGATTGAGCGCAGCAATTACAGTGCCGGCGAATTCATATCCCAATTGAAACGGATGATTTCAGAGATTACAATAAATGTCTTGAAGGACAACTCAAACCGCAAGATCGGTAAGCCAGAAGAACCGTCCCCGAAAAAAAAGAAGAAACAATGACACTTGCAATAGACATAAACCTCGCCATACAGTATTCGCTTGTGGCCGTATTTGTCATCGGAGCTATGGTATGGATGACTCTGCGCCTTTTCAGGAAGAGAAAGAAATCCGGATGTTGCGGTTGTGCATTGTCCGATGCCTGCCTCAAGTCTGATGCGAAGCGTTACAGGAAGACTAAGAGGCTGTTTAAAAATCATTGTTAAACGCAGAGTGGTGGATTTTTTGTTAAGGCGCCCTTTATGAGGAGGGAGCATATCGGGATATGTGACCGACGATTAAATGCGGATTAACGGGAAAGACACCATTCAGACTGAAACATTGATTTCTTTTAAAGAGGCTTTGTGGTAATGCCTGCCGTCATTCCGGAACCTTTGCGCGTCTTTATCCCTTCGGCTCAGTCTCATAGCCCGCTATGCTCCTTCGCTGCAGGGATAAATCCATCACAAATCTTCCGGCTCTGCGTTAACAAGCATTTTTAAACAGCCTCTAAACAAAGGAATGATAAAAGCATAAACAGTTAATCATCTGCAAATCAGCTGGGATTTGTGTTGTTGTGAAAAAACGGCACAAAAAAGTTGCAGAAAATTTGGCCATATCAGGAAATAGTCGTAACTTTGCACCGTCAAAAAGGACAGCGCGATGTTTTAGCCATAATGAGTGCTGGTTTTTATGACATACAAGGCCGATTAGTGTAGCGGTTAGCACGCCACCCTCTCACGGTGGAGACTCGGGTTCGAGTCCCGGATCGGCTACCAAGGGATTGTCTCAGGATAGTCCCTTTTTGTTTTTCCGCCTTTTCTGTCCTTCCCCGGCCTTTCACCCGTTGCGTATGCTGCTGTACGCCTTGTCCCAAGGCCCGGAAATCATTGTAAAACTGTCTGTAAAAATCAGAACAAAAATTCAAACACACTCTTAACGTTATTTAGATGTGAAAGGGTTGCCTGATTCGGGCGTATTGACTACTTTTGTGGTCAGATATGAAGTTTTTAGGTTTTGAGAAGCCGCGGGCCGACGTGGAGGCTGCCATAGATTTTATGTTGGTGGCGGCATTGCTCGTCTTCGCTTCCGTGTGGGCCTACCATAAGTTCATTTCCACGCCGCCTTATGTGGATTCCGAACGTTATCCTGTGCGCGGAATCGACGTGTCGTCGCACAACGGAATGATGAATCTTGATGCTGCGGCCAAAGACGGAGTGGAGTTCATTTTCATAAAGGCTTCGGAGGGCGCTACTTTCCGCGACGAAAACTTCCGGCTCAACTATAGCAAGGCCCGTCATGCGGGGATGAAGACCGGCGCTTACCATTTCTTCCGGTTCGACGTGGACGGAGTGGCGCAGGCGGTCAATTTCCTCGGTGCCGTTGGTTATAGGAAGCTCGACCTCGGATTGGCCATTGATGTGGAAAAGCATGGAAACCCGGAAGGCGTCCCTCCTGATTCTATCACTCACCGGCTCACGCAGATGGTAGATTATCTGAATCTCATGGGACACAGGATTACGTTCTATACCAATCGGGACGGATATTTCGACTATCTGGCACAGAGCTTTCCGGGCACGCCCCTTTGGATATGCTCTTTTTCCGAGACTCCGATAAATGCCGAGTGGACATTCTGGCAATATGACCATCACGGACAGATCGATGGCATAAAGGGAGACGTGGATCTCAACGTGTTCTGCGGCAACAGGCATGAATGGGAAAATTTCCTTTCCGGGGCGCTTTGGCCATATGAGTGATATGCCGTCTGTTGCAATATCTGACATTTTCTGCCGTTAATCAAAAGAGGGGATTGTGTCCCGGTTTTCTTATAAAAACAACTCAACACCATCATAAACGTGTCGAAGCATCATAAATCATCTTTCCTGTCAAGGTGTCTGACTGTGGCTTTTGTGGCTGCCTTGTCAGTCTTGTCCGCATTGCCGGTATTCGCGTTGCCCGTTTCGCATTATGCCCAAAGTTCAGTGCTTTCTTCAGGCAAATGGGCAAAAATCAGGGTGGAAAAGACGGGAATGCAGTTTCTGTCAAACGCGCAGCTGAAGAACCTCGGATTCGCCAATCCCTCCAAGGTCAACGTATACGGCTACGGGGGGCGGATGATAAGTGAGGTTCTTGACAGCAAGCAGATAGACGACCTTCCGCTATTGCCGTGTGTACGTACTGAAAAGGGTATTGTCTTTTTCGGAGTGAATTCGGTTGACTGGACTGCCTCATCCTCTTCAAAAATGAAATACCGGCATATCAACCATGCGTATGAGGACGCGAGTTATTATTTCCTCAGCGACAGGGAGGTGGATGTGAAAGATATGGAAGAGTATGGCCGCGTTGAGCTTACAGGCAGCCCTGTAACCACTTTTGTTGAGAGGATTGCGTATGAGAAAGACCTTTCATGCCCTACGTATACCGGACGGCTGATGGCAGGAGAGGATTTCAGGACTGTAACTGCGCGGTCGTTCCCTTTCCGTCTTCCAGACAATGTCGGGGGTGATGCACGTATTAAGATCGGATACGTGGCACGTACAACCGGCGGGAATGCGGTTTTCAAGGCATCGGTCAACGGTAAAAAGCTGGGTTCTGACTGTTCGGTTCCAGTCGCAACGAATAACACCTATCTTATTTCTAAGGCGGTTTATTACACGTTGGATGATGCCGGCGACAAATTCGACATTGACATAAACTTCAGTCTCAGTTCGGGAGCAGTCCTTTTCCATTCCAACCTTGATTTCATAGAAATCGAGTATGACCGGAGCTTGCGTCTCAAGGACGGTTCGTTGCACTTTTACTTACGCTCTCCGGCGGGTTCCGTAATTGAAGTGTCTGGTTGTTCGGCCTCTACTGTAATATGGGACGTTACCGATGCGGCTGCTCCTGTGCGGGTCGGGTTTACGCTTGACGGCACTACCGCGCGTTTTGGCACTAAGGATGGCAGCTATCGTGAATATGTTGCATTTGAGCCGTCCAAGGTTGCGGAGGCTCCGGTTTCTGCCGGGAAAGTCTCCAATCAGGACATTCATTCTCTGCCTGTGCCCGATATGCTCATAATCACACCGAATGAATACCAGTCTCAGGCGGAACGCGTGGCGGAATTGCACAGGCGTGTGGACGGGATGGTGGTTCATGTCCTTACGCCGGAGGTGCTCTATAACGAGTTTTCCTGCGGCACCCGCGACATTTCAGCTTTCCGTAAGGCCATGAAGATGTGGTTTGACAGGGGAGGAGACGACCGTCAGATTCGCTATTGCCTGATAATGAGCCGACCGACATACGACAACAAGCTTCTTAACGATGTGGTGAAGCGCGCAGGGTATCCACGCATCCCTATATGGCAGAGTCCGGAAGGAACCACTGGGACGGATTCCGCATATATTACACATGCCGACTCTTATTCGACGGACGACATAATAGGAATGCTTGAGGACTGCGAAGGCAAAGACTTTAAGATTGCTACAGAAACAATTAATGTCGCTGTAGGACGTATGCCTGTCAAGAGCCTTGCAGAAGCAAAGTCGTCTGTAGACAAGCTGGTAAAATATGTGGAAGAACCTGAAATGGGAGCTTGGAGGAACAATGTCATGCTTGTCGCGGATGATGGAGAAACAGACCATCTCAATGACACGGACTATTCATATGGCAAGCTTACTGCCGATTATTCAGGAGCTTCTTATTCATACGACAAGCTGTATCTGGATGCCTTTATACTAAAGCCTTCCGGCACCAATATGTATTATATGGATATGCGCGATAAGTTTGCGGCTAAGATGAAGGAAGGGATAATGTTTCTCAGTTATGTAGGACACGGCCATCCAACTGGCCTTAGCAACGACGGCTTCATGACTTGGGAAGACATTAATTCATTCTCAAATAGGCGATTGCCGTTCTTATATACAGCCACTTGTGAGTTTGCGCCGTGGGACGAAGACGAATTAACCGGAGGTGAAATAGTGTGGTTGAACCCTACTTCTGGCTTCATCGGTCTTATAAGCACAAGCCGAACGACATACATCGCAGCCAACGGAAGCCTCACTCGAGGAATGTTCTACGGAATGTTAGGCCGGGATGCGGACGGTAGGAGAAGGCGTGTGGGTGATATTTTAACCTACGGCAAGAATAATATGATTACCTTCGAGGACAATAACAAGAAGAAGGAGAAACCCGACAAGAGTGACTTTAGCGGCAGGAATAAATTGAAATTTACCATTATCGGGGATCCTGCGCTGCAGCTGCCCATTCCTTCGGCTGATGTGATAGTGGATAAGATCAACGGACAGGACATCGTCGGAGACGTGGCCGATGCACCGGTGCTTCCTGCCCGTGGGAAGGCTGTGGTGGAAGGCCATATAGCGAAAATCGACGGCTCTGTCGATTCTGAGTTCAACGGGACTGTGGAGCTCCTGCTTTTAGATGCGGAGAAAGTCATAACCACCCACGGAAACAATGAAGGTCAAGAACTGACGTACAATGACCGCTCTACAAGGCTTTTCAAATGCAGTGCCAAGGTCAAGGATGGCTTATGGAGTGCGGATGTGTTCATACCGATGGAAATTGAAAACAACTACAGTCCGGCATTGATAACTCTTTATGCTTATTCCGATGCCGGCGTAGAGGCCAACGGCCATACGGATAAACTGTATGTGTACGGTTATGACGAGGACGCACCTGTGGATGACGAGGGACCGACAATCAAGAGGTTCACGCTGAACAGCGATTCATTCCGCGACGGGTCTGTGATAGGTTCCACTCCGGTTGTGTATGCGGAAGTGTACGACGATTCCGGAATCAACATTTCGGCAGTCGGGTTGGGACATACGATGACCCTTGTGCTTGATGGCAAGGAGAGCATTTCCGGTGTGGCAGACTATTATGTGCCTTACCCTGACGACTCTCGAGGAGGCAACATTTCTTATCTTATGCCGAGGGTGGAGCCAGGTGAGCATACGCTCGACCTTATAGTTTGGGATAATGCTGGCAATTCTTCAAAGGCTTCCCTGAACTTTGTGGTCGGAGCACATGAGACAACTGTCATATATGACCTGACCACTGACAGGAACCCGGCTTCTTCGAGCGTGGTGTTCATGCTTACCGCCGAGCAGCCCGAACCGGGCACGGAGTGCATAATAGACGTTTTTGACCTGAACGGCCGCCGTCTGTGGACAAATTCCACACTTGTCAATTTCGCCGGGGATGCCAATGTGCAGATGAAATGGGATCTCAGGGACGCATCCGGACGCCGTGTGCCCCGAGGTATATATCTTTACAGGGCTACTGTAAAGAATTCAAAAGGCATAGTGGACACGGCAACGAAAAAACTGGCTGTTACGGCACAATGATTTCATAAACCATGAAAGTATTCGGATTCATAGACAACTACGGCGGGGAAGGGGACGAACGTGCTCCTTCCCTGATTCAGTTTTCCGACGTGTCGGTCATTGGCCCGGGGAAGCCGTTCTTCGTGCCCGGCGACGGACATGTCTACAGAGCCTATCCTTCGGTGGCCATAAGGGTGGGCAGGCTTGGCAAGACGGTCAGTCCGAGGTTTGCAGGCCGTTATTATTCGGAAGCCGCTTTCGGGATGAATGTGCGTGACGAAAGCATGCTCGCCGACCTTAGAAAGGCAGGGCTGCCATGGACTGAAGCCGTTGCCTTTGACTACAGTGTCCCTTTGGGGACGTTTATGCCTGCCTCAAGGCTTCTGTCAGAAGGAGTGGAGGTGCGCGTGTCGATGACAGACCGCGAAGGGACGCTTTCATACCAGCCTTTGAGCTATTTTCCGGATATGCTGAAGCTTAAGGCTGACGAGGCGTTGAGCCGCCTGAGCCGTCGCTTCACCATAAAGAACGGTGATGTGGTTCTTCTCGGCTTTCCACCAGCTGGTCTGGATATATCTGTAGGCCAGACGATAGTCTGCAGTGTAGGCGATGAGGTTGTCCTTAAGACGAAGATACGTTGATTCATCATAAAGAAATTTTTCTGACAAAATGTGCCGAAGACTCATTTCAATACCAATATTGGTCATAACGTTCTTGTTTTCAGTGCTTGATGCCGAATCGTCCCTTTTCGTCGGGAATTCACGTCTTGCAAAAGGCCGATGGGTAAAAATAGGCATCGAGGATTCCGGAGTATATGAGATCACGCATGAAGAGCTTAGGACATTAGGCTTCACTTCCCCGGAAAGGGTTGCATTGTTCGGAGCCGGAGGGACGGCTCTTGACGAGCAGTTCGTCACTTCAAAAGGAACTCAGCTTTACAAAGACGATTTGCAGCCTGTGCCTGTCCTGCATTCAGAAGGCAAACTTGTGTTTTATGGATGCGGTGTAGAGAAGATCGGATTCAAAGCGGGGAAAGGGGATGAAAGCGGTTTCTTCGACCGTGTTTCCCGCAACTTGTACACAGAGACGGGGTATTATTTCTTGACGGATTCTGAAGGCGAGCCTTTGGAGATGTCGGTCGTCAATGGGGATGCCGGCTCGGAAGATGCGGCATATGAGTTGCAAGAGGGTCTTGATTATATGTACCATGAACAGGATTTGACCATGGGCGTGAACGGCACTGGCAGATTGTTATTCGGGGAAAAGTTTGAAGTATTCGGAACCCAACGATATGAATGGGACTATTTCTTTCCGGATCTGATTGAACAGCGGCCGGCAGCCATGAAGGCTGAAATATATCTCGACGGCGAGGTGTCGGCAGTCATGAAGTTCGGTGTTTCCGGCGGGGCGGACAATTATGAGTTGACCAGGACCATGCCTAAGTCGGATAATCTTGTTAGGACAGTAGACAGCAATCAGAGGCATGTCGGTTTTGCGTCAAACAGAGGAAAACTGTTTGTTTCCCTCAATCCGCTTTACCGCAGCACGGAGCTGACCTACAGTCATCTTGACTATTGGATATTGAGCTATTCCAAGAGAGTGCCGGGTCTCAGGTCTGAGTCCCAGGCGAGAATCCTTTTTGAAAAGCTTGACGCAGGCAAGGCTTATACAGTCGCGCTTGGAGACAAATCTCATCTTATGATTGATGTCTCTGATGCTGCAAATCCTGTGGTTCTCAATTCAGGAACAGACGGACGGGTGTCTTTCACAGCGTCTGCCCAAGAGATTCATACTGTGGTCTTTGATCCGGGACGGCGACTGAAGCGTCCGGTCAGTTATGCGGAAATACCAAACCAGGATTTGCACTCCAAAGCTTCAGAAGTTGCGGATATGGTGATAATCACAGTCCCGGGGCTGGCCTCCGGAGCTGAGAAGTTGGCTGAGATTCACCGTAAATTCGACAATATGAACGTTTCGGTTTTTCAGCTGGACAAGATTTACAACGAGTATTCCTCTGGGCGTTGCGACCCTATGGCATACAGGGCGTTGCTCAAAAATGTGTATGAATCGTCTGACGGACGTCTGGATAACGTCCTTTTCTTGGGGCCAGTGGCATCCGATGTGAAAATCATCGAACGGAGCGGGAATCCCGGCGAGACTATTGTCATGTACCAGCACGGATACGAGAGTCCGATGAACAACGGTTACAATGCGATTGATTTCTGTGCGAACCTTGATTCGTACAACGTTAATTCGGTAGAACGTCGGGAACTTCAGATCGGCGTGGGGCTTCTACCGTGCAGGACTCTTCACGAGGTGAATCTGTATGCCGACAAACTTGTAAGGCATATCACTGACACCGGGTTTGCATACAGGCTCAACCATACGATGCATCTCGGCGGAAGCGGAGACAACAATATGCACGTAAGGTATGCTGATTCGATAGCCAATTATCTTGACGAGTTTGCCGGTCCGAGATATGCCCATTCATCGCAGTGTTCCGAGGTAGGGGATTCGCAGCGCATCAGGGAATGGTTCCTTAAGGAGATTTCAAACACTCAGATGGCTTTTTATTTCGGGCATTCCACCTCTTACGCATTGGACGGCACGCTGAAGATGGTGTCGATAGAGGACACGTATAGAGTGCGCAATAAGGAGAATCCTGTGATGTTTTTCGCGTGCTGCGATGTGGCGGATGCAGACAGGGGGACACGCGGGCTGGGCGAGACGATGGTCGTGGCCACCAAATATGGGCTTATGGCGTCTTTGTCGTCAATGCGCAGCACGTATGCTTCGTCCAACCTTTCGATGTACAAGGAACTTGTCCCGTCGCTCCACAACCGTGCCAATGCCTCGGGGGAATACACTTCCCCTCTGCTCGGAAAGGTGTATGCCGATATGAAGACGCGTACAAAAAGCCTGAATGAGCTTACGTACACTCTCATCGGCGACCCAGCGCTGCGTCTCATCATCCCTGCGGCGCGCGTGGTTGTTGGCACGATTCCAGAAATGTCATATGTCGGCGAGAACCTTGTGCTGAAAGGTGAGATAAGGAATGAGGACGGTGATTTTCTTGAGCTTTTTGAAGGCGAAGTCGTGGCAAGGTTGCTTTCTCCTTCAGATACCGTCATGATGCCGTTCCCGTTGCCGAATGATGAGGTGGGGCAGCACGCTTTCCATACTCATAGCCATGTCCTGACTATGACCGCAGCCAAAGTTTCTGGAGGAAGGTTTGAAATTTCACTGCGGGTGCCTGCCGCAGCCGCTTCATACGAAGGGCAAAACATGCAGCTGGCTTTTGGAGCGTACGATCCGTCGCGGAGGTTCGGCGCAGGAAGCGTGGAATCTGTCGGTTTTGCTGCCGGATTCGGCTCGAATCCGGATTTTGAAGATGTCTGCGCCCCTGTTATAGACGATATGGAATACAAGCCTTCCGCCAATGCCTTGTCTGTGTCTGTCTCGGATGACGTCGCACTTAATCTTTCGACGCTTCCTTTCGGGGCAGGTATAAGCATGAGGCTTGATGGGAAAGCCTTTCCGGGTGCAGAAATATGTCCGCGCAAGATTGACTACGACCGCCCGGCATATACGACCGAAATACCGCTTCCACAGCTTTCCGACGGATATCACACCGCGACGGTGGAGGTTGCTGACGAGGCTGGCAACAAGGCTGAGAGGTCCATTACGTTCTTGGTAGGACGAAAGTGTTCTGCGACGTTGAGTCTTGAAGGCGTCGTGGCTATGGAAGAAGCTTTGCTTTCGGTGGAAGAGGGGATTGACGGCTTGCCGTCTGATATGGAGGCGGTCATAATGGACACGGAAGGAAAGATAGTGGCCAGGATTCCGTCCGACGGCAAGGAGTTCCGCTGGAATCTCACTGATGCGTCCGGAAAGCGTGTGCCGACGGGGCTTTACCGTGCGGTGGCGCTGAGTCCGAATCCGGATTACGCGGATTTTATGAGCGATGAACTCATGGTTCCAGTTCTCTGAAGATTGACTCACAAGGCAATAATAAAGGCTGTTTTCAGTTAATAGAATAGGGCCTTGGAAAGTGGCGGTTTGCTGATGCCGAGGTCAGAAATCCATTAAAGAGAATCAGACTCGCCAATAAATGCAGATGAAACCTACATACAGACTACTCACGGCGTTTTGTTGTCTCGGATTGGGGACTCCTCTCCTCAGGGCCAGCGACAATGACATCAAGGACAACGAATTCAATCCTGTCAATACGGGCGTAACAACTCTGAGCATCACTCCCGATGCGCGGGGAAGCGCGATGGGCAACCTCGGCGCGGCCACGGATCCGGATATGAACTCTCAGTTCTGGAACGCGTCGAAATACGCTTTCGGGTACAGCACCGGCGGCCTTTCCCTTTCCTATACTCCTTGGCTCCGCAAGATTGTCAACGACATATTCCTTGCCGACCTGTCGGGCTATTGGAAGATAGGCAGCGGCGACAATCAGGCCCTTTCGGCGTCTTTCCGTTATTTTTCGCTCGGTGAAGTGTCTCTGAACAGCGGGTCGTCGGCCGTACAGACCATCAATCCGTATGAGTTCGCTCTTGATGTGGGCTATTCCCGAAAGCTTTCGGAGAAGTTCTCCATGGGTGTGGTTTTGCGTTACATACTTTCCGATCTGTCGTATGAGGATACTTCGTCGGGTGAAACCAACTCTCCCGCCAATGCGTTTTCAGTAGACCTCTCCGGATATTATGTTACGTATCCTATGGTGGGGCGCAACGAGTGCCAGTTCTCTTTCGGCTTCAACATATCCAATGTCGGCACGAAGGTAAGTTATGACCATGGCGCGAATTATGCGTATCTGCCGACCAATCTGCGTCTCGGATGCAACTTCATGTTTCCGTTGGCCGACTATCATAACGTGGGAATCGGTCTTGACCTGAATAAGCTTATGGTTCCGACGAAGCCCAGGAGGTCGGATTATGATATGGACACCACCGAGGGTCAGGATGCCTATAATGCGGCTGAAGAGAAATGGCAGACCATGTCGCCGATTACGGGTATCTTCAAGAGCTTCAATGACGCTCCTGGAGGATTCAAGGAGGAGATTCAGGAGATTTCGTTGTCGCTCGGTGCAGAGTACAGCTACAATCAGCAGTTCTTTGCCCGCATAGGCTACAACTATGAGCATCCCAACAAGGGCGGGAGAAGCTACTTCGGGTTCGGCGCGGGCTTTTCGCTGAATGTGGTGAAGCTGGACGCTTCGTATATGCTTGCCACGGCACAGAGCAGTCCGCTCGACCAGACTTTGCGCTTCACTCTTACGTTCGATATGGACGGTCTGCGCGACCTCATAGGCCGTCGCCGCAAATAGTAGGCATATGTTCAATATTCGGACAGGACTCGGTTTTGACGTGCACCGTCTCGTGGAGGGACGGGAGCTTTGGCTGTGCGGTCTGCGCATAGACCATCCGTTGGGACTTTTGGGCCACAGTGACGCTGATGTGGCGATTCATGCGCTTTGCGACGCGTTGCTCGGAGCGGCGGCCTTGCGCGACATCGGCTATCATTTTCCGGATACGGATCAGTCCTACAAAGGCGTGGACTCCAAGATGCTTTTGGCTGAGACTGTGGGGCTTCTTTCCGGAAAAGGGTGGAAGATAGGCAACGTTGACATCACGATATGTGCCGAGGCTCCCAGGATAAATCCTCATATAGAGAAGATGCAGGGCATTTTGTCCTCGATTATGGATATAGAGGCGGATTGTGTCTCAATCAAGGCCACGACTACGGAGAAACTCGGGTATACGGGTCGCCGTGAAGGGATTTCTGCGTTTGCTACGGCTCTCATATATCGTTGACGGCCGTCCCCGCCGATTGCTGTGCGATGAATCGAGTGGCTTTGAACTTTTGGCCTGTTGAAGTCGTTATACCACTGAGACTTGCGGCGTTTATGCCGTTTGCAAAAATCAGGCATATTATGGTACGGACAGAAGTTATATCAGTCAATCCGGGAAATACGGCCGAAGGAGCGAGGTTTGTCAACGTGTCGGCGAGGTGTGCTGCGCGTATTGCGCGTCGGCCGGTATTGAGTGTCCGTAAGAGTTTCCCTGTTCTTAATTTCCTTTTCCCTACACAGAATGCGGGGTTGAGGCTTTCAGTTACTCTTTTGGTTCTCCGGATAATTGTCGGCGGCTTGTTGATTTATGCCGGAATCGCAGGGCTTGCGTATTCCGGGATGGCTTATAATGTGGCCTTAGGGAATCTTGTCGTCGGTGCTATGATTGCCATCGGACTTTTTGTTCGCCCGGTATGTCTTTTTCCGGCAGTATATTACGGATTTACGGCTATCGGGTCTATTGCATCAGGGGTGGACCAGCTGTCGCTGATGTACTCGGCTCTGTCATTGTTGCTTTGTTCGTCAGGCCCCGGAAAGGTCAGTATTGATGAGGCCATAAGGCGTTTCGCAGTGAAACATCCCAAATTTATATAAAAAGAGCAAGCGAACTATGCTATATTTCAGATGTATAATTTTTTATAAATTTTTGTGAATTTGCTTTGTTTATATGTTTTTTTCAAGAAGTATACCTTTTGTACCACTTAAGACAAATCGGTCTTTTTGTACTTGCTTGTTATGAAGAATCCAAATAGAAACGCACGATTTTGCCAACAAACCGCTGAATAAAAGCAATCCTCTCTCCTCGGAGGGGGCTGCCCGAGCGGCGGGGGCGGTCGAGTCCGCCCCCAAGAGCGAACTGCGACAGAAGGATATTCAAAAGGGAACGACAGCAATACAAAAAAAGGGAGACCGAAAT
>CAJSYI010000050.1 GCA_910573745.1 Muribaculaceae bacterium | reverse complement strand
TCAAAAATCCCCGGGGCATCGAGCCCCGGAGGATTTTACCCCAACCTCGGGGATCTCAGGCTCATACCTGCATGTCTCCACAGTCTTCGGACTGTTTAACATTCATTCATAATCTCAAACCCTCTGACCCGTCAATATTTTTCAGGACGCCACATTCAATAAAATTCTCTTAGAATTGAGGCTGGAATCAGGTTTTTACTAAAACTGATTCCAGCCTCATAATATAAATGTTTGTCGTTAAGCGTGACGTTCAGAAAATTAAACTATGACAAAATCTTTTAGGTGAATTAAAATTGGAAAATCTATATGCGGGTAGAATTATAATTTTGTACATCAAAATTCGCCCCTTGAAATTAAATTCACAAAAATTATTCCTATGTTTTTAATATACCTTCGAAACATATCTATTTGGTATAATTCACAACATCGGTTATTTCGCTCATAGAATCAACCAATCAAGAAAGAACAATGTTATGGGATGTTTAACATTTCCAAAACAGAAAAAAGGCATATTTGTTTTGAGTATGGTTTTGTTGTTTAATATAGTGATTCAAGGAATATTACGCCCGCAGATTGAGCATATACTTTGCCTAAATCTATGTGAATTGCATTATTCCCCTTTATAATTTCGCTTATTTCTGCTATCTCGCGTTTAATCTCATTGCCAATTATCTGACAAAATCCCTTATAATGATTTTGAGCCTGAATAAGAATATTGAACAGACCTCTTGATGGATCATCGAGATTATAATTGGTTTTGAGGTCTAAATAAACCCGCTCAAAAGGGGTTTTATATATTGCAAAAAATGTCTGGGTAGAACAAGTACGAAGATGTTTTTTATCGGCTTGACTTAATTTGAATACCGGAAGAAACAGCTCATCAATCATATTGATAAACAAATCTTCCTTGTTCTTATTGAAATAGAAGATAGCCCCTCTTGTCTGGCTTATGTTTTTCTCCAGCATAGAAACGGATATGGCATCCCATGTTCCGGTTGCCATCAGACGGTAGCAGTTACGAAGGATTTCCAGTCGATTTTGTTCCGTTTTTAATTTGCCCATCTTCATAACAAAAGTGCGGGAGAACGCGCCATATGCGAAACCTGTGGAAGTGGTTGAAGAAATGACACAGCTCCCCCGCACCTATATACGGAGTGAGCAATCATATCCATCCTCTTTCTTCTTCAAAAACTTCCACATTTTCGCACAGAAAGATGGACTAATGACTCCTCTATTTTACAAATTTATTTTCTGCAAAGATAGTAAAAATTTACCGAATGAACGTTATCTACAAGTCAATAATGCTATCCCATATGAAAATCTCCCGCTTTCAGGAACCAAAAGCAATATCTGATCTCCTTTTTCGAGAGGTTTTGTTCTAATCAGTTCATCCAAGGCAGCAAAAGGAGCAACAGAACCGACATTGCCAACCCATGTAAGATTCGTATACCACTTGCTTGTTGGAAGACTAACGCCTTTCTTCTTTAGTTCCTCGTCAAGAATGTTGTAAAAGTACATTGAAGAAATATGCGGAATTACGTATCTAATACGATTTTCATCTGCTTTGTTCTTCAGAAGAGCATGTTGGGTAGCTTCGGCGAATAGCCGCATTATATGCTCGTTCAATAATTTCACATCCTGCTTAATGCACCAGATGGACTTGTTGGAGATGTCATCTGCGCTGAATTCCTTCCAACTTTTCAGATTTCCGTCCGGTGTTTTTTCACACCATTGGTACATGCACGCAGGAAGTCTGTTTGCATAGGAAATGACTTCTACCCATTCCACTTCAAGATTGATTTCACCACTGGGTTGATTTTCCAGAAGTACCGCAGCGGCTCCATCAGAAATCATAAATCTCAGGAAATCTTTCTCGAAAGCAATATATGGTCTTTCAGTTATTTTTGCAATGTGAGCGTATTCTTCTTCAAAGAATTTCGACAACAAAGCAGGTGATGGCAATTCTGATGTAGTGCTTATTGCGTTTTGTGTATTACCGCATTTTACAGACATAAACGCTGCCTTAAATGCTTGTATTCCACTCAAACAAACACCTGCACACGATATTATCTCCATTGGTTGCTCAAATGCTGCGCCATGTATCATAGAGGCTTGAGAAGGCAACATTTGGTCAGGGGTGGATGTTCCACACGCCAAAAACTGAATAGACCTTTTATCTGCACTGTTGGGAAGGAGCTTGTCAATGGCTTCTTTGGCAAGTTCAGAATTGGAATGAGTGATGTTTTGGTTTTTATCTATGGCATAGTATCTTTTCTTTATACCATTCTGTCGCAGAATTATAGGCATTACACGTGACTTCTTGTCTCCTATTCTGCCCAGATATGCCTCAATTTCATCGTTCTCCACAGGATTGTTGGGAAAGAACGATGAGGTTTTTGTTATATAGACTTTATTGTCGGCCATAGTCACATAATGCTCGTTATGAAATCGACCGCAAAGATAATGAATAATCTGAAATTCTCCAAACAAAAGTTACTCAACCGCACTCAATCAGCCATTCTTGAGGGCAAACATGAACGAAAGGAGCATTGATACCCAAACCGCAGACGGCAGTCGTAAATGCAGGTTTGAAAGGTATGAAATCCTGTAATTCTTTCACAACAAACTAATAAACGAGACAAATAATCTACGGTATTGTTTCAACCCTTCAACAACAATTATACTTAATATCTATAAAAAGATAATCGTTAGAGCTTCAGTAATTTGTAGAGACTGATCATTTGGTTGCGAAGTTCAACCGTATTAAGCCCCATTGAAAGAGAGTCAAGGTATGCTTGACCATAAAAAATACAGATAAAATGTTTTGCGGTATTGACTATATCAATGTCATTCTTGATTTCATTATTTTCTATGGCTTTGCTAATCTGAGCTATCCATATCGCCAATTCCTTATTTCTATTTTCTAAGTATCTCTCGTGCAGATCCGGGAAATACGAACTTATTTCCAGTATTAGCGAAATATAATATCTGCTGACATTACACACCGGCATCTCCGACATAATGCTACAAATACCGGTCATCGTATGCTGGCATCCGTCCACATATTTGTTGATGAAATCCAATAGTGACTCAAACGACGGAGAAGTTATTTTATGTTTTAAATCTTGTTTGTCAACAAGGTAATGTTTAACAACTTCGTGGAACAGATTTAATTTACTGCCGGCATAATATGTTATAGCTCCCCTCGTCATGTTTGCTTCTTTTTCTATGTCACTGATGCTGACCGAGTCGTATTGACGGGTCAAGAAGAGCCTGAATGCGGCTTTATAGAGCTGTTCTCTTCTGTTGTTCTTATACATACGAAGACGCTTTTAATCCACAAAAAATAGAAAAGATTTGGCAAATGCACAAATCTTTTCTTATCTTTGTAATTGCATTACAATCATAGAGTATTGTAGGTGACAGGCAGTCGTGAATGCGAAAATGTGGAAATTTTCTTGAAGAATCACACTGCCTGTTACCTTTATAATAACGATTATTATCCATATCTCATATTCAAGCAGATGATATTGAAATGTTGTGTCTATCCATTGATTATTAAACGTTTGAAAATTGTAGCCTTATCGCTATCCATTTATGTCACGGATAATCTGCATTGTCATATTGAGAGGTACGGCTTTCCGATGTGTTTTACATATAGAGTATTGAGGCTTATATCACGTCTGTAACCTAAACAGGCTTACATTCGGACAATCCATATTTTCTCAATCTCGAATAGAGGGTCGGGCGTGTTAGTCCCAATATTGAGGCGGCGACGGTTTTATTGTTTTTGGCCAATTTCATTGCCTCTATTATCTCTTGCCTGTCCTGACTGTTTTCACGGCATGTTCTGGACGGAGGTTCAAAGTGTAAATGCCGTGCCTTTATCAGAGGTGAGTCGCACGAAAATACGGCATTGTTGATGCAACAGCGCAGTTCGCGAATATTACCTTCCCATTTGTGGCTTGTCAGATGTCTTTTCGCTGATACTGAGAATCCTTTCGCTGATATTTGAGGATTATTCCGAGTAAGTTGTGAGACAAAGAATTCGGCGAACGATACGATTTCATCCCGGCATTCCCTCAATGAAGGGACATAGAGGGAATATTGCCGGATTATGTCATAAAACTCGCGGAGCAATATGCCGGATTTCATCATAGCGGAGAGATCTTTTGAAGACGAGGTTATTATCCGCGCGTTGAATCTTACAGGGTTCGATAAACCGACAGGATAATACACACCGTCTTCGATGGCATGGGACAATATTGCCTGCGCAGCCAATGGCATGTCTCCAATTTCGTCAAAAAACAATGTCCCGTTGAACGCCCGCTCAAATAACCCCGGACTCTTTCTGCTGCCTGTACCCACCAATTGTTCCGGAATCGACGCCACATCCATTAGAGAGCATTTTACAGAGACGAAAGCCTTGTTGAATCTACTGCTGTCATTGAATATGCGTCTTGCGATCACACTCTTTCCTACACCGGACTCACCGTATATAGTCAAAGGGGCAGTTAATGGTGCAAACAATCTTGCCTTACTGATGCACGCCTTATATAGTGTTCCCTGATATTCGTACAACTCCTCGCAGCTTTCTTTATCCGCGACAATCCGCGAAACAAGCATACAAAAGTCTTTGCGATTGATGAAGCGCTTGTCGATATAATCTATTGCGCCTTTCCGTATAAGACTAATGAGAAGTGCATTGTCATCTTTATCAAGAGCGCATAGGACAGGGGTGGCAGGGCTAAGCTCCAATATGTCCGTTACAAGTCTCATACCATCACAAAGATGGCAAGACACATAAATGACGATAATGTCGAAAAGGCCGTTAACAATCATCCTTCTCGCAATCTTGTGATCGTCGAAATACCTCACTTCAAATTTATTTTTGTCTACCCATTCCGCCAACCGTAGGCAAAAGGTGCGGTCGTGGTCATAAATGAGAATCTTCTTCATTTATCAGGCAATATCGCAACTGTTTAGTTAAACCATACTCTGTCGGTGATCAATTCACGCAATACATGATACATAACAAATGTAATGTTTTGATTGTTCGAATCCAACGGTTTTTACTGTCGGAACTTTACATATGTAAAATCATTTTACATATATTTGTGATTTACTGGCACTTCTGAAAAGATGACAATACTTAACTCTCAATCCTGTTAATTAGGAACATAGCAAAAAATTCCATTAGAGACCGAACAAAAATAGTTCAAAAATATATGTTAATGTCACAACTCAAACAATGTAAAAAAATAGATACAATAAATGGATTTAATTTCACTTACCGAGACAGAGTTCTTCCGAAAGCTGACCGACGGAGAGAACGACAACCTACACATAGCCTACAAGGACTTTGTGCTTCAAGACAGCAAGAGCAGTTGGCCGACTCAATATGACTCTATATCAACAGTATATATAAATTAAACGTATCAGACCTATATGGTAAAAGATTCCACTCAATGCAATTGCGACGGAGTCGCGGAAGGTCATATCGAAACGACAATCGGTATGACCGGAAATAACAAGTCACTTGACAGCGAATCGCTCAATATCTTTATTCTGATTGAGCATGAGTTTTTCATCGGCGTGGAGACCGGGGAACTCGATAATCTCAAAGATACATACGCTACATTCACAAAGACGGTTGTCATGCTTTTTCACGGCAGCCACAACAAATCGGAGGTACATTCAGCACTAATTGTAGCCGAGGATCATCTGACAATCATCCTTGAAGATTCCACCCATCTTGACGAGAATTTTCTCCGCTTTGTAGAGCGTGCAATCAAATTCATCAAGCGTTATATTGACCGAATTGGGGAATGGGTGAAGAATAACCCCATGTACGACGGCGAAGTTGCAATCGTATCCGCAACCGTTTCAGAAGACAGCATTGCCGTTGAAGAAGTATCGTCTATCCAGTGGGAGGGTAAATTTACAGAATTGGTAGAGCTTGTTCTCGCGCTCCTGATTTCGGGGAAAATATCCGCTGAAACCGATGCCGAGTTTATCAGGACTATATTCCGTGTCTTCGGTGTCAAGAAGAGTCTGACCGAATACTATAAAGCCCTGAAAAAGATTGAAGAGAAGCATCCTAAGGATGATGACATGCCCGGTCGTTGCAAGGCACTTCGGCAGTTGCTCGAAGACACCGAGAAGGAACTTCAACGCAGGTACCTCGGCAGAAGGGCATGAAAAATCCGCAGCCATACGGATTTGCCGTACAACTGCGGATATGATAAGGATCAGTCGCTGTTAGCTTCCTGTGCCAGACGTACCTTCTCTCTAAGTACAATCTCTCTCACGTCCTGCTTCACTTGGTCGTAATTGTCCTGTATCGCTATCTCCATAGCCTCCTTTGTAGGAATGTCAGTCAGAATGGGGATAGGCTTGTAAGCCTTCTCTTCCCTCGCTACCGCTTTTGTGTCCACCACAATCTCGGCATGGAATATCTTCTGGTCGATACGCTCGTCGAAGTTGTCGCTCACCGCTCCGACGAACATTCCCTGCGTAAGCGTGGAAATCTTGCTTGCCGGAATAAGGCTGTCCATCTGCGTATTGATGGAGTGGCTCACGTCCTGACGGTTGATTGATATGGACTGACGTTTCTGGAGAACCTTGCCGAAACGCTCGGAGAGGGTCTTGGCGGTTTCACCGACAACCTGTCCGGAGAATATGTTGCCGACGGTGTTCATCACAACCGCCGCCTCCTTGTCGCCATAATCACGTTTCAACTGAGAGAAGTCCTGAAAGCCGAGGCAGACAGCAACCTTATTGCTTCGCGCCGTGGCGATGAGATTGTCGAGGCCCTTGAAATATATCGTCGGTAGCTCGTCTATGACCACACCCGATTTGAGCATATTTTTCTTGTTGATGAGCTTGACAATACGGGAATTGTATAGACCGAGGGCGGCACCGTAGATGTTCTGACGGTCAGGATTGTTTCCGACACACAGTATCTTCGGATGCTCCGGGTTGTTGATGTCGAGGGTGAAGTCGTTGCCTGTCATTACCCAGTAGAGTTGTGGCGAAATCATACGCGACAGCGGGATTTTAGCCGATGCTATCTGACCTTGGAGCTGGTCCTGCGCCCCGCCTTTCCATGCGTCCATAAACGGCGAGAGATAATTCTCCAGTTCACGGTATGATGTGAGTATCGGAAATATATCCTCATAGTTGCGGTTAAGAAACTCGATCGCGTGGGGGAAGGTGCAATACTTGCCACCCTCGTAAATTTTCAAAAACCAAATAATAGCGGCCAACAGGATAATAGGCGACTCCACAAAGAAATCACCCTGCTTCTGAATCCACGTCTTATTCAAATTTAAGAGGATGGTGTATGCCGATTCGTATGCGTCGGCAATATCGGTCATGAAATCCGGGTGTATCGGGTTGCATCTGTTGCTGCGCATAGGGTCATCGAAATTGATTACATAGAACTTTACCCCCTTCGGGTACTTGTCCTTGTTCTTCTTCAGATGATTATACACGATTGTGGAGAGATCCGGAAATTTGAAATCATAGCAATACAGCGCAAAACCCTTATCAATCTGCTGTTTAAGGAAGTTGTTGACCACTGCAAACGACTTGCCAGAACCGGGGGTGCCGAGCACAATCGAGGCGCGGAAGGGATTCACCACATTTATCCATCCCGAGTGCCACTTCTTTTCATAGTAGAACCTTGTGGGGATATTTATGGAATAGGGATTTTTCAACAGACGTGTCTCCTGCATGAACGATTCGTTCTCATCGTTGAAGCGGTCGTCCATCATGTTGTTCTTCAACATTCGGCTTATCCATATACCTGACATCAACATACCAATATATCCGAGTATGGTGGTTATGATGTAGATATAGCGATAGCCGATAGGCAGAAGCCATGAATTGAACAGAAACACCACGATTCCCACGGCTCCCACAATAATTATATGGCGCCACGTTATTGCCTCGTCCTTGACCCCTTTAGTGCCGAAGCACGAAAGGGCAAGCAAAAGCATTGCGAACAGTTTTGAGTTGAACGTATTGGCGAAAAGTCCACACTCACTGTTGAAATTATTAAGGATTTTATCGGCCACCATGTAGAACTCATTGATGTCAACGGTCTCCACACGCGTGAAAAAGTAGAGATTGGTCACCACCAGCACAATGCTGATGGCCCGAAGAAAATCCATTATCTTGGCCAATGACCGAAGGTCATCTTCTTGCTGACTCATATTTTTAAGGTGTTAATGTTTGCGTCCGCGACGGTGCTGACGCTTCATGCGGCGAATGAACGCCTCTTCATCCGGATTGTACGACTGCCCCTGTTGGAACAGGTCAAGTCCGGTTATTGAGTTATCATCGAAATCTTCAAACAGACTCTTCTGACTTGCTGCCGGAGGAGTCTGTTGCTGTGTTCTGCTGTCAGACCCGGTATTGCCCTCAGACTCTTGCCCCAGTTCTTGTTTTGGCTCTTGGACTGTCGGTTCCGACGGTTGAGAAACAGGAACGGTATGCTCCTGACGGGAACCCGGCTCTTGCGACGGATTGAATTTGGCTTCAAGCGCGTTGGCAGAGAATGCCTTGCCTAAACGTGATCCGTTGAGGACATTGAATGTCTCGTGGTCTATGAATGTCACGCCATAGATTCTGCCTTCATCAGTGTACCTGAAAACGACATCAATATTCTTCTCCTTTAATTTAGAAATGAAGTCATCTTTGCCGGAGCAATGGGCAAGCGCGTCGGCAACTTTCTCTTTTGTCTGAGTGATATTGATTTTCTCTTTCGCTTTCTCATACTTGCCGTCGATAGCCTCCCGTCCGGCGAACTTGCCGAGACGTGACGCCTTGAACGGAGCCGCTATAGGTTTGCCGGCATCACCAAGGGCAAAATATACCAGCCCGTGATACTCACGCCCGTTGACCCTGCCGTCGGTCAGCTCACATCTGATATTGAACAGGCCAAGCACGGCATTATATTCACCGATGGTCTGGAACCGATAACGCATTCCGATAATCTTCACCGCTGAGGCAACCTGTTTCTTCAGGTCACCAGACGGGTCTATCTTCAGCAATGGAGTATCAGGCGTGACCTTCTCGCGCTCGGCAGTTCTCAATCCATACTTGCGTTCAAGTTCACGGGTTATCTCCTTGCTGCGGTAGAAGTTGTTCTTGTCGGATATACAACTGCCGTCAGTCCTTATTCTCAGAGCCACGATGTGCATGTGGTGTCGGTTGATGTCGGTGTGTTTATAGACCATATATGGCTGGTCACCGAATCCCATCTTTTCCATATACTCGCGGGCGATTGCCGTCAGCTGCGCATCGGTAAGGACATCATCGGGATGAGGATTGAGGGAGATATGAACCATCGGCCGCTCTGTCTTTGTCGTTGATGGCATCCACTGCATGAAGTCGGCGAAGGCGCGTTTGATGTCAACAGAGCCAGTTCCGTCATTGTAGATTTTGTTGGTGTCGAGCAACCGTCCTTTCTCCTTGTTGATCTTCTCCCCGTTGTAGCAGATGGCTCCGTAAAGCGAGTTGCCTAACGAGATTTTTGCAACCATTCCTCATCGAATTTTTGAGCCAGAGCCGCGATGTCCTGACTGACGGAGATGAGCCGAATCATCAGTTTTCTGATTTCTTCGAGTGCCGCAGACGCTTTCTTCTCGGTGAAATTCTGATTGAGCGTGGCGACAAGATTGTCGTAAGACACACCGATTGTACGATAGAGGGCATTGAAACCGGAAAGTCTGTCAATGAAAATACGGGTGTTCTCATCAACGTAGAAGACCTTGAAAGGCTTCTGAAAGAGGAAATGCTTGATGAAAGCCGCCTTGTTGTCGGCCTCCGATTGCTCGAACATGGCGAGAAATCGGGCATTTTCCTCGGCGTTGAACCGCACGACGTAGCGGTTCACGGAGGGGTCAACCTTAGGTCGCCGCCCTCCGTGACTGGAGTTTTTACTCATATTATAGTGAAAAGGCATCGCGGATTGCCGTGCCGGAGCCGCCGCAGGCGTTGAAAGGTTCTCCAACTTTGGCGGAGAACCACACCCTCGGAGAGCAAGGGTTGTGAGGCACCGAATTTATTTCGAGTGCCCCGCAACATACCTTGCTCATCCATGTGGATGCTTGTGTATCAACGAATTTAATGAAAATAACAGGATTTGATAGCCAAGAGGTGCCGGTCATACCTCTTTGAGCATGGAATCCATCGAAAAAGCGCGGTTCCGGTGGCTGCGCCCTTCCTTGGGCGCGTGCGATTGCCTTATTAAAGTTACAAAAAATATCTGACATGACCAAAAACCGGGGTTCCGGGTGTCGCCGAGAAGCGCGTGATAACCGAATCAAGAGCCACAAATGCCCCAGCCAGTTCCTCCCTGATCCGAAAATCATGCAAAAAGGTGTTATTCAAAATCGCGTCACTTTGAGGCAACGCGAGGCGACCGAGTACAGCATATCCCTGAAATTGTGCCTGACGTACAGATATATAGTAACTTTGCAACGTGGACATCAGCCAACACGTCTGCCGTCACATTCAAGTTAATGTCTATAGGAATGCTCGACCGCACGTCTGTCATAGCTGATATTCACACACACGAATTGACAATCTGAAATACAGGCATAATTACGCAAGTGATTTCTGATGTCTGCCAAAGCATCCGCTCGTTCAAGTTAATGTCTAAAGGAACTGATGCCTGATAGTTTCGACTGACATTTGAAAGACCTTATACAAGGACTGCCATTTTTAAGATTGTCCATTCACTCTGATGACTGTAATGTCTTCTTTCTGCCATAGCATCCCCGTGAATGTCCGCTAAAGCAATCAGGTTTATGTTTGTTCGGATTGCCGCTATGCCTGACTGACGCTTCGATGCCGGCATGAATGCCATGACACCGTATCATCATTTCACACAGACTGATGTCTGTCTGTAGCGACGTAGCCGTCCAACCCTAAGGCTGTCGCAAGACCCCCGTCCAAAACTTTTGCCCATACATATCCCGGTTTTGACGATAAGACCGGTCAGGCTGTGGTGTGTAAGGACAAAAAGTTCCCGTGAGTATCAACCCTATGTTTAACCCCTTACAAAAGCGATGAAAGAACCTGTTTTTATTGCCTTCTCCACCCAGAAGGGAGGGGCCGGCAAGACAACCCTGACTGTGCTGATGGCGAGTTACCTCTACTATGTCCGGGGGCTGAAAGTCCTCGTTGTGGACTGCGACTATCCCCAGTACAGCATCAAGGAAATGCGGGACCGCGATGTGGAGATTCTAAGAATCAACTCCGCGTTCAAGAAGAACTTTATGGAGCAGCGCGAACGCATACAGAGAGACCCTTATCCCATACTGATTACAAAACCTGAAGACGCGCTTGACAGAGCACGGGCGATAATCGAGTCCGGCAAAGAGGATTATGACATCGTGCTGTTCGACCTCCCCGGTACGATCAATAACCCCGGTGTCGCCAAGACAGTATCCCTGATGGACTACATCTTCTGCCCCGTGGCCGCCGACAAGCTCATCCTCGAAAGTTCGCTTGCATTCGCCATGAAAGTGCGCGACGAGATCATGACAGTTTCAGGCTGTTCGGTCAAGGACATGTATATGCTTTGGAATCTTGTGGATGCACGCGAGAAGACAGACCTCTACGAGCGATACGAGGAAGTATTTGAAGAGCAGATGTTGCAGACACTCAAAACGAGGCTTCCGGATGCAAAGAAATATCGGAGGGAGGGCTCGAAAGATGCGGCCCGCGCAGTATTTCGCTCGACGCTTCTGCCACCGGACAAAAATCTCCTGAAAGGAAGCCGTCTTGTGGAACTGGCTGACGAGATTCTGGGTATAATCAAGCTCTGACAAGGCTTATGGCAAAACGATATGACAATGATTTCGATACCGAAGGTTTTGTCGAAAACTTTCGAGCCAAAGAATATCCGCCCACCCCCTCCGAAACCGGCAAATCCGAAGATTCCGACATTACGAAGTCCCAGACAGTCTCCGAGGATAAGAAACTACGAAATAGAAATGCAAAACAAAGCAAGGATAGTCCGACAGAAACGGTCATCGGATTCAAAGAGAAATATATTGATTCCCTGAAATACAAGAGTCCGAACAAACGCTTTCCGCAGGTGGGTATCCACCCCGATTTCGTGAAGGTCATCAAGAGACTGGAAGACGCCAACGGCACATGGGGCTGTAGTGTATCGACTTATATCAACAATGTCCTCGCCGACCATTTCAAGGCGAACGAGGCAATTATCAACGATTTATTAGAAAATTTCTATCGTAATGAATAATCCCCCTTCTACTCCATTTATGGAAAAGGTGTCGGGAGCCGTGTCAGGCGCACTGTCTGACGCTCTCGACCGGCAGTCGCCATCGCTGGCGGCAGCGAAGAAATATCAGGAGCGGTTCCTGTCGAAAAACCGCATCAACTCCAACTGTCGTGTCTATATCTCCGACGAAATGTTCGACCTGCTCAACCGTATGGTTGCAGCGGTCGGCAAGAACCGGGCTTCGGTCGGGAACTATGTCACCGAGATAGTGCGCGAACACGTGGAGCGACACCGCGAGTCAATCAACGCTATCTATTTCACCAATACCCGGCCTCTGTTCTGATGGAAGTATTGCTGATTGTGGCGTTGCTGGCAAGCAACATCTATCTCATCGGGAAAGTGCTGAAGAGACCGGCGGAAAAACATCCGCCAGCTCCGGCCACAAATTCCGAAGAAACACCTTCTCCGGCATCATCGGGACCAGACGACGATTCCCTCGTGGGTCGCAGTCACTATGACATGGACAGGCTCAACGCCCTGATTGATGCAAAAGTCAATTCCAGAGTTGACGAGAAAGTGGATGAAATAGTGACAAGGATAAGAACAGAGCTGACCAGTCCGGAAGATGTAGGTCTTCCGCCTGAAGAGCCGGCACAGCCTGAACAGGAGAAGACTATTCCACAGGAGAGACTCGACGAGGTTTTCACCCACCATACTGTGGGCGAGTCATTCGGCGACGCCCCTGAAATCACGGAACGTCAGACAGGCGGGCAGGACTTCAAGGCACTTGAAAGTGCGGTACGTGTGGCAAAGGATGAGCCCCACACTCCCGAAGAAGCAGCGGCCGCCAAGGAGACGCTCAAAGAGATTCAGGGAACCGTCATCGAAGAACGGCTGTCGCTTGATCCGAAAGTGCGCACGCGTATCCTCTCGATTATCTACGGCGACGAGGATGAGCCGCTTACCAAAGAGGTCATCGCCAAGAAGAAAGTGGTCTATTCCAAGACCATCGACACTGTTGACATTGACCGGATCAATCTCAATATCTTAACTTGATTATTAACGAATCTGAAATGCGTATGAAGAAATTCCTCAATAAGATGTATAACCGTGTTGTTGCGTGGATGAACGCTCCACACATGCGCCGTCCTATGGCGGCAATGCTCCTGCTCACCGCCGCTGTCCAGATGTGGGCCGCAGGTGACGGAATGTCAGGTATCAATCAGGCTACAAGCATGATAAGTGGATATTTTGACCCCGGCACCAAACTCATTTACGCCATCGGTGCTATGGTGGGTCTCATCGGCGGTGTCAAGGTCTATGGCAAGTTCTCGTCAGGCGATCCCGATACAAGTAAAACAGCCGCCTCGTGGTTCGGTGCCTGTATTTTCCTTATCGTCGCCGCTACCATTCTCCGCTCTTTCTTCCTCTAAATGGCTTCGTATTCCATCAATAAGGGTATCGGCCGGACAGTGGAATACAAGGGGTTGAAAGCGCAATATCTTTTCATCTTCGCCGGAGGTCTCATCATTGACTTCGTATTGTTCGTAATCCTTTATATGTGCGGTGCCCCGCAATGGTTCTGCATCGGGTTTGGTGCCGCGAGTGCCTCAATTCTGGTGTGGTACACTTTCCACCTGAATGGGAAATACGGTCAATACGGTCTGATGAAGATCACATCGGTGAAATATCGTCCCCGGTATATCATCAACCGCCTACGGCTTAAACGCTTAATCAGACATTGACAATGAGAAATACACTTAAAGCCACAACACTGGAATCGAAGCTGCCGCTCCTTGCCGTGGAACACGGCTGCATCATATCGAAAGATGCCGACATTACAGTTGCCTTCGAGGTTAGCCTCCCGGAACTGTTCACCGTAACATCGCAGGAATACGAAGCCATGCACGGAGCATGGTGCAAGGCTATCAAAGTGCTTCCGCATTATTCGGTGGCGCACAAGCAGGATTGGTTCGTGTCGGAGAATTATAAGCCGGAGTTGCAAAAAGATAATTTGAGTTTTCTTGACCGCTCCTTCGAGCGTCACTTCAACGAGCGTCCGTATCTGGCGCACAAGTGCTACCTGTTCCTGACAAAGACCACAAAGGAGCGGATGCGCCAGCAATCCAATTTCTCTACCCTCTGCCGTGGGCGTATCACCCCGAAGGAACTCAATCACGAAATGGTTGTCAAGTTCATGGAAAGTGTCGAACAGTTCGAGCGTATCATCAATGACACCGGCTATATCAGGCTGCGCCGTCTTTCTGATGATGAGCTGGTCGGCACTGACAAGGCTTCCGGACTTATTGAGAAGTATATGTCGCTGACAATGGACGATGTAACCTGTCTGGAGGATATAGACCTTGATGCACGTCAAATGCGCATAGGCGACAAGATGCTGTGCCTTCACACTCTGTCAGACACCGATGATCTTCCCTCGAAAGTCAGCACTGATAACCGTTATGAGCGGTTATCGACCGACCGCTCGGATTGTAGATTGAGCTTCGCCTCTCCCGTCGGGTTGCTCTTACCCTGCAACCACATCTATAATCAGTATATCCTGATTGATGACCATGACGAGAATCTGGCGAAGTTCGAGAAAACCGCGAGAAACATGAACTCCCTTTCGCGGTATAGCCGAAGCAATGCTATCAACAAGGAGTGGATTGACCGCTATCTCAATGAGGCACATTCCTACGGACTGACCTCAGTCCGGGCCCACTTCAATGTTATGGCGTGGAGCGATGACACCGAAGAACTGAGGCGCATCAAGAATGATGTCGGGGGCCAGTTGGCAACAATGGGATGTATGCCACGGCACAACACTATTGACTGTCCGACACTGTTCTGGTCGGCAATGCCGGGAAATGAGGCTGATTTTCCTGCTGAGGAAAGTTTCTATACTTTCATCGAGCCTGCCGCCTGTTTCTTTACTGCCGAAACCAATTATCGGAGTAGTCTATCGCCCTTCGGGATAAAGATGGTCGATAGACTGACGGGGAAACCGATACACCTTGATATATCGGACGAACCTATGAAACGTGGAATCACAACCAACCGAAACAAATTCATCCTCGGCCCGTCCGGTAGCGGTAAGTCATTCTTCACCAACCATCTGGTGCGACAGTATTATGAACAAAATACACATATTTTGCTGATTGATACCGGAAACTCTTACGAGGGTCTTTGCAATCTGATTCATAATAAGACGCATGGCGAAGACGGTGTCTATTACACCTACACCGAGGACAGTCCGATTTCGTTCAATCCTTTCTACACCGATGACGGGGTCTTTGATGTGGAGAAGAAGGATTCGATAAAGACCTTGCTGCTGACACTCTGGAAGTCTGAGGATGACAGAGTGACAAAGACAGAATCCGGTGAGCTTGGCTCTGCGCTGTCGATGTTCCTTGGAAAGATGGCTAAGGATAATAACATAGTTCCATGCTTCAACTCATTCTATGAGTTTATGCGTGACGATTACCGTCAGGAAATGGCACTGCGTCCTATCCCCATCTACAAACAGGATTTCGACATTGACAACTTCCTGACCACTCTGCGCCAGTATTACCACGGAGGTCGTTTCGACTTTCTTCTCAACTCCAAAGAGAATATCGACCTGTTGAACAAACGGTTTGTGGTGTTTGAAGTGGATTCAATCAAAGAGAATAAAGAACTTTTCCCGATAGTGACAATCATCATCATGGAGGCTTTCATCAACAAGATGCGACGTCTAAAAGGTATCCGCAAGATGATAATCGTGGAAGAGGCTTGGAAGGCTCTTTCGACCGCCAATATGGCTGAGTATCTGAAATATATGTTCAAGACAGTCCGCAAGTATTTCGGTGAGGCAGTGGTGGTTACGCAGGAGGTTGACGACATCATATCGTCACCGATTGTCAAGGAGACCATCATCAACAACTCAGACTGTAAAATCCTGCTCGACCAGCGCAAGTATATGAACCGCTTCGACCAGATTCAGGAACTGCTCGGTCTGACCGACAAGGAGAAAAGCCAGATACTCAGTATCAATATGGCGAATAATCCCAACCGCCTATATAAAGAGGTGTGGATTGGTCTCGGAGGCACTCAGTCCGCCGTCTATGCCACGGAGGTCAGCAGGGAGGAATATTTCTGCTACACCACCGAGGAGACGGAGAAAATCAGGGTTCTCGAATTGGCTGAAAAACTTGGCGGCGATACCGAAGCCGCCATTAAACGAATTGCTAACGAATAATATATGTTTGAAGATATTTTAGAATTTCTCGAACCCGTGATGAACGTGTTCACAGCGGTTGTAATCTTCAGCCTTGGGATTACAATCTGTATCGGCTGCATAATGCTGGCTTTCAAGGCATGTGGCCGGTTCAATGCCTTTGTCAGAGAGAAGGCTGAAAAGACAATCAATAAGTGGGCCCGTCGCATCGACAATGTTGTTGTGCGTATCGGTGAACGGATCGGTCATTTCGTCAAGGAGGCTATCGAAAAGTCGAAGACCGGGATTCCTGTTGATATGCGGCCCAAAATGGTCGGTGACTGGTTTTGTCACGACGGTGCGGATATGACAATCAGCGAACACGACGGCTTCTACAAGGTAAAATTCTCCGGTGTCGGCATTCCGGCTGAGATTATTCCGCAGGAGTTTTTACTCCGGGATATTCAGGGGTGGCTCCATGACGACAATGTCTATTGCGCCGAGTGTCGGGATGTACTGGCCATGGCAATATCGAATGACGGCAATGAAATATTCGTCGCGGATCTGGGCAGGACATTCTATCGGAAGTGTGATATGACACCTACTGAACGCGAGACTTTTGATGCAAAGGCATTGGATGAATTTCTCAATGCTAATCTGGCAGTCGAAAATAAGGATATTCTGACCGAGGTCCACGAAGTCGTGGAGGAAATCACCCTGTCTGATGATGTTCGCAAAAGAGTCTGCGAACTGGCATTCAAAGATGTGCCGGCCAATGATGTAGGTTTTAACATCAATGTCATCGAGTGAAAGTGCCGCGTGTCTTATGGGTAATAATTGCCGGTCTGTTCATCGGACTGCTTGCCCTGATAACCTTCCCGCTGCTTCTGCTCTATGCCGGAGTAAGAATAATCGGAGGCATGGCCTCCAGAATCTAAATAAATGCGTATGAAAGAATTGAAATTTATCCTCCCTCTCGTTCTGTTTTGCCTGCTCTTCGGAGCTGGCAGGGCAAACGCCCAATGGACGGTGATAGACCCGTCGAACATCGCCCAGTCGATTGTCAACTCTTCAAAATCACTCGTTCAGGAATCAACGACGGCTACAAATATGGTGCGGAATTTTCAGGAGACGGTAAAGATTTACCAGTGCAGAGTCCAACAGCAAATGCAAATTTATGCAACCTTATCGAAAAAACGCTTCTTTGGAGTGTCGAAGTCAATTTTCTCCCGTGGACGACGGTTGAGTTTCTTTTGTATCTCCATAATTCGTTTGTCTGAAAAGTCATCAAAATTGGACTTTTTAGAGATAT
>CAJSYI010000049.1 GCA_910573745.1 Muribaculaceae bacterium | reverse complement strand
AAATTTTTATTGCACTTATTCTCTTGAAAATCAAAGGTTAAAGTCTCTCTCCGTCCGTACTGCTCTCGCTATAAAACAACACATTTGTCGAGAATGAGACGAAATCTTAAATGAAAGAGCCGTGATGAGTGGCGCAGAAACAAGGGAATAAATTTTGCCGCTGACAGAAAAATCACTAACTTTGCACTGAATAAATTGTAAAGGCAAATGCTCTGCCCCTTTGGGGCAGAAGAGTTATTTACCACTTGTGACTACGAAAGGTCTTCTTCGAGAGAAGAGGGCCTTTCGGTCGATTATGCACGTCTGTACGCATATGCGGGCATGCATCTTCCCCACTCAATCCATTCCGGAAACCGATGGATGGCGGAGGCCGAAAGGCGGCTTGCAGGCACGGAGGCCTCGGGACTGCCGTAAAAGCTGCCGTCTTCAGGCCGCGCGGTGAACATTGCGCCGCTCCGGAGCGTTTCTGCTTAAAAGATGCTTATTATGGAAAAGAAGAAGCTATACGTTGTCAGTTTCGGCAACTCACGCAAATACCTGATGGAATACACCGTGCCGGCCCACGCCGACCAGCTCCGCAAACCCAACCCCTTCGCCCACATCGAGGCGGCCCTGAGGGCATACCTCGAAAGGCACCTGCCTGAGGCAAACGACTTCACGTATTACACGTCGGCACGCGCCACTGAGGTATGCTCCGGCCACCGCGACCGCTATGCGGACTATCCCGCGCTCAACGACCGTTCCCTTCAGGAAATAGAGCACGAGCTGCTGAACGAGGTGCGCGACGGACGTGCAAACCGCCGCATCAGCCTCAACGCCCCTTTCGCGCAGATACTCGGAAGGCACTGAGCAGCACGGCTCCCAACAACACCCCGGCCGACATCCACCCCGCAGCCTCGGATATACGTCCGCGCAGGCTGCGGGGCTTCTCTTTCTCCACCTCGACTATGCGCGGCTCCACCACCGTGTCGCGCACCGTGCTCCTCACCGTGTCATGCACCGACCTGAGCCGCCAACGCTCGCGTACAGTGCGCTCACGCACAGTGTCGCCGCTGCGGTCCAGCACCACGCTGTCGCGCAGGATCAGCGTGTCCGCCAGCCTCGACGATGAATGAAACGTGTCCCTCACTACGTTCACGCGCTCCAAAGGCACGTAGACCCTCTTCGTGCACCCGCAGGCCACGGCGGCCGCAGCCGCGATAAAAACCAATTTCCTCATGATTCAGATTGTTGTCAATGGTTATTCCCGCCCGTCGGCGGGCGGCATACTGCCATGCCTGCAACACGCAGGCCAGACAACATCTTTTTCACATAAGCGGCCGTTAAAAAAGAATGCATAGTCAACCGTTGAGAATATATGCAAGAGGCTGCGCCGTAAACTCTGATTACGACACAGCCTCATCGGATTGCGGCTTAAGGGCAAACGTTGTGGATGGTTACGGCCTCTTTGTGAGGATTCATACCCGCTGTCAGAACAGGGGACGGAGAAACGGGGGGAGAGGAATCTCTTCCGTCTTCAGGCGCAGGAGCAGTCTGCGCCCGTCTTCCGACAGGGTGAACTCCATGCGCCGATGGTCCTCATTGCCGCATTGCCTCTCTATCAGCCTTTTGCCTTCCACCGTCCGTATCACCTTGGACGTCTGCGGCGCCTTGAACCCTGTGCTTCGCGATATTTCACCGGCGGTCGCGGTGCCGTCGCCGATGCTGCACAGCACCATGGCCTCGTTGAGCGAAATGCCCAGCCGCTCCTGGAGCGTGTCCTGAAGCTCCGCGACGGCCTTCACCAGGTCGCGCATCACGCATACTGACTTTATCTTTTCCATAATTCAGGGTGTGTGTTTCAGATGAAAAGGTTGACATTTGCGCCGTCTGCACGGTTCATGTAGGTGGCCACGCCTCCCACCGTAACGTTGTCGAGCAGTTCCTCGCGGCTCACGCCCATCACGTCCATCGACATCTGGCAGGCTATGAACTCCACGCCGTTTCTGACGGCCTCGTCGCGGAGCGACTCCAGCGACTCCACGTTCTTCTTCTTCATTATGTGGCGCATCATGCGGCTGCCCAGCCCGGCCATGTTCATTTTCGAGAGCCTGAGCTTCTTGGAGCCGGACGGCAGCATCATGCCGAACATCTTCCCGAACAGGTCTTTCTCCACCTTTGGCGTGCGCTCCTTCTTTATGGCGTTGAGACCCCAGAAGGTGAAGAATACCGTAACCTTGCCGCCTGCGGCCGCCGCCCCGTTGGCAAGCACGAAAGTGGCGAGGGCCTTGTCGAGGTCGTCGCTGAAAAGGATGAATGTCTTCCCTTTGCCGCCGCTTCCGGCATTCTCAGGCATGGCCCGCGCCTCCCCTTTCTCCACCGTTACGCGGTGCCTTCCGGCAGATGAGGCACAGGAGACGAACCTGTTGCCTGTGGATGCGCACCAGGCCTCGGCATCACGGGCGAACCCCGGGTCGGTGGCGGTTATTTCCAGCCGTCCGCCCTCTTCCATAGCCTCCACGGCGTTCTTCATCTTCATTATCGGGCCTGGGCAGGAAAGGCCGCAGGCGTCCACCCTGACCACGTCGCAGGAAGAGGGCGGAGGCACGTCCCCGTTGACGGCCACGGCGGCAGGCTGGCAGCCGCCGAACGGCTCGGGAGCGGGCAAGGCCGCCGTCGCGGCTCGGTAGGTCTTCAGGCCGCCTATAAGATTCCTGACATCCGCGAAACCGTTGCCGCGCAGTATGTTTGACGCAAGATATCCCCTCAGGCCCACTCCGCAGCATAGCACCACGGGCTTGTCCACGGGAATCTCGCCGAGCCGTCCGCGCATCTCGTCGAGCGGTATGTTCACCGCGCCCTCGAGCGCGCCCACTGCAAACTCGTCGGGAGTCCTCACGTCGATGAGCGCGATTCCGCCTCTGTCCATGTCCCTGAGCTCACGCCAGTACACCGGGGCCATCCGGCCCTCGAGGATGTTGGCTGCCACGTATCCGGCCACCGCCACAGGATCCTTGGCCGAAGAGAACGGCGGCGCGTAGGCCTGTTCAATCGCCGTCAGGTCGTAGATGGTGCCGCCGCGCTTGATTGCCTGCGAAAAGACGTCGATGCGCTTGTCCACCCCGTCGTAGCCCACGATCTGCGCGCCGAGCAGGCGGCCGTCGGCCGGCGAGAACACCACCTTGATCGACATCGGGAGCGCGCCGGGGTAATACCCGGCATGTGATGAGGGATGGACGGTGGCCGACCGGAAGTCGGCGCCGTCGGCCTTCAGGCGTTTCGCGGCGATGCCCGTAGCGGCCACGGTGAGGTCGAACACTTTTGCTATCGAAGTCCCGATGGAACCTTCGTACCTCTCCACGTTGCCCCTGACCATGTTGTCGGCCACGATGCGCGCCTGCCTGTTGGCCGGGCCTGCGAGCAAACTGAGCCACGGCCGGCCTGTGAGCGGATGGGGATACTCGACCGCATCGCCGACGGCATATATGTCATCGTCGGATGTCTGCATGTACTCGTTCACCTTTATCCCGCGCGTCTCGCCCGTCTCCAGCCCCGCCTCGGCGGCAAGCGTCGAGTTCGGGCGAACGCCGATGGAAAGTACCGCCATGTCGGCCTGAATCCTGTCCCCGTTGCCCAGAACCACGTCGATGCCCTTCTCTCCGCGCTCGAAAGCGGCCACGGCGGCCCCGAGGTAAAGCCTTACCCCTTTCTGTATCAGGTGCTGATGCACCATGGCGGCCATGGAGAAGTCGATCGGGGCCATCACCTGGTCCGACATCTCCACCACAGCCACCTCTGCCCCGGCATGGCTAAGGTTCTCGGCCATCTCCAGGCCGATGAATCCCGCGCCGACTATCACGGCACGCTTCACGCCACGTGTCTTCACGTGGTCTTTTATTGCGTCCGTGTCGGCCACGTCGCGCAAAGTGAATATGCCGTCCAGGCCGATTCCCGGCAGCGGCGGCCTGACGGGCGACGCTCCTGGGGAAAGGAGCAGGCGGTCATAACTCTCGTGATACCGTTCACCGTCAGGGCCTGCGACCACGACCCTCTTCGCGGCGCGGTCTATGCCCACAACCTCCGACTTCACCCTCACGTCTATGCCGAACCGGCGGCCGAACGCCTCCGGGGTCTGCACGAAAAGCCTGTTCCTGTCCTCGATCGCCCCGCCTATGTAATACGGCAGGCCGCAGTTGGCATATGAGATGTGGGCGCCCTTCTCGAAGAGCACGATTTCCGAATCCTCAGAGATTCTCCTGATCCTGGCTGCGGCAGTGGCGCCTCCCGCCACTCCGCCCACTATGACGTACTTCATATTCTGTCTGTCCTGTTTAATGTTTTCTTCCGCAAAGTTAGCAATTGTTTTCCATTATGAAACAATTTCCGAAAGAAAAATGTTTCCGTGAGGCGGCGGTTTTCCGCGTCCGGGAATTTTTACGCCCCGATTTTTTGGCCAGTCGGGTGATTATTAGTAATTTTGCAGGCCGATTATTTCCAGTTAGTGCTTCGATTGGCTGCCGCCGCTTATTATTGGCCTTTTAAGCGGTTGGGAGTCAAAAGATTGTGGAAACATAGAAAAACTAACAACAAGACAAAAAACCAACAAAAGTGGACAGCTTAAGCTACAAGACGCTTTCACTCACTCCTGAGACGATAAAGAAGGAATGGGTGGTCATCGATGCCACGGACCAGGTTCTGGGCCGTCTCTGCTCGAAGGTCGCAAAGATTCTTCGCGGCAAATACAAACCGGGCTTCACGCCCAACCTCGACTGCGGCGACAACGTGATCATCGTCAACGCCGACAAGGTGGTGATGACCGCAGACAAGTTCAACACCCGCGAATACCTCCGCTACACGGGCTATCCCGGCGGACAGCGTTCGTACACCCCGGCCGACCTGATGGCGAAGTCCAAGCTGAAGACCATCAAGCCCGGCAAGCACCCCCTCTTCATCAAGGTGGTGAAGGGCATGCTTCCGAAAGGCCCCCTCGGCGCCCGGCTGCTCAACAACATGTATGTTTACAATTCGGCAGAGCATCCCTTCCAGGACGTTGACGCCAAAGTGATCGACATAAACAAACTGAAGTAAGAAGAGATGGAAAAGGTAAATGCAATTGGCCGCAGAAAGGCCGCCGTAGCACGCGTGTATCTGACGGAAGGCACGGGCAAGATTACGATTGACCGTCGTCCGATCGACGTATATTTTCCGTCATCGATCCTCCGTTATGTCGTCCTCCAGCCGCTCAACCTCCTCGGCGTGGCAGACAAGTATGACATCATGGCCCACCTCGACGGCGGCGGCTACAAGGGTCAGGCAGAAGCTATGCGCCTGGCCATCTCCCGCGCCCTCGTTAAGATCAACCCCGAAGACAAGCCGGCCCTCCGCGCCGAAGGCTTCATGACCCGCGACCCCCGCGCCGTGGAGCGCAAGAAGCCGGGTCAGCCGAAAGCCCGCAAACGCTTCCAGTTCTCCAAGCGTTGACCTACGGTTTCCTTTGCGGTCGGCAGGCCGCCCCTTTTGCGGGAATATGCAGGCCTGCGCGTGAAGGAGACACCAAGATATGCATTCCGACCGGAAGCCTCGGCCCCCGAAGCCGTGGCTTTCGGCCCGGTCGTTGAAAAGGCGCGATGCACGCCGCGCCCGGGGGCCTCGGCGGCACTCCCCGGAAAGCGCACATGAGTTTAGTATCGAAACCTGCGGGATGGACACGTTCCCTACCCTCGGGTTGTTTTCCAAAAACCAAAGAACGTAAACACAAAAAAACAGACAAGACAAATGGCAACACCGACATTTGAACAGCTCCTCCAGGCCGGATGCCACTTCGGCCACCTCAAACGCAAATGGAACCCCGCAATGGCTCCCTACATCTTCATGGAGCGCAACGGAATCCACATCATCGACCTCTACAAGACCGTAGCCAAAGTTGAAGAGGCCGCCAACGCACTCCGCCAGATGGCCAAGAGCGGCAAGAAAGTGCTCTTCGTCGGCACCAAGAAGCAGGCCCACGAGGCCATAGCCGAAAAGGCCGGCGCACTCGGCATGCCTTTCGTGATCGAACGCTGGCCGGGCGGCATGCTCACCAACTTCCCCACGATCCGCAAGGCCGTGAAGAAGATGACCACCATCGACAAGATGGCCAAGGACGGCACGTTCGACAACCTGTCGAAGCGCGAGAAGCTCCAGATCACCCGTCAGCGCGCCAAGCTCGAGAAGAACCTCGGCTCCATCGCCGACCTCTCCCGCCTCCCGTCGGCCCTCTTCGTGGTAGACGTCATGAAGGAGCACATCGCCGTGGCTGAGGCCAACCGCCTCGGAATCCCCGTATTCGGCATGGTTGACACCAACTCCAACCCTGAAGGCATCGACTTCGTGATTCCGGCCAACGACGACGCATCCAAGAGCATCGAGGTGATCCTCGACGCAGTATGCGCAGCCATGGCCGAAGGCCTCGAGGAGCGCAAGGTGGAGAGACTCGACGAGGAAGCCAAGGCTGAAGACGCCCCGGCTCCCGGCAAACGCCGCCGCGTGCGCCGCAACGACTCCGAGAAGCCCGCTCCCGCAGCAGAAGCGCAGGCAGAGGCTCCCGTTGAGGCAGAGGCTCCCGCAGCCGAGTGATCCAAATCCCGGCCTTCCCGGGCATTCCTGAAACACCCGGGGCCGGCAATGACCTGCGCAGGCCCCAAAACAAACAAAAGATTACAATGGCAGTATCAATAGAAGACATCAAGAAGCTCCGCAAGATGACCGGAGCCGGCATGATGGACTGCAAGAACGCCCTTGCAGAGACCGACGGCGACATCCAGGGCGCCATCGAAATCATACGTAAGAAAGGCCAGGCAGTGGCCGCCAAGCGTGAAGACCGCGACGCAGCCGAAGGATGCGTGCTCGCTGAGACCAAGCCCGGTTTCGGCGCAATCGCAGCCCTCAAGTGCGAGACCGACTTCGTGGCCAAGAACGAGTCGTTCCGCGCCCTCACCAAGACCATCCTCGACGCAGCCGTGGCCGCTTCGGCCAAGAGCCTCGACGAAGTGAAGGCGCTCAAGGTGGACGGCCGCACTGTTGAAGAGCTCATCACCGACGAAATCGGCAAGACCGGCGAGAAGATGGAGCTGGGCGCATACGAATGGATAGAGGCCCCGACCGTGGCCGCATACGAACACCTCGGCAACAAGCTCGCCACCATCATCGGCCTCACCGCCGAAGGCATCGACCCCTACGTCGGCAAGGAAGTGGCAATGCAGGTAGCCGCCATGAACCCCGTGGCCGCGACCCGCGGGCAGGTGCCCGCATCCCTCATCGAGGAGGAGAAGAACGTGGCCATCGAGAAGACCAAGGCGGAGCAGGTGCAGAAGGCCGCCGAGGCCGCTCTCCGCAAGGCCGGACTCAACCCCAACCACTTCGACAGCGAAGACCACATAGCCTCCAACGTCGCCAAGGGCTGGCTCACTGAGGAAGCTGCCGAGAAGGGCCGCGCCATCATGAAGGAAGCTGCCGAGAAGAAGGCCGCCAACATGCCCCAGGCCATGATCGACAACATCGTCAACGGCCGCATCAACAAATACTACAAGGAGAACGTCCTCGTGGAGCAGGAATACCACCGCGACGCAAAACTCACCGTGGGCCAATACCTCGAGCAGACCGAGAAAGGGCTTACCGTGGCTGAGTTCCGCCGCGTGAACCTCAACCAGGACTGACACTGACTGCAGCCAGCCGCGGCAATCCGCGCCTGACCCGGCATATATGCGTCGGCACCGTTCAGCAGATGAACGATGCCGACGCTTTCCGTGTTTACACACATATAGTTGACACGTATGCAACAGATATATGTGCAACAGATATATGCACAAGCCTCCCTCCAAGGACAGGCTTAAAACACACTGATAAAACACACCACCGGCCTATGCACGCATCCACCGTAAGCCTCATTCTCCGTATCCTCGCCACGGTTCTCTGCGCCGTGGCGATTGCCATAGCCCTGCGGAAGGCCGTCAAATCCGGAAGCCGGCGCAAAATCGCAGTAACAGTGATTGCCTCAGTGGTCCTCGCCGCCTGCGCCATCCTCCTCATCCTGATATGACCGGTGCCGCCAGCCGTTGTTTCTCACGAACAATCAGGAAAGTCAAGTCTGATGGTGTGTCCAAATCACTATTCCGGTTTTCCGGCCGGTTTCCCCAGAGAGGTCTGGAACGAGGCGCATAGCGGGCCATAAAACGGTTGAAAGGCCGGAAACATGTGGTGATAGCCAGTTCCCCCAATTCCGGCGAGGCAGGGTCGCTTCCCGGAAAGATAGAGGCCAACACTCCTATGTCGCACTCCTGCACTTTCGACATCTCGAAAGCCCTCAACGTCAACGGCAAGCCGATCATCCGCGGCGAAGCCACGCTCAGAGCCATAGGCATCGTCATCGACGCCAATAAGGGAAAGGTGATCAACTGCAACTCGTCGCGTCCGATTCCTACGGCCGGAATCGGCGACGTGGCCGCAGACCCGGCGGAGACTGTTGAGACCGTCTACTACGACCTCGCCGGACAACGCGTGGCAGAACCAGGGAAGGGACTCTACATCAAGGTGGAGACGCGCTCCGACGGCTCACGCACCTCTTCCAAAGAGATGCGCCGGTAATCCTGCAAACCTGAAACACATAATGAGGCTGCGCCGTAAACCTTGGTGGTTACGACGCAGCCTTTCGTTCAAAGCAAAGCTCCGGGAGCTTTTATGTATGGGGACACGTTGGAGGCGGTTGCCGCTTCCGACGTGTGTCTGGCGTGTTTACTTCACGAACACTTTGACGGACTTGCCGCCTACGCGTACGATGTAGATGCCTGCGTCCACGCTTGCGCCGTTGCCTGCGGAGATGCTTGCCACGCGACGGCCGTCGATGGTGTAGACTTCGGCGCCTTCGTTGCCGTTGACGCTTATCATGCCGTCTTCGACTTCGATCTGCCGGGCGTCTTCAGCTTCCACGCCGGAGATGCCCACCGTTTTCAGTTTCTTTTCCGTGGCGTTGATGATCAGGCCTGTCTCCTGGTCGATGATCATTGCCACGATGCTTGTATTGGCGATGTCTTTCACGCCCTTGAGCGATACGGAGTAGGAGTCGGTGTACTGCTTGCCGGTCTCCACGTTTTCGGGGAGCGAGCCTTCAATGCCGAAAGCGTCGAATATGTTGATTGCCACGTCGTTGAATACCACTGAGCATGGGTTGCCTTTCTTCTCGAATCCGCCCATCGCGCCGTAGCGGCCTCCGGCGTATGCGTTCTGCTGCTGATATGGGCCGACGCCGTTCTCCTTGACCACGTAGGCGATTGCGTATTTGCCGGGGACGGCGAATTCAGCCGTTGCCTTCACGTCGGCGTCGGTGGTTCCGTTTATCTTTTCGATGTCGAGTTCCACCTGGCCTGCGCCGCGTATGGCTGAATAATACTGGTAGGCTTGTTCCATTTCCTGCGAGTTGGGGTCGATGCTTGCGTCGCGGTTCACGATAGCTGTGGGGAAGTTCGAGTAGTAGGATTGAATCATCGGTGCGTAGGAGGTGGCCTGCATGCGGTCGTTTGCATGGACAGCTATGCCGATGTATGAGCCGTCGGTGTATTTTTCGGTCATGTATTCCATGCCTACTATTCCACGCACGCACCACGGGCACCATGTGCCTGTGCCTTCCTCGACCACGACGTTGCGCTTGTAGCCCTGTCCTTCAGGCACCACTATGAGGGAGGACGTATAGGGGATCACCCACGGGTTTTCGTTCCCGTTCACTTTGGTGGCGGACGCGTTGATGGCCATTCTGCCCGTCTGGGTTATCTCCAGGCCGTTGCAGAGGGCGAGTCCGAATGAGCGTGCCGGTATGCTGCCGGGAGTCCATTGCTCGTTGGCGGCGTAGTAGAGCGTCTTGTCGGAAGAGGAGGCGGTGAACGTCTGGACAGCCTGTGAGCCTACCACGAACTGCGCCTCGAGCGACGACAGGGGCTTCTGGCACAGGTTCATCACCTGCACCTCCAAGCTGTTTGTTTTGCCGGGGTTCTCCTGCAGGCCGACGCTGTGGCCGACGATTCGGGCTATGTTCTCGGGATTTTCGTCAAGTCCGAGGTACATGCACAGAGAGCCGTTGCTGGAAGAGGCGTTCTGCCAGCCGTTTATGCCGTTGAACGTGTAGAGGATCCCTTTGCCGTCGTATGACATTCCGTCGTATACCATGGGATAAATCTCGGCTTTCACTTCATCGGCGCTGACACCGATGAAGAAAGGCTTGTCGGCCTCGATCACGATCGGCTCGGGAAGATCCACGATGTCGTATTTAAGCGCCGAGATGCCCTGGTCGGTCATCGGGCATCCTGTAGAGGTGAAGGGCACTTCCACCGCGCGTTCGCCGTCAAGGTCGTAGGTGAGGAACATGGTCATTTTGATGGAGCCGCTCTTCATTGCCGGAGACACTACGGCCAGTTTGGAGATTTTCTTTCCGGCGAGCACTTTGACGAGCGACGAGTCGTATTCGGTCGCCATCTGGAATCCGGTTACGGTCTGCTTGCCGAAGCCGCCCCATGAGGAGATGTCGCAGTTGTAGCCCCAGAAGTTGTTCGGGAGGTTGCTTGACGTTACGCGTTGCATCTTGGCCATTGCCGGGAATGCCTGGTCGGGGTTTGCCGTCCTGACGGACTCCCCGTTGAAAGGCGCGGTCTTGAAGGCGAAAGCCCCCGAAGCCACGAGTGCCATTGAGATGAATGTGTAGATATTCTTCATGACAAAAATGAAATTTGGTGATAAAATAAAATATGAGCCAAAGTTAGTCATTATTTTCCGAACTTCAGCAATCTTTGCGGGATTCTTTGCTTTTAGTGCTGGTTAAGGCTGAATTAAGGCAGCTTAATGGCTTTAAGGCGGGGTAAGGCCAAGTAATGATTAAGGAGGGTAAGGCTTTTTAAGGAGGGATAAAAATAGCTGCAGCCGATTCTCGCGAACCAGCTGCAACGTGAAATGAGTTATTTGTCCTTGTTCTTTAGGTGGGCGATTACGGATTCGAACCGCAGACCCTCTGCTTGTAAGGCAGACGCTCTAAACCAGCTGAGCTAATCGCCCCTTGTAAGGAAGCCTTGGCAAGGACGCTTCCGGCTTCCTGCAAATCGTGGGCGATTACGGATTCGAACCGCAGACCCTCTGCTTGTAAGGCAGACGCTCTAAACCAGCTGAGCTAATCGCCCGATTGCGAGTGCAAAGTTACGAACTATTTTCGTCCTGTCCAAATATTTTTTAGTAATTTTGTGGAAAATTTTTCTCTCTTTCTTTTCGCTCTCCTTCATCAATCTGCAAATCAATAAATTATGGAATTATCCCCGCTTACGGCAATTTCGCCCGTCGATGGCCGCTACCGCTCGAAATGCGCTGCGCTCGACAATTATTTCTCTGAGTTCGCCCTCATCCGTTACCGCGTGAGGGTGGAGATAGAATACTTCATCTCGCTCTGCGCCATCCCTCTCCCCAACCTCAGCGCGGTGCGCGGCGCCGTGTTCGAGCGTCTGCGCGACATCTACCGCGACTTCTCGCTCGAGGACGCGGCAGAGGTGAAGCGCATCGAGGCCACTACCAACCATGACGTGAAGGCCGTGGAATACTTCATAAAGGAGCGTTTCGACCGCCTGGGCCTGACGAAGTACAAGGAGTTCATCCATTTCGGCCTGACTTCCCAGGACATCAACAACACCGCCGTGCCGCTCTCCATTGCCGAGGCCCTGCGCGACGTGTACTATCCGCTTCTGGAAAACCTCATCTCTGCGCTCAACGCGCTCGCCAACGAGTGGCGTTTCGTGGCGATGCTTGCCAAGACCCACGGCCAGCCGGCCTCGCCGACGCGTCTCGGAAAGGAGATCCGCGTGTTCGCCTACCGGCTTGAGAAGCAGCTCGAGGCTATGAGGAGGGTGCCTGTGTCGGGCAAGTTCGGCGGGGCGACGGGCAACTTCAACGCCCACCGTCTGGCTTATCCCGAAATCGACTGGCCTTCGTTCGGATGTTCGTTCCTGGCGTCGGCCCTCGGCATAGAGCGCGAGGAATGCACCACCCAGATCTCCAACTATGACAACCTCGCGGCCCTCTTCGACGCCATGCGCCGCATAAACACCATAGTCATAGACCTCGACCGCGACTTCTGGCAGTACATATCGATGAACTATTTCAAGCAGAAGATCAAGGAGGGGGAAGTGGGAAGCTCGGCGATGCCCCACAAGGTGAACCCTATCGACTACGAGAATTCGGAGGGGAACCTCGGGATGGCCAACGCCTTGCTGGAGCATCTGGCATCGAAGCTCCCCGTCTCGCGCCTGCAGCGCGACCTCACCGACTCCACGGTGCTGCGCAACGTGGGCGTGCCCATGGCCCACGCCGTGATAGCCTTCCATTCCACTCTCAAGGGGCTGGGCAAGCTGCTCCTCAACAAGGAGGCGATCGACGCCGACCTCAACGGGCATTGGGCCGTGCTGGCCGAGGCCATACAGACCGTGCTGCGCCGCGAGGGCTTCGACCGTCCGTATGAGCTGCTCAAGCAGCTGACGCGCACAAACAGCGAGATCACGCAGCAGACGATCGCGGACTTCATCGAGAACCTTGACCTCGACGACAACGTGAAGGCCCAGCTCAAGGGGCTTACGCCTGCGTCCTACACCGGATACTGACACGCCCGGGCGCAGGCCTCGGAACAAAGACCAATGACAATGGACGTAAAGGAGATAAGCATAGCGGATTTCGACTATCCGCTTCCCGACGAAAGGATAGCCTCCCATCCGCTCGCCGACAGGGACGCGTGCCGCCTTCTTGTGGCGCGCCCCGGCATGGAGCCTGAAGACCGCGTGTTCCGCGAGCTTCCGGGGCTTCTGCCGCCCGGCGCGCTGCTTGTCTGCAACGACACGCGTGTGATCAACGCGCGGATGAAGTTCCGCAAGGAGACGGGGGCGGCGATTGAGATTTTCCTTCTCGAGCCGCTCGACCCCGCCGACTACGAACGTGCGTTCGCGGCCACCGGCTCGGCTTCGTGGGCCGCGCTGGTGGGCAACGTGAAGCGTTGGAAGGGGGGACGGCTGGAGAAGCGCGTGGCCTTGCCCGACGGACGCGTGCTTGTGCTGCACGCGTCGCTCGGCGAGCCGCTCGAAGGCGGCGAACGCCGCGTGGGGCTTGAGTGGACGCCGGCCGACGTGCCTTTCGCCACCGTGGCGGAAGCGGCGGGCTACATCCCCATCCCGCCGTATCTGCGCCGCGACGCGGAGGATTCCGACACTGACGACTACCAGACGGTCTATTCGCGCGTGGAAGGCTCGGTGGCCGCGCCGACGGCCGGGCTGCATTTCACGCCCGGGCTGCTTTCGGCACTGAAGGACAACGGCATACGACGCGTGCCGGTTACGCTGCATGTCGGGGCCGGGACTTTCAAGCCCGTGAAGGCCGACCGCATAGGCGGCCATCCGATGCATACGGAGGTCTTCACCGTGGGCCGCGACGCGCTTGTTGGCCTCATCGAGGCCAAGCGTTCCGGCAGGCCGGTGGCGGCGGTCGGCACCACTTCGGTGCGCACGCTCGAGACGCTGCCGCTGCTTGCCGACATAGTGGCCTCTGACCCGGACGCGCCGCTCCATCTCGACCAGTGGAGGGCATATTCCCACGGGGACGGCGGGGACGTGGCCGCAAGGCTCGAAGGGCTTCTGCGCTGGCTCGACTCGAAGGGGCTGCCCGCGCTGACAGCCTCGACGGCCATCATGATCGCGCCGGGCTTCCGGTGGAGCGTAGTGGACGCGATGGTTACCAATTTCCACCAGCCCAGGTCCACGCTCCTCCTTCTGGTCAGCTCCTTCCTGATGCGCGACGGCGATGCCGGCGCATGGCGCAGGATATACGCCCACGCGCTCGACGGCGGCTACCGTTTCCTTTCCTACGGCGACGCGTGCCTCTTCCTGCGCTGATTCCCGACGGCGTAAAAATCCTTAGAGGCTGTTTAACAATGATTTTTAAACAGCCTCTTAAACACATTCCAAGGCAGGGGGCGCAATCAATCGCGTCCCCGCTTTGCGTCGTGGCGTCCCCGCCGTTGCGCAGGCTTCCGGCAAATGGCAAAATGCAAGCACGAAGGGTCTGCAACCGCTGTTGCAGGGGTGTTTTTCTGGCAATTTGCCAAAGTGGCAGAAAAACAGAAATTTTAAGAAAAAATTTCTTGAAAAATGTTTGGAAATATAAAATGTAAATTGTAACTTTGCCATATGGAATGACAAGGAGACCGTTCCGCCCGGCTTGCCGGCTGTGGTCCGGAATCTTCTTGAAGGTGATTCAAAAGAACTCGGCGGCTTATTTGTGCGCGAAGCAATATTGAGACGCTATCCGGAGACGCAACGTCTTGTCTCCTGTTTGTATGTTTGGTTGAATAATGGTACAACAGAATCTCATTGCCACGGGAATCCGGACTGACGGTTGTCGGAAAGAGGCTTTCCCCTGGCGGGATGCTAAAGAAAGGCCCGATGTGAATCAGGGTCTTTTTTTGCGGGCATACGCAGGGATAAACAGATGGTAAAACATATCGCTGTCCGATAAACCGAATCAATCAGGCAGTGTCGTGTGTTTTTCGCTGGGAGGTCGCTGCATGCGGACCCACATGCACATGTCGTCCGTGATTTCGCAGCAATAATGCCTGAAGGCAATGAACAGAGGCCATGCCGTAAATCCTGATTACGGCATGGCCTCTGTTATGTTGTTTGTTTCCGGGACGTGTGGCCCGGATGTGAAGGGTCAGTGTCTGGGCTTGATGTCGAGCTTCACGGGCTTGATCATGTTTTCGGGGCTGAGGATGGTGTCGAGGTCTTCCTTGCTGAGGATGTCGTGTTCGAGCACGAGGTCGTAGACGCTGCGGCCGGTCTCCAGGGCCTCTTTGGCTATCTTGGTGGAGTTCTTGTAGCCGATCACTGGATTGAGGGCCGTCACTACGCCGATGGAGTTGTGCACGTGCTGGCGGCATTTGTCCTCGTTGGCCACGATGCCGTCCACGCATCGTGTGCGCAGCGTGTCGAAGCCGTTGCACAGAAGGTCTACCGACTCGAAGTCGCACTGTGCCATCACCGGCTCCATGGCGTTCAGCTCCATCTGTGCGGCTTCCCCCGACATCGTTACGCAGAGCTCGTTGCCGATCACCTTGTAGCATATCTGGTTCATCACCTCAGGGATTACGGGGTTCACCTTGCCGGGCATTATCGAGCTTCCGGGCTGCATGGCGGGGAGGTTGAACTCTCCGAGGCCGCAGCGCGGGCCGGAAGCGAGGAGGCGCAGGTCGTTGCATATCTTGTTCATCTTGACGGCGACGCGCTTCATGGCCGCTGCGTAGCCCACGAGGCAGGATGTGTCGGAAGTCGCGCCTACCATGTCGGAGGTGAGCTTGAACCCGAGGCCTGTGATGTCGCAGAGGGCCTTGACGCACTTCTCGGCGTAGCCCGGCTCGGCGCAGATGCCCGTGCCGATTGCGGTGGCTCCCATGTTGACGGTCAGGAAGTCGGCGGCCGCCTCGTCGAGGTGCTTGATTTCGTCTTCAAGTATGCTTGCGAACCCGCTGAACGTCTGCCCGAGCGTCATGGGCACTGCGTCTTCGAGCTGGGTGCGTCCCATCTTGATGATGTTCTTGAACTCTTCGGCCTTGCGGCGGAAAGAGGCGATCAGCTCCTTGAAATGCTTGAGCAGCTTCTCGTGGGAATACCACATTCCGATGTGGATTGCGGTTGGATATGCGTCGTTGGTCGACTGCGCGCAGTTCACATGGTCGTTGGGCGAGCAGAACTTGTATTCGCCGCGCTCGTGGCCCATTATTTCGAGGGCGCGGTTGGCAATCACCTCGTTGGCGTTCATATTGGTGGTGGTTCCGGCGCCGCCCTGGATCATGTCGACGGGGAACTGGTCGTGGTGCTTGCCGTCGAGGATTTCCTTGCAGGCCTCTACGATGCCCTTGTGCTGTTCGGGAGTGAGCAGGCCGAGCTGGAAGTTGGCTTCTGCAGCTGCCATCTTCGTGATTGCCAAGCCATTTATGAAGAGGGGGTATTCGTTGAGGTGGAATTTGCTGATTTCAAAATTCTCGATTCCCCGGAGCGTCTGCACGCCGTAGAGGGCGCAGGCGGGAATTTCGCGCGAGCCGATGAGGTCGCTTTCTACACGGAATTCTTCGTTCATGGTAACGGTTGCTTTTTTACAAATGTCTTGTATAAGGTTATTTTTGGCAAAGTTACATCTTTTTTTCCGAACAGCATATTTTTTTCCATAAAAAAACTCCTCAAAGTCTGTCTGGTTGCAGAGACTTCAAAGTTTTCAGTTTTATGTTTTTATGGTCTCGCTCGAATTTCATTTTGGCTTTCCTGTATTCGGGGTTAAGGCTGGTTGAAGGTATTGCTTTGGCTATAAGCCGCGCATGCAGTTCTTTGTTGGTCGGATGTCTGAAAATCTGCATGCTGACGGTGCTGTCGAGCTGTTCGATTGCGTGTACCACGTCTTTGCCTTTCAGTTCGACAAAAATCTCTTTCCATGAACGGACACTGCCGTCTTTGTCTTTTTCGTGTTCCGCGAGAATCAGGTAATCGCATTTTGAGCCCTCTCTCACTATGTCTCCGTCAATCTGATAGGCGACGGATGCCCGTGCATCTGTAAATTCGAGCCTGTATACCCTGCCTGAATCTTTCACCGAGATGTCTTTCCTGGCCATCAATGGTTTGCAGGGCTTGTGTCCGAGCTTCTCGAGTTTTTCATTCAGCGAACGGCACGCTTCATTCATGGCTGTAGATTATTTCGTTGAGTGTGTCAAGCCTGTCTTCTACGTAGCCGGAAAGAGCGTCGAGGTCATTTCCGTTAATCATGTATATTCCGTTGTCAATGATGTTCCTTACGTAGCCGTCATCTGTTACGAGGTATGCCCTGAAGCTGTTTTTCGGCAGTATGCACTCTGGCGGGACGGTCTTGGCCGTTGCCTCAGAATCGGTTTCTGCAGCTTCGGAGGCAGCCATAAGCACGTTCAGTTCAGACAATATGTAAGGGCTGTGGCTTGTCATGGCAAGAATGTTGTGGCATCCCGGCATCTTGTCTTGGGCGCGTTTCACCTGTGCCACTGTTTCGCGCAGAAGGGCCGATTGTGCGTCGGGGAAAAGGTTTTGTTCTATTTCCTCGATGAACAGGGCTGAAGATTCATATCTCAACTTCTTAGCTTTCAGTCCGCTCAATGCGTTTTCAGTTCCTTCTGCTATTGAATTCAGAAGTTCGTTTATATCTATGGTGCTGACGTTGACAGTAGTTCCCACTTTGTCGGTAACTCCTTTCACAATCACTTCCAGAGGCAGAGACGACTGGACGCCGCTTGATGCGTAAAATGGTGAAAAGGGTTCTTTGATTCCGTTTTGCCTGATGAGGTCTCCCTTGCTTGGGTCGTAGAAATATTCCATATCCGGCACCACTGTCAGATGAAGAGGGCGGTCTATGGTATAGGCTTGGCGCATTTCGTCCCATTCCCTGACGAAGTTGAGCATCATGTCGTATACGCGTTGCTTGTAGTCCGTCTCGACGTTTTGGATGGCCGATACCAGATTGCGTTCAGAAGGGATGAAGCTTACTTTGACATTTCCGCAATTGGCAGATCCTTTGTCTTCGATACGTGCATTGTTGCGGTGTCGTCCCTTGAAGTCGATGGATATTGCCGTTCCGTTATAATGGATTTCGCTGTCAGGGCTGAAGAAAAATTCCGGCAACCGATGAAACTGCATAAGTTCCTGCGAGAACCGGTAATAATGTGAATATGCGTATTTAGCCGTCTGTCCTTTGATTTTTTTTCCGCTGATTACGGCTTTTTCAATCCAATGGCAGAAGGAAAGAATCTTCAGCAAAGTGCTTTTTCCTGTGCTTTGTTTGCCGATTAACAGGTTGACGGTACTGAAATCAAGCACTCCAGTATCTTTTAAAGGACCTATGTTTTTGATTTGAATTGATGCCATTTCTCACGTGGGTTCATAGAGTGCCGTACATTTTGTACGGCACTCGTAAATAATTTGATGCAAATTTAATCCTAAAATTTCTAATGTGTAGCCATACGAAGTTCCTTTTTAAGATAATTTAACTTGATGTTGGTGTCCGTGTAACTATTCAGCGGACGCGCCGATGTAGTCGCCATTTAGAAAAGGGCGAGGATTGCGTTGTAGGGCGAGTTGCCGTGTTTCTTTGTGGTCTCGACGATTGAATGCAGA
>CAJSYI010000048.1 GCA_910573745.1 Muribaculaceae bacterium | reverse complement strand
GCGCAGCCATTTGCTGATGCTTGACCGTGTGCCGCGATAGTCCGGGATTGCATTTACTATTGTAAACAATGTCCCGACCGCAAAATTGTATTCCTCGTCAATCTGACTGAAACTTTTTCCGCTGCTGTGCCAGGCATTGATTGCCGAAATCTGAGATTCGTCCCAGGATTTTTTGTTTTCTTCACACATTTTACTAAAAAATGTTGAATCTGACGGTCAACACTTTTCCGGACTAGACACACTACACTTCTTACGGCATCCCACAATGTAGGAGCATCCTGCCACTCATCTATAAGTCGTGGAGTGGCACCTTCCAAAAGAAGAGACGGCTTGGTAGCAGCTGTGGCAAGATAGCCGTCACGGGTGTCGGGCAGTTGAAGTTTAAGCTCACTATTGGCCTGTTGTTCTGCGGTTGTTGTTTTGCCGCACCATTTAGGACCTTCTATGAGTACCGCACCAAACGCTTCGAGGTGTTCACGCAGTGTAGTATCTGCAATGCGAGGTAAATATGGCATTTCTTTACTGACATTTGTTTCTGCAAAGATAGTGAGAATTTCTTTATTGTCAAAGTGTAATTTTGATTTTTGCGACAAGGTACTTTTGATTTTTGTGGTAATATGTTTATGTTTTTTGCGGTAATTCATTTTTGATTTTTGTGATATGTGTTCATTGCCCTACCCATTTGTTTGTCCACCTCATGTTTGTTTGACCATTCGATTTTACACCGTCAGACCGTGAAATATGTTTGTCCATATTAAAATACACATTTTGTAAGACGCTGATAATCATAGTGTGTATGACTTTTCAACGAGGATGAATACTAAGCAATAAAATTTACACAAACATCTAATAATCAATGGCTAAGAAGTGAATAGTTTTCTTGGCCATTGCTGTTTTATCCCGTTTTACCCCATAGTTTTCTTGGCCAAGAATATTTGTTTTCTTGGCTAAATTCCACTACCTTTGTAGAGGTTTGTGAGTATCACGATAAACCGCAATTTTAACCTCTAAAACCTCTTCATTATGGGCAGACCAAAAAGATTATATCCATTAGGACAATACAGGCTCCGTATTCGCAGAGAAATAGCCCCCAGCAAGAAGTATCTAATAGAATTGGAGTACACATGGTGAAAATCCGCATTTCGTAAGGGCGCGGAAAACCCAGTCTCGGTTCTGCTTATTACCTTACAGGCAATACAGAGTTCAATACGACCATCTTTCCTCCATCTGTAGAAGTGCCAATATACCGTCTTCCATTTTGAAAAGTCCTTGGTCAACATTCGCCATTGGCAGCCACTGACCAGAAGATAGATGACGGCCAAAGATTAGCCACAGGTGAAGTCTGCACCATAGTGAACCCGCACTCGGAAAAGTAGTCAAAAACGGTCATTACGCAAAATTAGCCTCCCCAAACCGCCGATATGTCGCAAATTCTGATTAACTTTGAAATCTGAAAACATACCCTCACACTGCGTATGGGAAAAAACGAACAAAAAAAGACATCGTTGCTTAGCCGCCACCCGGTGTTGGCCAACTTGGTCATAATATTGGCAGTGGCAGTGATCGGCATACTCATTGTCTATTTCTCCATAGCCATCTTCACTCGCCACGGCCAGACACGCACAGTGCCGGGCGTAGAAAACACGTCATATACCGAAGCCATCCAACGCCTGCACGATGCAGGCCTGCGCTACGAAATCCGCGACTCATTGTATCGCGACGACGTAAAACCCGGATACGTGATTGAGCAGTTCCCGAAAAGGAACTCCACCGTGAAACCGGGGCGCAAGGTCTTCCTTTACATAAACGCCGTCTCACCCAAACAAGTGGTAATCGACGATGACAACCATCCACGCGAATACGCACTTTCCGGAAGCTCTGAGCGAAGCGGACTCGCACGCCTTGAAGAACTGGGATTCAAAAAAGTGAGGGTGGTGCACGTGTTGGGCACAAACGACATGGTGATACGCGTTCTCGCCAATGGGATGCCCGTACACAAGACACAGAAAGTGCCGGTGAACGCCTCCGTCGTGCTCGAGGTCTCGGACGGACGACTTACAAATCTCCGCGACTCGCTGACAAACCTCGAAAACTCCTTCATACCCGGATATTCCACTGATACGGAGACTCCGCAATATGAAGAAGAGGATCCTGCCTATCAAGAACCTTCCGCTCCGACCTACATAGAGCCGGAAGAAAACTCCGAAGAGGAAAACGAATACCTGGAATAGAAAGGATGATGGCTGAATGGGAATCTGACATAGAGCTGCCCGAAGAAGAAACAGTCCTGACCGACGACGGACGCGAACTTTTCGAGCACTTCCGCTTCGAAGCCGACAAAGGACAGCAGCTGTTGCGGGTTGACAAGTTCCTCGTCGAAAGGATGCAACGCACATCCCGCAACAGGATACAACAGGCTGCCGACGCAGGATGCATCCTCGTCAACGGTTCGCCGGTAAAATCGTCCTACAAGGTCAAGCCAGCGGATGTCATAAGCATCGTTATGGACCGTCCGCGCTATGAAAACGAAATCATAGCCGAGGACATACCGCTCGACATAGTCTATGAAGACGAAGACCTGCTCGTGGTCAACAAGCCCGCAGGACTTGTCGTGCATCCTGGACACGGAAATTACCACGGCACACTTGTCAACGCCCTCGCATGGCATTTCAAAGACAATCCAGACTATGACGTTTCCGACCCGAGGCTCGGACTCGTACACCGCATAGACAAGGACACGTCCGGGCTGCTTGTGGTGGCCAAGACCCCAGATGCCAAGACGTTTCTCGGCAACCAATTCTTCCATAAGACCACACGCCGCGAATACGTGGCCCTCGTGTGGGGGGATTTTCAGGAAGACGCGGGCACCATTACAGGAAACATCGCGCGCAATCCTCGCAACAAACTCCAGATGGCGGTGTTTGAAGACCCGGAAATCGGGAAGCATGCCGTAACCCATTATGAGGTAATCGAACGCTTCGGATTCGTGTCAATGGTGAAATGCGTCCTCGAGACCGGACGCACCCACCAGATAAGGGCACACATGCTGCACAAGGGACATCCCCTCTTCAACGACGCTCGCTACGGGGGGGACGCAATACTCAAAGGCAACACATCTTCAAGCTACCGTCGGTTCATCGAAAACTGCTTCACCGCCTGTCCGAGACAGGCCCTGCATGCGCGCACCCTCGGCTTCAGGCACCCTCGTACCGGCGAAGAAATGGACTTCGAAGCCCCCGTCCCTGATGACATGTCGCTGCTGTTCGACCGTTGGCGCCGCTTCATCTGCACATCCGGCTGACCAGCGCAATCCTCCTGCCTTCAATCGGCCAGCAACAACAGCCACCCTCTTCTGCCGCCAAAACCCTATCACAGCTTCCTGTTGAGGGAAGGGGGGATCCACCCCTGTTTAACCGATGCTGTTTTTGCCGCCACAACATTTATTGTTAACTTTGCAGAAGATGAAACATTCAAGACTATACCGCCTTTTCACCATATGCACACTGACGGTCATATCGGCATTGGCCTTTTCAGCCCACGCGCAGAAAGGAAGCCGATACGACTCTTTGCGCAAACTCAGTTCCAGGCAACTCGTGGAGCGCGGGGAAAAGCTGCTCCAGCGTCCTGATGCAACGGATTCAATACTCGCATGCTTTTCAATAGCCTCAGCCAGATATTCGGCAGACATGCCGAGGGAAGAGCAGATGACGTGCGTCCGTGCAGACCTCGGCAAATGGGCTGTATACTTTTCCCGGCTGTTTGACTATCCGAAAGCCTACGAAGCACTCCAGCATGCATTGGAGATATGCGAACGCAACGGGTTCGACAAATCAAAAGTGGAGACATCAATCGGCGGAATACTGCAGATGATGGCCGAACAAAGCGGCAACACGGAGCTTTACAGGCAAGCCAACGAGTACTATGCGTCAGGATTCCGACATTCCTTCGACAACGGCAATCCGGACACTGCAGACAAGGCTTTCATCAACATTCTCTCGATAGCCAACCACACGGGCGACACCTCCACCGCAGAATCGCTTTGGCCCGATTTCCAGAAAATGCCCTGCACCGACAAAGACCACCGACGCAGGTTTGCAAAAACGTTCTATAACGCACTTCTTTCCCCTACATACGGACAAGGGGCGCAGATGATTCTGCAAGCGACCGACAAAATACCGGAAACATACGACATTTTCCGGCTCAAATACATCGGCTTCAACACTGCGGCGCGCCTTCTGCTCAAAAGCGGCAACCTTCAAGAGGCGGAAAAGATAACCGACAAGGCTCGCAAATATGCGAAAAGGTACGGGTTGCGCGATGCAGAAATGGAATCGACCCTTATGCTTTCCGAGATACTGAAGCGACTCGGACACAACGAGAGAAGCCATAGGACTTATGACGAATACCTTAGAATAAAGGAACAGATGCTCGGAAGCAAACAGATCCAACGGCTTGACGAACTGCGCTTTCTTTCCGACATACGAAAATCCGAGGAACAAGTGGCCCGCATGGCCGAGAACCGCCGCCGCCAGAACCTGATAATATTCTTCCTTCTCGCCCTGACACTCATGGCCGGTGCCCTGCTGTGGGTGTTCTTCTCGAAAAACGCGAAACTCAAGAAGACATACGAATCTCTCTACCGGCAGTTCCAGACCAATCTGGCAGTGGAGGAGCGAGAACGCAACCTCCGCAAACAGCTCCAGCAACAACTCGAAAACAGCCGACAGGAACAGGATGAGGTGCAAGCCAACCAATCACCAGACACTCCGCAACAGAGCGAGTCCGAATCCGACACACAACGCACTTCGGCAAAATACCAGTCGTCAAGACTCGGAGAGGAAGAAAAGCAACGAATCCTGGCAAAACTCCAGGATCTTGTGACCATGCCAGAAGTGGTATGCTCAGCCGACTGTTCTGTGAGCCGTATGGCCGAAATGGCCGGATGCCACCACAAATATCTTTCGCAGATCGTCAATGAAGTGTACGGATGCAATTTCAATTCCTTCATAAACGAATACCGGATAAAGGAGGCGTCAAGGCGGATGGCCGCCGGAGGAGAGTGGGAACGCTACACCATTGAGGCTATAGCAAACAGCGTAGGCTTCAAATCACGCACCACATTCATCTCGCTATTCAAGCAATTCACCGGAATGACGCCTTCTGAATACAAACGCCGCACAAACTGAAAAAGCGCGTTTTCAGACCTAAATATGCCGTAAAGACGGCAAAAACGGCCAATATTGCACGGCATTCCGAATATTGAACACCGCAAAACGCGGTTGCTTTGCGGTTTGGACAATAAATTTATACCTTTGCACCATCAACTTATCTACGAACAAACATCCAAAGGCAGAAACATAGGTATGCCGACATTCACCATTGAATTTGCAATTATACGCAACGCCTAACATCCGAAATCATCATTAGTGTTCGAATATCATTTTTTGCCGCTGAGAAGCGGTGTTAAGATATAGGTTGGAAAATTAGAGGGCCGCTCCGGAACACCGGGCGGCCTTTTTTGTCGGTTGCATGACGGCAGGGCGAATCAGAACACGTAGCCGAATCCGATGCCGGCAAACGCACCGCCCGTATCATTCATAAAGGAGTATTTCGCCTGGACGGTCATCTTCAGCTGTGAAGTGAAATAGACATCGAAGCCGGCACCGACATCCAAGCCTCCGCGGCTCGTGGAGTCATCGTTCCTGTGGCTCCAGTTGTTGAACGTGATGCCCGCGAGAGGATACAGCTTGAAGCCCCGCGCCACCCTGAAAGGGAAATGCATGTCTACGCTCGCCGCGAAACCCGATTTGCCGTCGTTGCGGAATATGTAGCCCACTTCAGGAGCGATACGCACATGCTCGGCAAATGAATACTGGAAATACACATCTACATACCCGCTTGTGTTGTAGGAAGCGAACCCGCCGGCTATTCCGAGCGTCTTCTCCCCTTTCTGGGCATAAGCCGGAAATGCAGACGCCAACACGCCCGCAATAGCCACGATCATGACTGTGATTTTTCTGACCATCCTTTTCTGTTCTATCTTTGTTTCTGTAATTTCTGTCTTTGTTCCGCAATCCGGGCATAACGCTCCGTCGGCGGTCTCTGTTAGTAACGAAATATATCTGAAAACATTGAACGGGGATGAAATGTTTTTCGTAATTTTGCATCATCAACCACAATCGTGAATTGCGATGAATGAATCAAGATACCTGCGTGTGGCTGCCGGAGTGCCACGCGTTTATATAGCGGACACAAAAGCGAATGCCTCGGCAATAGCAAACCTCATCGGCGAATGTTCAGAAAAAGGCGTAAACCTTCTGGTTACTCCTGAATTGGGCATAACGGCCTACACGTGTGCCGACCTGTTTCGCGAGCGGCTGCTGCTCGAATGCGCTGAAAAAGCCTGCGAAGAGGTGGCACGTTCCACGCAGGGGACAGGCGTTACGGTAGCCTTCGGGGCACCGCTCCGATGCGCCGGAAAGCTCTTCAACTGTGCCGTAGTGGCCTCCGGAGGCGAGATAAGAGGAGTCGTGCCAAAGACCCATCTGCCGTCATACAACGAATTTTACGAACGGCGATGGTTCGCGGCGGCAACCGACATCCCTGCCTCCTGCCGTTCGATAACTATTTGCGGCAACGAATACCCGTTCGGCACCGACCTCTTGTTCTCGGTCGGAGGAGTCGCCGTGAGCGTGGAGATATGCGAAGACCTGTGGGTACCCGTGTCTCCGGGATGCCGCGCCGCCAAGTCCGGGGCACTCGTTACGCTCAATCTCTCGGCAAGCCCTGAGACGATAAGCAAGCATGAGTATCTGCAAAGCCTCATCAAGGGGCAAGGCGCTCGTTGCCGGGGAATATACGCCTACGCATCGGCAGGAGCCGGAGAATCATCGACCGACCTTGTGTTTTCGGGCAATGCCATAATCGCCGAGGACGGACGCATACTGGCCTCCGAAAAGAGGTTCTCGCGCAGACAGCTTCTCTCCATGGCCGACACAGACTTTGAGCGGCTTATGGACGACCGCAGATATATGCAGACGTTTTCCGAAAACGAAGAGGGCACACATCCATACAGGACAATCCTATGCGCACATACCGTGATGCCCGACGTAAGCGACTGCCTCATACGCACCATAGATCCGACTCCATTCGTGCCTTCCGACTCGGAAGGACGCGCATCCCGTTGCGACGAAATATCTTCCATACAGGCCGCAGGACTCGTACAACGCCTTGAAGCCACCGGATGCAGACATCTCACCGTAGGCATATCCGGGGGACTTGACTCCACGCTCGCACTGCTCGTGGCAGTAAAGGCTTTCGACATCCTCGGACTCGACCGCAAAGGGATAACGGGCATAACAATGCCCGGCTTCGGAACCACCGGACGCACACACGGCAACGCCACCGAAATAATGCGGCTGCTCGGAGTCTCGGCTATGGAGATACCAATCAACAAGGCGGTGGAACAACACTTCTCCGACATAGGACATGACCCCGGCATACGCGATGTAACATACGAGAACTCACAGGCACGCGAGCGCACACAAATACTTATGGACCATGCCAACCAGACCGGAGGGATGGTGCTCGGCACCGGCGATCTGTCTGAACTCGCGCTCGGATGGTGCACTTATAACGGCGACCAGATTTCCATGTATGGCGTAAACTCATCTGTGCCAAAGACATTGGTGAGATATCTTGTGGAACGGTTCGCGGAGGAGACCGACAATCTCCAGCTCCGCGCCGCGCTCCTCGACATAGCCGACACCCCGATAAGCCCGGAACTGATACCGGCAGACTCCGACGGCAACATCGCCCAGAAGACAGAAGACCTCGTTGGCCCCTACGAGCTGCATGACTTCTTCCTTTACCACACGCTCCGCTCATCGTTCAGGCCGCGCAAAGTGTATTTCCTCGCCCTCAAAGCCTTTGACGGACGTTATGCCCCAGACACCATAAAGCATTGGCTAAGGACATTCTACCGCCGATTCTTCAATCAGCAGTTCAAACGCTCATGTATGCCCGACGGCCCCAAAGTGGGAAGCGTATGTCTCTCGCCGCGAGGAGACTGGCGCATGCCTTCCGACGCTTCCTCGCGCCTATGGCTCGAAGAAGTCGATGGCATCGGTTGATTTTTGTTTGGACACGAACGGAATTTTTGTTAATTTTGGGTTCAGAATGGACACAAAGGCAATCGACAACGGCAACATCGGATCATCCCTGTCATTCGAGGCGGACATACGCAATGCCGTCGAGACTATGAGGCGGGGAGGCATAATCCTTTACCCCACCGACACTGTCTGGGGCATAGGATGCGATGCGTCCGATCCTGACGCAGTGGCCAAGATATATGCCCTGAAACGGAGAGACGACTCCAAATCCATGCTTTCGCTCGTGGATTCCGTCGCCATGCTCGAACGGACGGTTGACGACATTCCCGAAGCAGCATACCAGCTTATAGAAGCAGCCGTAGACCCCATGACAATCATATACGACCACCCGGCAAGACTTGCCCACAACCTTCTAGCCCCTGACGGATCCGCAGGAGTGAGAATCACGACGGAGCGTTTCTCCAAAGAACTGTGCCGCCGCATGCGCAGGCCGGTGGTATCCACTTCGGCCAACATAAGCGGGATGCCTCCGGCAACCGACTTCGACTCAGTAGCCGACACGATAAAGGCCGGGGTGGACTATATCGTGGCTTTCGGACATGGACTCGGAAAGGACTCACGTCCCTCTTCAGTGATAAAAATCAGCGACGGCGGAGTTTTTAAGATTTTGAGATAGCGTGGCGACAGTCAAGACACAGAGATTGAAATATGTATTGACCGACTTCCTGACGGCCAACGCCGCCTTTTTCGCCTTCGACGTGTACAGATACCTGAATTTTGACAGAATCGCATCCGACAACGTGTTCAGGTTCCTCTCCGAAACGAAGATGGTTGCCGAGCAATGCGTGATTCCGGCCATCCTTCTCGGACTTTACTGGCTGTCAGGATATTACAACCAGCCATTCAAGAAATCCCGCCTTCAGGAATTCTTCACCACGTTCTTTTCAGCACTCATCGCAATGCTCCTCATCTATCTCGCATTGCTCACCAACGACCAAAGCCTGATAGTCAGCACCAACTATATGATGATGGCCGTGCTGTTCGGGGTGCTGTTCGTGTTCACATACATCGGACGGCTCACCATCACTTCACTGACAATCAAGAACCTGCGCAAAAGACACTGGAGACAGCCATCGATAATCATAGGCTCGTCGGAGGAAGGGCTTGAGATGGCCAGCAGGCTGTCAGACCCTCGCATCAACATCGGATACGACATAATAGGATTCGTGCCCATCGACAACGAGACCTCCGCAAAAGTCCTGCCGGCACCCGTCATATCGCTTGAGGAGCTTCCGGAGAAAGTGGAGAAACTTGGGGTCAAACAGATTTTCATAGCTCCCGAAAAGATGGATGACAGAAAAATCCTGTCTCTCGTGACGCAGCTCTATCCCCTCGACACTTCAATCAGAATCGCGCCGGACACGCTTGACTACGTTACCTCTTCGATACATCTCCAGGACATCTACGCCGAACCGTTCGTAGACCTCACCAGCCCGAAAGTGAGCGAAGCGAGCAAAAACATCAAAAGGCTCATAGACGTGGTGTTTTCTGTCGCCGCACTGACACTGCTTGCAATTCCGGCAATCGTCATATCCGTCCTTGTGAAGCGCAGCTCCCCGGGCCCGGTGTTTTACAGGCAGGAACGGATAGGATACCGCCAACGCCCTTTCAACATACTGAAGTTCCGCACAATGCGCACCGACGCGGAAGCCTCCGGCCCGCAGCTAACCGGCGAGAACGATTCCCGCATCACAGGAGTCGGACGCACATTGCGCAAATACCGCCTCGACGAGCTGCCACAGTTCTGGAACGTCCTGCGCGGCGACATGTCAATTGTAGGACCACGGCCCGAACGGGCTTTCTTCATAAGCCAGATAGTGGAGAAAGCCCCCTATTACACTCTCGTGCATCAGGTGCGTCCGGGAATCACCTCATGGGGAATGGTGAAGTTCGGCTATGCGTCCACTGTAGACGAGATGGTGGCCCGCACACGCTTCGACCTCATCTATCTCTCCAACATGTCGATTGCAGTAGATTTCAAAATAATGATATATACAATCCGCACCGTGCTCACGGGCAAGGGGAAATAGATTTCGTCGAATGGCATACAAGGAACACCACAACAGTCTGACGCGGCTATGGTTCAAGGTAGTCCTATGGCGCGAGAAGCACGTCAAGGAACGCACGTTCGTAATCGTGCTCGCTCTTGTCGTAGGCATTGTATGCGGTCTGGCCGCCCAATTGCTCAAATTCCTCATCCATGCCATCTCCGGGCTGCTGACGACCCACTTGTCTGCCACATCGGCCAACTGGCTCTATCTTGTGCTTCCCATGGCCGGCATACTCCTAACAGTGGTCTTCGTCAGGTATGTGGTCAAGGACAACATATCACACGGGGTAACGCGCGTGCTTTATGCCATATCCCAGCGCAAATCAAGGCTGAAACGCCACAATATGTATGCCTCGCTCGTATCCTCTTCAATCACAATCGGCTTCGGCGGCTCGGTAGGAGCCGAAGGCCCGATAGTCTTCACCGGGGCGGCCATAGGCTCAAACCTCGGGCAGGCGTTCCGCCTGTCTCCCAAGATTCTGATGATACTCGTGGGATGCGGGGCGGCCGCAGGCATAGCCGGTATATTCCGCGCCCCCATAGCCGGAATGCTCTTCACGCTTGAAGTGCTGATGATCGACCTCACAGGAACCACCATCATGCCGCTCCTGCTTTCGTCCATAGCCGGTGCCACCGTGGCATATGTGATGGAGGGATACAGCGCGGAATTCTTCTTCGTGCAGAGCGAACCGTTCCTGACACGCAAAATCCCGTACACGATTCTCCTCGGTGTCTTCACCGGACTCGTCTCCCTCTACTTCACCCTCGTCATGACGCGGATGGAGTCGCTTTTCGGCAAAATGAAACAGACCTGGATGAAAGTGCTGGCCGGAGGCTCGCTCCTCGCGCTTCTGATATTCCTGTTTCCTCCGCTTTTCGGCGAAGGCTACGACGCAATCAACAATCTTCTCAACGGCGACACGTCATCAATCGTGAACGGAACGCTTTTCTACGTAGACCGGCACGAGACATGGTTTCTGGTGCTTTTCGTGGCCTGCGTAGTCCTGATGAAAGCCTTCGCCACAAGCGCGACAAACGGAGCCGGAGGAGTCGGAGGCACGTTTGCCCCCTCGCTCTTCGTAGGCGCGATGGCCGGATTCCTTTTCGCTTTCTGCTTCAACATGTTCTGGCCCGAGACCGGAATCTCCAACAAGAATTTCGCCCTGCTCGGCATGGCCGGTGTGATGAGCGGGGTCATGCATGCCCCCCTGATGTCAATCTTCCTCACGGCTGAGATGACCGGAGGCTATGACCTGTTCCTTCCCCTCCTAATCGTCTCTACGCTTGCCTACATGACCGTACGCATATTCCAGCCATACAGCATCTACACTATGCGCCTGGCCCGCAAAGGGGAGCTTTTCACACATGAAAAGGACAAAGCCGTCCTTTCGCTGCTAAAGGTGGACAACGTGATTGAGCGGGACTTCAAGACGGTGATGCCGGAAATGAACCTCAAAGAGGTGGTTGACATAATAGCCACGTCAAAGCGCAACCTGTTCCCGGTGGTGGATGCGGCCGGAAATTTCAAGGGCGTGGTGCTGCTTGACGACATACGCAACATAATGTTCCGTCCAGACCTCTACAAGAAAATGCACGTGAGCCGGTTCATGTCCACACCGCCGGCCCGCATAGACCTCGAAACGCCTATGGAAGAGGTTATGAAGATTTTCGACAGAACCCATGCCTGGAACCTTCCGGTAACGGACGGGGACAGATATGTGGGATTCGTGAGCAAGTCGAAGATATTCAGTTCATACCGCGCCCTTCTGCGGCATTATACCGATGACTGACACAAAAGAATGGATAAGAAAGACCTCAAGATAGTTTTCCTCGGCACCCCGGAATTTGCAGTCTGCTCGCTGAGCCGCCTGCTCGACGAGGGGTTCCGCATAGAAGCGGTGGTAACGGCTCCTGACAAACCCGCAGGACGCGGCCACAAGATGCTCCAGAGCGACGTCAAGAAGTTCGCCTTGGAGCGTGGACTTCCGATTCTGCAGCCGCGAAACCTCAAAGACCCGGAATTCATCGAAAGCCTGAAGGCAATCGATGCCGACCTCTTCATCGTAATAGCTTTCCGGATGCTGCCGGAAGCCGTGTGGCAGATGCCGCGCCTCGGATGCTTCAACCTGCACGCGTCGCTGCTGCCGCGATATCGCGGAGCCGCGCCGATCAACCGCGCGGTGATGAACGGAGACACGGAGACAGGAGTAACCACGTTCTTCCTCAAGCACGAAATCGACACCGGCGACATAATACGTCAGGAAAGAATAACAATCGGACCGGACGAGAATGTCGGTTCAGTCCATGACCGCCTGATGACGCTCGGAGCGGAAATGACATTCAAGACCGTAGCCGAAATATGCGAAGGTTCCTTACAGACCCGTCCGCAGCCTGAAGGCGACTTCATAGCCGCTCCGAAGATATTCCGTCCCGACTGCGAGATAGACTGGAATGCCGGAAGCCGACGCATACACGACCATGTCCGCGGACTCTCCCCCTATCCGGCCGCACGCACCACCCTCGTGTCAACCGACGGCAAACAAACGGAAGCCAAGGTTTTCGAGACTAAGATGCTTGAAGACGGCTTCGGCGGAGGAGTTCCGGGGGAAATCATCCCGGACAAACGCCGCCTGCTGGTCAGGACTGCCGACGGAGCATTGGAAATCATGTCCCTACAGCCTGCAGGGAAAAAACGAATGGACGCATCCGCGTTCCTGCTCGGATATTCACCCGCAAGATGCGAAAAGTCCGTGTTGTGAATCAATGATTACGGACAAGTCTTCATGCAACATCCTGGCCGAAGTCCTGTCGGCACACGGAGTCCGGGATGCAGTCGTGTCTCCCGGCTCGCGCAACGCCCCGCTGATTCTCGCTTTCGACTCCCGCAAGGAGATTAAGCTGACCGTTGTGGCCGACGAGCGGTCGGCGGCCTTCATCGCCCTCGGAATGGCACAGGCATCACGGAGACCCGTAGCACTGGTCTGCACATCCGGATCCGCACTGCTCAACCATGCCCCGGCCGTGGCCGAGGCATATTACCAAGGCGTGCCGTTAATTGTCGTATCCGCCGACCGACCAGAACAATGGATAGATCAGGACGACTCCCAGACGATAAGGCAGTTCGAGGCCTTAAGCAATTTCGTGAAGCGTTCCTACGACATACCCGACTGCATAATGCCTGATGACGAACATCTTTGGTTTGCCAACCGCATTGCCAACGATGCCTGCATCACTGCCATCGCCGGAAAGCCCGGCCCGGTGCACATAAACGTACAACTCCACGCACCGCTGACTCGCCCCGGGACACAGTTGCCGGTCCAACGGATAGTGGAATCCGTCGGAGGGGAAGACATAATATCGCGCGAGGAGGCAAAACGCCTTGCAGAAGAGGCGTTTGACAAACGAATACTCGTCGTGGCCGGATTCATGCCGCCCGACTCGAGGCTGTCCAAGGCAATGACGGCATTCGCATCGCTGCCCAACGTCTTCATCCTGCACGAGACGCTTGCCAACCTGCACATAAATGCCGGATGCACCGCCGTCGATACGGTAGTAGGCAGTCTGGACACAAATGAAAAGGAACTTCTCAGACCCGACATTGTAATAACTTTCGGAGGCGCGCTCGTAAGCCGTTTCGTAAAGCAGTATCTCCGCGAGTATCCACCACGCAACGGGCATTGGGCCGTAGGCCACGGCAACACGGTAGTTGACTGTTTCAAGTCCCTTACGCTCCGTGTGGACACGTCTGCCTCCGGATTCTTCCGCCGCCTCGGCGGAGCCCTTAGGTCGATGAATCCGGAAAGCGATTATCGGGACAGATGGGCCTTTGCGGCACGCGGCGCAATGGACAGCCACGACCGTTATCTCGCCGACATCCCATGGAGCGACATAAAGGCGTTGCAAATCGTTTTCGACCGTCTCCCGTCAGGCATCAACCTGCAGCTTTCCAACGGCACCCCTGTACGCTATGCCCAGCTTCTGCAAAAAAAGCCTCCGCATGCGGTCTTCTGCAACCGCGGGGTCTCAGGAATCGACGGCTGCACCTCGACTGCCGCAGGGGCTTCGACGGCATACCGAGGGTTGACGCTGCTAATCAGCGGAGACCTGTCTTTTTCCTACGACATTTCGGCCCTCGCATTCAGGGAATTGCCGTCTTCGCTCAGAATAATCGTGATGAACAATTCCGGAGGTGCAATCTTCCGGTTCGTCGGCACCACGGCCTCACTGCCCCATGATACACGTGAACGCTATTTCTGCGCAAACCCGAAGCTCGACCTGCAGAAAATCGCCGACGCCTTCGGCTTCGGCCATATGACCGCCGAGAACACCAATGACATGGAAAAAGCCATGAAATGGCTTTTAGGAGACTCCGACAGACCTTTGATTCTTGAAATCAGGACATCGCCCGAAGACTCCGCCGAAGCACTTAACAGATATTTCAAACGCAAATAACACGAATACGATAATGATAACCTGGAAACCCATCAAAGAATACACCGACATTCTTTTTGAGCAATTCGAAGGAATAGCAAAGATAACAATCAACCGTCCACGAGTCTACAACGCGTTCCGGCCCCAGACCAACGCGGAAATGCTCGATGCGGTCGGTATCTGCCGCGAACGCAACGACATAGGTGTAGTGGTGCTCACCGGAGCCGGAGACAAAGCGTTCTGCTCCGGCGGCGACCAGAACGTGAAAGGCACGGGCGGCTACATCGACGAAAACGGCGTGCCCCGCCTCAACGTGCTTGACCTGCACAAGGCCATACGGTCGCTCCCCAAGCCCGTAATCGCAATGGTCAACGGTTACTCAATCGGAGGCGGGAATGTGCTTCAGGTGGTCTGCGACCTCTCCATCGCCTCCGAAAACGCACGCTTCGGGCAGACCGGCCCCAAAGTGGGCAGTTTCGATGCCGGTTTCGGCTCTTCTTATCTCGCCCGCTGCGTAGGACAGAAGAAAGCACGCGAAATCTGGTTCCTCTGCAAGCAATACACCGCTCAGGAAGCCCTCGAAATGGGGATGGTGAACGCGGTGGTGCCATTCGACAAACTTGAAGAGACCACTGTAGAATGGTGCCGCACCATCCTGAAACGCTCCCCTATGGCGATACGCATGATCAAACGTGCGCTCAACGCTGAACTTGACGGCCAGCATGGCCTGATGGAATTTGCAGGCGACACGACACTTATGTATTATCTTATGGCTGAAGCGCAGGAAGGCAAAAACGCATTCCTCGAGAAGCGCGACCCCGACTTCGAGCAGTTCCCTAAATTCCCCTGATTATAATATCACGGCATTTTCACGTCCGTTCCGGCCTTTCACTCGTTGCACAGGCCGCTATGCGCCTCGTTCCAAGGCTCGGAAACCACTGTAAAAACCAGAATAAAACACAAACACTCTAAACCCATAAATGCGCTTAGCTTTCGCTCCATACACACTGCATTTCCGCAACCCTGCCGGGACTTCCCGTGGAGTGCTGCTCGAAAAACCCACCTACCTGATCAAAGTATTCGATGAAGGCTCTCCGGAACATTACGGACTCGGCGAAGCCCCGGTTTTTCCGGGGCTTTCGCCAGAGGCCGACAGCCGATATGAATACAAACTCGTAGAGCTTCTCGCAAATGTGGCTCTTGGACGTCCCACCGACCTTTCCAGACATTCATCCATACAATTCGGCTTAGAACAAGCTTTGCTTGACTTCTCGCTCGGATGCAGCGGTCTTTATTATCCGTCTGCATTCACCGCAGGAGACAAAACCATCGAAATCAACGGCCTTGTCTGGATGGGATCGCTCGAGGAGATGACCTCACGGATCGAAGAGAAGGTGAACGCCGGATTCCGGTGCATCAAACTCAAAATAGGCGCACTCGACTGGGCGCAAGAGGAGGGAATGATTTCGGCAGTGCGCCGGAGGTTCTCTCCCGAAGAGCTTGAAATACGGGTTGACGCCAACGGAGGTTTTCCGATGGATTCCGCATTGCCGAGACTGAAATGGCTCGCCGATATGGGAATACATTCCATCGAGCAGCCGATTCCTGCCGGAAACCGCGAACTTATGGCATTCCTCTGCTCCACTTCCCCTCTACCGATAGCACTCGATGAAGAACTCATAGGGATATCCGCGACTGAAGATAAAATCAGAATCCTCGACGAAATAAAACCGGCTTACATCATACTCAAGCCTGCCCTCTGCGGTGGTTTTTCAGGTGCATCCGAATGGATAGACCTCGCAGTGGAGCGCGGCATAGGCTGGTGGATCACGTCATCACTCGAATCCAACGTAGGTCTGAATGCTCTTGCCCAGTTCACTGCGTCGCTCAACACTGCAATACCGCAAGGACTCGGAACGGGCAATCTCTTCACCGACAATTTCCCGTCGCCCCTGAGCCTTGACTCCGACCGTCTTGCCTATAACCCCGAAACTGTAATCGACCGCTCAGTATTCGACAATCTGGAATGGCGCGAATGACGGAAAACCCTGTACTGCAACAAGATTCCGCCTTTGAAAGAAGCATTGTCTGGGATGTAGCCTTCCAATGGGCTACTTCTGACATGCTTTATGCCCACACTTCCGGCTCGACGGGAAGTCCGAAACATATCCGCCTCCCGATGGAAACCGTGAAGAAAAGCGCATGGCGCACCATACGCTTTTTCGGCCTAAATGAAAACTCGCACCTGCATAGCTGCGTATCAGCCCGCTTCATAGGCGGAAAGATGATGGTGGTCAGAGCCATGGAACTCGGTTGCCGATTCTCGTTTGAAATTCCTTCAAACAGACCTCGACTGGCCGATGCCGGCCGCCTCGACCTCCTCGCCGTGGTGCCGTCGATGATGTGGGACATTGCAGCACGGCACAAGTCCGGCACAAGTCCTGAAATCCGCAACATAATCGTAGGGGGCGCGCCGATTCCCGACAGTCTTCGGAAAACAATCGCGGAAAGTGGCCTCAACGCCTACGAAACCTACGGAATGACGGAAACCGCCTCACACATAGCCTTACGAAGAATAAACAAAGAAGAGATTCCGTTCACGGTTTTGGAAGGTATCGAAATCTCGACTGACGGACGAGGATGCCTTGTGATAAAGCAAGACGAATGTGAGCCGCTGACAACCAACGACATCGCAGAAATCATCTCAGACCGCGAATTCCGTATTCTCGGACGGGCAGACAACGTAATAATAACGGGTGGCCGCAAAGTTCATCCGGAAGACATAGAAAAACGCATAGGACAAACAGTCTCCCGGTTCATACCGGGAGACTTCATAATCACTTCACGCCCTTCACAGAAATGGGGTGAAGAAGTAATCCTCCAAGTCAACAATACACCTCCGTCGTCTGCCCTTGTCGCCGGATTCAATCCCGTTCCGGCCCAGTTGGCCGAAGCATTGGCCTATATACTCGCCCCTCACGAACGTCCACATGCCATACTGGCAGCACCGATTGTCTACACTCCTACCGGAAAGCCCATCCGGCACAGCAATCGAGACTCAGACTTGCCTGCGGGATTTACGTCCGACGAGCGAATCCAGTGATATCCGTCCTGGGCCGGATATGAACATGATGACAAACACGATAAGATAGCTTACCGGCAGTTCGCGTTGCCCCCAAGGAGCACCGCCAAGCACCACAAAAGCGGCCACGCACATAGTGAACATCACCGGAATCAACGAAAGCCTGAACAGGAAGCCAGTGATTACACCGAGCGAACACAGGAACTCGGCAAAAATGGCAAGCTGAAGGGATATTCGGCTTCCCAGACCTATAGGATCAGGGAAAGTGGACGACAATGTGCCGTAGTCCATTATCTTCTGTATTCCGTGAACCAGCAAAAAGGTGCCGAAAACCACCCTTAATGCCAAAAGAATCCAATCGGAAGAACGCGGGGAACGTGGCCCGCTTGGAAAAACGATGTTACGTAAAATGTGTTTCATAACGCGAGTTCTGGATAACAAAAGCAAAATCGACTAATCCACAAAGAGACATAAGTCATGGTGCGATCCGACCGGGTCGCCTGATTTTTCAACCACTACTGTTTATTGCCAGAGTACGGG
>CAJSYI010000047.1 GCA_910573745.1 Muribaculaceae bacterium | reverse complement strand
ATATCTCTAAAAAGTCCAATTTTGATGACTTTTCAGACAAACGAATTATGGAGATACAAAAGAAACTCAACCGTCGTCCACGGGAGAAAATTGACTTCGACACTCCAAAGAAGCGTTTTTTCGATAAGGTTGCATAAATTTGCATTTGCTGTTGGACTCTGCACTCTCCTTCTTTTTTGATTTGTGTGGTCGGTTTTTGAAATTCAGCTGTTTTTGTATAACTTTGCACTTTATAACAGGCTTTGGCTCGAAATCAGACCTTTCCCTTGTATAAGGAAAGGCGGTTGACTACAATCATATCATGAATCAGACAATATGGACCTAAAGGTAATGGCGAGGATGTTTTATCCCGTCAGCGATTCTTCAATAGCGGAAATGAAAAGGCTTATGACTTTGCGCAGGGTGGCTAAAGGAAAGTGCATAGTCCGTCAAGGCGTTGTGGGCCGTGAGATGTTTTATGTGGCTGAAGGCCTTTTCCGCAATTATACGACGGTTGACGGTGAGGAACACACGCAATGGTTTGCCCAGGACGGGGATTTTGTCATGTCTATGTTCTCTTTTTCACGTGATTTGCCTGCGGTGTCGTCGATTGAAGCCCTGACCGATGCGAAGGTCTATGTATTGTCGTTTGAGGACGCGCGCAGACTCATCATGACCAACGACGAATGGGCGCGTTGGACTGCCATCCACCTTCTTGACGGTCTCTTCGTGCTTGAGCGTCGCAACACCTTCTTGCGCCACGGGGACGCTTTGAGGCGTTACTGCAATTTTGTGCGCATGCGCACCGCGAACACGTCTAACAAGATTCCGCTCAAATACATAGCATCCTACTTGAATATGACGCCTCCGACGCTAAGCCGCATCCGGAGCAAGGTGGCTGAATCCCCCGGCCTTGTGGCAGGGGAGCCGATTCCGTAGGATTGTAGTTCAAGACAATGAAAAATCCCCGCATGTGGGTGCGGGGACGGTGGGAATATGCAAGAATGTGTTTTTATGATCAGATGTTGTCTTCCATCGGCATGAAGTGCTGGTAAGGATGATAGCATGCTGGGCATTTTGTCGGCGGCTCGGTGCCTTCATGTATGTATCCGCAGACCAGGCACTGCCATTTGATTGGCTTCTCTCGTTTCCAGACCATGTCTTTCTCGATGCGCTCACGCATAAGGTCGAAGCGTTCTTTGTGGTGCTCCTCCACTTCGGCTATCTCGCGGAAACGTCCGGCGATTTCTTCGAAACCTTCTTCTTCGGCCACCTTGGCGAACCTGATGTAAAGGTCCACTCCCTCTTTCTGCTCCTCTTCGGAAGCGACTTTGAGGTTCTCGGCTGTGGTGCCGATGATTCCGGCGTCGATTCCTACGTTGGGAACCGTTACGGCACCCTCGGTCAGATACTTGAAATATATCTTTGCGTGGTGCAGCTCGTTGGCGGCTGTTTCGTTGAATATGTTGGCATATTGAAAGTAGCTTTCCTTCTGAGCCTGCTGCGCATAGAAAGTGTAGCGTGAATATGCGCACGATTCGGCCACGTATGAATTCGCAAGGTTCACCTCGGTCTTGGTTCCCTTGATGCTTTTTGGTGTCTTTGACATAATATTTTCGGTTTAATTGAGGTTTTATCTCTATAACATTGAATTCAAAGGAAAGTTCTGGAAATGACGGAAAAGGTCAACGCGATTGTCCTCGGCACTGTGAAGCACAGTGACCGCCATAATATCACCACATTGTACACACGCGAATGCGGACGCATGGCAGTGGCGACTCCTGCAGGCTCAGGCCGGACGGCCTGCGCCAAGCGTGCTTTGATGATGCCGCTGTCAGCTGTGGAGGCCACAGTAGGCTCAGGCGCGGGAAGGGACATAGGCCGGCTTGTCCAGGTCTCGGCACTCGAATGCCGTCGCAGCCTTTACTTCGATCCTGTGAAGATGTCTGTCGGCCTGTTTGTGGCTGAGTTTGTAGGCCGCCTTGTGCGCGATTCCGGTGCCGATGCGCGTCTTTGGGACTATGTGGCTGATTCGTTGCGTCTTCTGGACTGTATGCCGAGTGGGCGGGCCGTGGCCAATTTTCCAATCGTGTTCCTGTCCACGCTTACTGCCTTTGTCGGGATAACGCCTGATGTCGGCGGCTTTTCCGAAGGCAAGGCTTTTGACATGCGTGCAGGGGCATATTCCGATCTGGAGCCAGGCCATGGCGACGTGCTCCGTGGCCGCGAAAGCCGTATGGCCTGTCTGCTGAGCCGAATGTCGTATGCAAATTCCGGCCGTGTGCGGTTCAGCCGGGAGGAGCGCAGGGCTGTTCTGGAAGGGATACTGCGCTATTATTCCATTCATCTTCCGGGAATCGGGGCTATGCGTTCGCCGGAGGTGCTGAAGGAGGTTTTGGGATAAAAACCGGCTGATTAATGCACAAAATGGAAAAATCTGTGCATTTTCCGCCCTAAAATTTCCGTATATGAAAAATAATAGTTTACTTTGCACTCCGAAAAAACAGGAAACAAACATTAACACAAGAAAATTAGACCATTATGAACGACATCGAACAGAGAGTGAAGGATATCATCGTAGACAAGCTCAGTGTAGATGCAAATGAAGTAACCCCGACCGCCGAGTTCAGCAAGGATCTCGGTGCAGACTCACTCGACACCGTAGAACTCATCATGGAGTTCGAGAAGGAGTTCGACATCACAATTCCTGACGAGGAAGCAGAAAAGATCACAACTGTAGGCGACGCTATCGCATACATCGAGGCTCACCAGAAGTAAGAAAAGGATATGTAGCCGCACCGATGCCCCGTGAAGAGGGTGCCGGCGCGGCTTCCTCCTGTCTCGACCTCTCTCTCTTCCAGGCAGATGCGCGGCATCCGGGGGTCTGATTAAGGCCGTGCTGCGGAGGTCTGCCCGTAAAAACCAGAATAACATATTCATATTTCCAGCGCAATTATGGAATTGAAAAGAGTTGTAGTAACCGGCCTCGGCTCGTTGTCGCCCATCGGCAATGATGTAGAGACGACCTGGCGCAACGCCAAAGAAGGCGTCAGCGGAGCAGGCCCGATTACGCATTTCGACGCAAGCTTGTTCAAGACGCAGTTTGCATGCGAGGTGAAAGACTTCAAGCCCGAAGAGCATTTCGACCGCAAGAAGGCGCGGACGCTCGACCTGTATGCCATGTACGCTTTGGTGGCGGCCGACGAGGCAATCAAAGATGCAGGACTCGACGACGAAAACCTTGACAAAAACCGCATAGGCGTGATATTCGCAGCCGGCATAGGCGGCCTTCACACATTTGAGGAAGAAGCGGGATATTATGCTGTTAACCAAGAGAAAGGGCCGAAATACAATCCTTTCTTCATTCCCAAGATGATCGCCGACATAGCTGCAGGCCATATCTCCATAGACCATGGCTTCCGCGGCCCGAACTTTGCCACCGTGTCGGCATGCGCATCGTCCAACAACGCTCTCATCGACGCGTTCAACTATATCCGTCTCGGAATGGCCGACGCAATAGTGGCCGGCGGTGCCGAAGCGGCTGTGTATCCTGCAGGCGTGGGAGGCTTCAATTCCATGAAGGCACTCTCTACCCGCAACGATGACCCGGCGTCGGCCTCGCGTCCGTTCAGTGGTTCGCGCGACGGCTTCGTGATCGGAGAAGGCGGCGCGGCGCTTGTGCTCGAGGAGCTTGAGCATGCCAAGGCTCGCGGCGCAAAGATATATGCCGAAGTGGCAGGATGCGGAATGAGCGCGGATGCCTACCACATCACGGCCACACATCCCGAAGGTCTCGGTGCGCGTCTCGGCATGGAGAATGCGCTTAAGGATGCGGAGATGAAGCCGGAAGACATCGACTACATCAACCTTCACGGCACTTCGACTCCGGTAGGGGACATAGGGGAGGCCAAGGCCATCAAGGAAGTCTTTGGCGACCATGTCTATAAGATGAACCTCAGCAGCACCAAGTCAATGACCGGTCATCTCCTCGGAGCTGCCGGCGCCCTTGAGGCTGTGCTCAGCGTGAAGGCGATGAATGAAGGCATAGTGCCTCCGACAATCAACCATGAAGAGGGGGATGACGATCCGGAGGTTGACTATCGTATGAACTTCACCTTCAACAAGGCTCAGAAGCGTGAAATCAATGCAGTGATGTCCAACACTTTCGGATTCGGAGGCCACAACGCCACCGTAATACTCAAGAAATACCAGGATTGACCGTAATCCTGCCAAAAGCATCTTTGCCGGTGAATTGACAGGAGTCAGTTTTCCGGCAAAGTCCGTTTAAAAACAACCGTAAAAACATAATGTTATGAAAAGTTCAGTTCTGTCGATAGTGTTGGCCTGCGCATCCGTTCCCGTTTTTGGCCAGACCATAGATGAATCGTCCCGGTTCATAGAATTGGGTATAGGGGCAGGTGCCTCGGAAGGCAGCGGCGACACAAAAGGTATGTTCACCCAACGTCTTGCCGCAGAATGGATTGTGAAAGACAATTTCCTGAGTCCCCAGCTTGCTCTCGGAGTGGGCTTTCAGATAGACAATGCCGTCGGCGGACGCTATGCCACGGTGGTGGACGGAAAATATGATTACAGGTACACCACCACGGTGGTGAAGCACAAGAAAGACAACGGCCACGGCCGGCCGGTAACGACTACAGAAACCCGATCGACGCGCAGAAACGGTGCAGGATTGGCTTTGGCCGACGTTACCCGGGACAACATAGACTTCATGCCGACGGTCTCGCTTCACGGCAAGTTCATCGACCGGTTCGACTTATACGCCACTTTCGGCCTCGGCTTCGGGATAATGACCAATTCCCTGGGCAATTTCGAGCCTACGGAAATCTATGTTCCGGGAGTAGGGAATGTAGGCGGTATGGAGAAAAAGACTTACTACGACAAGAGCACTATGGCAAACGGCGACGTCTGGGAGACGCGGTACAGCTACAATGACGCTGACCATGCGGAATGGAACAAGAAGCCATATAAGGCCAAAGCCGTGTTTGCCTGCGCGTTCTATCTCGGTGCCAGGTATTTCATCAATGACTCTTGGGGCGTGAACGCCCAGTTCGGCCTTGTAAGCGCGGATGTGAGCAAGAAATACGGCAACAGTTACAACATCCTTTCCGTAGGTGCTACCTACAGATTCTGACACTGACAAAAGATGCCGGCGAAGATGACGAGAATCCTGTATATGCTGTGTCTGTCCGTCTTGTCGGCGGCTTTTGCCTCTTGTTCCAAAAACGAGTTCAAGCTTGAGTTTGACCTTGATTCTTCTGTCAGCGGCAATTACAGGATTGTGTATTACGCTTCCGACAAGCGCACCGGATTCATGATGGAGACCATCGCGCCTGTGGAGAAAGGAAAGTGCGAGACGCGTTGCATAACGCGCAATCCGACGCTTGTCTACGTGTTCATGTCAGGCTCGCAGATGCCTTCTGCCGTGATATATGCCGAAAGGGGAGACAAAATCAGGATTTCCGGAAAAGACAGGAATCCTGCCCTTTGGAGCATAGGAGGCAACGGCCTCAACGAGGAGTGGAGCCGATGGCGGAATGATAACGCGCGTGCAATCATGAGCGGCGACGCTGCCGTAATAAATGCCGCCGTGGCGGCGTACGTGAAGGCGCATCCGGATTCCGAGTTGTCGGCACTGATGATGCTGACGGATTTTGACCGCCGTGCCGACGAGAATCGGTTCGCCGCCCTGTGGAATTCGCTCGGGGAGAATGCACGGACTGAGAAGACGGCTGGTCTTGCGGGGCGCGGCGACAGACCCGATGCGGCGAAAGCGTCCTTGGCGCAGAAGGCAGGCAGGATTCGTCTGCACGCCATAGGGGACTCGCTTGTGGAGCTCGACCCGGGAATGTTTGCCGCCACGCTTATGTATTTCATGAGGAATGAAGATGCCTCCGTTGCAGTGGATATGGACACGTTGAGGTCGTTGTCGCGGCTGGACGAAGAAGGTAAAAACGGCAGGATTTCGGTCATATCTTTTGAGACAGATTCGCTGGCCTGGCTTTCGCGTATACGTGCCGACAGCAATATGCTCAACGCTCTTCATGCGTGGATGCCTTTCGGCGAAGCTTCGGAGACGGCCATGGGTCTCGGCGTTACCAGAACGCCTTTCTTCATCGTGGCCGACAGGAAGGGCAGGCAGGTGTATCGCGGAGACGACGGCAAGCGTGCCTCCGTCGAGTTCAGGCGATTGATGAGAAAGGCCGGGACGGCATCAGAGAAACCCGGAGACTGACACCGTATGCTGACGAAAGTTTATTCTGCCGCCATCGAGGGCGTGGACGCGTTTCCGGTTACGATAGAGACCGTGGTGGAACGCGGGGTCGGTTTCACCATAGTCGGCATGGCCGACACTGCGGTGAAGGAGAGCTACCAGCGCATCGTGGCCGCTATGAACCAAAGCGGCATAAAGTTCCCCCATCGGAAGACGGTCATCAACCTCGCGCCAGCCGATGTGAAGAAAGAGGGCGCATCGTTCGACCTTCCTATGGCCGTCGGGGTTCTTGCGAGCAACGACCTTGTGAAAAGCGGGCCGCTTCAGGAATGCATGATCACCGGTGAGCTTTCGCTCGACGGCTCGGTGCTTCCTGTGAAGGGTGTCTTGCCGATAGCCATAAAGGCCCGGGAGATGGGCTTCAAAAGGCTCATAGTGCCTATGGCCAACGTAACCGAGGCTGCCGTGGTCAACCGTCTTGATGTTTTCGGGGTGGAGAATCTTCCGCAGGCCGTAGACCTTATCAACGGAACGGCTGACATGAAGCCGTTTGTGATAGACACACGTGAGCTTTTCGCTAAACAGTCTGGCAGTTTCGACTTCGATTTTTCGGAGGTCAAAGGCCAAGAGGCCGTGAAGCGGGCTTTTGAGGTGGCCTGCGCAGGAGGCCACAACATCCTTCTCGTAGGTGCCCCCGGCTCGGGCAAGTCGATGATGGCCAAACGACTGCCGTCCATTCTGCCGCCTTTGACCATGCAGGAGGCTCTTGAGACCACGAAGATACATTCCGTTGCCGGTAAACTGACCCGAGGCTCTATGCTGATGACGCAAAGGCCGTTCCGTACGCCCCACCATACTGTTTCGCCTGTAGCGTTGGTGGGGGGCGGGTCGAGTCCCCGGCCGGGTGAGATTTCCTTGGCCCACAACGGCATCCTTTTTCTCGATGAGTTTCCGGAATTTTCCCGTCCGGTGCTTGAAGTGCTGCGCCAGCCGCTCGAGGACAGGGCAATCACAGTGGCGCGAGCCAAATACACCGTTACTTACCCGGCCTCTTTTATGCTCGTGGCCTCGATGAATCCTTGTCCTTGCGGATATTACGGACATCCGGCAAAACTATGCACTTGCACCCCGGGGCAGGTTTCGCGGTATATGAGCCGCATTTCGGCGCCGCTCCTCGACCGCATAGACCTGCAGGTGGAAATCCAGCCTGTGGCCTTCGATGAGATGGCCGTTGCCACGCCTTCTGAAAGCAGCATGTCCATACGTGATCGTGTGGTGGCTGCAAGGGCTGTGCAACAGGCGCGCTACCGCAACGAAGAAGGCATCTACTGCAACGCTCAGATGAATTCCCGCCTTTTGCACAAATACGCCTGGCCTGATGACAAAGGGCTTGCGAAGCTAAAGGAACGTATGGAAAAGCTCGGCATGTCGGCACGTGCTTTCGATCGCATCCTGCGAGTTGCACGCACCATCGCCGACCTCGACTGCTGCGAGAAAGTGGAGAGCCGCCACATATCCGAGGCAATAGGTTACCGCAGTCTCGACCGGGCTTCTTACGGAACATCCTTCTGATGAAAATAAGCGACCAGCCCCGGGAGGGCGGTTTTGGGATTCGGGAAATAATTAGTATATTTGCAGGTTAATACGCCTCAGGAAAGTCCGATAAAGGTCTTGAAGAGGCTCAAGATATTGTAAATGACAGATTTCCTTAAGCTGCTCAAGCGTTTCGCTCTTCCTTATAAGCTCAACATCTTTCTCAGCCTGTTCTTCAACCTGCTGACGGCGATGCTGACGATATTCTCGTTCTCGTTCATCATCCCCATCCTCCAGATGCTTTTCCATCTTTCGGAGGCAAGGTATGACTATATGTCTCTTGAAGACGGCAGTCTGAAAGACGTGGCGATCAATAATTTCTATTATTATACAGGCACGATCATCGAAAGCCACGGGCCTTCGGTGGCCTTGGGTTTTCTGGCGGTGATTCTGGTAATGGCCACGATGCTGAAGACCTTGAGTGCGTATCTGAGCGATTATTTCACCATCCCTATGCGCAACGGGATAGTGCGCGATGTGCGCAACGACATGTATGCCAAGATTCTTTCTCTTCCGATAGGATTCTATACCAACGAGCGCAAAGGCGATGTGATGGCGCGTCTTTCCGGCGATGTCAGCCAGATAGAATGGTCGGTGATGTCGAGCGTCAATATGCTGTTTAAGAATCCGGTGCAGATTCTCATCTATCTCGCGATGATGGTGTATGTGAGCTGGGAGCTTACCATTTTCGTCCTTGTGTTCCTCCCGATTGCCGGAACCGTGATGGGCAAGGTGGGCAAGCAGCTCAAACGCACGTCGCGTGTGGCGCAGCAGATGTGGGGCGATATACTTTCCACCACCGAGGAGACCATCTCCGGGCTGCGCGTTATCAAGGCGTTCAATGCCGAAGATAAGATGGATTCGAGGTTCACAGGCGAAACTGCGGAATATTACCGCCTTTCCAATTCGATAGAGCGTCGGCAGAGCCTTGCTCATCCGATGAGCGAGTTCCTCGGGACTATAGCCGTGGCGGTGGTCTTGTGGTTCGGCGGGGCGTTGATTCTTTCGGGCAGCTCGAGGATAGAGGCTTCGCAGTTCATTTTCTATATGGTGCTCTTCTACAGCATCATCAATCCTGCCAAAGACCTCTCCAAAGCCGGATATTCGATTCAGAAGGGCATGGCGTCGCTTGAGCGTATCGACAAAATCATGGATGCCCGGAATCCCATACGGGATCCGGAGAGGCCTGTCCCGCTATCCAAGGAGGACGGAAAGAAGAGCCACATCCGCTTCCGCAACGTCAGCTTCAGCTACAACAAGGAACGTAAGGTTCTCAAAGATATAGATTTGGAGGTCAAAGAGGGTGCCACGGTTGCGCTCGTGGGGCAGTCGGGCAGCGGCAAGTCCACGCTTGTGGATCTGATTCCGCGTTTCTGGGATGTTGACAGCGGCAAGGTCGAGGTGGACGGCCACGACGTACGTGATTACCGTGTGGGCGACCTGCGCAGCCTGATGGGCAACGTGAACCAGGAGGCCATACTTTTCAACGACACTTTCTTCAACAACATAACATTCGGTGTGGAATCCGCCACTATGGAAGAGGTGGAGGCGGCCGCCAGAATAGCCAACGCCCATGAGTTCATCATGGCTACCCCGGAAGGCTATCAGACTAATATAGGCGACCGGGGCTGCCGTCTTTCAGGAGGCCAGCGCCAACGCATAAGCATCGCCCGTGCCATACTCAAGAATCCGGCTATCCTCATACTCGACGAGGCCACGTCGGCTCTCGACACGGAAAGCGAACGCCTGGTGCAGGAGGCGTTGGAACGGCTTATGAAGAACCGTACCACCGTAGTCATCGCCCACCGCCTTTCGACGATAGTCAACGCCGATGAGATATGCGTCATGCACGAGGGGCAGATTGTGGAGCGCGGCACGCATGCGGAACTTATCGCCCTCGGAGGACATTACAAGAAGCTCGTGGAGATGCAACAGGTCTGACTGCAACGCAGTAAATGCAAATAATGCAGTCGATGCAAATGTGGATTTAAAAATGCAGATTATGAAAAATATAGCAATTCTCGCTTCAGGAAGCGGAACCAATGCCGAAAACATAGCCCGGTTCTTCGGCGAGGGCAACAAGATACGGGTGGCGCTGGTGATTACCAACCGCAAGAAGGCCGGGGTGATCGGGCGTATGGAAGGGCTCGGCATAGATGTGGAGTATGTGCCCAACATCGTGTGGGACAACGACCCGCAACAGGTGGTGGAGCTTCTTAGGAGCCGGGACATCGACCTTGTGGTGCTTGCCGGTTTCATGCACTATGTGAGTCCTGTCATTCTGGCGGCGTATCCCGACCGTGTGGTCAACATCCATCCGTCGCTGTTGCCGGCTTATGGCGGGAAAGGCATGTGGGGACATCATGTGCATGAGGCTGTGGTCGCGGCAGGGGAGACGGAGAGCGGCGTGACGGTGCATTACGTTACCGAGGTCTTCGATTCGGGTGAAATCGTGATGCAGCAACGCGTGCCGGTATTGCCCGATGATTCGCCTGAATCGCTTGAAGAGCGCATACACAAGGCTGAATATGAGCTTTATCCGCGCGCTATAGTAGCTGCCCTTGGCCGAATCCCTTCGGAAGAGGAGGCCGGAGCGGCAGTGGAATCCGAGTCTGCCGTGGAGGCGTCCGCTCCCCCTGCGGTTCCAAAAAGCGTGGACGAGGAATGGGCCGAAGTGCTTAAGGTGAGATACGAGCCTTCCGAGGCATCGGTCCCTCCGCCTGTTCCCGGAGCCGGGACAGGGCTTCCTCCTCAGTCTCAGCCGCAAAATATGGTTGCTGGACAGTCGGTTGCCGCTATGCCTGACCGAGAGCCTATGCCGCCCACGTTCCTTCTTTGGTCGATGCTGGTAACGCTGTGCTGCTGCTTCATTCCGGGCATCGCCGCCATCGTGTTTTCGTCGATGGTAAGCACGCGCTACGGACGCGGCGACATTGAGGGCGCGAAACGCGCTTCTCGTATGGCCGAGATATGGATTATAGTGTCGTTCTGCCTCGGTGTTCTTACAGCGTCTCTCTACGTGCCTCTTTCTCTCGTTTGAAGATATTTTCGGGTCATAATCGCAGAAAGCTTGTTGCGGCGGTGGTTGCGATTGCCGTTGCGGGCTTTTATTTTCTTGTCAATCCATTGTCTGCGAAGTGGGTTCCTCAATGTATGTTCCTGAGGATGACCGGGCTTGAGTGTCCGGGCTGCGGCGCGCAGAGGATGGCTCACGCGCTGCTTCACGGCGACCTGCGGTCGGCGTGGGAATACAATTCGTTCCTGCTTCTGATGCTTCCGTTGCTGGCGTTCATGGCGTGGCTTGAGACCCGCCGCAAGCGTCTCCCGAAGCTTTACGCAGGATTCTATTCGCTTCCGGTCATTGTCGGCATAGCCGCATCGGTGGTGGCCTGGTTTATCGTGAGAAACTTCATAATATAGAAAAGTCCCTGGAAATCATCTTCCAGGGACTTTCTTGCGGATATGGGCATCCGACTGTGTCATTCGGCTTTGGGAGCGGTGTAGACGCGCTTTGCAAGCTCAAGGTCGAACTGGTAAAGACCTGTGGCGTCGGTGCCGATGCGCTTCAGCGAATCAAGGATGTCGTGGACGCTGTCTTCCTCTTCCACCTGTTCGGCCACGTACCAGTTTAGCATCTGGCGGGTGGCATAGTCATGCTCGGCCTCTGCTGCTGCATAAAGTGCGTTGATCATTGATGTAACCTTTTCCTCATGGGCAAGAGTGTCGGCAAAGGCTTCCTGAGGCGAGTCCCATTCGGCCGGCACGTCGGCGATGGGTTCGAGCGTAACCTTTCCTCCCCGGCGCACGAGATAGTCTATCATCATATATGCATGGTCCATCTCCTCTCGGTGCTGGATTTTGAACCAGTTGGCGATTCCCTTGTAGTTGTCGGAGGCGAAACGGCACGACATTGAGAGGTAAAGGTAGGCCGACCAGAATTCGGCGTTGATTTGCGCGTTGAGCGCCTTTTCGATGTTTGTGCTTATCATCTTGTTGTCTTGGTATTTTGGGTTCAAAGAAAATGAAACGTCTTGATTTTTTCTATCATCCGTGCCAGCCTCAGGTGCAGGAGGGAGAGCCGGCGGACACGATTGCGATAACAGCATATAGACATAACGCGGTTTTTATAAATTCTATTTTATGTGCATATAATAAACGTTGCCAGAGCGTCGAATGTTCTTTTTCCGCTTCGGGGTTCGGACAGGAATGAAAAGAATTTAGTAACTTCGCGTCATGAACGACAAGGAAAACAGGAAACGCCCTTCGATGCTTCTCACCGGGGCTTCGGGGATGCTGGGACGCTATGTGGCCGGAGCATTCTCCGATTTCTGCATAGTCTCGCTCGGGCGGGGCGAAGGAAATGACATACGATGCGACCTTTCCCGTGAGACCCCGGATTTTTCCGGCAGGAGCTTTGACCTGGTGGTGCATTGCGCCGGCACACGCGATGAAGCCATGGCGAGGGAAGTCAATGCAGGCGGCACACGCAGGCTTTTGGATGCGTTGGCTCAGAATCCGCCTGAAGCATTTGTGCTTATAAGCTCCACTGACGTTTACGGCAAAGAGACCGGTGAGGATGTTGACGAATCGTCTCCGGTGTGGCCTTCTACGCAGTTCGGAAGCTCCCGGCTTGATGCGGAGCGGATGGCTGAGAAGGAATTCGGCAATACAGGCACGGTGCTGACGATTCTTCGTCCTGTGGCTATGTTCGGGAGCGGTCTGTCCGGATGGGCGCAGGAGATGTTTTCCGACGTGCTTTCAGGACGTTATCTGCACATACGCGGCAACGATGCCAAGATGTCGCTTGTTACGGCCTATGACGTGGCGCGTGCCGTCCGTGCGGTCTACGCCAAAGGCGGAGTCTACAACGTCAGCGACGGGCATCCGCACACATGGCTTGAGCTTGCCGAGGCTATGTCGGCCAATGCGGGCCGTCAGCACCGGATGATGACGTTGCCGGAGAAATGGGCATCCTTCCTGTCAAGGCCTATGTCCCTTTTCCCGGGTCTTCGGAGGATGTTTGACGCAGGAGCCATGCGCCGTCGCTCGCAGACGCTCACGTTCTCTCCGGAGAGAATCAAGGGCGATACGGGCATCTGTTTCCACGACACGGTGGAGGTGATAGCCCGGCGCGATTCAGGTTATCCTTACGAAGAGAAATGAATAAGTTTGTTGGAAATGCAGTGGCTTCGGCGGCTTCGGTGGTGAAAATCGCTCTTATGTCGCGCCGTCCGAAACGCAGCGCGCCTGCCGACAAGGCGAAGTCGATAGTGATTCTCGGCAACGGCCCATCGCTTCTGAAGACTATGGAGCGCAGTCCGCGCTGGCTTGCGTCGCAGAGCCGCATGGCGGTGAACTATGCCGCCTTGTCGAAGGAGTTCTGGCAGCTCAGACCGGATTATTATGCTATGATGGATCCGGGGCTTTTTCCGATGCCCGACCCGAAGGACGAGTCGCTTTCGGCCGACGTATGGCGCGAGTTCCGAGCCGTAGACTGGCCGATGACCCTCGTCATCCCGTCCAGATTCCTTTCTGTGGCAAGGCTTCATCTCGATGGTGTGGGCAGCATCACGGTCAAGACCGTCAACATCACTCCGGTGGAGGGCTGGACATGGCTCGCGCATTTCGCATATAGGCAAGGCTTGGGTATGCCCCGGCCGCGCAATGTAATGATAGGGGCGATAATGGGAGCCATGCAGGAAGGCTTCGGAAAGATATATCTTGCCGGTGCCGACCATTCCTGGACTCGTACCCTCTCTATCGACGAGGACAACAATGTCTGCAATATCGTCGAGCATTTCTATGAAGAGAAGAAAGAGGCTCAGGAGACGGCCAGGATTGTCGAGGCATACCGCGGGCTTCACCTGCATGACGTGCTGCAAAGCCTTGTGGTGGCTTTCCGGAGCTATTTTCACATCAAGGACTATGCCGATGCCCGTGGCGTGGAGATTGTCAACATAACGCCGGGGTCGTTCATCGACGCGTTCCCCCACCGTCTGCCGCCAAAGGAAAAGGCAGATCAATCCGATGATTGCACGACTTGAAAAAACTTTTGAAGAAAAAATCCTGTGGGGTTGAACCATTCCGTGATAGCCGGTGTTATGATGATGTAACAAGCCTTGAAAGGCACGGCAACCGGAAGGAAGCCGATGAAGACAAGGCTTGTAGAAAGCTGAAATAGAAGGATTTTGAAAGATATACTGCTATAAGCGTTCTGAAAAAGTTGTTATTGTTGTTTTAATTGAAGAAATAAGGCTGACGTGATGTCAGCCTTTTTCATTTTTGCGAAGGATATGTTTAAGTTTTTATTCTGGTTTTTACAGGCAGTTTTTTCGTGATGACATATCGCAATTTGTCAAAGAAAGAAAAAGCAAACACATTCCGTGTCTGCTTTTCTTGTCGGCCGGTATGCGGTGTGCTGGATTTGCCCGGCTTTGTTCAGATTTCTTCAACCTTTCAGGATTTGCGGCGTTTGTTGCCGCCGTGGGTGCGGGTCTTCTGCTTCTTCTTGGCCCCCTTGACCGGCTGGTTGCGTCCGTGGTTCTTGTTCTTTGACGGACGCGGCGGCAGCGGCTTGTTGGGGTTGCCGTTGTCTTCCACAAGCATGAAGTCGAGTTGTTTGCGGTCAAGGTCGGCACGGGCAACCTGCACCTTCACCTCGTCGCCGAGCATGTACTTGTTGCCGTGCCTGCGTCCTATGAGGCAATAGTTCTTCTCGTCCAGGTCGTAATAGTCGTCGGCGAGGTCGCGCACAGGCACGAGTCCTTCGCACTTGTTTTCGTTCAGCTCAACGTAGAAGCCCCATTCAGTAACGCCTGAAATCACGCCTTGATAGACCTTCCCGAGCTTGTCGGCCATGTATTCCACCTGCTTGTATCGTATCGAGGCACGCTCGGCGTTTGCCGCAAGCTGTTCCATTTCGGACGAATGCTGGCATAGGTCTTCGATTTTGGTCTTGTCCGCGCTGCGTCCCTTGTCGAAGTACCGCTGGAGGAGGCGGTGCACCATCATGTCGGGATAGCGGCGTATGGGCGAGGTGAAATGCGTGTAATAGTCGAGCGCAAGGCCATAGTGCCCGACGTTCTCCGTGGTATACGTGGCCTTGGCCATACTGCGGATGGCGAGAATGGAAAGCATGTTTTCCTCTCCTTTCCCTTTGACGTTCTTGAGCATGCGGTTGAGGCTCTTGTTGACTTCCTTCGCGCGGCCCTCGGCGTTGACTTTGTAGCCGAAACGCATTGCGATGAGCGAGAAGTTTGCCAGCTTTTCAGGGTCGGGATTGTCATGCACACGGTAGACGAATGTCTTGGCCTTCTTGCCGTTCTTTGCTTTGCCTATGAATTCGGCCACGGTAAGGTTGGCCAGCAGCATGAACTCCTCGATAAGCTTGTTGGCCTCTTTCGACTCCTTGAAATATACGTCTATGGGATGTCCGTCCTTGTCGATTTCAAAACGCACTTCGGCGCGGTCGAATTCCAGAGCCCCGTTGTCGTAGCGGCGTCGGCGGAGTTCCTGTGCCAAAGAATTGAGGGCCGCTATCTCTTTTGCGAAATCCCCCTTGCCCGTCTCGATGATTTCCTGAGCCTCTTCGTACGTGAAGCGGCGGTCGGACTTTATCACGGTGCGGCCTATCCGGGAATTGACCACGTTGGCCTTCTGGTCAAGCTCGAATATGGCCGAGAACGTCAGTTTCTCCTCGTCGGGGCGCAGCGAGCATATCCCGTTGCTGAGATGCTCCGGAAGCATCGGGATTGTGCGGTCAACGAGATAGACGCTTGTGGCCCGTTTCTGCGCCTCTTTGTCTATTATGGTGTTGGGCTGCACATAGTGGGTGACGTCGGCTATGTGCACGCCTACCTCGTAATTGCCGTTGGCGAGCGTGCGGACCGAAAGCGCGTCGTCGAAGTCCTTGGCGTCGCGCGGGTCGATGGTGAACGTCGTTACGCCACGGAAATCCTCTCGCTTTGCCACTTCCTCCTGCGTGATTCCGGCATCGATCCTGTCGGCGGCCTTCTCCACGTTCTGCGGATATTTGTAAGGCAGGCCGAACTCCGCGAGGATTGCGTGCATCTCTGCGGTGTTCTCTCCCTTTCGGCCCAGTATGTCCACTATTTCGCCTCGCGGGTTCATCTCCTCGTCGCGCCATTGGACTATTCGTGCCACGGCCTTGTCGCCGTGCTTTCCGCCCTTGAGCTTGCTGCGGGGGATTATGATGTCGGCCGCCAGGTATTTTGAGTCGGTTATGAGGGCCGAGTAGTTGCCGTCGATATGGAGCGTGCCGATGAACACCTGCTCTTTCGGCTCTATTATCTCCACCACCTTCGCTTCCGGCTCTGCTCCTTTGCGTCTTGCCGAGACCATCACGCGCACCTTGTCGCCGTTGAGGGCATGCATAGAGTTGCGTTCGGCCACGAGAATCTGCTCTTCGTCCACCACCACGGCATTGCGTCCGTTGCTGCGGCGCACGAAGATTCCCGTGTTCTCAGAGCCTCGGTTTGCCTTGGCCTTGTATTTTCCGAGCGACACCTCGGTTATCTCGTCGGCCTCGGTCAGGAGGTCGAGTATGTTTATGATGTCGATGCGGTTGGCCGGGTTTGTTGCCCCGATTCCGAAGGCTATCTGTTTGTAGTTGAAAGCCTGCTTGTTCTGGAGCGAAAGGAATTCTATTATTTTGTCGCGGATTTCGTTCTTGCGAAGCCTCGGCGACGGTTTCTTCTTTTGGGTCATATGTGGTTTGTAATTGATGTTTCCGGATAAGGTCGTGTCTCCTTAGAGTATGTTTGAATTTTTATTCTGATTTTTACAGGCAGTTTTACAGGACTTTCCGAGTCTTGGAACGAGGCGCATAGCGGGCTATGCAACGAGTGAAAGGCCGGAAAGGACGTAAAAATGCCGTGATATGCTCCTGAACGTGCCTTTATGGGCCTTTCGGGCGTCTTCTCGCCTTTGCCTCGGTCATGCAGCCCGCTGCACTCCCTCGTCTGCATACGCGAATCCGTCCCGAAATCCTCCATAAAAAATCCTGAAGAAAAATTCCAAACACACTCTTAGGCGGAAGAGGTGTGGGTCGATTATGGATGGGTCTGTTATCCATGGAATCTATTTATATAACGTTTGTCCGGCGCGAAATATGCAAATACGGGGAATGATTTAAGTCCTTTTTGTGGTTTAAGGCAGTGGTAGTCAGGTGTAAAGGCCCTCTAAATTTATGAAGAGACACACTTCGTGGGCTTTCAAGACATGCGCAGGCCGGGCTGCGGCTTGCGGAAAACCAAGGCTCCCGCGTCATCTCGACGAGGAAGCCTTCATGCGCTTTGATAAAACTGATTGTGTCAGTTACCTAAATTATTTACACCTAATTATCCATTGTCTTTCTTTCTCAAGAGCCGGCGCTCTTCCCGCTCCGTCCCTGCGGTAGGCTTCAGTTCCGGTGCCTGAATTAAAACGATTTTAATAAATCCTCTGAAAACCGGCTGTGCGTTTTGCCTACGCGACAAAATTACGATAATTTATAATGCATAACAAATCATTTTTTGCTAAATCTCTGATTTTTATGGTTTAAAACGTTATAAATCTCTGCAAACGTTTTATTTTTCAAGTTTCTTTCTGCATTTGATTTGCACATAAACTTTTTTTATTATCTTTGTGCCATAATTTGATGTGCAAATGAAACGCGTAACCATTAAAGACATAGCAGCTCACCTTTCACTCTCGGTATCCACCGTGTCAAGAGCGCTTGCCGACGACCCTTACATCCGGCGCGAGACCCGTGAAAAGATTCTGCGTGCGGCAGAAGATCTCAACTACAAACGGAATTCCCTTGCCGTCAACCTGCGCTACGGGCGCACCGGCATAGTCGGGGTGGTGGTCGATGAGATGCTTTCGTCTTATGCCGGTCAGGCTCTCCGGGGGCTGCAGGCTGTGATGCAGAAAGAGGGGATAAGCATCCTCGTCGCTTGCAGTTACCATGATTCTGACCAGGAAGCGCGCAACCTGCGTGCGATGGAAAGCGCGATGGTGGACGGCTTGATTGTACATCCCTGCCATGACAGTTCCAACGTCGATATTTTCAACCGACTGCTCGCCAAGGGTGTCCCTATGGTGTTTCTCGGACGCAACCCGGGGGCAACGAAGGCTTCGGAGGTGGTGGTTGACGATTATTCAAAGGTCTTCTTCCTTCTCGACCATGTGATACGTTCGGGCCGGAGCCGGATTGTGCATATTACCGGCGATGGACGCTCCGATTATTTCGATACTATACGCCATGCCTACGCAGACGCCTTGGCAAGGTTCGGCATCGCCTACGACCCCTGCAAGGTCATAGCGGCCAAACCCACCTTTGAAGGGGGTATGAGCGCGGTGGACATGATAAGGAGCCGGGGTATAGGATTTGATGCGGTGTTCGCTGCTGCCGATCTTCAGGCCATCGGGGCCATGAACCGTCTGCTGCAACTCGGGGTGAAGATTCCGGAGGAGGTTTCCGTGGCCGGGTATGCAGGCTCCTGTCTGTCCAAGATGGTTTATCCTCAGCTCACCACCGTCGAGCCTCCTCTTGTCGAGATGGGCGAGAAGTCCGCCAGGCTTCTTCTCGAGAAAATCAACGACCCGTCCGCTCCCGAACGTTCGATGACTGTAGACGCCAAGATTCTGCTGCGCAGCTCCACGCATTCAGTTTCTGAGGCCGGGGGATGAAAAATATTACGTTGCCAATATTTTGGCAATTAGCGCATTGAGTTATTAATTTGTGAAGAATCCAAATAGAAACGCACGATTTTGCCAACAAACCGCTGAATAAAAGCAATCCTCTCTCCTCGAAGGGGGCTGCCCGAGCGGCGGGGGCGGTCGAGTCCGCCCCC
>CAJSYI010000046.1 GCA_910573745.1 Muribaculaceae bacterium | reverse complement strand
AAATTTTTATTGCACTTATTCTCTTGAAAATCAAAGGTTAAAGTCTCTCTCCGTCCGTACTGCTCTCGCTATAAAACAACACATTTGTCGAGAATGAGACGAAATCTTAAATGAAAGAGCCGTGGTTTCCGGCGATGACCGCGCAAACGACAGCCGGATATACGACCTGAACGGGCGCGAGATACGGAATCCGGAGCCGGGGACGGTATACATCCAAGGCGGACGCAAACACGTCGCGGGACATTAAGCCTCAGATGCCCTGTCCTGCGGCTTGTGTTTCCCTGCATGGTCAAGGCCGGAGGGAAGCTGACGTTCAGGGCGAAAGACGTGAAGATGACACCCGGCTTCAATGTCGAGAAAGGCGGGGAGTCAATCATCATGACGGTCGAATGAGACACATACAGTGGCGGGCGGTGTCTGAACCGATTCCGTCCGCCCTTCAAGACATAACGCAAAGACCAACATGTAATACAAAAACGAACGAGTATGAAGAAGACAGTCTGCATATTGGCGGCGATGCTGGCCGCAGTCCTCACCGGCACCGTTTCTGCCGATGAAAACCTTGCCTCCTTTGTCTCAAAGGACAAGGTATGGCACTACAACAAGTGTACCCACCACCATATGCCTGATGAACGTCTGGACGTTGAAGAAGGCCATTTGCTGATGTTTACGCCAGATGACACGTTGATAAACCATACCGCGTATTCAGTTCTGGCACACCTCAGTCCGGACTCGAATGCAGTTGACACGCTGGCATTCATGCGCGAAGAAGACGGCAGGCTTTTCGTAATCCTCAACCATCCGATCTTTGAACAAATGGGAAGAGAAGTGCCTCCGGGCACAGAGATAATGGCCTTCGACTTCAATGCGGAAGCCGGTCATTCTTATCAGGGAATAGTAATCGGAGATATAATGGAACGCGGCAATGTGTTCGTCAACTCCGTAGGCTCGACAACAGTGGACGGCACCGTGTTCCGGACCCAACGTCTATGGCATTCTCCTAATGCTGGCAGCGGGAAGCTTGTCATCGAGGGCATAGGCTGCGACGGCCCATCCTGGTTCTACATTCCGGAAATAGGAACGTATATGGCCGGACTCACGAATGTAGATGTCCGTTTTTATCTGGATCATGTCGCCGACGCCGAAGGAAACGTCATATTCGGGAAAGAAGATTTCGACAGGGCTTCTGTAGGTTCCATTCAGAATGATTTGTGCGACGACCGCCGGAAATACGACCTGAACGGGCGCGAGATACGGAATCCGGAGCCGGGGACGGTATACATCCAAGGTGGCAGGAAGATGTCAGGTGTCAGGCATTAGGTTTCAGGTTGATATTTTAGAGTATGTCTGGAGCTTTTACAAGGCCCGGAAAGCCCTTAAAACCAAAATGAAAATTCCAAGCACACCATTAAAACCAAGGATTCGACAATTGGCGTGGCAGATTTGTTTCTGCCACGCCAAAGTTCTTTCAGCCACCTCTACCTATGCCTGCGTAAACCTGTTTCAGGAAGAGCCTTTCCAAACCGGGACAAGCTGTTCAAAGAAGGGACAACAAATCCTAGGAATATGCGATTTTTGAGGGCAAAAGGGGTTATTTAGCTACTTTTTTCGTAACTTTGCAGTTATCCCAACGGAGCGGCCTGCGCATCGCTGATGCAAAAGCTGCATTTCGCCCGACAAAATGGAAGACGTAATAGCCAAAATAGACCGAGAACTCATAGAAGCGGAGCTCACTCCAGAGCATCTGCTTCGGCACACCAACAAGCTCGACAACGAGATCTACATCATCGACCATAAATGCGCCCCGAACACGATGCGCGAAATCGGACGTCTCCGCGAAATAGCTTTCCGAGACGCCGGCGGAGGGACCGGCAAATCCTGCGACATCGACGAGTTCGACACGATGGATCCCCCATGCCGCCAACTTATAGTATGGGACCGCAAAAGCCGCGAAATCATCGGCGGATACAGGTTCATATTAGGCGAGGACATACGTATCGGCCAAGACGGTGCGCCAAGAATAGCCACGTCCCACATGTTCCGTTTCTCCGAACGCTTCATAACGGATTTCCTGCCATCGACCATAGAGCTGGGACGGTCGTTCGTATCTCTTGACTACCAGTCGTCCAAAGCCGGAGCGCGGGCGTTGTATGCCCTCGACAACCTTTGGGACGGCCTCGGTGCGCTGACGGTGGTATATCCGCAGATAAACTACCTTTTCGGAAAGGTTACGATGTATCCCGACTACGGCGAGGAATGCCGCGACATGCTGCTCTTCTTCCTGAAAAAGCATTTCTCGGACCCCGACCGTCTCGTGGAGCCGATCGATCCGCTCAAGACGAATCCTGACATCGCCCGCCTCTCCTCAGTCTTCAACGGCACATGCTTCAAAGAAGACTACAGAATCCTGAACCACAATGTGCGTGAACACGGACTCAACATCCCTCCGCTCGTGAACGCATACATGAGCCTTTCGCCTACGATGAAAGTTTTCGGAACAGCGGTAAACCACGAATTCGGCGAAGTGGAAGAGACCGGGATATTCGTGAAAATCTCCGACATATTCGAGGAGAAGAAGCAGAGACATATAGAGACCTACAGGCGTTAGGCTTTTGACATAAAGTGTCTGGAACATGGGAATAAAGGCATACATAACACTGGTTGCGGCAGCAGTCACGGCGTTTTCCGCCAAATCCGACTACGACATTCCGTGGAACGCATCGACCGTGGTCAACGCCGGAGGCGGCGACTTCGCCCCCTATTTCATAAGCTCCAACTCCGGAGGGACATTCACCCAGCCGGCCGGAATCTATGAAATGGCGAAAATCGAACGCGGACTGAGCCGAAAAAACAGGTTTGAATACGGGTTCGGCGCAGAGGCCGGAGCCTCAATCACCCAAGCCACCGGCTATTCACGCTTCGACGTGAACTCCGGACAATGGAGCGAACAGAAGCGTAGGCATCCATACGTATGGCTCCAGCAGCTTTGGGGCGCAGTGAAGTTCCGAGGAGTTTTCCTCTCGGCAGGAATGAAGACCGACGACCGTTCGCTCTTCGACTCCCCGCTGGGCATCGGCGACATCGTCGTGAGCCGCAACGCACGCCCTATCCCTCAGGTGCGAATAGGATTCATCGACTTCCAGGACATCCCGTTCACACGCGGATGGGTGCAGATACAAGGCGAGATGGCCTACGGCAAGTTCACCGACAACGGATGGCTGAAAGACCACTTCAACCATTACGACTCGTTCATCACCACAGGAACGTGGTTCCACTATAAAAGGTGCTATTTCCGCACGAACCCCGACAAGCCGTTTTCGGTAACGGTCGGGATGCAGCACGCCGCCCAGTTCGGAGGCCACTACACGGCCTACAACAAAGGCCACGTCTCAAAGACCGAAGGCGACGGGGTGAGGCTGCGCGACTTCGTGGACGTGTTCGTGCAGAAACGAGGGTCAGGCGGGGAAACCGGCGACCAACAGTATTACAACGGCAACCATCTCGGCTCGTGGGACTTCCGGGCGAACTACCGCTTCGCCGACTGTTCGGAACTCACAGCGTTTTTCCAATGGCCGTGGGAAGACGGATCAGGAATCGGCAAGCAGAACGGCTGGGACGGAGTCTGGGGACTCGAATACCGCACCAACCGTCCGGGATGGGTGGACGGCGCATGCATAGAATACGTGGACTTCACCAACCAGTCCGGCCCGATACACTGGGCTCCCGGCGACCACGAAAACACGCCGATCCCGGGCGAAGCCACAGGGGCCGACGAATACTACAACAACTATTTCTATGACGGATGGGCCAACTACGGGATGGCAATAGGGACTCCTTTCGCCAAAAGCCCGATATACAACCGCGACGGATATCTTCGTTTCACCGACAACCGCCTGCGCGGATTCCAGGCAGGGATAAGCGGTTCGCCGCTGCAAGGGCTCTCCTACAGGCTTCTGACGGCCTACCGCTGCTCATGGGGCACGCCGATGCTCCCCGCTCCAGAAAAGCGGCATTCCACTTCCGTCATGCTCGAAGGATGCTACGAGTTCCCTAAAGTGAAAGGCCTCAAGATGAAGGCCCAGCTCGCTTTCGACGCGGGAACGCTTATGGGCAACAACTACGGGCTGCTCGTCGGCGTGAGCTACGACGGCCTTATCAGATTCAAAAGGAACAAAAGATGAAGAAAGATACACTCATCACGGCATTGACAGCTCTTTTGCTTTCCGTGTTGTCGGCATCATGCACCCACAACAACGGAGACATAGGCAAGATATTCGGCAAGTGGAAGCTGACATACATAGAGGCCACCGACACCGAGAAACCGGAAACAGGCGGCACCATGTTCTGGTCGTTCCAGTCATCCACGGTCTTCGTGCAGATCAACGACGGATCGCACGACGAAATCGGCTCTTACGGCAACTTCCGGCTTGCCGACGAAACCCTTTTCCTCGACTTCGCCGACACGGACTATCCGAACCTGATTCCAGGCACAGAACGGCAGTCGGAATGGCAGCTGCTTGAGCTTACGGGCAAAAAGATGACACTGAGGCTACAAGGCCACGACAAAGGATATACCGTGTGGCATTTCACCAAATGGTGAGTCAGGCCTCTTCCGAAAGTCAACCAATCCCGCTTTGTTTTTCAACCAACCGCAAAAAGACACAACAACATAGATGAAAAACGTACTTGTTACCGGAGCCGACGGCTTCATAGGAAGCCACCTCACAGAGCTGCTTCTGGATGAAGGACTCAACGTCAGGGCGTTGGCACAATACAATTCGTTCAACAACTGGGGATGGCTCGAACAGGTGCGCCATCCCAACCTCGAAATCGTATGCGGCGACGTACGCGACGCCGACTTCTGCCGCCACATCACCCGAGGCATCGACACCGTGTTCCATCTCGCAGCCCTCATCGCGATTCCTTACAGCTATGTGGCGCCGGACAGCTACGTGGACACCAACATCAAAGGCACGCTCAACATGCTCCAGGCGGCCCGCGACCTCGGCGTGGAGAAGATTCTCGTAACGTCCACCTCCGAGGTATACGGGACGGCAATGTATGTGCCTATTGACGAAAAACACCCGCGTCAGCCCCAGTCGCCCTACTCGGCCACAAAGATCGGGGCAGACGCCATAGCCAAAAGCTTCTACAACGCTTTCGACCTTCCGGTTACAATCGTGCGCCCGTTCAACACCTACGGCCCGCGACAGTCGGCCCGCGCCATAATCCCGACCGTAATCACGCAGATAGCCGACGGCGCAAAGGAAATAATGGTGGGCGACCTCAGTCCGACACGCGACTTCAACTTCGTCAAAGACACATGCAGGGGCTTTCTGGCAATCGCCAGGTCGGAAGGCGTCGCAGGCGAAGAAATCAACATAGCCACAGGAAAAGAGGTTACGATGAAGGAGACTCTGGAGACAATCGCGAGACTGATGGACGCAGACATACGATGGACAGTGGATCCGCAGCGTCTGCGCCCGTCGAAAAGCGAAGTGCGCCGTCTGCTCGGCGACTCCACAAAACTCAGGGAACTCACCGGATGGAAGCCGCAGTTCCCGCTTGAAGAGGGATTGAGGCAGACCATATCATGGTTCACCGACAAAGACAACCTGAAAATGTACAAATCAGACATATACAACCAATGAGCCGACACAAGACCACTGTACTGCTGTTAGGCGGAGCCAGACGCGTCTCCGTGGCCGAACTGCTCAAGAAGAGCGGCGAACGCATCGGATGCGATGTGGAAATAGTGAGCTATGAGCTGAACGACCGTGTGCCCATATCGATATTGGGGAAAGTGGAGGTCGGCCTAAAATGGAGCGACCCGGCCGTGGTGGCCGACATAGTGCGCGTAGCCACTGAACACGAGGCATCCATCATACTCCCGTTGGTGGACGGGGCAATAGAAATCGCCGCCAAATGCCGCGAGCATCTTCCAGACGCATTCATCCCTGTGGGCGACTTCGAGACATCCTGCCGGATGTTCGACAAGGTCGAGGCTGCCAAAGCCTTCCGTGGCGCAGGCCTACCGATTCCACAGACATATTCAGTGATAAATGCCGAGATTCCTGTGATAGCCAAACCCCGCAAGGGCTCGTCGTCAAGAGGCATACATGTCTTCCACAATATGGAAGACCTTATGCATCTTCCGAATCTTGACAACTACATACTGCAGGAATACATCGAGAACTTCGAGGAATACACGGTTGACTGCTACATAAGCCGCGAAGGCGAGATTCTGGTTACCGTGCCGCGCATACGCCTTGAGGTCATGGGCGGGGAAGCCACACGCACCAAGACGGTTGACAATCCCACGCTTCAGCGCATGGCCCGCGACGTGATAAAGGCCTTCAGCCTGCGTGGGCCGGCCACGATACAATTCCTCCATGACCGCGACAAAGACCGCTATCTCCTTCTCGAGGTCAACCCCCGCCTCGGCAACGGCATAGTATGTTCCATCTCCGCCGGCGCACCCATCACCGACTACATCCTGCAGGAAAGCCTCGGAGTGCCTGTGCGTCAGTGCGACGACTGGATTCCCGGCACGCTGATGGCACGCTATCAGCGAGAAGTGATATTCTTCGAAGGGCGTTAGCGCCTCCGATGTCAGTTATTTTGAATCAGGTTTCAGACGTCAGAGGAAATGAACAAGGACAGCGACAGGCTTCGCGAACTGGGCACCGCTTCCGTCCCGAAGCTGCTTTTCAAATACAGCCTTCCGGCCGTGGTCGGGACTGTGGTCTCGGCAGTCTACAACATCGTGGACTCAATGGTGATAGGCCATGCCATCGACGACCCGAACGTCGTGGCAGGCATCGCCGTAACCTTTCCTGTGATGAACCTCGCCACGGCCCTCGGAATGCTTATCGGCGCAGGCGCGGCAACCCGCGTGTCAATCGTTTTGGGACAGAAAGACCACCGGCGTGCCGAACTGATTCTCGGCAATTCCGTGCTGCTTACGGTCATAATAGGAATCCTGTACATGACAGGGTTCGCCATTTTCCTCGACAAGATACTGATGCTTTTCGGGGCTTCCGAGCATACGCTCCCATACGCGCATGAATTCCTGATGTGGGTGCTGCCGGGAATGCTGCTTATGAACCTCACCTTCTCCTACAACAACGTGATGCGTGCCTCCGGCTATCCAGGCAAAGCGATGTACACAAATCTGATAGGAGCCGGAATGAATATGATTCTCGCCCCTCTATTCCTTTTCGGGTTCGGCTGGGGCATACGCGGAGCGGCCATAGCGACCGACATATCGATGCTCATAACCGCGTTTTTCGTCATGGCCCATTTCTTCAATACGAAGAACGAACTGCATTTCGTCCGGGGCACTTTCCGTTTCGACTGGCCGATCATAAAATCGGTGCTTTACATCGGCATGTCGCCGTTTCTCATCAACGTGGCCGGAGCATCAGTCAACGCCATCATCAACAATTCGCTGCTGCACTACGGCGGAGACAACGCCATTGCCGCCGTAGTGGTTTTCAACCGGTTTGTAACCGTCTTCATTTTCATAGTAATAGGCATCTGTCAGGGCATGCAGCCGATTTTAGGCTACAACTACGGCTCTGGACGCTTCAACCGCCTGTTCAAGACCCTTTGGTGGGCCGTAGGCTCAGCCGTGGCGGTAACTTCGCTTGGAAGCGCCATCGGCGCACTTATGCCCGAATCCATAGCCAGAATGTTCATGCAGGATCCGGAACAGATAAACTGCGCCGTCAGCTGTCTGAGAATCACCACCATAGCATTCTGGATAGTGGGCTTCCAGGTGGTGGCCACCAACTTTTTCCAATCCATGGGCATGGCCGGAAAATCCATCTTCCTGTCTCTTACGCGCCAAATCATATTCATGATTCCCCTTCTGTACATATTGCCGCCTCATTTCGGTCTTGACGGCGTATGGGCCGCGTTCCCGATCAGCGACTTCGTGGCAACCGTGGTTGCCGCCACCCTCCTCACCGTCCAGCTCCGCAGGATAAAGAGAAAAGCCGTTTCATCCGCAGCATAAAAGGCATTTTACCTGATAATGGGTATTGCGGCCACAAGACGGTTTGAATAATTTTGCGCCTGAAAAAACAACCTACAAACATCAGTCAAACAAATGAATCCAATCACTAAAACAATAGCCGCAGCAGCCATAATTTCAGCGACGGCAGCCGCACAGGCCCAATACCATCCTACACAGCAGAAGCACGGACACGTGAAAACGCTTTTCAACGAGACCGACAGCGTGGCAATCTACGACGAACTCCTTGCCAACGCCCCGTCGGAGTTCGGCTCCCACGTGCCTCGTTTCGCCGTGATAGGCAAAGACCACACTTTCTACTTCGGAATCGGCGGCAAGGTCATAACGACGGCAAGCTACGACTTCGGGCATCCCGTGGACGACCCCAACATGTTCATCACTTCCGAGATTCCAACCGGCATACGCCCAGGCAACGGAGGACGCGTGCAGTTCTCTGCCCAGCAGACCCACCTTTGCCTCAACTTCGTGGGACTCCCCGGAACGGCCAACAAGTTCGGTGCATTCGTGAGCATGAACCTCCTTGGCGACAACTACGCACCCGAACTGCAGTACGCCTACGTGAAATACCGTGGACTCAAGGCCGGATACGACAAGACGCTTTTCGCCGACCCTGCCTCCACCCCCCCTTCCATAGACTACGAAGGGGTCAACGCGTCTTCCTGCCTCGGCAACGCCATCCTCGACTATTCCGCATCGTTCGGCAAGAAGAAGGAATGGAGCGCAGGCGTAGGTCTGGAGATGCCCCTGTACTCAATAACTGATGCCGACGTACACGGCGCATACAAAGTGAACCAACGCGTGCCTGACATTCCGGCCTTCATCCGCTGGAGCTGGGACGAGGGTTCAGGCTGGCTGCGGCTCTCAGCCGTCATGCGCAATATGCTTTACCACAATCCCTTCTCAGGGAAAAACGTGGACAAGGTCGGCTACGGATTCCAACTCAGCGGCTCAGCACAAGTGCTGCCCGGGTTAACCGCCTACTATCAAGGTTTATACGGAAAAGGAACCGCAAGCTATATCCAAGACCTTGCGGGATGCGGTATGGACATGGCCCCATCCGCCTACAATCCGTACATCCTCGACACAGTGAAGGCATGGGGGGCATACGGTGCCCTGCAATACGACTTCTCCCCGTCCGTCTTCGCGTCAGCCTCATATTCCCACGTGCGCACATACGCCAAAGGCTGCGTCCCGCCTTCTGCCGACAACCAATACAGATACGCGCAATACGCAGCAGGTAACCTGTTCTGGAACATAACGCCGATATTGCAGACCGGCGTGGAATACATCTACGGACGCCGCGTCAACTACGACGGCACACAAGCCCACGACTCCCGTCTCCAAGCCATGCTCTCCCTCTCCTTCTGAAAACACATATCCAACATCGGCTACACAGAACATTGCGGCGGATATGGCAGAAAAAGTGTCCCGGTTATCCCAATCGGCAGTAACCGGACATACAAGTCTCCCGGATTTTTAGTAATTTTGCAGTCCCGACCTGCCCATATTGCGGAAGGCCAGGACTTCCCTTATCATGAAGACCAGACTCGCCATAGCAATGACATTGGCTGCGCTGCTTGCCGCCTTTTCGGCATCGGCGCAGATAATCCCCGTGGAAGACCAGAAGAAGTTTGTCGATTCGCTTCGCAACGAATTCGACAACGGCCCATATTTCGGTCTGTATAAGGACAATTACTTTACCGTCGGCACCACGCTGCTGCCACACCAGCCGCCGTCGAAGACCAACTCCGACGTCAAGTTCCAGATTTCCATAGCCCAAAGGCTCACGAAGTCGAAGCTGCCGTGGAACACGTTCCTGTTCCTGATGTACACTCAGAAGACTTTCTGGAACGTGTTCGAGGAATCCCTGCCTATGCGCGACATGAACTTCAATCCGGGAATCGGAATCTCGAAACCGTTCTTCAACAAAGACCGCTACATAGGCAAGCTAACCATGCTCCTTGAGCACGAAAGCAACGGAAAAGACGGCCCCGACTCCCGCAGCTGGAACCGCATATCGTTTTCCGGTTCGGTGATAATAGACGACTGGCTGATGGTGCACGGCAAAGTGTGGATTCCAATCATCGACTCACAGAACAACCGCGACATACTGAAATACTGCGGAATCTTCCAGCACGGCATAGTCGTTACAACACCCAACAAGAAGTTCAGCTTTGCACTCACGCTCGTGAAGCGCGCGAGCTGGAAACCGAACTACAACACCATCTTCGAGTTCTCCTGGCTGTTCCACAAAAAGAGCAACCAGTATTTCTTCGTGCAGTATTACAACGGTTACGGAGAGTCGCTGCTCGACTACAACGTGTTCCACTCGCGTCTGCGTGCCGGAATAGTCATCAAGCCCAAATTCTTCTCCGAATTCTGAAACGATGTCTTTGTCTGCCATAATCCCGGTTTCCATGGCGTTTGCCGCAGCTTCGGCCACGGCGGCAATCGTCCTTCCCGCCGTCCGCCGCATCGCAAAGGCATACCGCGACAATGCCGAAGATGAGACTGCAGGCCCGCAATGCGCTGCCGCCTTTCCGTCGCTGACCGTGGTGGTATACGATTACGCACGCATTTCCGACATTGAAGGTTACCTGCAGTCGCTTGCCGCACAGGATTATCCCAACTTCTCCGTGGTGTTCGTCTCAAACGCTTCCGCCGCAGAGGCCCGCGAGCTTGAAGAAGCGTATGCGACGCGATACCCTGACTTCCACTTCACGTTCATCCCTCCCGGCTCACACAACCTTTCGAGGCGGAAACTCGCACTCACGGTGGGAATAAAGGCCGCAAAAGGGGAATATGTGCTTACGACACTCTCCAACTGCCGAATTCCGTCGGAACGTTGGCTTTCACTGATGATGGAACCGATTACAAGCGGCAGCGGAAAAGACATATGCCTCGGCATATCACGCCCCGACTTCGCCCAGCTCAGGGGCGCGGGGAAATGGTACAGACAGTTCGACTTCACTGTCAGGACTGCGCAATGGCTTGCCGCCGCAACCGACGGACGGACTGTGCGCGGCGACGGATTCAACCTCCTTTTCCGTCGCGACCTGTTCTTCGACGCAAAAGGATACTCACAGACAATATACTACAATCCCGGCGAAGACGACCTTTTCCTCACACAGATAGCCGACAGCGGCAACACCGCAGTCCAACTGAATCCGGACGCGGTGCTTGTACAGGATTGGGAGGGACAGGCCGACAAATTCGCGAAAGAACAGAAAGAACGCTACGACTTCACGCGCCCGCTGCTTCCGAAACGCCCGTTCCTGAAGGCATCAGCCGTGTCATGGATGCAATGGACAGTCCTATTCTCATCCGCAGCCGCAATTGCAACCGCCGTCATATCAACCGGAATCTCACTCCCAGCCCTCTGCTTACCCCTCGCTGCCTTAATTATATCGTTGCTGTTCTGGGGTATGGAAATCGCCCTTTACCGGCGTATATCAAGAATGTTATGCTCAAAACGCCTATGGTGGGCCGTGGTGCCTTTCCTGCTATGGCGTCCTATAGGGAACCTTGCGTTCAGGCTTCGCCACCGCTCGCGCCGCGACCGCCATTTCACATGGCGCAACTGACGCCGACGGTACAAAAAAACATCTGCACAGTCCACAAAAAGGAAAGAAAAAGGAAGCAAGAATTATCCTCAAGGGACATATTCGGGACGGAAGCCGGGCGGAAGAATGGTCGCGGCATCCACGGAGTCCACTGCGGTCACGATTATTTTGCTCGACCCACGCCAAGGTAGCGTGGCATGGTACTGCCTGTAGCTCACACGCACCGGGCAATGCGAAAGCTCAAACCTTTTAAGCCGCGTGGCGACCTCGGTGTCGGCTGCGGAAAAGACGAAATCGCGACGGTAGACCCGAGTAGTGTCGTGCAGCTCCCGATAAGGAATCATCACGCCTTCGTATGTGCGGAACAATGTGCCGCGATGTTCGATATGCTCGATGTAGCCGTATTCAACCGCATCATCGACATATGGAGAAAAAAACCTCAGATAAAAACCTACGACAAGACCGGCGATGACCACAGCCGCCGCAGTCCACGCCACGACCATCCCCCGGCGGTGCGGCTTCAGATGCTCCCATTCCGATTCGTCCCTTTCCCAGTATGAAGGGTCGTCAACGGGCGGAAGCGGCTCTTTTGGAGGCTTCGGCGCTTCTGGCTTTATGTCCGACTCAAAGAAGTCGGTATTCCCGTCCTCTTCCGAATCACGCGTGAATCTGTCAAGAAATCCCATAATCTCAAATATCAGTTTTCAGGCCATTGGTTTCTTAGGGCCTTCAAGCACGTCCGCGCCCTCTTTCTTACGGGAAAGCGATATGTACAGCATAGTGTAGATTCCCAGGATGATGAGCATAACGGTCTGTCCGCTCCACTGGAGCATCGAGAACGCGGTGCCCTGGGCGTCGCTGATGCCGTAGACAGCCAGGCCGAACATGACCGCGATGTTCCATGGCCCGAGCCCCCCGTTGGAAGGCACCGCCATCCCGATGGAGCTGAGCACAAAAGCCACGAGACACGGAACGAGGCCGAAGGCAAGGCCGGAATCGGCACAAAGCTCCCGGGTGAACGGGAAAGCGAAGAAAGCCACGTAAAGCTGAACGTAATAGCATCCCCAGATAGCCATAGTGAGCAGCAGGAACCGACCCTTTCCTGGCATCTTGGCCACGACCGCGAATCCGTTCCACAATTCCTTTGTCCATCCGCGCAGCTTGCCGACAAACCGGGTGTGACGGAAGAAATACAACAAGCCCCACGCCAAGGCTATGCCGCCCACTACCGCCGCCCAGAAAAGCGGGTCAGAGACCATATCGACCAATCCGCGTCCTACAGGATACTTCACCAAAAACGCGTTTATGGCTCCGGAGGCGACGACAAACGTAAGAATCGTAAGCAAAAGCACCATCAGAGTGTCGGCCAACCTGTCTGCCACCATCGAACCCAAGACGGTGGTAAGCGGAGCGTGCTGACGTCCGGCAATGTAAGTGCAACGCCACACCTCGCCGAGACGAGGAAAGACGAGATTGAGCGCATAGCAGCCGAAGACCGAGCAGCACAGAGCCATAAACGGAGGTCTTATGCCAAGCGCGCGCAACTGAAGACGCCAGCGGGCCGCGCGTGCTACATGGGACAAGACGCTGATGCCCATCGCCGCAAGAATCCACCAATAGTCCACCCCATTGCGGATTATCCCCATCATATCCGAGAAGTTGACCTTCTTGAACATATACCATACGAGCATGACGGTCAAAGCCAATGGGAGAAGATAGCGCACGGCATAGCCCAACAGACTCTTGGCCAAGGAAGGACTCTGGACGCATGTCTGCGATGGTTTATCGGTCGGTTTATACATAAGCAGCTCTTAGAGTGTGTTTGAATTTTTATTCTGATTTTTACAGGCAGTTTTACAGGGCTTTCCGGGCCTTGGAACGAGGCGCATAGCGGGCTATGCAACGAAAGGCCGGAAAGGACGTAAAAATGCCGTGAAATGTTCCAGAGTGTGCCTTTATGGGCCTTTCGGGCGTCTTCGCGCCTTTGCCTCGGTCATGCAGCCCGCTGCACTCCCTCGTCTGCATGCGTGAATCCGTCCCGAAATCCTCCATAAAAAAATCTTGAAGAAAAATTCCAAACACACTCTTAAAAATCAAATGTCAGTGCAATTGAACTACAAAGTTAATCATTCATATCCAATCATGCAAAACCGCCTGCCGATTGTTGTCCTCCGGCATTGCCGATAGTTTGGGAATCTACAGATTCTCATTCATCAGCCAATCCTGAAACGCCGATTCCAAACCCGCACAAAAGCAATCCATAATGCCCAGAACAGTCAAGGCATCTTCAAATGAATCGGGTCATTCGTTGCGGAAGTAGTCGTTGTGAATCTTGATGCCGAAGACGATGGCACTGCATGTGGCCGTTATGAGGTTGGTTATCACCAGCGGCCAGTTGTCGAGCATGAATCCCTGCACTATAAAGAAGACGCTCCCCAGAAACATGGAAAGGAACGTAGGCATAGCGATGCCGTCCGTGTCGCGGGTGCGTATGGTATATATGGCCTGAGGCAGATAACCCAGCACCATAAACAATGCGGCTGCATAGCCGAATATCATTATCCAAACCTGACTGTCCATAATAACTTTTTCTGTTTAGAACGGCATTGTGGGCGGGCGGGTTCACCCCCTTCCGTCTTCGGGGCGGCCAATCCTCGGAAGCTCTTCAAGAAGCATACGGTTGAACCGGCGCCGTTCCCGGTCGGCAAACCATCCCCATTTGTTGAAATAGCGTATCATATTTGCCACGTGAATCCTCAGCATCTTCCCGCTTCTCCTCGAAGCCGCCGCATGTTCATGCACTATTTCCGCATCAGGGAAAAAGAGCGTCTTTGAATGCTTATGGATGCGCCGCGTAATGTCTATGTCTTCAGGATACATAAAGAAGCGTTCGTCAAAAAGCCCGGTTTCGCGCAACGCATCCATCCTGAAGAAAAGGAAACTTCCAAGAAGATAAGGAGGATTGAACTCCCTGTGATGGTCGGCATCCGCCAAAAGATAGCGGCGCATACGCCTGCGTATCCATTTTTCCGGCAGAAACCTCTTGGCGAAGACATCGAAAGGCGTAGGGAGCAACCGACAGGCATACTGGAGCTTGCCGTCGGGGTAACGGACGCGTGGCATCGACATTCCCGCCTCTGGACGGCGTCGCATAAAACCAGCCATAAGCCCTACGACATCGCCGTCCCACCATACGTCGGCATTCATCACAAGATGGTATTCATAGCCGTCGGCCATGGCATCGCGTATCGCAAGGTTGTGGGCTGCCCCGAAACCTCTGTTCCTGACGTGCCGATAGCGCACTCTGCCCCCTGCATCAACCGATTCGGCCACATCGCGCAGAGATTCGTCAGGGGAATTGTCCACAACATCGACGCGCCCGACACAATCTGATCTCAGAAGGCATTCCAGCGCATGGCGCAACTGACCGGCCGGCGACCGATGGACCACGATGGACACACTGACACCTCCGGCACGGCCAAACGCCCCACAGTTGTTATTATCTGAATCTGCCGACATATATCCGAAAACGGCCATTTCCTCGGTTATAGTATATTCCCAAGACAAAACTGATTTCCAGAACGTGCTTTATATTGCCTCAAACATAAGAAAATGCACACAATACGACCTTACCACACAAAACACCACAATCGAATCAAGATTTTTTCGTACCTTTGTCTCTGATAAAGAATACGCTTCGGATTCTTCGGACTCCAGTCTTGCAAAAGCGCACGAGTCCTGAACCCGGATATTCACCGAGTAACAACCAAATCAGCGCGGGAAACCCCAAGCATTTCAAACAGCCACAAAGGATGAAACGACCCACTTCTATCTCACTGATGCTTTTCGCATTAAGTCTTCCGGCTTTTTCACAGTCCATCAAAAGCGACTACGTGGACTGGGGGCCTAAAAGCACCGACTTCTCATCGGCCTTCTCCTCTTGGGAAAAAGGGCAGAAATGGACAGACGACGACAATTTCTTCATTTCCCGTGTGAAGCCGCACTTACGCTTCCGCAACACCGCCACGCAAGTCAACCCGGAACTGACTGACGAGAACGACAAAAACCTCCTGTTCTGGGTACCCATAAACAAAATCGAGTCCAATGCGCTACCCGACGGAGTGTTCGACAGCGAGATATTCCCGATGTGGGCATACATCACCCACTACGGCAACTGGACTGCGCCGTTCGTGAGAGTCCCGGGCAATTTCATCGACGCAGCCCATAAGAACGGCGTCGGTGTCAGCTGTCTCGCATCGGTTCCTTACGGAAACATCAGCTCTGCATGGAAAAACACTCTGACAAAAATGACGGAGTCCGGCCCCGAAAAGATGGCCGATTTCCTCGCCACTTACGGAATCGACGGAATCGGTTACAATTCCGAATTCAACGCATCCGTATCACTCGTGAGCGACCTGTGCGACTTCCATGCGCAGCTCACAAAGCTTATGAAAAAGGACGGCAGGATGCCATTGGCGATGAATGTATGGTACGACGGCACCAACGAGTCGGCTCGAATCACTTTCGACAAGGGACTCGGCACACACAACGACGACATATGGGGATACGGCGACGACATCAAGACTTCCCTCTTCCTGAATTACAACTGGAACCGAACCGGGATTCTCTACAACACAGTCAAATACGCCAATACTCTCGGAAGAACCCCGCTCGACATCTACGCAGGCATCAATATGCAGGGGCGCGAGCCCAAGACGGGCAACATATGGTCGCACCTTGCGAAATATCCCGTGTCCATCGGACTGTGGGGAGCACACTCCCAAAACATGTTCTTCGAGTCCCGCGCTGAAAAAGGAGCCTCGCCGGAAAACCGGCAAAAAAGCTATCTCCAACGCGTAGAACGCTGGTTCACCGGAGGGAAACGCAATCCCATCCTTTGCGGCGCGCCCGACAACTCCCTGATATTCGGAGCCGAGAACGAGGACTTCGCCGGAATGTCCACTATGATGTCGGCACGCTCGGCACTGAAATGGAATCTGTCTGACGAACCGTTCATATCCAACTTCAACCTCGGCAACGGACGCTTCTTCAATTTCAGGGGGAAGCGTAAAAACTCCCTTGAATGGTACAACATCGGCATTCAGGACTATATGCCCACATGGATGTGGTGGTTCTCCTCAAGCTTCCTCGGAAGAGAAAAGACCGACGCGCCTTCAGGCAGCCTCGATGCCCGGTTCACGTGGGACGACGCTTGGCTCGGCGGCAGCTGCCTACGCATCCACGGAAGCTCCGGTTCCAAGACATATCTTCATCTTTTCAAGACAGAGTTCGGACTGCGCAACGGCGACGTAATCACCGTGCGCTACAAAATAAACGGCGGCAAAGGCGACGCCACTCTTGCCCTGTCCATGAAAGGCGACGAGGCATCAGCCATAGAAAGCGAAAGCCTCAGAATCACCACAGGCAATGAAATCCCCGGAAGCTGGAACGAATGCCGTTTCACCGTAGGAAGCGAAATCGCGGCCGACGGCAAAGAGCTTGCCTTGATAGCCATGCGATTCGATTCCGCCACCGATCTGGACATGCTGCTGGGAGAAGTGTCGGTAGTGCGCGGCGACGCAACATCCGCCAAGCCGTCCGCCCCGGTCATCGAAAGCGCATCAGTCCTCGAGGCCAACAGACTCGGAGCAGACGCAAAAATCATCTGGAACATGCCCAACGGCATCTCAGACCGCGTATGCTACAACATCGATGTCAAGACCTCCTACTACAAGCTCTATGCCCGTCAGGACGGACACCAGCCGGTGCTGATGGGGATGACTCCTTCATGGGCCGGACTCATGTTCTCCATTCCCATAGATTACTCCGTTGAATCACCCAAGGTGAGACTTGGGGTCTCTGCCATGTCGCTCGACATGACATGCGAATCCGACATAGCCTGGAGCGAGCCGCTGGACGTAATCAGCAAATACGGAATAAGCGACGACATCATGCTTTCGCACGACGTAATCATACCGGGGCAGGCCTTTGAAGCATATTACGCCGACCCCCTCCACCAGAACGCCGACTGGGAGTTATCCGACATTGAGGGCAACGTCGTGGCCGAATCCCACGGAACGTTGAGCCTGAATATGGAAGAAGGTCTCCAAAAGCCAGGCATTTACACGCTCCGTGTAAAAGGGACGGAGAACCCCGCCGACGGCACCGCCTGCGAGACCACACGGGAATTCCCTGGATTCGTACAGGTTTCCGATGCCTCCCACGGCTCCATACCATCAGTGAACAGCCTGACATCCAACGGCAAAGAAGACTACATCGAAGTGTCGTCAGGAGACACGGTAACGCTCGAATACAGTGGCGAAGCAACCGACGGCAAAGTGTCGCGAGGCATCAGGGTCGGAGAGCACGGAGTTGGATTCAAGCTTTCAGAGGCAGGGCACACTCCCGGCTCCTCGTTCTCCATCGGATTCTGGTTCAAGCCAGAAACATTCGCCGACCAAGCCAGCCATCTGCTCAACCTCAGAGACCGCGGCGCGGCATGGGCAGTGAACCATTGGGGATGGATGTGGACCACAATCGGCCCAGACGGACGCTTCAATGAATTCACGATCAGGACCGGCAGCGACAAAAACATAAGCTATAAGTTCGACAACACCAGATTCGAGCCTGGAGCATGGTATCACATCGTCTTCTCTTTCGACTTCAACAGCAGCGGAGGAGTGCTCGGGTCGCTCTTCGTGAACGGCAGAAAGCAGGAATTGACATCTTGGTCCATAGGCGACACCAAGCTCGACCCATCCACGGTAAAACACTCGGGCACTCTCTACGGCTATCCCGGCGGAACCATGGCATCGGTGGGAGGATTCCTGCACAACAGCGGTTCAGTCATCGGCAACATCGACAACTTCTCCTATTGGAACAAGGCTCTTGACGAAGAGGGTGCCAAAACCGCAATGGGCGACATCGACCCGGCCAATCTTCCCGACGGTCTTGAAGGATGGTTCGACTTTGAAGGCGGATGCGATGCCGACGGACGTTTCGACAACCTCGGGAAGGGTTCATTCAGGCTCGGCACCCATGATTTCATCCCCACTGAAATCGAAGGACAAGGCACAGTCAAATGGGAACAGCCTGCATTCTGCCCCGGCTCGCCCTACGTGAAAGGCGACGCACAGGAGATAAAGACATCCGTCAATTGGAACGTGCAGCCCGCCCGACTGATTTCTTCCGAAGGAGACAAGCATTCGGGATCCGCCTCGGTGAAAATCCCAGATTATCCCACTGTGGTCAATGCCACGCTTTCGCTCAGCAACGCCTACGGCACCGACAGCCGGAACTTAATCCTCAGCGTAGACGGAGCAGGCGAAGTGGACGGAATCCACGACGAACCGACCTCCATCGAAGTGGGACCCAACCCGTTCAGCTCCCACTTCACCGTCAGCATCCCTGAACCCGGAAAATGGGACGTCGAACTATTCGACATGGCAGGGTTCCTCACAGGGAAATGGGCCATCGGCGCAGATGCGCCACGCAGCCTGACAATCGCTCCGGCCGTAGGCAAAGGCTGCTACATCCTTAAGGCAAGCAACGGCAAAGACAGCCATACGGCCAGAATCATCAAACGATGACCGGCAGCCGCCGACAGATACCATACAACCCGCCCGAGACATCCGTGTCCGGGCACGGCTCTTTCATTTAAACTAAAATAAAAAGCATGACTTCCCCTACCCGGTTCATTGTGAATCGGGTAATATTCTGTGTCTGTCTGTCAACGAGTTATTCTGGTGTCAAAATCTTATATTTTTCATTTTTGGCTTAAAAACC
>CAJSYI010000045.1 GCA_910573745.1 Muribaculaceae bacterium | reverse complement strand
TCGACTTTGAGGTACCCGAGTCAAACGGGCAGCTTGTCCTCTGGGATTAGTTTCAACCTATACAAATGAATCAGGCGACCCTGACAGGCCGCCCGATACTCTATATCCTTTGGATAGGTCGTAAATTAAATATTCTTATCCCGAACTCGCGTTATTTGGATTCTTCACAAAAAATCCACAGCCATCACCATAGAAATATCGGTAAAAATATTTCCAGTCATTAAAAACAAGACGATCAGGCATATGAAGGCGGAGGCAAGGGAATGTGTCTCCTGCCCCCGCAACATCAAGGTTACGAAAAGGTGGTTTTGGAAATGCGGTGTCCCGGCCATCGCGGATTCAAAGACCGGCGGGAACGAATCCCGCCATGACTTAATCTCCACACCTAATCTCCCGCGACGACCGGAAGCATCGCTTGTGCATTCCGCCAATCGTCTGACTTAAAAACACGTCGCCGCCGCGACTGTTCACGGCGGCGACGCTTTTAACGTTTGACGTGTGTCAGGATTTTTTATTGAGGATTTCGTGTCGGCAGCCCTATTTACGTCCCAACAGGCGGCGTAGGCGCGGCGACACCATCGGCACATCCTCAAACAGGCATACCGCACCGAGATATACGAGCAAGAGAAGCGTCCGCGACGCGTAGCGGAGGAGGCCGCTTCCCGGAAAGGCAAAGGCCCATTCGCCGACCGCATAAAGCACTGCGGCAAGAAGCGTGTAAGCCCCCATACGCCTGAGGTCGTAGTCGATAGGATAATACTTCCTGCCCACGAAGTACGAGACAACCATCACCGTGAAATAGCTTATCAAGGCGGCGTAGGCCGAACCCATGTATCCGCCGGGAATCCCGATAAGCGGCACAAGCCAGGCGTTGAGAGCAAACATGAGGCCGAAGCAGAAGAGCGAGAAATACATGCCCCACTGCGTGCGGTCGGTCAGCTTGTACCACAGCGAAAGGTTGAAGAAGACCCCGAAGCACAGATCGGCCACCATCATCACGGGAACCACGTCAAGCCCGGCCCAATAGTCCTTGCTTACGAAATGCTTGAGCACAGGCAGGAAGAACATGACAGCCAGAAAAATCAGAAGGCCGAAGAGGACAAAGAACTTCATGGCGTCGCCGTAGGCACGGCGCTTGTCCTCCCCTTCTCCCCGCGCACGGGCGAAAATGAAAGGCTCATAAGCATAGCGGAAGGCCTGGGTGAACATCACCATCACGACGGCAATCTTGATGTTCGCCCCGTATATGCCCACCATATCCCGCGCAGCCTCTTCCTGACCCTCGAAGAGATAAGGAATCATGACCTGCCCCATGTTCTGGCTCAGTATACCGGCCACGCCGAGAATCAGCAACGGCCAACTGTAGCGCAGCATACGACGCAGAAGAGCGCCCCGGAACCGCCATCTCCGGCCTGAAAGCTGAGGCAGAAGAAGAAGGAGGATGCAGAGCGTAGAGATGACATTGGCCACGAAAATCCACCCGATCCCGAACGACTCTCCGCCCAAAGGCCCGTAGAACCATCCGATTGCGCCGGGGCACACCTTCATCAGCTCCGGACACGCCAGAAGGAAGAAAAGGTTGAGACCGATGTTGAGACCGATGTTGGCGAACTTGATTCCCGCGAAGACCAAAGGCTTCTTCCTGAACCTGAGATAGGCGAACGGAATGTTGGTAAACGCGTCTATGGCGACAATCAGCCCCATCATCCACACATACGAAGGATGCTCCGGCATAAGCAGCATTCCCGACACAGGGCGGATGAAAAGCGTCAGCATGACGATGAAAAGGGCCGACGTGGCCCCGACCGAGATGAGCGAGGTAGTGTAGACCGTCTCGGCATCCTCCTCCGGCTTGTTGGCAAAACGGAAGAAGCCCGTCTCCATGCCGTAATTGAGAATCACGAGGAAGACAGCCGTCACTGCGTAGAGGATGGTCACTATGCCGTATTCTCCCGGCGGGAAAAGATGCACGTAAAGAGGCACAAGGAGCCAGTTGAGGAAACGCCCCAGGATGCTGCTCATGCCGTAGATGGCCGTGTCCTTGGCCAATGATTTTATTCCAGCCATTGTCGTGTTATGGTTTTAGAGTGTGTTTGAATTTTTATTCTGATTTTTACAGGCAGTTTTACAGGGCTTTCCGGGCCTTGGAACGAGGCGCATAGCGGCCTGTGCAACGAGTGAAAGGCCGGAAAGGACGTGAAAATGCCGTAGTGTGCCGTTCGAGTGTGCCTTTATGGGTCTTTCGGCCGTCTTCACGCCTTTGCCTCGATCATGCAGCCCGCTGCACTCCCTCGTCTGCATGCGCGAATCCGTCCCGAAATCCTCCAAAAAAATCTTGAATAAAAATCCCAAACACACTCTTAGAGTGTCGGATGTCAGAGACGAGCCGGGCACAGCTGCCCGGTGCATGCCAGGAACCGCTCCACCACCAGATAGGAGATGATGCTCTCACGCCTGCGGTCGAGGAACTGTGCCGCCCACTCCTTTGAAGCACGCGATATCGCCGCAGCCTCGTCAGGATGGTCGGTATAGTGCTTTATCTTCTCGCCCACGTCGGAGAAATCGGGCTTTATCTCTATGAAATGCACGCCGGGGACAAGCCGCGAGTGCATGAGCCATCCCTCCACAGTAGGACGCGGCATCACAGGCACACAGTTGGAGGCCATCACCCACTGCAGGGCAGAAGCCATGTCATTGCCCTCGAGCGTGAGTATGAACTGATAGTCGAAATGGTCGGTGAGCTTCACCATAGGAGCGAACCAGCGGGAACGGTTCTTGCGCGTTGTGTCCCCAAGGTCGAAGAGAGGGTTGCCGGCCCACATCTCGAAGAAACGTATGCGGTGAGGCTTGCCGTCTATCTCCCCCCGGAAGAAAAGCACTGGCTTCTTTTCTTCAAAAGGAACCGGATCCACAGGCCTTATGAAATGCCGGCGGCAGTCAAGGTTCAGCAGGGCGCAGTTATCGGCCTTTCCGTCGAGCCGACGGGCTTTCATAAGCGTCGGAGTGTCAGGATTCTCCCACACGTCGGTGGTCATATAGTCTATTCCGGACTCACCCGGAAAGCCCTTCACGTATCTGCCCAAGTCGAAAAAATAACGGCTCGGCGTTCCCTTGAGTCTGAAGTCCTTTATGGGTCTCGCCTTACCGCCGAGGGCACGCCCTTCGGCAACCCGGCAATAGAAATCCACGCGGTCCCGTATATAGTCCGCATCCGGCCTTTGCTGCCACCGGCGCAGCAGAAGCCGGCGTTGCCACCGGCGCACGAAACGCGGCAGAAGCATTCGCCATCCGCCGACAAGATAATAAAGCTGATTGTTTGTCCGGCCTGTCCTGCGGCCTTTCTTGTCTGATTCTCCCATTGGCAATCAATGCATTGCGCCTATAAAAATGCATTATGGCACAAAGCAGAGGCAAAATTACGGAAAAATCCCCTTATCCGCAAATTCTCGTCATGCTGCGTGAAAAAACGGCTTCTCCGTGCCGTCGCACCGGAGAAGCCGCAATATGCATCAGCGCAGCTTAATGGCTGTTTAAAGCGTGTTTCCACGTGTAGCGACGTGCTTGCGTCCGCCTTGGATGTAGACCGTGCCCGGCTCGGGATTCCGTATTTCGCGCCCGTTAAGGTCGTACATCCGAGCGTCTTTGGATATTGCGTTGTCTGTCAGTGTTTCTTCCACTCCGGCGTCAGGGCCGAAGTCTTCATGCTTGAATATGACGTTGCCCTCGATGTCGCGCACTTCCGTCAGCACCGGCACGCCGATTGCCTCCTCGGCTTCCTTGTCGCCCCACGCTGGCAGATGCAGCCATCCGCGGTTGATTCCGATTCCTTCCACAGCCACGAACTTCTCTCCGGGACGGCCTTCAGCAGCCAGTGTCTGCCGCCGGCATTTCTCCCCGGCGATCACGACGGTGTCCACTGAAACGACAGTTACGTCCAGTTTCTTGTATCTGTCCGGCCCGTTGGAAAGCCCTATTGTCCGGTACTTATGCCCGACCTCAGCACCGAACCGGTACACGTCGTAGCCTCCGTAGTACATGTCGAGGTCAGACCAATGTTGTTGCAGCAATTCGGGGTCGCCGCGCCCATAACGTTCCACTCTGCCGTAATCACGCCATTCCGACATCAGAGCCAATGAATCCCCGTGTTCATCTAGCACCGGATAATAATATCCGTAATCTGTAAGTTCAGGGGTTCCCGCCTTAAGACGCTTTTCTTTGCCGTTGACGGAATATGCCCATACCCTGTCTTCTCTTATGGTGGTGGCGAATTCCGGTTCAGGCTTTGGATATATGTCGTTAATGGAGAAGAGTTCATAATCCTCATCATCCTTGACATTCTTCAGGCTTATGATAGAATAGTGCGGATTTGTCTGTCCAGTTGTGTAATCAATCTTGCCAGGAAGAAAAAACCATTCGTCAAGACAGCCAATGCCTTCTACAACATCATATGCGCAATCGGTGTACTGGCTAACAGGTCGCACGGTCTGTTTCCGGAAAGAACGGCCTCCAATGCCAACGGTGTCAACCTTGAGCACTTCAATATCGCATACAGAATACCCCCTCGGTTCGCTTACAAGTCCTTTGTACTTCCCTCCCGGTTCGGTTTTGAAGTCGTTGACCTGATACTCGTCTGTTTGCGGAGCTTCATAATCCATATGAAGCACAGGGCTATCGGCACAAACATACACTTTGCCGTCTTCTTCACGAATCAACGCGACCGTGTCGGCTGTGTTTTTGGAACTGGTCAATACAAAATACTCTCTTCCACCTTTAATCGTTTTGCCTGAAAACCGGAGAGACTTGGACGGTGTGGTGCAAATAGGCTTAATTCCAAAATACTTGGTGCAATCATAGTTCCATTCCTTACCTTCAGCAGTCAGTCTCGCTGCTGCATTTGAAATCTGGGCAGAGGCAAAGGCGCAGACGATTGTCGCCGCCATAGTCGAAAGTAGAAGTCGTTTTACCATATTCAAAGATTTTAAGTTGGTGATTGGTCTGTGATTACGGTCTGCAAAGGAAACAGGAATCATTACGGCGGCAAATGTACGGATAAAAATCCGGAATTCCAAATGTTTTCCGCGAAAAATCCGAAGAAAAAACAATACGAGTTAAAAACCGACCAAATTTACTTACTTTAAGGACAATTTCATATATGGAAAGATGGCGCATCGGATATTGAATCCGATGCGCCATCTCAAGCTCTGTCGGGGTGAGGCGACTCGAACGCCCGACCTCTACGTCCCGAACGTAGCGCGCTAACCAACTGTGCTACACCCCGAGAGCCGTTAAGCGACTGCAAAATTAGACAATTCCCGCGAACTGACAAAATTTTCAGCCTAAAAAATCCTCAAAAGTTTTCCGAGACACGTCAAAGAGCCACTTTCAGGGGCTTTGATCCTTGGCGCACCACGATATAAATGCCTGAAGGCAGCGCCGTCTCCTGCGCCTCAGAGACCTTGCGGCCCCAAAGGTCATAGACAGACGCGCCGGCCGGAACGTGAAGCACTCCTCCTTCTGCCCAGACCTCAAGACGCAGGTCTGAAACCATTTCCTCTACGGCATCCTCCTTGACCTTGCGGTAGAAACACAGCGGGGTCTGGCCGGAAGAGGAGTAGGTGGTGAAGCGCGGAGCAGAAGGGTTGTAATACAGGTTGCCTGCGCCTCCGTAGCTTATGGTGGCCGTGCCGTCGGCAGAAATCTTCACCTGCGCCTCCGCACCTTCGGCAGAAGGCGAATCGGACAACGTTATGGTTTTCGCATTCACACTGCATACATACTGCGGGGCGGCATCCTCCGTAGCCGACAGGCCGATGGCATAGCCTGAACCCGAGGCCGCAAGCCTTACCATGGCGAAGTCGGACGGAACAGACGAAATCACACCGCCGACCGACGAGACCGGAGCAGCAGAAGGAGCGATGAACTTCCCGTCGAGCACCGTGGTCATGCCGAATCCGAGCTTCGAGTCCACAAGGACATATACGTCAGAGACGCTCAGTTCCGACGCATTCCTGACAAGCTGCCACGTGCCCGGCGTTACGGGATCGTCCGGATTGTCCGGAACATCAGGCTCACCGGGTTCTTCCGGGTCCACAGGATAATTGTCAGGGTCATAATGGAACGGCGTGTCCTTCTTTCCGCCCCATATGTATTCCGCGAGGTCAGGAATGTCGATGAACGGGTTGCGGTTCTTCTGTATGCCATATATGGCGTCATTACGGCCGGTCTCCTTCTCCCCTACCGGATCCTTGGCGTTCCACTCGAGGAGCATGTCATAGGCCCAAGGCTTCAAAGAGGGATAAGCCGAACAGTCGTACATCGCGTCGCGCTTGTCGGAATACGTGCCCCAGCTTATGTCGTCATATACCGTGAAGATATAGAAATACACGCGGGCGAAATCCCCTTTATACATGTCATGCGGCTCATAGACGTTCTTAGCCCCGCCGCAGTCGCCGGCGGCAGGATGGCCCACCACGGTAACGCCGTTGGTCCACGTCGGCGTGCCCACCACAATGCCGAGCGGGAAGTTGGACTTGCGGTTGTTGGCCGTGGCATCCGACGGGTTGAGATGGAAAAGGTCTTTGTAGGCATCGTTCTTGGAGCCGCCCCAGCAAGAGTTGGCCACCGAATGCTCGATGTTCATGCCCGGATGGCCGGAAGACACAGGAACGTTGTTGGAGGAATACATGTCCCACCAGCAGAGCCTTCCGTCCACTTCGCGCACGTCGGTCTCGCGGAAAGCGTCCCACGTGTCGTCGCCGTAACTTATCACCGTGTGCTTGCGCACCTTCGCCTTGACGGCCGCCTTGAGCTCGGCGCCGCATTTCCCTTCAAGCGAATCGTAATAGCCCTGCGGAGGAGCCGCATGGACAGAAAAAGCGGCACACACTGCCGCCATCGGATAGATGAATATATGCTTCATATTCTTGTGGTTTGAGCAAATCTCAAAAAGTGTCGATAAGTCGGAGAGGAGAAAAAGGGCTGCAAAGCTATAAAGAATCCGCGAATAATCAAAATATTCACGCGAATAACTCCATATACGGGAATTTAATGCTAACTTTGCGCCGGGCAGTGAACCTTCACCACCCGACCACACTTATAAACTGTAAAAAAGACATTGAGATTATGAAGAAAATGAGAATGTTATTGTGCATGGCCGCCGCCGGGCTTATGCTCGGAGGATGCGTCAGCCAGAAAAAGTACGCTGAACTCGATGCCAAGTATCAGAGCATGCAGCAGGAATACCAGTCCACACGCGAAAGCCTCGTGGAATGCAACGCCAACGGCAAGAGCATGGAAGAGATAATCCGCCAGGCGCGCAAGGAGAACGCCGACCTGAAGGAAGCCTACAATTCGCTCAAGAAGTCGCTCGACCAGAGCATCTACGGCAGCTCGGCCAACATCTCCAAGCTCGTGGACGAAATCAACGCGAGCAACAAATACATAAAGCAGCTCGTGGAGGCAAAGTCCAAGTCGGACTCGCTCAACATGGTGCTCACCAACAACCTCACCCGCTCCCTCAGCCGCGAAGAGCTTAAGGACGTGGACGTAAAGGTGCTCAAGGGCGTGGTCTACATCTCGCTCGCCGACAACATGCTCTTCAAGACCGGAAGCTACGAAATCAGCTCACGCGCCATGGAGACACTGAGCAAGATCGCCAAAATCATAAAGGACTACAGCGACTATGACGTGCTCGTGGAGGGTAACACCGACAACGTGCCCATCAGCCGCACCAACATCCGCAACAACTGGGACCTCTCCGCGCTCCGCGCATCGTCGGTGGTGCAGGTGCTGCAGAACGATTTCGGCATCAAGCCCTCGCGCCTCACGGCCGGAGGACGCGGCGAATACAACCCCGTGGCCGACAATGACTCAGACCTCGGACGCTCCAAGAACCGCCGCACGGAAATCATCATAACGCCGAAGCTCGACCAGTTCATGGACCTGATCGACAAGGCTCCCGAGACTTCCGACGAAGTAAAGTAACCCCGACCCTGCACCGGACATCCAAAGGCGCGGTTTCTCCACGAAGCCGCGCCTTTTAAGCCGTCAATCGGCAGTCATTGAGAATCATTGCCTATGCGACAGCCTTAAAGAAGCAAGCAAGTATCTCTGACCAGTCCTGGCAGGGCGAGTCTGTGATAAGCCGACGACGCAGGAAGACGGATTATCACTGTCTCGACCAGTGGACTGCTGAACCATGCGGCAAGTGGCCGGGCGGTCGCAAAAGTCCTTGTCAGGCAACGGCGATAAAGAACACGGAGGGACGGCAAAAAGTCTCAGAGGTGGCATCAGCGAAGCCGCTGACAATCATCGGAGGCGTTGCCGGTTCTCGGTGTTCCGCCGTTGCCCGTAGGCGCGATGCGGTCATAAGGTGTCAGTGGCTCGTCCACCGTCAACTTATGACGGCATATCGCCGCCAACAATGAAGACCGCCCAGCCTCTTGCCGCTTTTGCATGAATATCCCCCCAAAGGGTATAATTTGCGTTGTTGTAAAATATTTTATACCCTTAATGGTGTAATTTGAATAAATTTTCTACTTTTTGCATCCTAAAGGATATATTGCGGAGTTCAATTAGCTAAATCCAATTGTTCTGGAGGCGTTTGACGGCTATTGATTCGGTAAGGATACGGATGAATTCCTGCATGGAATGCTTACGGTAGGTATCCTTCAGGATGTGGACGCAGCCCGTCATTTCATTGCCGGGTACATCAATAGGTACTGCTTTCACATCCTGGATATCATATATGGAGTCCTCCGCCAGCACTGTGACAAGACCGGTTTGTCGAATAAGTTTAAGCAGTGTGTTTACTTCATTGAGTTCAATTCGGATATTGAAGCTATTGAAATCCGGTGCGATGCTGTCGAAGGCATTGCGGGCTTGCAAGCCCTTTGATGGAAGCGCAAGTTCGTATTTTTCAAGCTCCGCAATGGAAACCTTCTCCTTGGAGGCAAGAGGATGATGCTTGCCGACTATCGCAGACAATGCGTTCTGAAACAGAATATGCGACTCTACATCCGGCATCGGCTGGAGAGGTCTGAATGCGAGGACAAAATCTATCTCTCGCTTTGCGAGCAATTCCATAAGCTCGTTCATCTGTTTGTATACGATGTTCAGTTTTATTGTCCGATACATCTTCATGAACGAAATGACAGATTCCGTCAGGATGGGGCTGAAAGAATGAGTGACCCCGATATTAAGAGTTCCTGTAAGCAGTTTCTGCAAATCATGAATACGATCTACACAAGATTCGGCTTCATGAAGCGTCCTTAGCGCGAAAGGAAGCATCATCTCTCCGGCTTCAGTCAGACGAACGGAGTGGCTGCTGCGGATGAAAAGCTGTGTTCCGAGTTCATCTTCCAGTTGCTTAACTTGCTGCGAGAGCGAGCTTTGAGCTATGTTGAGGCACTTTGCCGCATCGGAGAAGTTCAAGGTCTCAGCGGCTTTGGTGAAATATCTTAACTGTCGTAATTCCATTGGATTGCAAATTTACAGATAATATGGCTACCTTGTAGCCGTAAATGAAAGTTTTTTGAACAGGAATACCGGAACTGTGGCCCCGACAACCAAGCTTAGAATAATAAACGAACAAGTCAGCCCATTATATGCAAGCAAGTAGAAATAATGTTCGAATGCGTCCTCCTGAGTATGATAAAGGCATGACAAAAGAGCCTCGATAGTACGATAGGCGTACATACCCGGTATCATAGGGAGCAAAGCCGGAAAGAAGCAGACTTCGGCAGGACATTTTATGCGAACGGCAAACAGCACGGCGAGCACACCGATGGCAAATGACGCCAGAGCACTTGCAGGAATGATGCGCATTATTCCGAACTCGGGCGTGGTCAGCACATAACGTATGGTATGACCGGCGGCTGCAATCAGCCCACAGGTCAGATACGCACGTCTGGGCGTATTGCTGATGCTTGAAAATCCGATGGCAGCTATCGCCGCAAACAAGCCGTCCTCTAAAATATTAATCAGAATATCGTTCCACATAATTACGCTAAAACCATTTTAATCCAAGTAAGAGCATACCGACCGGCACAAAGTCCTGCTGAAAGACAGACCGTCAGAACGATGGAATCAAGAAAACGGCTGATACAGCAAAGATAATGCCGGTATATCAGATCGCTGACCGAATTAATATATGGCACTCCTGGAATCAGATACAAAACGCTCGTGCCAAGTGCTATTTCCGGTGTGGAGCCGATGTTGAATATGTGGCCTCCGGCGCTCAGTGCTGCTGAAAAGAATGATGCACACAGAAAGGTGAGCCGAATGTCGCGTTTGTCTTCGAGCATTATCTGTTTCAGCCTGTATCCTGCAAGCGTGGAAATGAAAACAATGAGCATTGCAATCTCGTCGCCGCCGAAAAGACGGCAGAAAGATGCGTTGGCAAGACTGGTGAGAAATAGTGTCTCCCACTTTCCTGTCGATTTCGTCTTTCGTATCTGCTCAAACCGTTCGGTCGCAGCGGCCAGTCCTAAGCTGTTGTCTGATACTTCCCAGCTGAGGCGGCTTAGCTTGGCATTGAGATTGAAACTGATACCGCAGGCTATTGTTTTACGGACAGTCACCACGGCTTCGGCGGGATTGTCATCCCATACAGATACATACACGTGTGTCGGCATTATGGAAATGTCGAAACCCACGCGAAATGCATCAGCCAGCCTCCGCGTGTTTTTCTCAATACGGATACAGGTGGCACCGCACCCTGACAACAGAGAGGCATACTCGGAAAGAAAAGCGGCAGTTTCGCGTAAAACTGATTCGTCAAGAGCCTTATTACAAGTCATCGAAGTCATCGTTCTCGTCAATATCTCCAGGCAGATAGAAGATATCTTTGTCCTTGCCTATTTCGAAAATATGTCGAGGTTTGTGGTCACGGTGACTACATTCCGAATTATACCGCTCGACAGCCCTGAAGATTAATGCGCATAACAGCACACCCACTATCACACACCAAACAATAATCGGATGGTTCATAACTTTTGCTTTTTTAAATTCGCTGCAAAAGTAGCACCCACAGAAAAAATGAGAAACTATCAAGCAAGGATTTTTCCTATCGCCGTCATAGGCAATAGCAAATCCTTAATAGGTACGTTGCCTTGTAGAAAGATACCGTGACAAGATGAATCCTCTTAGTCTTAAAGAAGCAAGTATCTCTGCCCAGTCCCGGCAGGGCGAGTCTGTGATAAGCTGACGACACAGGATGGCGGATTATCACTGTCTCGCACCGTGGACTGCCGAACCAAGCGACAAGTGACCGGGCGGTCGTGAAAAGCCTTATCAGGCAACAGCGATAAAGAACACGGAGGAACGGCAATTAGTCTCAGAGATGGCATCAGCGAAGCCGTTGCCAATCCTCGGAGGCGTTGCCGGTTCTCGGTGTTCCGCAGTTGCTCATAGTCGTGATGCGGTCGTAAGATGTCAGTGGCTCGTCCACCGTCACCTTACGACGGTATTGCGTCGCCAACAATGAAGACCGCCCAGCCTCTTGCCGCTTTGAGATGGAAATAGTTTCTGAAAAATATGTGGGATGATTGCCCAGCTGTATGTCAGCCCGCATAAAAGAATATATAAGTGAGTAATCAAATTCAATGATTCGGTAAAAATTACCGAATCATTGCTATAGAGATGTGGAAAATAATATCATAGGAATTATAAAGAGTGTTACCGGGAAGGAATTAAAAGAATTATAAGAAGATAATATGCTTAAGAAACCATTATTGAAGAACGCTGCCATAATAAAAAAGGCTACCATTCCAGAAAGTATGATGAAATTCTTGTCTCCTGCAATGATTGCCCACCTTGAAAAGGAAGGTGCCAAGGAAATGGGAACGGATAATATGGCGGTAGGCGAATGGTTCGTAATAGAGCGATATTTGCCCGGAGGCTATCATAAGTTTGCTACAGATGGTTCGCGATCTGAGTTGTCTGTATTCAGAATGGCTGAAGGATGCAATCATCTACATGCGTTCGGAAACCCCGGTGCTGAGAAAAGCGAGGATTACGATTCTCTTTCCGACGAGGATATCCTATATCTCCCTGATGAGTTTGGCGAAGCCGTTGAGATAATTGAGCAGAAATATCTGGGTAAGAAGCTCCGTGTTGTTGCTCGTAGTGCAGATGAAATGTATCAATATGGTCATCGCTACTACCTCTTCGCAGTTGAGTGACTTAATTTATTATACGAATCATCACCAGTTATTTAAGAGATTATGATAGATAATCCTGAGAATTTTTTAAATATGGTAAGAACTACCATATTTGAACGTAGTCATGGTTTTCAGAAACAGCACTCGAATGATTTTAAGAGTGTTCTGCGATGCTGTGAGTTGGACTATTTGACACAATTAAAAAGCCATGGGGTAGATGAAGGCTCTATCGATTTTTCATTTGCGAAAAATACTTGGGATAAGATTATCACTGCGGTTTCTTCCAGCCTTTCCGGGCGAAGGTCTAGAGCCTACACGCAGCTAAAGAATATTCTTAATGATGTATTTTGCGAAGATCTCATTTATACTCACGATAAATGGAGTGCTTTGTATAGAATGAGGATATGCTCTTTAAGAAAGGATGTTCCCAGAACGGAAATATTCCATATACCATTCAGCATGATTCGAAATATCAAAACACAGAGATACAGTACCCCCGGCTATCCATGTCTTTACTTAGCGAAAAGTATATATGGTAGTTGGGAAGAGATGCACCGCCCACCTATTGAATCAACCTTAGTGTCACAGTTTACTTCAAGAAAGGACTTTCGTGTTTTAGATTTGAGAATACCTGAAATTGATAAATTCACCAAATGCGAAAGTCTGTATCTTAAATACCTTCCTGTTATTATCGCATGTACTATACCAGTACGGAATGCAGACGATGTATTTAAGCCGGAATACATTATTCCACAATTTGTTCTTGAGTGGTCAATAGAAAAGGGGCCATCACATAAGCTTATGGGAGTTATATATACTTCAGCCTTCTACAACAGAGAGTTCTTTGAACTTGATTATGAATGGGAAAATATAGCGATACCGGTTCAGAAGTTATCACCCAAAGATAACTATTGTCCGGTTTTGGCCTCAATGTTTGAAGTGACTAAGCCCACTTGCTACGAATATGAGGTGATGTTGGGAAATTTGCGGCTATATGGACCTCTTGATGAATACAACGAGGTCCACCCAGAAGATAAAATCGACAAGACAGCTTATCGTATGTCCTCCTTTAATCTATTGGAAGGTGTCCTATCTTACAAAGAGAGGGATCTTATCTATAGGGATATGCGGATATAAATCCGATATGGTGCTTCATTTTCGGACATGAGATAATGAGGATTGTCCGAAAAGGGGTGATTTTTGGGGTGAGATGCAAGAGAACCAATATGGCCGATTATAAAGGAAGGTATAAAAAGTGTTAAGAGGATAAAAAATTTTCGGGCATATTTCGGACAAACGACTGGATAGATAAAAGAAAAAGTCGCTGAATTTCAGCGACTTATCTTGTTTTAAGGGTGGTGCCACCAGAACCTGAGTTTCTGAATGAATACGAATGAATTTGAATGGTTTGTTTAGGCAAAATGCTGAATAATAGCGTAATATGAACTTTAATGAATTTTGCCGATTTTCAGATTTATTCAAAAAACGTGGTGACCTGCGTGGTGACCCGACTTGACAAATTGCGGTTTGGGTTGTTATATTTGCAGAACCAAAGTGGCTGATTGTGAACGAATGCAAACGCCACCATTCAGAAATTTATAACATCGAAGATATGACAAAATCACCCTCTCCGAAAAAACTGACCCCGTTTCATGTCCGTGCCAAGGATTTGAAGAAGGAAACAGCAACCCTCTTTATCCGCATCCATACCCGCAAGGTTGATGTACTGATTTCGACCATGCTTCAGGTCGAGGTTGCCGACTGGCAGAAGGCAACGGCATCGCCTCGCGCATGGCTGGCGCATCAGAAGAAGAATTATCAGCTTCATGCCAAGCTGACGCAGATTGAAGGCATCGTCAAGGCTCATCTTACAAAGGTGAATTTTGACCGCGAGGCTCTCGACATGGATGTGCGCTATATCTCCGAACCGGAGAAAGTGGACGCTGAACGTCGGGCGATGGAGGAAGCCGCTGAGGCAGAGCGTAAGGCTATCGCCAAACGTGAGGCGGAGAAAGAAAAAGCCCGCAAGAAAGCCGAGGAAAAGAAACGTATCGAGGATGAGAAGAACCGCCTTATCTGGCCGTTCCTCGTTCAGTTTGTCGATGACATCAAGAGCGGGGCGCGAAAGATTGGCAGTGACGACTATGCCCCCGGCACCTGCAAGGCATGGAAAAGTTTTATCGGTGTCTATGAAGGCTTCGACCCATTGCATAAGTTCGGATGGGCAGACATAGACCGTGCCTTTGTTTCGCGCTACATCAACTATTTGCAGAAGCACGGTTACATGGCAAAGGTTGTCAACAAGCATCTGACAAATCTAAAGGCTCTTATCAACGCGGCATTCATTGACGGCGTACATGACAATCAGAGAGCAGCCGCGCTAATTGTCAAGAAGAAGATTGAGGACCGCGACAAGGCTGTCGAGATTTATCTCACCGAGGAGGAATTGCAAGCCCTCTACGAAATGCCGTTGACCGGGAAGAAAGAACATATCCGCGATGTTTTTCTCATCGGTTGCTACACATGTCAGCGAGTAAGCGATTACAATAACCTCAATGCCGACAATTTCGAGACCACCCGAAAGGGAACGCGCATAATCCGTCTTATCCAGCAGAAGACCAAGACCGAGGTGACCATTCCCATTCTCAATGAGAATCTGATTACCATCTGCGAGAAGTATGGCTACAACATTCCGAAAGCCAACGAGCAGGTGCTGAACCGATACATAAAGGATATTCTCAAAGACCTGTCGGAGCAGCTGCCGTCGCTGAAAGAGAAGGTACCGACCAAGCTCACAATGAAGCAGAAGGAGGCGTTGAGAAAAGAGAAGAAGGAACCGGAGACCGACCTCAACGGCAACGTGATTGTGCCGCGCTATCAGTGTGTGACAAGCCACACCGCCCGACGCACCGGCATCACCAATATGTATCTCAGCCACAGGTACACCATCCTCCAGATGATGCATGTCAGCGGCCACAAGACACAAAAGACATTCATGGACTATATCAAACTCTCCTCCGAGGAGATAGCCGACGAAATCGCCGCCATGTCCAAGAAAGAGAATGATATGTGGTAAACAGTAAGCCACTAAAAAAAATCGGTCAGTTGACCATATTTTGGGAGTTACTCCTCTAATCTTCTCGTTAATAGCTGTTAATTCAAAATTAGTTCGTAACTTTGCATCACTATATGATTGATGTATTTTCGTATAAATCTTATGTTCATACCTCAGAATATTGTAGATGATCTCCGGCAGAGAGATTGTGAAGAGCTGGCTGATAGACTCGGAATTGAAATCAATAGGCATAAAGCCTATTGTTTCTTGCACTCCGAATCTGTTCCCAGCCTATCATTCCATCCCTCAAAGAAAAATGTATGGCATTGCTTTTCATGTGGTAAGGGCGGGGATGCAATCAGTTTTATGATGGAGTATGAGAGATGTGGATTTACTGAGGCATGCGAAAAGTTATGTGCAATTTATGGCATGGTACTCCCAAGCGGGAAGCCAACATATGTGCCTAAAAGAAGGTTGACCTCCCAATCTGTTTCGAGGCGGAATAATTTGGACTTTGACAAACCGTTTGATACTGAGATAGCTGAATGGTTACTTGATAATTTGATTTTGACTCATAATGCCCAATATTTTTTATTTGAAAAGAGAAAACTAAACGAGGAAATTATATACAAAATAGGGATTAAGGCACTAGATGACAGCCGGACAATAAGCCAAAAGGCGTGGAGAAAATTTGGAGAAAAACGATGCCGCGCAAGTGGGTTGTTTGGAGAAAAAGGTTATCTATCTTTTTGGGTCCCCTGCATAATCTTCCCATACAGAGATAGAAAAGGTAATTTATTGGGGCTGCAATCACGGTATATTGGGGATGACAAAAAAGTGCCCCGGTTTCAATTCCTATCTTGTCAAAAGACACATCTCTTCAATATGCCATTGCTGAATGAAATTATGGTTGATAACGATCTTTATCTCACAGAAGGAGTAACGGATTGCCTAGCTGTGTTATCGAGCGGAAAAGCCGCAATAGCTATTCCAAGTGCCACAATTATACCTGAAGATGATTTATCTTTATTGGAAGGGTATAAATTGAAAATGATGCCTGACAATGATGAGGCTGGTTGGGATGGATTTATGAAACTACGACTGGCCTTAGCGAAAAAAGGAATATCCATATTTAAAGAAGATATTCCGGCAGAATACAAGGATTATGGCGAATGGTATTCTTCTAATCGAGATTTTAATTATGAGGACAAAACCGAATGACATATTTTTGAGTTACTCCAAATTTAAAGGAGAACTTATCAACGAGTTTGAACAAGATTTAAGGAGTAAGGAAACTGTGGAATCCACTCGAAGATTACACGGTTCAAAGGAACATTGCTTATTCAGTCTTGAGGATAAGTATTATTTACTAACATATATCTTTGATCTCCATAATATCGATGTTATTGAATCAATCAGAAAAGGGAAATTTCCGATTGAAAAAATTGATGTCAAAAGATTCATATGGCAAAATCCTCAATTGATGTTTTATCGCTATATTCTCCTCAAGGATCAGGAACGAAAGTATAATATTGGTTATTTTACAGAAAAACTCCGTTTAATGATAAAAATATTAGTGGATTTGAATATCTTTTTCTTAGATACCTATATTCTCTGCAAAGCAATGGATATGATATTCAATTGGAACCAACTTGAACAAAAAACACGACCCAATACAAGACCTCTTAGAATAGGATTTAATAATATCCTTATGGTAGAGCATAAAGCTGGAAAGCTTCACTTAATAATAAATGAAAATGGACTAAGAGATTTTGATGTATATAATACAGGCAAACTTAATTTGGGACTTTACTCTGAAGAAGATTTATTGTATTGCCGCAAGGTCTCTGTACCGAATTTCAATCAAGACGTCCGGGAGGCGATTTTTAGAGGAGAAATCAGTGAAAACAAAAAATTTAAATGGAGTGTACTTCTACCTAATCCGAATGCTGATAGAACACTATATAAAGATATATCTCAGTGGATGAATATGATCGGATTTACATCTAATAATCTTAAGAACAAAATTTAATCGTAATCACAATGAGTGATATGGTCTCTAATAATATTGATGAACTGAAAGGTGCTCCACTATTTAAGTTTGTCACTTCCTATAGAAATATATATCGGGCTATATATGCTCTTGAATCATATATTGACGAACTGTATCTTTTAGACACTATGGCTGATACGTCGAATAGCAAGAATAATTCCACGGAATCAGATAGTCAACTGCATAATAAGAGCGATTTGGAGTTATATTACATCCTTAATGACAAATACAATTGGGATGTGATTAATGAGGTGATAACGGCATGTCAGGCTAGGATTGAAGATGTAATTCTCAAGAGCGAGGAATACTATGAGACTTCTGTTTTCTTCTCTTTAAAGAAGTATGATACTGAGAAAGAAAAATTAAGATTCAGGCCCTTGCATACAGCATCTCTTGTAGATCAGATATGCATGGTTGCTATGCTACAAGTATTAATGTTTGAGGATAGCGATGAAATAGATGACATACCGGGTGCGATGCCTCAGCGTTTCCCGTCAGATTTGCTTAAGTCAATTCCGGATAATTTCTATGGGAATCGCGGCTCCTTGAAATTAGAACGCATCTATGAAAAATGGGCTCCGAACTATCAGGCATATAACCAGAAGATTGTAGAATCATGCACCAAGTATAGCAGAAGCCATAAGTATGAATACGAAGTGTCGCTTGACATCAAGGAGTTTTTCCCATCTATTTCTCCATTTTACTTATTTGTAAAGATTTGCGATGTCCTCAAAGAAAGATATCGTAATAAGATATATAAATTTACCGTATCAGAGCCAACTAACAGTGAGGAGAAAATCTATCAACAAAACCTAACTATTCTAAAAAGAGTAACTGCAAAGCTCTTATTTCTAAAAGTTAAGGATGGTGACAAAATCATAGATCCCGCATTTGATTATTATGGAGATGAAGGTGCCGAACCAAGATTTAAAGACCATACCGATTTATTCACCAAAGGAGTTGCGCAGGGACTCCCACAATCTTATTTCTTCGGTAATCTGTGTATGACGGATGTGCGCAGAAAGATTATGGGTGATGATATGTTCAAGGGCAAGGATTATTTTTATGTGGATGATTCCGTGATCTATGTCAAAGGATATGATGAAGATTTAAAAAATCAATTTAATGATAAGATAAAAAAACTGAATAAAGCCATAGAAGAACTGGCTTCTATTGAAGAACTGGAACTACGTTGGGAAACATCCTTGAAAGACTCTAGTGATTGCTCATCTCTGATTGAAGACCTAAAAAATTGTTGCGGAAAGGCCGTAGACTTCCACAAGAAACTCGAGGATAAATACAAAATTGTGTTTTATGAAGATGGGAAAAGCAGCATTCAAACTATTGATGCCGCAGATAGGGCCATAAAGTCAATGGGGGGTCTGGGACGTAATGCTTCTGGGACATCCTCAATCTTCACAGAGGGAGATGACCGACGCATCTCAAAGGAGAAAATGAATGCCCTAAATGATTATGTATGGAATATTATAAAACAGAAAGAACAGGAGAATGGTGCGCATGTAGGGAAGGCCGTCAATAATGATAATGCCCTTCAACTTAAAGTCTTTAAAAGATTCCGAAAAATTTTCTTATCCAGAAATATGTGGCTTGATACTATGGATTCTGGAAATATAGAGGAAGAACTTAAGGACTGGTTCCTAAGATTGTTGACCCCCGAGGGATTAGAAATTCGCAATAAATACTCTTCCCCAGCTGAGATGGCTGAAGATTCAAACGTGCCCAAAGTAGTATCCGTATATTCGTCTGATATGGTATTCAGCAAGGGTAAGAAAGAGTTATGGTTCGAACTTACGGATAAGGAATCTTTCCGAGCAGAAGCACTACAGCTATTAAAATGCAGCTCTTTAGACTACGCAAGAGAACTTAAAAATCAGATAACAAAATTTGAAGAGTCATTTTCTACGGTGCATAATCGCTCTTCTTCTCATCTATATTTTCATAAATATATTGAAGGTGTCATCTCCGCGCGAACTATAAGTGGAGATAAGTATGAAAGTCTGCGCAGAAGTCTTCGTAATAATTTTCCAGCTGCAGCCAATATTGATACTGCTAAAGCTATCGATCGATTAAGAGAGTTTATTCATAGGGAATTCCATTTTATCTTTTCCCCGGATAAGAATGCCAATAAAGAAAACCAACAAAAGAGTGACGCAACTTCGCCCATGGCTGGAGCAAAAGAGGGTATATACTTCATGGAGCATATATCCGAGGAATTCAAACGCAGAATACTCAACGCTTATTTTTCAGTATTAGTAGGTGTTAATCCGTCAGAGGAGGTTCCATTTGTAAAGACAAGAGGCGGTAATCACGGCTCTTTCATTTAAACTAAAATAAAAAGCATGACTTCCCCTACCCGGTTCATTGTGAATCGGGTAATATTCTGTGTCTGTCTGTCAACGAGTTATTCTGGTGTCAAAATCTTATATTTTTCATTTTTGGCTTAAAAACC
>CAJSYI010000044.1 GCA_910573745.1 Muribaculaceae bacterium | reverse complement strand
AAATTTTTATTGCACTTATTCTCTTGAAAATCAAAGGTTAAAGTCTCTCTCCGTCCGTACTGCTCTCGCTATAAAACAACACATTTGTCGAGAATGAGACGAAATCTTAAATGAAAGAGCCGTGGGTTTTGTAGGGTCGGCAGGAAGAGTGCAGGGAAGAGTGTGGCGATTGCCGGCATGGCTAATATGATTTTTGTGGGACAAAATGACGGTCATGTCGCGATTTGTTGCTAACTTTGCAGATGAATTCGGGATTCTTTGTGTCGGGACATGCGGCTCTTGCAGTCTGACATCGTCGGTACATATCAGTCCCGGATTGCCGCGCTGCCCGAGAAGGCCGCGTCAACAATTTGATTCAAAACAGTTTAAAGTACCAAATCAAGGAGCCTGTTCAATCTTTTTCAGTGTTCTGCGGCCTTTCGCCCGTTGCATAGCTCGGCGTATCGTTCCACGGGGGACGGGAATCACTGGAAAACTGACTGTAGTAATCAGAATGAAGGTTGAGCATGCTCTAATCAACTCGAAGCAGAAAAGACGTCATCAAGCATCAAGAAGTTGTAGTTTTTTATCCACACCCAATGAATTGGAATCCAAGCACGCATTCTCAGGAGAAATGAGCGTCCAATGCGGGCTGAATTTAATGAAAAACTTCGACCACTCCCAAAGCAGCGATGCCTTCCGAGTACCATTAACAAACATCTACAAAGCCATGGATGCAGAAAAAAAACCTAAAAGACCAAGAATCGGGTCAACGCCCGAGCTGAACGCCGGAACGGAAAATTCCGACCACTCCAACCGCTACGAAAAGGTGAATTATCCTGAACCCGGCCAACCGCGCGATCCTGATGCGCAGAGACCCCGAACATACACCGACCGCCAAAGCGGATACCAGCAAAACCGTTTCAATCCCAGCTATCAGCCGGGTGGATACCGTCAACAGCCGCAGCAGTTCCAGCAGGGAGCCGACGGAGAGATGAAGACGGGCGATGCCTACGGCCAGCAGGGCAACGACGGGCAGTCCCGCTACAACCGTCAGGGCGGATATAACCAGAACCGCCAAGGCGGCTACAACCAGAACCGTCAGGGCGGCTACAACCAGAACCGTCAGGGCGGCTACAACCAGAACCGCCAGGGCGGCTACAACCAGAACCGCCAAGGCGGCTACAACCAGAACCGTCAGGGCGGCTACAATCAGAACCGTCAGGGCGGCTACAACCAGAACCGTCCGGGTGGCTACAACCAGAACAACCGTCAGGGCGGCTACAACCAGAACCGTCCCGGTGGCTACAACCAGAACAACCGTCAGGGCGGCTACAATCAGAACCGCCAGGGCGGCTACAACCAGAACCGTCCGGGTGGCTACAACCAGAACAACCGTCAGGGCGGCTACAATCAGAACCGTCCCGGCGGATATAATCAGAACAGGCTGAACAACCGCAACCAGCAGGGATACCGTAAGCAGCAGAAACCGAATCTGCGTTTCACTCCGCGTCCGAAGCAGATTGAATACGTGCTCAACGACATCGATCCGAACGAACTGATCCGCCTCAACAAATATATGGCCAATGCAGGCCTTTGCTCGCGCCGCGAAGCCGACGAATACATACAGGCCGGAAAAGTGTCGGTCAACGGCACTGTCGTAACGGAGCTCGGCACCAAGATTTCGCGCAGCGACGTGGTGGAATGCGACGGCAAGGTGGTTACGCCCGAAAAGAAGTGCTATGTGCTTCTCAACAAGCCCAAGGACTGTGTTACCACCAGCGACGACCCCAACGGACGCACCACTGTGCTTGACATCGTGAAGAACGCATGTCAGGAACGCATATATCCTGTAGGCCGTCTCGACCGCAACACGACCGGCGTGCTCCTGCTCACCAACGACGGAGACCTCGCGTCCAAGCTGACCCATCCGAAGTTTGTCAAGAAGAAGATTTATCAGGTATGGACAGACAAGGACATCACAGAGGAGGATATGCAGCGCATAGCCGACGGCATAGAGCTTGAAGACGGTGAAATCCACGCCGACGCAATCAGCTATGTGTCCGAGACCGACCGCAACCAGGCCGGCATCGAGATCCACTCTGGCCGCAACCGCATCGTGCGCCGCATTTTCGAGCACCTCGGCTACAGGGTTACCAAGCTCGACCGCGTCTACTTCGCAGGCCTCACCAAGAAGAACCTGCCGCGCGGACGCTGGCGCTACCTCACCCAGGAGGAGGTCAACTTCCTCCGCATGGGAGCGTTTGAATAAGCCGGACGGCGTGTTCAGCCAGCAAAGCCACAATAGAGGGACGCGCTTCTGCGCGTCCCAACCTCACATAATCCAAGACACAAAACAATGAAAACCATAAAGACAACTCCGATTGCCGCCGTCCTCCGTGAGCCGGACAAGTTCACAGGCCGGGAAGTGGACGTAAAAGGATGGGTGAGAACCCGCCGTGGCAACAAGAACGTCCAGTTCGTGGCTCTCAACGACGGTTCCACGATAAAGAACCTTCAGATCGTCTTCGACCTCACGAGGTTTTCCGACGACGACCTGAAAGCCATCGCCACCGGGGCTTCGATTCACGTACAGGGTGAACTCGTCGCCTCCCAGGGCAAAGGACAGAGCGTGGAAGTGCAGGCATCGGAACTTGAGGTCTACGGCACCGCCGACCCCGAGAAATATCCGTTGCAGAAGAAAGGGCATTCGCTCGAGTTCCTGCGTGAGATAGCGCATCTGCGTCCCCGCACCAATACGTTCGGCGCGGTGCTGCGCATACGCCACGCGCTTGCTTTCGCCGTACACAAATTCTTCAACGACAAGGGATTCTACTATTTCCACACGCCGCTCATCACGGCCTCCGACTGCGAAGGCGCTGGCGCGATGTTCCAGGTAACGACCCTTGACATGGAGAATCCTCCGCGTACGGAAGACGGCAAGGTGGACTATTCACAGGATTTCTTCGGACGCCATGCGAGCCTCACCGTCTCAGGCCAGCTCGAAGGCGAGCTCGGAGCAACGGCCCTCGGATGCATCTACACGTTCGGGCCGACTTTCCGCGCCGAAAACTCCAACACGCCCCGCCACCTTTCTGAGTTCTGGATGATTGAGCCGGAAATGGCGTTCTACGAGATTGAGGACAATATGGACCTCGCCGAGGAATTCATAAAATACTGCATCGGATATGCCCTCGAACATTGTTCCGACGACATCGACTTCCTTGCCGAGCATTTCGACAAGGATCTCAAAGAGCGTCTCGACTTCGTGGTCCGCAACGATTTCGTGCGTCTGCCGTATTCAGAAGGCATAAAGATTCTCGAAGAGAGCGGCAAGAAGTTCGAGTTCCCTGTTTACTGGGGAGTGGACCTCGCTTCCGAGCATGAACGCTTCCTTGTGGAGGAGCATTTCAGGAAGCCCGTGATTCTAACCGACTACCCCAAGGAAATCAAGGCATTCTACATGAAGCTCAACGACGACGGTAAGACCGTCCGCGCTATGGATGTGCTTTTCCCGAAAATCGGCGAAATCATCGGCGGCTCGCAGCGTGAAGAAAGCCTCGAGAAGCTTCAGCAGCGCGTGGACGAGCTCGGTCTGTCAGGGATGGAGTGGTACCTCGACACGCGCCGCTTCGGCTCCGTGCCCCATTCCGGCTTCGGCCTCGGCTTTGAACGCCTCGTCCTCTTCGTAACCGGAATGCAGAACATACGCGACGTAATCCCGTTCCCCCGCTACCCCAACAATTGCGAATATTGAACCGGCTTGATACGATACTGAAGATGTTGCCGATGCTTTTACTGGCATCGGCGACATCTCTTTTTGCGTCCGGCACGCACTCCGGCAACGCCGTCTCCGGCGGGGAGGCCCCGCTGACCGTCAGCCTTATCACTTGCTGGCCCGGCACCGAAGTCTACGAGCTATGCGGGCATGAGGCAATACGCGTACGCGGCGACGGCATCGATTCGGTATGGAACTACGGCACGTTCGACTTCACCGCGCCAAATTTCCTCTACCGGTTCGTAAAAGGGGAGACTGACTATATGCTCTCCTCCTGTCCGTTTGCCTTCTTCTTGCCTGAATACGTGAATGCCAACCGTAAAGTGGCAGAACAAGACCTCAACCTGACACAGGACGAGGCAAAAAGGCTTCTCGGCATGCTCAGGGAAGAAGCCTTGCCACGCAACAGGACATATCGCTACAACTACGTCAAAGACAACTGCGCCACGCGGATTGTGGAGCGCATAGACCAGGCCGTTGGCGCGCGCGTGGTTTATTCTGACAGCATAAACTACGGCTCGTTCCGGCGCGAGATGCGCGAATACCACAGGAACTACCCGTGGTATCAGTTCGGAATCGACCTTGCCCTCGGCTCAGGCATCGACCGTCCCGCCGACGGACGGGAAGAGATGTTTGTCCCCGTCGAGATGATGAGACGCGCCGCGACGGCGCATATGCCCGACGGACGCCCTCTCGTGAAGGAAACACGCATACTCAATGAAGGCCTGCCCGACGCGACGCTCGGCCCTACGCCTTGGTGGAAAGCTCCGCTTTTCTGGAGCATTGTCCTCTTTGTGGCTGTCGCGGCGGTCTGTGTCTGCGACATCAGGCGGGTCAGGCTCTCACGCTGGCTGTGGTCGTCATATTTCCTGTCGGCAGGAGTTGCAGGATGCGTTATTGCGTTCCTCGTATTCATATCCGAGCACGAATCCACTTCGCCAAACGCCCTGCTCGTATGGCTCAATCCGTTGCAGCTGGTTACAGGCCTGTGCGTATGGTGGCGTAAGGCTCGAGCGGCGGAAATAGTGATGAACTACTACAACATTATTGCCGTAGGAGCGTTGTTGCTCGTGTGGCCGTTCCAGCCACAAAGCGCGAACCCGGCGTTCTTCCCTCTGATGGGGTGCGCGGTGCTGCTCGGCTCTGCATATGCAATAATAGCCCACAAATCAAGTTACTTTAAAAGGAAATGAAGAAGATACTCACCACAGTGATATGCTCGCTCGTAGGTATCAACACGATGCTTATGGCAGATCAGGCGCGTCCGCGCCTGGTGGTGGGAATCGTCGTGGACCAGCTCCGCACCGATTATATCGAGTACCTGCGAAGGCACTTCGGAGAGCGCGGATTCAACCTTCTGATGAAGCAAGGTGCCTATCTGCGCGACGTGGACTTCCCGGCGACTGGCATAGATGCCGTGGCCGCCACCGCAATAGCCATGACCGGCGCCGATCCTGCCTGCAACGGAATCACAGGTTCTGAAGCCTACGACCGCGAGGCACGGAAGGCCCATCAGGCACTTCTCGACCCCAAGACTTCAGGGACAAGCCCTATGGCCTATTCGCCGCAGAATCTCCTGCTTTCCACGATAAGCGACGAGATTGCCGTGGACGGCATAGGCCTCGGTGCAATCTACACTATAGCCACCGACCCGCAACAGGCCGTCATAATGGCCGGACACGCAGGCACTTCCGCTGTGTGGCTAAACGACGAGAACGGGCGTTGGGCTTCCTCGGCATGGTATAAAGACCTGCCTCAGCCCATAGCGCTGCGCAACCGTTCCGCCTCGCCTGCCGCGAAGCTCGACACGATGCGGTGGGAACCGGCTATGGATATAGGCCTCTATCCAGGCATTCCGGCGCAGAAACGCTATTATCCGTTCAGGTACACGTTTCCCACCAACGACAAAGACGCATACCGCAGATGGTCGGCGTCGCCGATGGCAAACCGTGAGGTTACTGACATCGCCATCGACTATCTGAAACAGCTCAAGGCCGGCAGCCGTGGCGACGCGATCGACATGCTCGGGATAGCCTATACCGCCGCCCCTTTCAAATACGTGAAAGACGGCGATTACCGCCTTGAGCTCGAGGACACTTACATCAGGCTCGACCGTCAGCTCCAGCGGCTGTTTGACGCAATCGACGCGGGGCCGGGACTCGACAACACCGTCATATACCTCACATCCACTGGACATTACGACGATGCCACTGTAGACGATGAGAAATACCGCATACCCGGCGGCAATTTCTCCAAGAAGCGTGCCGCATCGCTCCTGAACTCGTTCCTGACGGCTAAATACGGCAACGGCGACTACATCGACCGCTTTTTCGGAAGCCAGATATACCTCGACCGGCGCACTCTTGACAGCCGTCGTCTCGACATCGGCGAGGTGGCGCGCAGCGCACAGGAGTTCCTGAGCAAGATGAGCGGCGTGAGGGCCGTCTACACCGCCCTCGACATTTTGGCCGAGGCCACACCGCATCTCGAGACTATGCGCCGCACAGTGGACATAAAGAACTGCGGCGACCTATTCGTGGATTTCCAGCCGGGGTGGAACGTAACCGACGACACATCGTTCCCGACAAAGACCAAGCCGGTGCGCAGCTCAATGGTGTCCACTCCGGCCTTCATAATGGCGCCGGAGGTCGCACCGAAAGTCATAGACACTCCGGTGGACGCACGCCGTCTCGCCCCTACAGTAACGCAAATACTGCGTATCCGGTCGCCAAACGGAGCGCAAATCCGCCCCATTGCACTTTGAACCCGGCCAGACCGGCAAAGGCAAATTTCTCAGATTCAATTATTTTAGTTAACTTTGCGGATGTTTTCCTGACCATCAGGTTTACGGAAACGCATAATTTACGTAACTCCATACCCACAACATATCTACATATATGGGAATCAGCAATATAATGAAGAAAATATTCGGCGACCAAAGCGAGCGTGCAGTGCGTCCGCTGTGGCAGCGTCTCAATAAAGAGATCAACCCTATCTCCGCCGAAATCACCGACATATCCAACGACGAGCTGCGCGGGCGCATCAATGCCATCCGCGACGGCATCCGGGGCGAGGCAAAGGAATACAAAGACCGTATGGCCGAGCTTCGCCAGGAAATCGAGACTCTCGACTACGACAAGCGTGAGCCGCTATGGAAGGAAATAGACGAGCTGCGCGAGGAATGCTTCAAGATGTATGCCCGCAAGCTCGACGAGGTGCTTCCGGAAGTGTTCGCTGTGGTGAAAGAGACCGCCCGCCGCTTCGCAAGCAACGACACGATCGAGGTTACAGCTTCAGAGGCTGACCGCGAACTCGCTGCCGCAGGAAAAGACTTCGTAACAATCGACGGGGACAAGGCCGTCTACAAAAACGAATGGGTGGCCGGCGGCAATATGATGAAATGGGACATGGTCCACTACGACGTGCAGCTCATAGGCGGCATGGTGCTCCACGGAATCATGCAGGGCGACAAGGCCAGCAACAACATAGCCGAGATGGCGACCGGTGAGGGAAAGACCCTCGTCGCCACGCTTCCGGTTTTCCTCAACGCCCTGACAGGCGAAGGCGTCCATGTGGTTACCGTCAACGACTACCTCGCAAAGCGCGACTCCGAATGGATGGGGCCGCTCTACCAGTTCCACGGGCTGACGGTGGACTGCATCGACAAGACCGAGCCAAACTCTGAGGAACGCCGCAAGGCCTATCAGAGCGACATCACGTTCGGCACAAACAATGAGTTCGGTTTCGACTATCTGCGCGACAACATGGCCACGCTCACGAGCGACCTTGTGCAGCGCGACCAGCATTACTACGCCATCGTCGATGAGGTTGACTCGGTGCTGATCGACGATGCCCGAACGCCGCTCATCATCTCTGGCCCGGTGCCGAAAGGAGACGACCAGATGTTCAACGAGTTCAAGGGCAATGTAGAAAAGGTGGTCAACGCGCAGCGCAAGCTTGCACAGAACCTGCTTCTTGAAGCCAAGGGCAAAATCGGTGCGGCCATGAGCGGCGACGCCGACAAGATAGCACAGTATGACCAGCACAAGGGCGAGGCGGGACATAAGCCGCTCAAGGCCGACGACCTGCTCGAAGAGGGCGGACTCGCGCTCTTCCGCGTCTACAAGGCTCTGCCGAAGCACGGCCCGCTCATCCGCTACCTCAGCGAAGAGGGCATCAAACAGCTCCTGCTGAAGGTGGAGGGCAAATACATGCAGGACAACAACCGTGAGATGCCTAAGGCCGTCGAACCCCTGTATTTCGTCATCGACGAGAAGAACCACAGCATAGAGCTTACCGACAAGGGTATAGAGGTGCTTACCGGCACCACGCAGGATCCTGAGTTCTTCGTGCTGCCCGACATAGCCGCCCAGCTCTCGCAGGTGGATGCCGAGTCAGACATCGACACTGAAAGCCGTCAGGAAAAGAAAGACCGTCTCCTCCAGGACTATTCCATCAAGGCCGAGCGCGTACATACGGTCAACCAGCTCCTAAAGGCCTATACGCTCTTCGACAAGGATGTGGAATACGTGATCGACGACAACAAGATCAAGATCGTGGACGAGCAGACAGGCCGCATCATGGAGGGTCGCCGCTACAGCGACGGACTGCATCAGGCCATAGAGGCCAAGGAAGGAGTGAAGGTGGAGGCCGCCACTCAGACGTACGCCACCATCACGCTCCAGAACTATTTCCGCATGTACCGCAAGCTCGCCGGCATGACCGGTACGGCAATGACCGAGGCTGGTGAGTTCTACGACATATACAAGCTCGAGGTGGTGGAGATACCGACCAACCGTCCTGTGATACGCAACGACCAGAACGACCGCGTCTACCGCACCAAGAAGGAGAAATACGCTGCTGTTATCGATGAGGTGCAGCTGATGGTGGAGCAAGGCCGCCCTGTGCTTGTCGGCACCACTTCCGTGGAAATCTCCGAGCTTCTCTCTAAGATGCTTCAGCTCCGCAAGATTCCGCATCAGGTGCTCAACGCCAAGCTCCATCAGAAGGAGGCCGACATCGTGGCCCAGGCGGGCAAGAGAGGCACCGTTACCATCGCCACCAACATGGCCGGACGCGGTACGGACATCAAGCTCCCTCAGGAGGTCAAAGATGCCGGAGGCCTCGCCATCATAGGCACCGAGCGTCATGAGAGCCGCCGCGTGGACCGTCAGCTCCGTGGCCGTGCAGGCCGTCAGGGCGACCCGGGAAGCTCCGTGTTCTTCGTGTCGTTCGAGGATACGGTGATGCGTCTCTTCGCCAACGAGCGCATAGTGAAGACGCTCGACAGGCTCGGGTTCGAGGAAGGCGACATGATCGAGTCCAAGATGGTAACCCGCAGCATCGAGAACGCTCAGAAGCGCGTCGAGGAGAACAACTTCGGCATCCGCAAGCGTCTCGTGGAATACGACGATGTCATGAACGCACAGCGTCGCGGAGTATACGGCCGGCGTCAGAACGCCCTCAAGGGCGAACGCATAGGCACCGACATCGCCAACATGGTCTATGAGGTGGCGCAGGAAATCGCGTCGCGCGGATATGAAGGCGGATTTGAAGAGTTCGACGAGCAGGTGCGCAAATCGCTTGCCATAGAGTCGCCCGTGTCCGCCGACGAATACGCCAAGATGGATTCAGTCGCAGTGGCCGACCGGCTTGCCGACGAGGCCATGCAGAACCTTTCGCGCAAACGTGAGAAGATGGCCGAAGGCGCGGCTCCATATATAAAGGAGTTCGTGGAGGAACGCGGTGCCACAGGGCTTGTCGGAGTGCCTGTAACCGACGGAAGGCGCATGTTCAACATCCGTGCCGACATCGAAGAATCCTACAACAATGGCTGCAAACCCATCGTAAAGGCTTGGGAAAAGGCCGTGCTCCTTTCCTCTATCGACAAGGCATGGCAGGAACAGCTGCGTGAGATGGACGAGCTCCGCAAGTCGGTGCAGAATGCATCTTATGAGCAGAAAGACCCGCTTGTGATCTATAAGCTCGAAGCATACGAGCTTTGGAAGAAGATGCTCTGGGACATGAACTCAAAGGCTGTGGCCACGCTTATGCGCGGAAAACTCGCAGTTCCTGACTACGAGGAGGCCAAAGCCGCCGCTGAAGAGGAACGCCGCCGCCATGAGGCAGTGCAGGCTGCCCAGGCCACGATCCACCGTGAGTATTCCGAAGCTCCGGCCAGCAACCCGTACGCCAACTATTCGACGACCCGGGACACGTATGAGGGTGAATCGGCACAGCGTCAGGCCGCGCAGAGCGCAAACCGTCCTGCCGCACCCAAACAGCCGATCAAGTCCGAACCGAAAATAGGACGCAACGACCCCTGTCCCTGCGGATCCGGTAAAAAATACAAGAACTGCCACGGAAAGGGACTTTAGGCTTCAGTTCCCGCCTTTTGGTTCCAAGGACTGGGAGCTGAAATCCGGAATTACGTAAAATCTAATACAAAACATACATAAAACATTTACAAGAAAAATGGGCAAAAAACTAAAAATCAGAGATTTGACCCTTCGCGACGGACAGCAGTCCCTGTTCGCGACGCGTATGAAGCAGGAGAATGTAGACAAGCTTCTTCCTCTTTATCGTGATGCAAAATTCTACATCATGGAAGTCTGGGGCGGCGCAGTGCCCGACTCAGTGATGCGTTACCTCGGCGAAAGCCCTTGGGACCGCCTCCGTTCTTGCTCGAAGGCAATGAAGGGCATATCGCTCCTTTCCGCCCTTTCCCGCGGACGCAACCTTTTCGGATACGTGCCTTATCCCGACAACGTGCTCGAAGGCTTCTACAGTGAAGCCATCAAGAACGGCCTCAACGTGATGCGTATCTTCGACGCCCTCAATGACATCGACAACATCAAGGGCTCAATCAAGATGATCAACGAGCTTGGCGGCATCGCCGACACGGCCGTTTGCTATACAGTAGACCCCAAAGGAACCCCGGAAGAAGAGAAGATCTTCACTGACGAGTATTTCGTTGAGAAGGCCAAGGAGATGGAAGCCCTTGGAGCGCAGATGATTTCCCTCAAGGACATGGCCGGCCTCGTAAGCCCCTCACGCATCTACTCCCTGATGCCGAAGCTCAAGGCCGCAGTGAAGGTTCCTGTAGACTTCCACACCCACTGCACACCCGGCTACGGCCTGGCCGCAGTGCTCACTGCCATCATCCAGGGCGTTGACATCGTTGACACCAACATATGGTGGTTCGGCGGCGGCTCTGCAGCCCCCTCAATCGAGCTTATCGACATCTTCTGCCGTAAGATGGGCGTAGAGGTAGAGGCCGATATGGAAGCTGTGGCCAAAATTCGCAAGGAACTCGTCCATGCCCGTAAGGCTCTCGCCGAGTTCGACCTCAACAAGGACAAATGGCCGAAGGACTTCGACGAGGCCCTCAAGGAAATGCCCAAGGAGATAGATGCAGAGTTCGACCGTGCCATCGAGGCTGCCAAGGCCAACAAGGAAGAGGAGCTTCTCGACGCATGCCACAAGATTGAGGCTTATTTCGGTCTTCCGAAGCCCAACGAACTGGTCAAGAATGCGGAGGTGCCCGGCGGAATGTACTCCAATATGGTGGCCAACCTCCGTTCGCTCGGTGCAGAAGACGTGCTTGAGGACGCAATGGCCCTCATCCCGAAGGTGCGCCGCGACGCAGGTCTCGTTCCTCTCGTTACGCCTACCAGCCAGATTGTAGGCTCACAGGCAGTGGCTCTCGCCGTTGACCGCCGCAAAGGCAACCCCGACTATACCAACAAGAACAATCAGTTCGTCGGTCTCGTCAAGGGCGAATACGGCAAGACTCCGGTTCCGGTGGATCCCAAGTTCCGCGAATTCATCACCGGAAGCGCCGAGGAGAAGCCTTACGACGTAAGTTCCTACAAGACTCCGGCCAACCCTGAAATCGAGAAGTTCGGCGGCGTTAAGCTCGCCCAGAACGAAGAGGAATTCCTCCTCCTCGAACTTCTCCCTGCAGTGGCTAAGACATATCTCAACAACAAGCGCAAGGCCGAATACGAGGCCAACAAGGCCAATGCACCTCAGGCGGCCGAAGCCCCAAAGGCAGCCGCAGCTACCGCAGGCAACGGTCCCGTGTTCAATGCTCCGATGGGCGGCACCGTGATGGAAATCCGCGTGAAGCCCGGCGACACTGTGAAGCCCGGCGACATCGTGCTCGTGTATGAGGCAATGAAGATGGAGAACGACCTCGCCTGCACGCTTGGCGGAGTAGTGAAGCAGATTCTCGTCAACGAAGGCGACGTGATGGCTACAGACCAGCCTCTGATTGAATTCGTGGCAGAAGGTGCAGCAGCCCCCGCTCCGGCCGCAGCCGGCCCCGTAGAGGTCATGAAGGCTCCGATGGGTGGCACAGTGCTTGAGCTTAAGGTGAAGCCCGGCGATGCCGTTAAGGTCGGCGACACGCTCCTCGTCTACGAGGCAATGAAGATGGAGAACAACCTTGTCAGCGACCGCGCCGGCGTGGTAAGCCGTTTCCTCATCGACGAAGGCGACGTTATGGCCACAGACCAGCCGATTGTGGAGTTCGGCGCAGCAGCAGCCCCCAAGGCTGAGGCTTCTAAGCCCGTTGCCGCACCGAAGCCGGCTCCGGCAGCCAAACCTGCAGCTCCCAAGGCTGAGGCAGCTCCCGTGGCTCCCGTTCAGGCCATCGACACCAACCGCGTGCTTTCGCCCGTAGACGGCGGCACTGGCAGACAGGCCGCTCTCCCCAACGCCAACCGCCGCAAGGCCGCAGGCGAACTCCGCCTCGCCGCAGGCACCACGCTTGAAATCGATGTGCGCCCCGACGGCGGCGTGTCGATATTCATCACCGCCGGAAAATAATCCGACAACCGCAACGGACAAAACACGCGACACGCGGACAGCTGTCCTGGAAACGCGCGGACACAGTCCGTCATAACAACCGACAGACCCGAAGCTTTACGGCTCCGGGTCTGCTGCTTTTGCCGACACAACACAATATATGTATTTGTGCAAATTCCCTCCGGTCTCGAAGAGATGGGTGCGGCCAAGAAGTGAGTCCCTTTTATTTGCGGCAAACAGCTGTCCTTTAAAGCCCGGTGTTGAAGCCTGTGAGATTCAGGTGTTCACGGAACGAAACACACACAGGTCGTAGACTGCCACACGATGCGACAAGTCTGCGACCTTGTTGTTAATTGCGCTGCACCGCTTGTGTCGCAGCGGCTATTCTCCGTCGGGATCGATGTAAGTGTTGGCGCGCATTTCGCTGTATTCCTCCCATTCCGGGTCTTCTGTGGCGGAAATCTCCAAAGGCATGGCCGGAAGGTCGGCAAGCGCATTGTTGAAGGAGGAAGAAAACACCTTCAGGTTGAGGCAGTAGAAAATCCAGTCGCGGCGTCCGTCGCCGGTGTATATTCCGGTCATGACGGCAGCGGTGTTCTTGTCAAACACTTTCAGGAGCGCATCGGTGGCCTCTTCCATAATGCGGGCATCGGCATCGGAAGGCATTCCCGACGCTTCCGGCTCATAGTCCCAGCTTACGTCGAGGCGGTAGATGTACTTGCCCGAGGCCTGCACTTTCTCGAGGCCGTCGCGGCCTGTTATGATTACGGTCTTGCCCGCTTCGCTCTCGGCCGGGGAAGTCCACCATTTGTCCGGAAATTTCATTTCTTGTAGATTGTCGTTTTCTGCTTACCGTATTCTTCCGCTGTTCTCTGCTCTCGGATTTGTGCCTAAACCGTCCATCGGGTCAATGCACGGTTACGAGCGTCGCCCCGAATCCGTATTCCTGGAAAGAGGCATCCTGCAGCTCGGCCTTCGGGTATTGCTTCCGCAGGAGTTTCCACACCGCGTCGCGTAGCACTCCCTCGCCTTTGCCATGTATAAACACGATTTTCTGGCCTATTCGGCGCGAATGGGCCTTCATCGTCTTCTCCACCGTGTCAAGCTGCAGACGGAGCATGGCGGCATTGTCAAGGCCGGCCACGCTGTCCACCAATTCCCCTATATGCAGGTCTATCTCGACAGGAGGCAGGAGCCTGTGGGGATTTGAAGCCGGATCGGACGGCTTCTTCTTGTCGCTGCCTTTGTCCACGCGGTATTTCTTTGAAAGTTCCTCAAGTTCCGCCCTTTCGGAAGGTTTGCGCGCACCGATGGATTCGCGCATCTTGGCCGCGTCCACCTCGGCCGGTTTCACGGGCAGGTCGTCTGCCACAAGGGGGAATTCAAGCACAGGGGCATCGAAATATGCGCCCGGACGGAAGCAATGGAGTTTGTGGAACTTTGTGAGGTCAATCTTCCTGACCGCGCTTATCGGAGCCTTGAGCGTAAAAGGTTTGCCGTTCTTGTATGCCACGGCCTGAAGGGCTACGCGTTCGATGGAGCCGAGCGTTTCGTGCGTGTACTGCGCGAGGTCTATAAGTTCCTGGGGTTCTACTTCACCTGAATAGACCACGCTCCAGCCGCGCTCCTCAGCGGCACGGCGCAGGAAAGTGAACGTCAGGCGATAATTGCTGTCATTGACCAGAACCGCATTGAACGCAGTGGCGGAAAGCCTCTTGGCGTCAGCCGGTTCAAAAGCGAGTGTCAGGTTGAGCTTCTCGCCACGTTCGGTCTCTTCGACCGGGGGCAACTGCCTCTCCTGCGGTTTCGCATCGCTGCCCGATGGCTTAGGGCTTCCTGATTCTGAGGCGGCGCTTTGTGCTTCCGAAGACCGGCCTTTGTCGAATGCCTTCTGGTCGAACATCAGCTTCGCTCCCTTGGCTCCGTCCGGCTCGTGTCCTGCCGGGGCCACTACCACTATTTCCTTCAGAAGCACCGGAGTCTCGAACCCGTCGTCGTCCACATATGCCATCTTGCCGTCTATCCTTGTTATCACGCCACCGCCGACAGCGTTGAGGTAACGCACTCTGTCTCCTATGTTTGCCATTTTCAGTTTTCTTTTGCGGGCAGATTCGCCTCGAATTCCTCGTCCACTTTCTGTTCACGTGCCTCGTAGGCATCCACTATGCGCTGCACCAAAGGATGGCGCACAATGTCCTTCTTGCCGTATTCCACCACGCCTATCCCTTTCACTCCCTTCAATATGCGCAATGCCTGGAGAAGGCCGCTCTGCACGCTCCGTGGCAGGTCGATCTGCGTGGCGTCGCCCGTTATCACCATCTTAGCGTTCATGCCCATGCGTGTCAGGAACATCTTCATCTGGTGCTTTGTGGTGTTCTGCGCCTCATCGAGGATTATTACCGCGTCGTTGAGCGTGCGTCCGCGCATGAAGGCCAACGGTGCAATCTGGATTGTGTCGCTCTCCATGTATTCCTTCAGCTTCACGGCCGGGAGCATGTCCTCAAGGGCATCGTAAAGCGGCCGGAGATAGGGGTCGATCTTGTCCTTCATGTCGCCTGGCAGGAAACCGAGCTTCTCGCCCGCCTCCACTGCCGGACGCGACAGTATCACACGCTTGCAGGCCTTGTTCTTCAACGCCGCCACGGCCAGGGCAATGGCTATGTAGGTCTTGCCCGTTCCGGCCGGCCCGAGCGCGAAAGTGAGGTCGTTTTCCGCAAACGAGCGCACCATCTTGGCCTGGTTGGCGTTGCGCGGGGCTACAGGCCGCCCAGACTGGCCGAATATTATCACGCTGTCGCTGTTAACCGCCTTCGGAGGCTCGCCTTTGATTATGTCTATTATGACATCTTCGGAAATCTTGTTGTATTTCACCGCGTAGGCCTCGATTTCCTTGATCTTGCGTTCAAACTGCGCCGTCTCCGAATCCTCGCCTATCACCTTTATGACATTGCCGCGGGCCGCCATCCGCAGCTTCGGGAAAAGGTTGCGGATAAGGTTTATGTTGGCATTGTTGACGCCGTAGAACGTCTGCGGATCCACGCCGTCTATTATCACTATCCTTTCTATCAATTCTTTACACTTTATGCCTGACGCAAAGACTGCGTATGGCCTCTATATGGTCTGTGTCGTTTTTTTCCACCGCTTTTCAGCCCACGGAGCCTTCCAGTGTGATCTGAAGGAGCTTCTGGGCCTCGACCGCGAATTCCATCGGCAGCTTGTTCATCACCTCTTTGGCATAGCCGTTGACTATAAGGGCGACTGCCTCTTCGGTCGGGATGCCGCGCTGGCGGCAATAGAAGAGCTGTTCTTCGTTTATCTTCGACGTCGTGGCCTCATGCTCCACGGTGGAAGTGGAATTGTGCACGTCGATATAAGGGAACGTATGCGCGCCGCACTTGTCGCCCATCAGCAGCGAGTCGCACTGCGTATAGTTGCGGCATCCTTCCGCCTTGGCGGCCACGCGCACCAGACCTCGGTAGCTGTTCTGCGAATGTCCGGCAGATATGCCCTTGCTGACTATCGTGGAGCGCGAGTTGCGCCCTATGTGTATCATCTTGGTGCCGGTGTCGGCCTCCTGACGGTTGTTGGTGACGGCCACGGAATAGAATTCGCCCACCGACTCGTCGCCGCGGAGGATGCACGACGGGTATTTCCAGGTGATGGCCGATCCGGTCTCCACCTGAGTCCATGAAATCTTGGAGCGGTGGCCACGGCACAGACCCCGCTTGGTGACGAAGTTGTAGATGCCGCCTTTCCCGTCCTTGTCGCCGGCATACCAGTTCTGCACGGTGGAATACTTCACCTCGCTGCGCTCCTCGGCTATGATTTCCACTATGGCGGCATGGAGCTGGTTCTCGTCGCGCATCGGGGCGGTGCATCCCTCAAGATAGCTGACGTAGGCATCGTCGTCGGCCACAATCAGCGTGCGCTCGAACTGTCCGGTTCCTGCGGCGTTGATGCGGAAATACGTGCTGAGCTCCATAGGGCAACGTACGCCCTTGGGTATGTAGACAAACGAACCGTCGGAGAAGACTGCGGAGTTGAGCGCGGCGAAGAAATTGTCGCGGTAACCGACCACCGTCCCGAGATACTTCTTCACCAGGTCGGGATAGTCCTTGACGGCCTCGGAAAACGAACAGAAGATCACGCCGAGCTCGGCAAGCTTCTCGCGATGGGTGGTCTTCACGCTCACGGAATCCATCACGGCATCGACGGCAACGCCGGCAAGATGCTTCTGCTCCTCGAGCGATATGCCGAGCTTGTTGAAGGTCTTCACCAGTTCGGGATCCACCTCGTCCATGCTCTTCTTGAGCTCTTTCTTCTTAGGAGCCGCATAATAGCTGATGGCCTGGAAGTCTATCACGGGTATATGCAGATGCGCCCAACGCGGCATAGGCAGCGTGAGCCAGTGCCTGTAAGCCTCAAGGCGGAAATCGAGAAGCCACTGCGGCTCACCCTTCACTTCGGATATGTAGCGTATCACGTCCTCGTTGAGTCCCGGAGCCACCTTTTCGGTCTCAATGTCGCTCACGAACCCGTACTTGTATTCCGAGCCGGTGGCCTCGCGCAGCACCTCGCCCGAATCCTTGCGACCGCCTACCGGGGAAGCAGCCTTCACCTCACCGCTTTCGCCATAATTCTCCATATTTTCGTCTTTCACGTAAGTTTCAGAATATCATTTGAATCAGAGGTCTGGAAACGTTCCGTGAAGCCACGGCTTCCGCGTCTTCCTTAAACGGAAGACGGAAGGACGGCCCGACCCTCTGAAATCATTACGCAAAAGTACAAAAAAAGTTCTGTCCCGCAAAATCCCCCTCCAATCAGCAACGCATGGCAAACTTTATTTTATCAGGTTTTCGGGCAGGATGTTCATTGCTCCGGGGCACGAGCAGACGTATGCGCTCACCTCCACGGCGCGGCGGTGGGCCTCACGTATGCTTTTGCCTCGCAGCAGCGAGGCGATGAAGGCGGCGGTGAACGAGTCGCCCGCGCCTACGGTGTCGGCCACCGTCACTTCCGGGGTAGGGAGGAAGGACGACGAAGAGCGTCCGAAGACATGGCTTCCTTTTGTGCCGCAGGTGAGTATCACGCAGTCGATGATGTATTCCGACATCAGACGGCGGCATATCTCTTCGGTTCCGGATTGCGGCAGGCCGAGCATACGGCTCACTTCGGCAAGCTCTTCATCATTTATCTTAAGCATGTTGCATCGTGTGAGCGACTGCTCTATGATTTCTTTTGAGAAGAAGCCTTGCCGAAGGTTTATGTCAAACACCTTGATGCGTCCGTGTCCGTCGGGCATCGTGTCAAGGAACATGTTGATGGTGTCGCGGGACACTTGGCTCCGTTGGGCAAGGGAGCCGAAGCAGGCCACCGTCGTGGTGCGGGCCAGTTCCAGAAGTTTTTTGTCCAATGGTATGAAATCCCATGCCGCGTGTTCTTTGATGTCGTAGCTGGGTATGCCTTCGTCGGCAAGTTTCACCTCCACCGTTCCTGTGGGCCGGGAGACAGTGGCCATTACCGTGTCGATGCGTCTTTGGGCGAGGGTTTCGGCTGCAAGGCGTCCGAGCTGGTCGTCGCCTATGGCCGACACCAATTTTGCGGGGAGGCCGAATTGGGATATGTTGTATACGAAATTTGCGGGCGCTCCTCCGAGCACGTTGCCTTCAGGCAGCATGTCCCAAAGCACTTCGCCTATGCCTATTATCTGTTGCTGAGGAAGATGATTCATTGTTCAATCGGTTGGAATGTGGCGGACAACATATGGATTTTGGTTTTTGGGGTCCGCTTTGTATATGTATATAACAATTCTTCTCGCAAAAAAGGATAAATTCCGATCAGGAGGCCTTTCGGTGGTGTGCAGAGCGGGCAATGGCTGAATGGTGGTTGTATCGTCATCCTGACGCTGTTTATTCTTTGAGCAGATGGCAGTGCATGAGACGCCCTTCGGAGTCTCGCAGATGCATTCCGTTTCCTTCGCAGTATCGCCAGTGGCGGCATTCGGCGCAAGGGCCTGTCTTCATCCACGAGTGGTCTCGGTAGGGCCTGAAGCGGTTCTGCCACACGTCCCAGAAGTCGTCGCGGTATATGTTGCCCTGCGTGTAGTCTGCACGTATGCTCGGGCAGGAGCCGATGCCGCCGTCGATCAGCACCGACGCCACGGATATCCCGGCCTCGCATCCGAAGAAGCCGTCGCGCACGCTCCCTTCGTAGCCTGCCATGAAGCCTTCGCAGCAGAAAGAGGCGTGGATGCGTCCCTCCTTGCGTGTGGCCACGATGAACTCCATCAGCTCGGTGATTTGGGCTTTGTCGAGGTCGAACTCCGGGTATTGCTTCGCGCGCCCCGACGGGAAGATGGTGAAGAGCCTCCATCCTTTCACGCCCGCCTCGATGAGCTTCGTCCTCACCTGAGGCAGTTCGTCGAGCGAACGGGCGTTGACGCATGTAACCACGTCGAAATTGACTCCGTCGGCCTTTGCTGCCATTTTTATCGCCTCGTATGCACGGTCGAACGATTGCGGGTTGCCGCGCATCCAGTTGTGTGAGTCCTTGAGTCCGTCGAGGCTTATTGTGATGTTGTGGAGTCCTGCGCGTCGCAGCGAAGCGAACCGCTCAGGCGTGAGCAGCAGCCCGTTGGTCACGATTCCCCAAGGCAGCTCGCGGCGGTACAGCTCCAGCCCCACATGTTCGAGGTCTTGGCGCATCGTGGGTTCGCCTCCGGTTATTACGATGTTGAGGCGGTGGCGGCTGTCCCTGCCGAGGTGGGGCAGGATGGAGTCCACGGCGCGCAGGAAGTCTTCGGCGGGCATGTCGGGGTGCATGCCGGAGACTTTGCAGTCGCTCCCGCAGTGGCGGCAGGCGAGGTTGCAGCGGTGGGTGCATTCCCAGAAAAGCTGGCGCAGAGGATGTTCCCGGCGGTGCTGCATGCGCATCTTGCGCTTAAGCTCCAATGCCATCCTCTGCCTCAGTGACAATGGTTTCATGATTTGGCCGTTTATGTAAGGATGCCATAAGGTCGCTGAAATGTTCTTATGGCATCCCGGTGCGTGTCAATTTTTCTTTTTCAGCTTGAAGTCAACGCGGTCGATTATTGATGTCAATTGTCCTTCTTTGTCAACAGCAAGTTGGAGTTCAACATCGGTTGAGTCTGCTTCAAGTCCCGATTTTTCATCAGGAGTGCAGACAACCCATACTTTGTCAGTAGAAACCATTTTTCCAGTGGCTTCGTATTGTCCGCTGGAATCCGTGTTCCCGGTTGCGATTTTATGTCCTGTTGTATATTTGACGGTTATTTCAGCGTTTTCTACCGGATTGTTTTCTTCAGTAGAGACTTCTCCTTTGACGGTTATTTCTGAGTCAAATGTGGAAGGGCCTGTGCCGTACATGCACACATCGCTGTCGCAGGAGGAAAAACCGAGGGCTGCAACACCAAATCCGCAAAGTTTTGCAGCGAATGCCGCCGCTTTAATATGTATCTTCTTCATAAAGTCGGTTTGTATTGTTCGGTGCAAAGTTAGGGTGTCTAGTCCGGAAAAGTGTTGACCGTCAGATTCAACATTTTTTAGTAAAATGTGTGAAGAAAACAAAAAATTCTGGGACGAATCTCAGATTTCGGCAATCAATGCCTGGCACAGCAGCGGAAAAAGTTTCAGTCAGATTGACGAGGAATACAATTTTGCGGTCGGGACATTGTTTACAATAGTAAAT
>CAJSYI010000043.1 GCA_910573745.1 Muribaculaceae bacterium | reverse complement strand
GGTTTTTAAGCCAAAAATGAAAAATATAAGATTTTGACACCAGAATAACTCGTTGACAGACAGACACAGAATATTACCCGATTCACAATGAACCGGGTAGGGGAAGTCATGCTTTTTATTTTAGTTTAAATGAAAGAGCCGTGAAAAAGATTGAAGAAAAAACGCCGCAAAAGACTTGTGTTTCAGAAAAAATGGCTAACTTTGCAGTCGCAAACCGCGCACGTGGCGTAATTGGTAGCCGCGCCAGACTTAGGATCTGGTGTCTTACGACGTGGGGGTTCGAGTCCCTTCGTGCGCACAACAATCAGGCCAGCTTCCCGGGAAGCTGGCCTGATTGTTTTTATTGTCCTTTGTCATACATTGTTTTGTATTTGCAGATTGATATGATGATTGCCTCAGAAAAAAATCATAATATGGCTAAAAAAGTGCAAAAAGAATTTTGCAAGCAAAACCGGTTCTACAAGGCCTGTTTTGGCCTGTCGCTGCCTTGCCAACCTTTGTCGGACTGGACGTTTAATGGCAAAATGTCAGAATCACAAAAATTCAGACAAACATAAAGCCTGCATAACCAGCGAAACAAAAGAAAAATCTCTCGAAAATATTTGGTGAAGTCGATAAAATGCGCTAAGTTTGCGGTGTGAAATTGAAATGAAGAATTACCCGAAGGTCATTTCAGTTATGACTGCGGAAAGTTTTTTATCTCCTCGTTCACTTTCACTATTTGCCATATCTCTCTTCAGGCAGCTTCAAAGCAGCCATAAACGTGGATTTGCAGTTTATTCGTAGAATTTCTGAATGTATGCGGCTTCTCGACGCGGCCTTTGCCGTTGGCCGCAACATTCAGAAAATGTATTTTAATACATATAAGAAACAATTCAAATAATTAACATTATGATTGTTTTTGAGACTTGAAATATTTTTTATTACAGAAATTTGGTTGTTCCAAGAATAATTTATAACTTTACGGTCGAACAAGATTACACACGAAAAACCAATACTGAGAATACAAACCTGAGCATAACAGGAACTTAAAAATGCCGCCTGTCTCTGAGCGGTTCAGGGACACAAATACTAACCGATATGGAGAAGTATTTCAAAAACATCCTCAACGCTGAGGAACTGTCGGAACTTGATATGGAGAATATCAAAGGAGGTCTGACGTGTGCCGAATTTACGTGTGCAAAATTTGAAGATTGCAAGGCTTTTGCGTGTGGCATCTTTAAGGATACCGGAATTCAGATAGGCCCTGTAACTCCTGGCAACTAACGATGAAATGGCAGTGCGAATCTAAGATTCGCACTGCTTCCAAACAAAACCCTAACACCATGAATGTATCTTATATACCTTCAATATATACCCAATGGTTCTGCAAAGGCAATGTCTGGTATCTCTATAATGCTCAGTCAAACTTTCTGAGCGAGGTATCGGACGAGTTGATTCAGGCCGTTGATGGCAGGGATTGGGACAGTTTGCCGCAGCCTGTGATGGATATGCTCATAAAGCATCACATCATTGAGAAAGAGGGTGAACTTTATGACTATTTCGATTCAGAACTTGTCCGGTTCAACGCTGAGCAGTACGACCTGACCGTGCTGAATCTCGTTATTGCTCCGACTACAGCCTGCAACTTCGACTGTCCTTATTGCTTCGAGTCCAAGCGCAACCCCAAAACCATATCAGGCGATACGATTCGTAAATTGGGCGACTTCGTAAGAAGCTTCGACAATGCCAAGAAGATGAGAATCACGTGGTACGGAGGCGAACCGCTTATGGCTCTGTCAAAAATACGAAAAATTTATGCCTTGCTGACTGAGGAGGGAATGCCGGAAATCGCGCATCAGTCAATCATCACAAACGGTTACCTGTTTGATGAAGAGGCCATAGATTATTTCGTTGACAATAAACTGAATCAGATTCAGATCACGTTGGACGGAATAGGCAAGGCGCACGACCAGACGAGATGCCTGAAAAACTCCGATGAGTCAACATTCGACAGAATTTACCGCAACATACGGTTGATTGCAGAAAAAATGCCGGACACCGACATACATATCCGAGTAAACGTGGACAAACAGAGCTTCACCAAATTCCTCGATGTCTACGCTGCCATCAAACGTGATTTTCCTGACAACAAAAGAATCAAGGTATATCCGGGCCTGATAAAGGCGGATGATGAAACAGGTTGCTCATTAAGTTCATCGTGCTATCAGTCGGACGAAAGGCACGAACTTTATTCATCACTACGTCAGAACGGATTCGGCCTGGATGTTTTCCCTAAGCGTTCCTCCAAAGGCTGCATGATGCAGGGCATCGCATCGTTCCTTATCGGCCCGGAGGGAGAACTATACAAATGCTGGAACGACATCGGCAAGGAGGAGAAAGTGATAGGGACAGTTGACAGTAAGAAACTGAAACACACTTCGCTGCTTCTGAAATATCTTCTCCATTCCTCAAGTTTCAATGAGGAATGCCGTGAATGCAAAGTGTTTCCTGTATGCGAAGGCGGCTGCGGCTATGACCGTTACCGCAACCGCTTTGAAGGAGGCCGATTCAGCGTCTGTACGCATCTGAAGAAACCGGAAATTTTGGAGGAAGCGTTGCTTTCCCGCCTGTCTGCTCAGAATCAAAACAAATAATCTCAAACCATCAAAATCTGTACTTATGAAACTGAACTCAAGATACTGCCTGACTGCCATATCTGCGCTGTTGATAAGCTGTGTGTCCGTTGAAACGTATGCCGAAAAAAACACATTCGCAACCGATTCATTGAACATCAAAAAGGAAACCATCGATACAGTGGTCGGAAAGACACTGAAGGAAATCGTGGTGGAGGGTCAGTCCCAATACGTCACGAGCGAAGGCATGGTCTTTATGCCCGACGAGAAGACGCGCAAGATGGCCTCCAACGGCTTTTCGCTTCTTGATATGATGGCGATACCGGGGCTGAACGTTGATCGGGTGGAAGGCACTGTCAAGACAGCAGCCGACAACGATGTTTCGTTTTTCATCGATTACCAGCCTGCCAGCACCGCCCAGATGCGTGGGCTTCTGCCTGAGGATGTACGCCGTGTAGAGGTGCTTGACTATCCGGCAGATCCCCGCTTCAAGGGTGAAAAACATGTGGTCAATTTCATACTTGTGAAATACGAACACGGGGGATATGTAAATGGCGGAGGAATGCAAGGATTAAGGACAAGCTGGGGTCTGTATAACCTTTACTCCAAGACTGCCTACAAGTCTATGACGTACGATGTGCTCTTAGGAGCGACATATATCAATCCTATGCACAGCGACCATATCGATACAGAATCCATCTATCATTTCCCCGGAATGGAAGTGAAGCATGAACAAGTATCGAGAAACATAAAATCAGTGAGTCCAGGCTATTGGGTTTCTGCCCGTGTCATTTATGAGAAGGAAAGGATGTCAATCGCCAACACCATAGGCTATTCCGGCAACCGCACCAAAAACGGTGAAACAGAGTACACAGACATATTCTCATCGTCGCTTTATCCTTCCGGAAAATCAATCCAACGCGAAGACCGACGTTCGAATTCAGTGGAATGGAGCGGAGACTACAGCTTCGAGCTTCCTTGGAATCTATGGCTCGTTGCAAGCCCGTCAGCCACTTATACTCGTTCTCACAACGACAGTTTTTTCACTTCAGACGGTTTTGAAATCGCCAACAAAGTGCCTGAAACCGCATGGAACGCAGGTTTAAACGCCATTATTCAACGCTCGTTCGGCAAGCATTCATTGACCCTTCAGCTCAAAGGCGGTCTCAGCAACAATTATATGGATTATCTCGGTACAAATCCGATACACATAATAGCACGCCAAGGGGATTTTATGGGCAAGATCAAAGGTGCTTTCCGTTTCAGCAAACTCAACCTCGATGCCACAGTGGGACTGTATACGAGCCGATACAGCACCAACAGCGATGTGGAACTTCAGACCACGATGGATGCGGACGTTTCGGCAAACTACCGCTTCGACCAAAAGAATTCACTGCGACTGACCTATCAGCTCTCATACACCAATCCGACAAAAGCGGCACGGAATCCAAACCTTGTGTTTTCCAATATGATTGACGCGCTACAAGGCAATCCAGACCTGCGCCGTTATTCCAAAAACCGTGCATCGCTTGAATACACGCTGCTTTTGACCAACGATCTTTGGATAAGCCTGACAGGACAATTCATACATTATGCCGATCCGATTGTGGCTACCTACACTCCAATCCTTGTGGAAGACAAATATATGATGGTGAGAAGTTCGGAAAATATGGGGCATTATTCCATTGCGCACTACGGAGGTTCCATAACCTACAAACTTTTCAACAAATCTCTGACTCTCACAGGCTCGATATACGGACGGGAGGATTGGAGAAACTATTACGGATCTGCCCATACAAGTTATCCTGAAATTTCAGCGAGAGTCCAATACATCCTTAAAGACTTTTATTTTAGTGCGAACTGGAGAAGCAGGTCAATGGGTTTGGGCTGGACTGATTACTCCAAAGGGAAACATCGCTATAGTCTGTCCATAGGTTACTCCAAAGCAGGATTTGATATCACTGCCACTGCAAACGACTTTTTTGAAAAATCAAAGAAATATTCTACTTCCTATATGTCTACTCCTTATTTCTACCAACAGACCACGAGATACGGAATTCCAGGCGTATGTTCTTTCAGTGTTTCTGTTTCCTATTCTTTCAGCTACGGCAAGAAAGTCAACCAGTGGGACCGCGTGGGACAGGCCGGCACAGTTGAATCCGGAGCAAACCTGTAGTTGTCCGAAGACAACCACGACCACTCGACTCAAAAATTTGTTTTGAAAGTCAAAATCCGACTCACGGCTGACGACTAAAATTAGTCGTCAGCCGTGACACCAAATCCTTTTGAAGATTCCACTTGCGTAATTCCCCAATCTCTATGAATTCAAATACAGACCCAAGAATGAAAGTGTTTAGAATCTCAGTTTTGTCGATACTTATGATGCTGAACTTTTACAGCACCATGGCAATGGAAGTTCCTGATTCTTTAGCTCAATCAACCGACACATCTTACGTCACTCTTGATGAAATCACCGTGTCGGCCGACCATATACGAGTTTCCGGCTCTTTGACTACGATTTCCATTCCCGGAACAGCTTATGCAAAAACCGGTTCTGCACTGACAATGCTGCCTAATCTCCCCGGGTTAATGTTGAGTTCAAATGGGATTGAGGTTGTCGGTCTTGGTTCTCCCTTATTCGTACTTAACGGACGTGAGCTTAAAAACATTTCTGAACTGAAAGCAATCAAGTCTGATGATGTGAAAGAAGTGAAGATAGAACGCTCACCTGGACCGAAATACGAGGGAAACACTGTTGCCGTGGTCTCAATCACTACAAAAAGGAAACCTAACGATTTCCTGTATCTGAACATCTCAAACACATTGGGATACCATAAAAAAATCCAAGAATCCCCAGATGTTACATTGAAGGGAAAATTCGGCAGATTCTCCACATCATTGTTTTACTCATTCGGACACAACTATTCCAAAATGAATGAAACTTATTTCAGAAGAATCAATCATTCAAATTACATTTTCTCAATCAATCAGATACGAAGATATGAACGTATGAACAATGACCATCAGGTGAACTGGAGCGGAGAATGGCAGATCAACACCTCAAACAGCATTTCGGCATTCTATTCTTACAACCATGACGACGAAGACATAAACACATCGGGTCATAACGTAATATCAGAATCAAAAGATGAATTGAAAATAAGATTCAACGACACAGAGCAGAAAAACGTCAACCTGCATAGCGCAACTCTTCTATACAACTATACCAATGGAAAAACCACTCTGAATGTGTCTCAAGATTTTGCATCCTCTGACAACAACAGCATATATGGCTCTGATGAATCCAATCTTACAAGCGGCCATAATTCCGTCATCTCGACATTAAGCAAAAGGAAATATAATGTATATACAACCAAAATCGATTTCGTTACAGACGAAATGCCGTGGGGATTATGGCTGGCTGCAGGAATAAGGTATGCCCATATAGATTCAAAAGCCGATATAAAATCTGACAATCCGAATTTCATGTCCGGTGACTATCGTAACAATTTGACGGTTAAAGAAGACAATCCATCGGCATATATAGGATTATCAAAAAGTTTCGGCAAGTTCATGATAAAGCCCGGCATACGTTACCAATATGTATCCAGACGCTCTAAAAACAGGATGACAAACCTTAAGGATTCAAAGGTCAACCAGAATTATTCAAGCCTGTTTCCTTGGCTCAACGTGACTTACTATGCAAATCAGTCTTTATCCGCATACATCCAATACACCCGCAAGATGACACAGCCGAATTTCAGTCAGCTCAATTCAGGGATTGTCTATCAAGATTCACTCGCTTATCAGGAAGGCAATCCTGCATTGCGCACGTCGTTCACTGAAAGCATCATGGCAGGCATTAATTTCAGACACTTCAGGTTCTCATTAATGTATATGAACACTCGCAATCCCATAGAAACCATACTTGTGATGAAAAATCCAGAAAGCAACACGCTTTGGGAATCTGCCACCAACTTCAGAAGAAGCGAGTATGTTTCGGCAGGTCTTGGATATAACAATCGTTTCGGAAAGTTTTCTGTCTATGCAATGGGATATATGAATTTCATCAAAGGCAGACTTCCTGACGGCAAAAAGGCTCCGGCAGATATAAAACCGTCGTTCAACGCTCAATTAAATCTGTCTTACGTATTGAACAGCCATTTCTCCTTTTATGGAAACTACACCCTGCAAGGACAAAACAGTACAGAATTTCACTATCGGAGCGAACTGTTCACTTTTGGATGACAAGCTGAATATCTCCCTGCAAGCTATGGACATATTCAATCAGGCTCATTACAACAACGGTGTTTATTCCTACGGAGATGTCGTATGGGGAACCCACGGTTACAACGACATCAGAAGAGTCACTTTGACATTGTCATACACAATATTCAATAAACCCATCCAGATCAAAGGAAACACCGGCAACACGGAGGAACTCAACAGAATAAAATGATTCACGACAAGCAGGAATGTGGTTAAGGCGGAAGTTTAAGACAGTAAGACAGCGCGACGCGATGCAGTGCGGCGCGGCATGCCTCACTATGGTGTGCCGCCATTTCGGCGGGAACGAGCCGCTGGAGGAAGTCTCGCGCATATGCCACCCCACGGTCGAGGGCGTATCGCTCAAAGGCATCGGCGATTCCGCAGAAGCTTTGGGGCTTGAATACAGCTGCGGAAAAATTACCGTAGACGGTCTGCGCGAATGCCCGCTCCCCGCCATCCTGCACTGGAACCAGAACCATTTCGTGGTGCTTCACAAGATTTCCCGAAACGGAAAGAGATTCCACATAGCTGACCCCGGAAAGGGGAGATGCGTCTACAGCCGACGGGAATTTGAAGAACACTGGCTCAGCACGAATTCCCATGGGAAGGAGAAAGGGATTGCACTGCTTCTCCAGCCGACAGAAAAGTTCTGCAGGAACACCGCATCCCGTAAAAATGAGGAACGCTCTTTCCGCTTCCTTTTCAGTTACCTGAAGCAATACAGGAAATATTTCTTCCACATCTTCCTCGGCCTCGCGCTCGGATGCCTGCTGCAGCTGGTGATGCCTTTCCTGACGCAGGCAATAGTGGACGTGGGCATAAGGCACAAGGACATCGGCTTCATCTGGCTCGTGCTGCTCGGTGAGCTGATGATAGTGGCGGGGCGCACGGCCACCGACTTCATACGCCGCTGGCTGCTGCTCCACATCTCGATGCGCATCAACATATCACTCGTCAGCGACTTCTTCATAAAGCTGCTGAAACTCCCTATGTCGTTCTTCGACACGAAACTGATGGGCGACCTTATGCAACGCATCGGCGACCACAGCAGGGTGCAGTCGTTCCTAACCGGACAGGTGCTGAACGTGGTTTTCACTTTCCTCAGCTTCCTTGTTTTCGGAATTGTCCTCTTCATCTACGACAAGCTGATATTTGCCGTCTTCCTTGCCGGGAGCGCGGCCTACGGCATCTGGATATCCGTGTTCCTGCGCCGGCGCAAGGTGATAGACTACGAGCTGTTCGAGCAGCAGGCCATAAACCAGAACCGGACTTTCCAGTTCATCACGTCGATGCAGGAGATAAAGCTCCAAGACTGCGAACGCCGCCGCAGGTGGGAATGGGAAGACACACAGGCCGACCTCTTTTCCGTGCAGATGAAGTCCCTCAGGCTTCAACAGACCCAAGAGGCAGGCTCCATCTTCATAAACGAGGTAAAGAACATCGTAATCACGGTGCTGGCCGCCTCGGCCGTGATACAGGGCGAAATGACCCTCGGAGCGATGCTCGCCGTGCAATACATCATCGGGCAGCTCAATTCTCCCGTGGAGCAGCTCATGTCGTTCATATACTCGCTTCAGGACGTGAAGATTTCCTTGGAACGCATCAACGAAATCCACTGCGGCAGAAACGAGGAGACGGATGAAAACCGCCTGAGCGAGTTCCGCTCCGGGAAGTCAATAGACATCAACGGCATAGATTTCCGGTACGACCCCCATGCACTGAAAAAAACTCTTGAAGACGTATCGTTCACAGTCCCCGAAGGAAAGGTGACGGCGATAGTCGGCGCTTCGGGCAGCGGCAAGACCACGCTCATCAAACTTATGCTGGGATATTACCCGACTGAAGCCGGAACCATAAGCATTGCCGGGGAAGACATCAACGGCTACAACCTCAAATGGTGGAGACGGCAATGCGGGGCAGTGATGCAGGACGGAGTGATCTTCTCCGAATCCATAGCACGCAACATCGCCGTTGACGACAATGACATAGACTTTGAAAGGCTCAAAGAGGCCGCAAAGACCGCCTGCATACATGACTATGTGATGGGGCTTCCGCTGAAGTATGACACGAAAATAGGACGCGACGGTGTCGGACTCAGCCAAGGACAGAAGCAACGCATACTGATAGCGCGTGCCGTCTACCGCAACCCCGCCTTCATTTTCCTCGACGAGGCCACAAACGCCCTCGACGCAAAAAACGAGCGCGCGATAGTGGAGAACCTTTCCGGATTTTACAAAGGCCGTACGGTAGTGGTGGTAGCCCACCGCCTCTCTACGGTCAGGGATGCCGACCGAATTGTAGTGCTCGACGGCGGTCGGGTAGTGGAGACAGGCACGCACTCCTCGCTGATCGATAAGAAAGGGACATATTTCAACCTTGTAAGAAACCAGCTCGAACTGGGACAATGAACACAGTTTATGGGACACGAAAACAGAAACGCAGAGACCGAAGTGCGGTCGGAAAAAGTAAGGAAGCTGCTTGGAGAAATCCCGCCGTCGCTCATACGATGGGGCACCGTGGTCTTGGCCGCAATCTTCATCGCGCTTCTGACGGCCGCCTGCCTGATCCGCCATCCATACGGAAACGGAGAGTCTATCCTGATGCATATGCTGCATTAGTTTTTCGCCCAAAATAAAGTCGTTTTTATCTAACGAATAAGATTACAGGAAGTATAATATCATATCTACGGGAAAGTGAACCGCAACGACGATTTGCGCACCGAAGCACGCAAAAAATCAGCAATCCAGAAATAACAGATGCGGTCGAGAAAATATTGACGAAAAATATTTGCAGAAAAATTTGGCCGGGTCGGAGAAAATGCCTAACTTTGCATCGCAAAAGAGAAACAAACGTTTCTCACCATTACAAAAGGTTCCATGTCCGAGTGGTTAGGTACCGGTCTGCAAAACCGTTTACACCAGTTCGAATCTGGTTGGAACCTCCAAGAATAAATAAGCCGCCGAAAAATCGACGGCTTATTTACGTGTCATTGAATACATTCAGCAATATCTTAAGCGAATTGCGTCTGGTTCCAAGACTCGCAACAGCCCAAAACCATAATGAAATCCAAACAGACTCTCAATCGGCTTCTGCTGTAACCGGAAGATTGGCTTTAGGGGTCGATGGATTGAGGTCTGAGCGGTATTTGGCTTCCCAACCGAGGGCGGATGCACCGAGCACAGCTGCGTCGCTTTCACGGAGTTCGGAAAGAATCACTTTGGTCTTGCCTCGGAAAATGGACATGACGGCCTTGTTCATCGCTTCTGTTACCGGCTTCAGCAAAAGCTCCCCGCTCTTTGCGAGTCCTCCGAAAAGGATGATTGCCTGAGGACTTGAAAACGCTATCATATCCGCAAACGCCTGCCCGAGAATCGTTCCAGTGTATTGGAAAATCTCTTTGGCCAGCTTGTCGCCTGCCATTGCAGCGTCATAGACCTCTTTGGATGTTATGTCGTCTATCTGAAGATTGCGCAGTTCAGACGGCTCGGTACGCAATTCAAGGAACTCACGTGCGGTGCGTGCCACACCGGTGGCAGAACAATACGCCTCCAGGCATCCTGTTCTCCCGCATCCGCATATACGTCCGTTATTTCGCTTGACTATCATATGTCCCAACTCACCGGCAAAACCGTCATGCCCGTAAACCACCTGGCCATTCACCACAATGCCTGATCCTACGCCAGTGCCAAGAGTAATCATAATGAAGTCCCGCATACCGCGTGCCGCGCCATACGTCATTTCTCCTAGAGCGGCGGCATTGGCATCATTTGTAACAGCAACCGGGATTCCGTTGAAAGCCTCGCTCACTTTTTCAGCAAGCGGTATCACCGGCCCCCAAGGGAGGTTGGGCGGATTGATTATCTCTCCGGTATAATAGTTTGCATTAGGCGCGCCGATGCCTATGCCCTGTATTTTGTCTTCCGCCTCGTTTGCACGCAACAGACGCTCGATGCCGTCCTTGAGCGAGGTGATGTAATCGTCGAAATCGGCATACTTGAGCGTCTTTACAGAGTCGCTTGCCACCACATGGCCTCTGGCATCGACTATGCCGAAGACAGTGTTGGTACCGCCTATGTCAATGCCTATCACATAAGGTTTGCTCATAGTTCTTATCATTTAAACGGTTTATGAAAAACAGGTATGCGGATGAACCGTCGTTTTTGGAGTCAGATTCATCCGCATATCCGTCATTGAAGCACGTGATTCCGTTCAGGCATTCTCTTTGAGGAGCTGTTTTACGAAATCGTAGTCGGGCTCTTCAGAAATTTCCTTGCAAAGCGAAGTGCCAAGCACGCGCCCGTCTTTATCGATCACCACCAGCGCACGGGCAAAAAGCCCGCGCAACGGGCCGTCCACCAATTCGATTCCGTATGCCTGTCCGAAATCGGAACGGAATGCCGAGGCTGTAGCCACATTCTTGATGTCGTTGGCCACACAGAAGCGCGCAGCCGCAAACGGAAGGTCTTTGCTTACGCAAAGCACTGCGGCATCCGGAAAATCGGATATGTCCTGGTTGAAACGACGCACTGAAGCGGCGCAGACATCTGTGTCAAGGCTCGGGAATATGTTGAGCACAAGACGTTTCCCTTTGTAGTCGTGTAGCGCGATGTCAGAAAGGTCGCGTCCAACAAGCGAAAAGTCCGGAGCTATGCTTCCGGCTATCGGGAGCACTCCTGCAATGTGCATCGGATTGCCCTGAAGAAATACAGTTTCCATAGTCAATGTTGATGATTGATGTTATACATGAAGTATAACAACCAAACGGAGCTTTTTCCTATCAAAGGAGCGGAAGAAGGATTGCTTCCAGATCTGAAAGGCTCACATAGCCCACCGAACGCTGCTTGAGTTCGCCGTCTTTGAAAAAGAGGACAGTCGGGATGTTGCGCACACGCTGTTCTACAGGTATCTCATCATTTTCATCAACGTTGAGCTTGCCGATGATGGCCTTATCGCCGTATTTCTCTGCAAGTTCCTCAACCACGGGGCCGAGTTTCATACAAGGGCCGCACCATGTGGCCCAGAAGTCGATTACAACTGTTTTACCTGATTCGATAGCCTCACGGGCTGTCTGGTCTGTGAAATTGAGTGCCATAATTTGATATGTTTTTGTTTAGGGTTATATTCTATGCGTTATGTTTAACGTTCAGATGTCCCGATTCTGTATTTTGCATTCAAAGAATCGAGTATGTCAAGAAGATCCTTATTGATAGGAATCTGTTTTCTGGAACGGACTTTCACGCTCTGTTGGTTCACAGTGTCGTATAAGTCCAAAATGAAATCTCCCTTCCGGTCTTCACCTTTGAGGTCGGAGAGAGCCGACACGAGGGTAGTGTCCTGACTGTTTATGTCCACGAAGACTGTCAGCTCGTTGGCAATGCGGCCTTTGTAGTTCTCCAACGGAGATATTTCATCTATGTTGAACTGAAACGCTTCGGGATTGTATCGGCTTTTTGCAAAAGAGATTTTTATGAACACAGGTTCGCCAGGATGAAGTTTGCTGTAGAATTCGTCGAAGCTTTTGCCAAAAAGCCTTATTTCCGTTTTGCCCGAAAAATCTTCCAGCTCCACCACCCCGAATGCGTTCCCTTTGCGTGAGACACGCTCCTGCAATCCCGTCACGAGACCGGCCATAGTTACAGTTGCTTCACGCTGCATACGGTCGTCAAAGTCGGTAGCAGGAGTATTCACACCGTGCACGACTTCCATATAATACGGATCAAGCGGATGGCCGCTTATGTACATCGACACGAGTTCCCGCTCGCGTTCAAGAAGGGCAAACCTGTCCCATTTCTGAAACTGGGGAATCGGCGGCTTGTTGGTCTCAAGAGGCTCAAGATCGCCGAAAAGGCTCGCCTGCAGGGAATCGCGGTCTTGCTGCACACGTTGCCCGTATTTGACCAGATGGTCAGCATACGAGCTGTCAGCAATCTGTTCCACCATCGCTTCGCGTGCTATCCCGAGACAGTCAAGAGCTCCTGACAGGGCAAGCGATTCTATGGCGGAACGGTTGCAGGCAGACAGGTTCACACGTTCCACGAAATCGTAAATGTCCTTGTACGGGCCGCTGGCTTCGCGCTCGCTCACTATGGCGTTCACGGCATTCAAGCCTACGCCTTTTACAGCCGCAAGACCGAAACGCACCGAACCGTCTTTCGACACCGAGAATTTATAACGGCTCTCGTTTATGTCCGGTCCTTTCACGGTGAGTCCCATAGCCTTGCATTCATCCATGAATTTGCGTATCTTGGCTATGTCGCTAAGATTCCGCGACATGACCCCGGCCATATACTCCGCAGGATAGTTGGCTTTAAGATAACCCGTCTGATAGGCAACCCAACTGTAACACGTGGCATGGCTCTTGTTGAAAGCATAGGACGCGAACTTCTCCCAGTCAGCCCATATTTTTTCGAGCACTTTAGCCTCATGTCCGTTGGCCTGACCCTGATCCATAAATTTCACCTTGAGTTTGGCCATCTTATCTATCTGCTTCTTACCCATAGCTTTACGAAGCATATCGCTTTCGCCACGGGTAAAGTTTGCCAGCAACCGCGACAGAAGCATAACCTGTTCTTGATAAACGGTGATTCCGTAGGTCTCCTCCAAGTACTGCTTCATGATCGGTATGTCGTAGGTTACCTCATGCTCTCCATGCTTTCGCTTTATGAATTCAGGTATGTATTCCATCGGGCCAGGCCGGTAAAGCGCGTTCATGGCGATTAGGTCTTCAAATTTGGAAGGCTGCAAGGCCTTAAGATGCGCCTGCATTCCAGGCGACTCGAACTGGAAAGTGGCTGTCGTGCGCCCTTCACAATAAAGTTTGTACGTAGCCGGATCGTCAAGCGGGATGTTGTCGATGTCAACATCTATCCCTTTTGCGAGCCTTATGTTTTCCAACGTCTCCATAATTATGGAGAGGGTCTTCAGGCCGAGGAAATCCATCTTTATGAGTCCGGTCTCCTCAATCACAGAACCTTCGTATTGGGTAGATATGACCTTGGATCCGTCAGTGTCTGTAGCGACCGATACAGGCACCCAGTCGGTGATGTCGTCGCGGCAGATTATGACTCCGCACGCGTGTATGCCAGTGTTGCGGACGTTTCCTTCGAGCTGGCCAGCATACTTCATCATGTCCCGAATCACAGGATCCGGGCTGTTGACCTCAGCGGCAAACTCCTTGTTGTAGAGCGTAAGGTTCTTGAAGTTGGTCTTGGGGACTTTACCGTTCACTTCAGGCAGGCGCGCATCCACGAGCTTGGCAATACGGATACCCTCGGCGCGGGGAAGATCCATGATTTTCACCATATCCTTTATTGCCATCTTAGTGGCCATGGTGCCGTATGTGATGATATGGGCCACTTTCTCTTCGCCGTACTTTTCGGTAACGTATTTCAGCACTTCATACCTGCCGTCATCATCGAAATCCACATCGATATCGGGGAGGGAGATACGGTCAGGATTCAGGAATCGTTCGAAAAGGAGGTCGTATTTTATAGGGTCTATCTGAGTGATGCCAAGACAATAGGCCGCGGCTGAACCTGCGGCCGAACCGCGGCCTGGGCCTATGCTCACTCCGAGCTTTTCGCGTCCGGTATTTATGAAGTCCTGCACAATAAGGAAGTAACCCGGAAAGCCCATTGTCTTCATTATATATAGCTCGAACTTCAGACGTTCCTTGACTTCATCTGAAAGCGGGTCGCCATATCTTTTCAGGGCACCTTCCATGGTAAGCTTCTCAAGATAGTCCGCCTCGAACTTTATTCTGTACAGCTTGTCATAGCCGCCGAGGCGCTTGATCTTCTTTTCGGCATCCTCCTGAGAAAGGACCACATTGCCGTTTTCATCTTGCGTGAATTCGTCGAACAAGTCTTTTTCGGTGATGCGTTGCCGGTATTCCTCCTCAGTGCCGAAACTTTCCGGAATCTCGAAAGTCGGCATAATCGGTTCATGGTCGATAGAATACGATTCTATCTTGTCGAGTATTTCCGCAGTATTGTGAAGCGCGTCCGGAAGGTCAGAGAATACATCCTCCATCTCAGCGGTCGATTTGAACCATTCCTGACGCGTATAGTGCATCCTCTGCTCGTGATATCTTTTTTGTGTCGAAATGCAAATCAGACGGTCATGCGCCTCGGCATCCTCCTCACGTGTGAAATGCACATCATTGGTTGCCACAATCTTGATGCCGAGTTTCTTGCCCATATCGACAAGCACCTTGTTGACCCGTTGTTGCTTCTCGTATGTGTCAGTGTTGGCGTTTTCCTTGAATGTCCGGTGGCGTTGCAGTTCGAGATAGTAGTCTTCCCCGAATATGCCTTTGAACCACAGTGCGGCTCTCTCAGCCCCTTCGATGTCGCCGGCCTCTATCAGCCGTGGAATCTCGCCGCCGAGACACGCCGAACACACAATAAGCCCTTCGCGGTGCTTCTCCAGCTCGGACTTGTCTGTACGCGGCCTGTAATAGAAGCCGTCGGTCATAGCCTTGCTGACGAGCTTTATGAGGTTGTGGTAGCCTGTGCTGTTCTTGGCGAGGACAATCAGGTGGTAGCCTGTGTCTGAGCGGTCTTCTCTGTCAGCCATACTGCGCTTCGCCACATACATCTCGCATCCGAGTATGGCCTTGATTTTCTTGTCATCGTCAAGTCCGCCGTTCACTTTGTTGACATAGTTGTAGAATTCCTTGATTCCGTACATGTTTCCGTGGTCGGTCAGGGCCAGTCCGTGCATACCGTCCGCAACGGCAGCATCGACAAGCTCCTTGATGGATGCTTTACCGTCAAGGAGACTGTATTGGGAATGGACGTGCAGATGCGTGAATCTGAAGTCGCTCATTGAAAATCAGAAGTTGAAAGTTCAAGATTCAAAGCTGAAATGCAGAGATTCCAGAACTTGAATCTTGAACCTGAGGTCTTTTTATTTGAAAAGATACTGTGAAGAAATCGACTGGTTATTATGGATGCGGCGAATGGTATCGGCAAAAAGCTTAGCCACCGGCAGTATCATAGCCTTGTCGTTTTCTCGTCCGTACGGGATGGAGTCGGTGAAGATTATTTCGGTAAGTCCGGACTTCTGCACACGCTCCGTTGCCGGGTCGCTCATCACGGCATGGCTGCAAAGGGCACGCACCGAAGCCGCACCGAAAGAGAGGAGCATATCCGCCGCTTTGGTGATGGTTCCCGCGGTATCCACGATGTCGTCCACAAGAATCACGTTCTTGTCTTTCACATCTCCGATTACCGTGATGTTTTCCACTACGTTGGCTTTTGCACGCACCTTGTGGCAAAGCACCAAGGGAACATCGAAGTATTTGGCATATGAATTGGCACGCTTCGCTCCGCCAACGTCTGGCGATGCTATCACCATATCTTTTAAATGCAGGCTTTCGATGTACGGAATGAAAATCGATGAGCCATAGAGGTGATCCACAGGCACGTCGAAGAATCCCTGAATCTGGTCGGCATGCAAGTCCATGGTTATTACGCGGTCAATTCCGGCCACGCTGAGAATGTCGGCCACGAGCTTGGCCGCTATGGAAACGCGAGGCTTGTCTTTGCGGTCTTGGCGCGCCCAGCCGAAATATGGAATCACAGCTACGATTGTCGCAGCAGAAGCACGTTTTGCGGCGTCAATCATAAGCAGAAGTTCCATAAGGTTGTCGCAGTTGGGGAAAGTGGACTGAACCAGATATACCTCGGCTCCGCGGATGGACTCCTCGAAGCAAACTTCGAATTCGCCGTCGGCGAAACGCTCGATGTTCATCTTGCCAAGCTCGATGCCCAGCTCTTTGCATATGGATTCTCCGAGATAATGGCTTCGCGAACCTGCAAAAACTTTGATAGGCGGAAGGTTATTGCTCATTGTTAAGACTTTTGTTTTGGGATTTTATGATACTTTGGGATTTATATTCTGTTTTGTCTTTTCCGGATTGCGGATTCTGAAATGAAGCACGGCTGCGTTTTTCCCACCTACACTTACCAATGTCGGGGAATCCTCAGAAATCCGAAGCACGCTTCTTTTTCCTGACAGGAGGTCTGTAGCGTCGAAAGGGCCTTCCGCTATGCCCGACATATCCAATGCCAAAGCCGGGAAGTTGATTCGCACATCGGCTTGCGAATGAGAGAAATTGGCCACAACAAGCACTGCCTCTTCACCTTTTATATAGCGCAGGAAAGCGAATACGAAGTTTGGGTCAAGATGCCGATTGCGGAGGTTTACATACATAAGGTCGAAGAAATCACCGACCCTCAGCGCCGCACATTCATTGCATAGATGAAGCACTCGGGAATATAACGAGCGCAGCCATTTTTCGTGAGGAGACAGGAATTCCGTAGTGCAGTTTCCGTTGTCGTACCATCGGCGCATCGTATCGTAGCTCCAGTAATCGAAAATGGAAGTACGGTCATTGTCGCCGGCAAAACCCTCATTATCTTTGGCCGACTCGCCAAGCTCCTGCCCGAAATACACCATGAACGGCCCTTTGCCCATCATTGAGCTAACCACGAGCGACGGAACAACATAATCAGGAGTGCCTGCGTAAGACTTCGAGCCGAAACGCACCTCGTCATGGTTTTCAAGGAAATTCAGCATCCGTTCACCTATTCCGTCCACGGTCTGCCAACATCCCGTCAGACATGCAGCACTCACTTTTCCTGTCTCGATTCCCACAAGCGTATCGTACAGATTTACCTTGTCATACAAATAATCGAAACATGCATAATCAAGGAACGGACGATACAGGGCTACATCATAGATTTCCCCTAAGAAAACCACTTCAGGAAAATCCTGTTTGATTATAGGGATGAGCCAGTGCCAAAATGCCTGCGGCACCATAAACACCATGTCGCACCTGAAGCCGTCAACACCTTTCGATGCCCAGAAACGAATGATGCGGAGCATTTTTACCCATGTGTCAGGAAGAGGGAAAAAATGGTCAGCACCGTTGCCATAGTCATGGCCATAATTGAGTTTGGCAGTCTCATACCAGTCGTTTATGCCTGGAAACGCAGAAAAACAGTCGTTTCCGGTGGCTTTGGCCGGGAATTCCACATACGGCTTTCCATAGCCATCGATAGGGAAATGAGGAGCGAACTGCTGACGGGTGGAGTAATAGTAATTATTCATCGGAGCAAACGACATGTTTATGTCATCATACACTCCGAAATCCACCTCACCGTCGGGTTTTGCGTCAGAAAAGTATTGTCTGGCGGTATGGTTGGGGACGAAATCTATTATGACCTTCAGCCCTGCCGAATGCGTGCGTTCCACAAGAGCTTCGAATTCATGCATCCTGCGGTTGACATCAGTGGCCAGACATGGGTTGACGTCATAATAATCCTTTATGGCGTATGGTGATCCGGCTTCTCCTTTAACCACATTCGGATTGTCGGGCCTTATGCCAAACCCGGAAAAATCAGTCTTTGTGGCGTTTTCAATTATTCCGGTATACCAGATATGGGTAACTCCCAAATCCTTGATGGATTTAAGGAGCCTGGGGGTATAATCGTCGAACTTTCCGCTTCCGTTTTGGTCAAGAGTACCGAAACGGGTGCATTCCGGCTGCATATTGGTAAACAGTCTCGGAATCACCTGATATATCATCGGCCTTTCTTCGGTCTTATGAGGCAAGTTCTTGGTCTGCATCGTGGAATGTTCCTGTTAGTTAAGTTTCTCAAGCACCTTGCTTGCCTCCTCATATCCGTAAAGCGCGACTTTGCGCATCTGGGATATGTCGAACACTTTAGTCTCGGCTGTCTTGGGTGTCTGTATCACATAGTCGCACAGGTTCAGGTCTTGGAGCGTGTTGGCTTTTGTGGTGAGCTGGTACGACCTTATGGCTATATCGATAATGGAGCTTTTGAACCTGTAATGGCGGTTGAGCGGACTGCAGTTGCTTCCGAACAGGGTAGAGCAGTGCCTTCTGATTGCCCATGCAGGAAGATTGCGCAGCACTCCGCCGTCCACATAATTAATCCCGTTGATTCTTATGGGCTTGAATACAATAGGGATACTACAGGATGCCAAGACCCTTGGAACAATTTCGCCTGACGCCCATCCAACCGACTTTCCGTGGTCAAAGTCGGTGGCGCATATCACGGTAGGGATTTTCATCTCCTCAAGTGTGGCAACAGGCAGCCACTGTTCAAGTATTTTGCCGAATTTGTCGAGCTTAAAGAATCCCGATTTCGGCACCGCCCACTCAGTAAAGTCCGAGAATCTCCCGAACTCAAGGAAGCATTCCAGCATCTCTTTCGGAGTCAAGCCTGCACCATAGAGGGCAGCGGCGATGGAGCCCGCCGAGACGCCGGATATAACATCAGGCTTCATTCCAAAACGTTCAAACGCGAGCAACACTCCTATGTGGGCGAACCCTTTGGCTCCTCCGCCGGAAAGCGCAAGCCCCCTCCGTTGTGAACGGTGGATGCCTATGGTCTGGAGAAGTCCGTCGAGTCTGAGCATTTTGTCAAGCAATTCCTTGAAAAGTTCTTTTAATACGTTTCTACCGCAGTTGCAAGAACCAGCCTTGCGCTTTTGGCTCAACAAAGTTAGTCATAAATGCCGAAATACACATAAGAGATTGGCCAAAAAATTTCATGGACATCTTCCCTCCCATACCGGCGGCCTGTTGAGAAGACAGCTTGACAAAACACTGATTTTTCGCCGGACAAATCAATCTGCAATACCTTTCTTCAAAGCATCGCACCTGTCCACAAGAGACTGTATGGCCGGAGGCAACGGCAAAACCGAGGGGCTGCGCCTGAATTCCACCAATGGCGCGCTGCCTGTGGCTTCTTCTTTCGCCTCTTCCACTGTAATGTACTCGAAATCCACAGGATAAATCTCATAATAGCCGTTCATTTCCACTGGGCTTTGGGAATTGAAAGCCTTCTTGAACCATTTCCCTTTACCTGTTATTCTTACGCTCCATGTGGCATAAAGAAGGTCGGCAGGCGAATACGTCCCGGAATCGTTGACCCTGTATGCCAAAGAGGCTCTCAGCTCATTGAGATCCATTGCCAGACCCAAAAGCTTGAAAATCACAGGAGAAAAACAATGACCTTTCTTGTCGGCAAGATAATCGGCATTTTCCAGATATATGGATTCTGTTTTCCTGCATATCTTTGACAATCCATGTTTCCCTCTTATTGTATCCGTATTTGCTCCGGAACGGATTCTGTCAGATTCCTCAACATTGCCAGTCTCCATACCGATAACCTTCATCAAGGAAACCACATCATCATATTCCGGGCATGACACGCTGTCGCCACGAGCATCCGCATGCCGCAAATAATGTCTGGAAGTACGCACAAAAGGCGTGGATGGAACATTGAACTTCTTCACTTTCTCTACAGGCAGATAAAAATGAGCCATATGTTCGTTGAAGTGCAGAATCGTGTCAGTTATAGTAGACCCTGTATTGATTTCACGTATATGACACAACATTTTCAAGACCGGACGCTGGGCAGGAATTACGGTCAGTTCAGCAAGGTCGTAAACAGCAGGAGAGAGCGCCACAATCCCTGTCGGCCTTTCACAGACTTCAGGCGCATATCCTACACACCTTATCGTCAACGGACAGTCCCCATCGGCACATCCTGTCAATACGCCTTCCTCATCCGTGATTCCTATTATATTTCCCGATCGGGAAAACACAGTGGCGGCCACTACTGGGGATTTATCACCATCATCGATAATATGCAATCTGTTTCCTGCATATACGCTCAAAGCAGAAATAACAGAAAACACTATATAAAACAGATTTTTCATTTTATTGATTTTCCGCAAAGTTACTTATTCTTTCCTGAAATCCGTTGAAGAATCCAAATAGAAACGCACGATTTTGCCAACAAACCGCTGAATAAAAGCAATTGCAGAGTCCAACAGCAAATGCAAATTTATGCAACCTTATCGAAAAAACGCTTCTTTGGAGTGTCGAAGTCAATTTTCTCCCGTGGACGACGGTTGAGTTTCTTTTGTATCTCCATAATTCGTTTGTCTGAAAAGTCATCAAAATTGGACTTTTTAGAGATAT
>CAJSYI010000042.1 GCA_910573745.1 Muribaculaceae bacterium | reverse complement strand
CCCTTTTGAATATCCTTCTGTCGCAGTTCGCTCTTGGGGGCGGACTCGACCGCCCCCGCCGCTCGGGCAGCCCCCTTCGAGGAGAGAGGATTGCTTTTATTCAGCGGTTTGTTGGCAAAATCGTGCGTTTCTATTTGGATTCTTCACAGGTTAAATTTACCTATAATGGTGATGTCTATTCCACATTATCGCCTTAGCGTGTCCGCTGAATAGTTACCTTTTTGGGGATGCCGTGTGGAACGACACGACCTTAAGCCTTCATGACCACAGTATGGTCACCATCTCCATTCTTCTCGGCAAAGGGATGACGGATTCTTCTTTCCGCTCACACCTGGAGATGGGGAAGCGGCACGGAATCACGCGCAAGGAGATCGCCGCCCTTCTTACACAGGCCGCTTTCTATGCCGGATGGCCCAATGCCTGGGCCGGATTCCGCATCGCCCGGGAGGTGTGGGCCGATTCCGATGATGCCTCCACGGATAAGGCTCGTTTCCAGCAGGAGATGATATTCCCGATTGGAGAGCCTAACGAGGCTTATGCGGAGTTTTTCATAGGCAACAGCTATATCGCCCGTGTTTCCGATTCCCAGATTCCGTTTGCCAACGTTACTTTCGAGCCTCGTTGCCGCAACAACTGGCATATGCACAAAGCGGCCGAAGGGGGAGGGCAGATGCTTGTCGGCGTGGCAGGGCGCGGGTGGTACCAGGAAGAGGGAAAACCGGCTCAGGAGATTCTGCCCGGAACGGTGATTCATATCCCGGCCAACGTGAAGCATTGGCACGGTGCGCAGGCCGACAGCTGGTTTGCGCATCTCGCTTTTGAGGTTCCGGGCGAGGGCTCTTCCAACGAATGGCTCGAACCGGTAACGGACGAGGAATACGACAAGCTGCCATAGACAACAGCCTCTTAAACCTTTGAATCCGCCGGAAACACATATTTTGCACCGGCGGATTTTTTGTTTACCTTTGCATTCAACAAACATTGATTGACTTATGAGATGCAGATATTGCGGCAGGTTTGCCGGACTGTTTTCGCGGAGCCACAAGGAATGCGGGCGTCGGCATTCGCTGGCTCAGCGACGTGTTCACGACGTTCTGCGGCGATACTTCCGGGGAGAAGCCGGCATAGGGTCTCTTAAGGCCGATGTGCTGGCGGCGGAAAGCGAAGGTTGTTTGTCTGAGGAAGATGTGTGCCGGGGCATGGATTATGCCGTGAGGGCGTTTTCCGATTCCGTATGTGCGCCTGTGGCTCAGGGTCAGATTGACGCAGCATGCAGCTTCTTGGCGGCATTCAAAGATAAGGTGCCGCAGGATTGCCTGGAGTATGCCGCTTGCCGTTTTGTGGAGGCATATGTCGAAGAAAGCGTTTCCGACGGCTCAGATGTGGAAAAGGCACGGATGCGCATTGATTCCATTCTTGATTTGCTGGGAATAAGCCTCGGCCGTAGGCAGATGGTTCTGAAATCGGCGTTTTGCGGCTGCGCGGGATGGATCATGCGCTGCAAATGGGATTCGGCAGAAATAAGATGCCGGTTCTTCGGTTTGTGTGTGCATCTGGGGATTGATGTGCTTTCGTTGCCTGAGGATGATTCTGACAACGCACAGTTGAAGACACTGTGCCAGCTCATTGTTGTTGACGGACTCATAGGCGAGGACTCGCAATCGGTCATATGGACTTACCGGCATGTGGAGGTCTTTGATGCAGACTGTGCGGAGACCGGACAAGGATATCCAGTCCTGAAAGGATTGGCATATAAGCCAGGCCAATTCAAGGGCCGTCCTTCGGAAACTGCTGGTAAAGAGCCGGTATATGCCGGAAAGCTCGAAGTTTACAATGACAGGTTGCGTCTGTCATTCGGAGAGCAGGAGCTTGAAGTCTGGTTTGCCGATGTTGTCAGGGCGGTGCCGTATTCCGATTCCCTTGCGGTTGCGACTTCGTCGCGGGAACTGCTTATTCACAACGTGGATGCGTGGTTCCTGATGTCGCTTTTCAATCTTTCTTGACAGAGTCCGGGTGTAGGATGAAGGCCGGTTTCTTTTTGCGTCGCAGGAAAGTGAACGGGTTGTCGAAATCGCGGCGGTAGATGATTCCTATCCCTTGTGTGGTGAGCGAGGAACGGAGGTAATAGTTCTGGTCGTTGAAATGGTTGTAGGCTTTCAGCCGCAGGTTTCCGCTGCGGTTCAGGAGATATTCAATGTCGAAATCACCGACGAAAGTTGTCTGCGACGTGGTCCGGTCGCGGTAGCCGAAGTTGCCGTTTATGAGCAGGCGGTTGTTGAGCAGACGGGAGGAGAGAGCCAGATCCACCTCAGTGTCGGAGAAGTCTCCTTTGTCGCTGCGGAACGAAGGCGCGATGCTCCATTTGTCGGAAATCTGTCCGAGGATGTTTGTGATTTGGGATGATATTGTGCTTGAGGCCACGGAAGCGAGTTCTCCGCCGTTGCTTGATGTGGCCATATACTCCGGGGTGTAGAAACGGTTGAGCGCAAGCAGATACATTATCTGGCGGCTCATCTGGTCATCCGTGGAGATGATGCTCTTGACTTTGCGCTCCACGTCTGACGTCAGCGTGGGCAGTTTTATGTCGTATGATATTTCCGGGTTCTGGAGGTCGCCGTCCACCATAAGCAAGGCATCGACGGGGACGTTTGTGCGGTTCAGGTCCCGGTCGGTGGAGAAGCTTTTGTCGAGGTCTGAGAGGCTTGTGTTGACCCTGTAGGCAGCCTCTATGTCGAGGGTAGCCGCGAGAGGGTCGCCGTTGAAGGAGATGTGGCTTCCGTGGTTTATCTTGAAATCGCGGATGATGAGGTCTTGGAGCGTGAAATTGTAGTTTCCTTCGTCGATGACGTATTTTCCGTACATCTTCATCTCGTCCGTTTCAGAGTCGTAGGCAATCTGCATCGCTCCTTGCCCACGCGCAGTGATTTTGTCTCCTGCGCGAGGATCCATTATTATGAAAAGCTTGGCCTGCGGCGTTACGGACACCCGGAGGTCGATGGCGAATATGGACGGACGGTTCTGTTCCTTTTCGATGCGTTTATGGAACCTCTTCACGAACTCCGGGACGGTGTCGGGTTTTGCCTTCTCCTCGGCTTCCCGACGGGAGTCGCTGAAAGTGAGGAATGTGTATTCTTCAACGGCCTCAGTGTCGTTTAGCGCGTAGGTGAACACGGAATTGGCGGCGGTGGACACGTCAACGAGAACCTGAACGATTCCGGGACGCCCTTTTATCGTGGCATTGCCGTTGACATACACCGTTCCGTACCAGTCAGGATTCATTTTCGCGTTTGTGTCGTAGGCCAGCAGGCTTCTTGCGTCATTAAGCCTGAACTCGAATGTCGGGTCGTGGAAATAACTGTGCTTGACAGTTCCGTTTACTGTCGCGCTGCGGCCGTTCCGGTCGTAGACCCTGAAGTCGGGTATGTCGATTCTTCCCGGGGAGAGGAATACGGAATCAGAGCCTGCGTACCAGGTGTTGGTGTAGTCTACCTTCATTCGTATCGTATCTGCAAACAGTCTGCCGGTCATGTCAATGTCCTTGAATGTGCCGTAGAGCTTTGCTTTGCCTGACGCACGCCCGGACACGTCGGACGTGAAGGCCTGCATGAATGGTTTCAGGAACTTGATGTTGACTTTGTCCACGTCGAAATCGAAACTGAGCGAGTCTCCTGCCACCCAGACTCCTCCGTCGATGGATGCCACACGGTGCTTTTCTTCAAATATGTGGGCGTTTATGCCGACGCATTTGCGATTGTTGTCCCATATGCCTTTAAGTTCTGCATAGTCGCCCAGCACCGCCCCGTTGTAGCTCAGGTTTTCCACTGTGAGTCCGTCGGTCAAGGCGATGGGATGTCCGCTGAGCACCTGTGTCGCCAACGCCTTTCCTGTGGCGTTTCCTCCGAAAGTTACGTAGTTGATGTTCAGGGTCTCGAAAAGGTAGTCAAGGTTGAAGTCGGCAAATTCCACCTTTACTGTGTCGGTCGGCAATGCGGAAGCGTCCCCGTTCACTTTCACGAATTGGTCTCCGTTGGAGACAAGGATGTTGTCCACGGAGATTTTCTTGTCATGATAGCTTATCGCGGATTTTCCTATATGCCATGCCGCTCCGGCCACATTGATGTCGGATGGGTTGATTTTCACGTCTATTCCGGGGAACATCGAGCCTTTTACTGCGGGCTGCAGGGTGGTGGAAAGGGATACCTTGCCGTCGTATATGCCTTCGCGGTGGATTTTCCAGCTGATGTCGGAAAGCAGGTCGTTGCGGTTGCCGAGCAGGTTGAGGTTCAGCCCTATGTTGCCTTTCTTGCCAGGCATTGTGGTGGAGAAGTCGAGCCTTGAGCCTCCGTTTTCCGCATCAAGCGCGGCGGAAAGCCTTGTGGAACGCACGAGCTTGTCCTTGCCTTGCTGGATATACGGTATGTCCACTGTCAAAGCGGCCTGTCCGACGGAATCGAGCAGCTGGCCGCGTATGGGTACGGGTGTGAGCAGGCGGAAAGGAAGGTCGAAGAACTCTGTCAGGCTGTTGTCGGCGGCGAGCGTGATGTCGAAATTCAGGTTCTGTGCCTGTGATTTCATCGACGGCAGAGCCGGGGCAAGAGCTGGCATTGTGCGTCCGAGAAGCGCGATGAATGCCCCGGGGAGTTTTGTGATGGCGAAATCCCCCTTTATGTTTGCGTCCACCCAGTCGGATGCAACGGCCAATGTCCGGCCTGTCTCGCCTTCGTCCGCCCGGATTTCAAGCCTGTCCAGCCTAAGGCGTTTCGTTTTGCCTGACATTGAGGCATCGCAGACAGATATGAAGCCCGACATCGTATCAGGGTTGTTGCCGTATATGTCGGCGTAAATCCGTCCGGATATGTCGTATCCGTTGAGTTTTGGGGCCACACCGAATGCTGACGGTGTGAAATTGCGTATGTCGGCCTCGGCTTTTGTCGTGGAGTTTTTGCCGTCTAAATGAGCTTCGGCATTTGCCGTAAGGTCAAGGGCAGGGTCATTGGATTCTACCGAAGCTTTTGCGTCTGCCCCGTTCTTCGATGCGACGACCGACACGTTCTCGAGACGCTTGCCTCCGAACTCCACGAATCCTATTTCTGCATCGGCGGAGCCGTTGACTGTTTTGCCGATTACGGAAATGTCGGCATCGGCATCGAAGGATGTCGAACCGAGACGTGTTTCTGCAAGCAGAAGTCCGAGGTTGAAGTTGTCGGTGGCGACATGGGCTTTCACTGCGAGATGCCTTTTTTCAGGAAACGCAATCTTGCCGTCAATCATTATGTCTCCTATTCCTGAAGCAAGGCTCGCTTTTGTGTCGATTATCCTTGAAGAAGCGGCTCCCTCCGCTTTGAAATCGATTCTTCCGAGCCTGAGCAGCATATCGCTCACGTTTTCAGGCAGATTGGCAAGGCGTGTTATGATTTTCTCGGCTTCGGATGCGTTGGCTGTTACTTCCAGGCGTTGTGCCTCGGCCGCAAAAGCTTGCCGGTCGCGCAGGTTAGCTGCGTAGCCCTTGGCGTAGACCTGTAGCCGTCCGTCAGGAGTGGAAATCAGAAGGTTTCTCAGGTCTATCCGTTCGGCGTTGCCTTCGGCATCGAGCGAGAGGTTCATCGGGTCGGAGAAAGCACCCAGCGGTTTGACAAAGCTGCGGAAATCGCTCAATGTAACTTTGTCTGACTGCAGTTTCAGACGGTTGGAGCCGTTGATGAATGCGTTTGGAATATCTGAATAACCGTTGAAACACAGTGATAATGACGATGGCCGCAGAAGTGTCCCGGGAAGCTCTATCTGCAGATCGCTTACTGAAATTGATCTTTTGGTAAGTTTCGCACGGCAACTGAGGTCGTTGAGCGTGAATCCGCTTTTCTCTTCAAATGACAGGCTCCGGAGATCGATGTCGAAATCGTCATTCTTAAGCCTCGGTATGTTTATGTCGGCGCGGATGTTGTTGAGCGACAAATGGTTGAAGTCTATGAGCGACGGGTCTCTTCGACGTGGGAGCCATGACTTCTCGAAACTGAAATGGCTTTTGCGGATTACGATGCTGTGGATGCGCAGGTCGAATTTCGTAGGCGGCTTGCCTGGCTCTTTTGGCTTTAGCGCGTCGATGATGAACTGGATGTTTAGGGGGCTTTCTGGCGACGTCTTTTTCAGGCGGCAGTCAAGTCCTATTATCTCGGCATAAGTGATTTCAATTTCCCCTTTGCGTATCAGCCTCCACAAGCCTATTCCGGCTCCTATCTTTTCTGCATCCAGGCATCGGCTCCCTTCAGGAGTCGGAACTTCCACATCATATAATTCCACTTGGTTGAAAGGGTGGAAGTCCACGCGTCCGATGCTGACCTCGGTCTTGAAAAGTCGGCTCAGCTCTTCTTCCGCCATTCCTTTTATCCAATTCTGCATCGGCGGCAGCGACAAAGCCACATAAAGCAGCAGGAAAAAACCCACCACGGTAAGAATCAGTGAGAAAAGTATGCTTCTCACCACTCTGTATATGTTGCGTATCGTCTTCATTCTGAACTTTCAAGCAGCCTTTATCCGATGCAGGCCACTGTTTCAACCTACAAAATTACTCAAAAATCAGCAACTTCGTTGAAGTCGGGCCTCAAAATGCGCTATATCAAAAAATGATTGTGTGAGCCGGGGATTTTGCGTAACTTTGCGGAGCGTTTCGGCTGTATGCCGCGACAAACCGGTCTCTCCTGTTTTATTATGTTTGTAAATTAATATTCAAAATCCTGTGCTTGACCTGATTACAATGTCGATGTTCAATGCCGGCGAATTCTTCGCATGGTTTGTGGACAATGCGAACTATCTTTTCGTGTTCCTGTTTATGGTGGTGGAAAGTTCGTTCATTCCTTTTCCGTCAGAAGTCGTTGTGCCTCCGGCTGCGTATCTTGCATGTGCGTCTCCGGATTCCGGCATGAATGTATATCTGGTTGTTTTTTTTGCTACCCTTGGCGCGCTTTGCGGTGCTTTCATCAACTATTATCTGGCTTTGTGGATAGGACGGCCGGTGGTCTACAGGTTTGCAGACAGCCGTCTGGGACACGCATGTCTGATAGACAGCGCGAAGGTGGACAAGGCTGAGCGATACTTCGATGCGCACGGGGCTGTCTCCACGTTTGTGGGACGTCTCATTCCGGCAATACGTCAGCTGATTTCCATACCGGCGGGATTGGCGCGTATGAACGTGGGGCTGTTCGCTCTGTTCACCTCTTTGGGCGCATTGGTATGGAATGTGGTTCTCGCATCGTTGGGCTATTGGCTTTCTCTTCATGTGTCGCTGCCGCAGCTTTTCGACAAGGTGGAAGAGTACAACCGTTATCTCACATGGGGCGGTTACGGCTTGTTGATTCTGTGCGTGATATACATATGCTGGAAGGCTTTCAGCAAAAAGAGATAGGACTTGGCTGTGTCGTATTATCTTAACAGCTGCTTACTTTAAATTCATTGGTTTTACTTGCTCTATGAAAGTATCCCCTTCGTTGTTGTCGGCCGATTTCGGCAATCTTGTGCCCGATTTGGCCATGATAAATTCATCTGAAGCCGACTATCTCCATCTTGATGTGATGGACGGCGTTTTCGTACCCAACATCTCGTTCGGCTTTCCCGTGATGAAGGCTGTGGCCAAGCGTTGCGAGAAGCCTCTCGACGTCCACCTGATGATTGTCGAGCCGGACAAATGGATTTCGCAGGTTCGCGATCTTGGTGCCGAAATAATGAACGTCCATCAGGAGGCTTGTCCGCACCTCCATAGTGTGGTGCAGCGCATACACAATGCAGGGATGAAGGCCGGAGTTACCATCAATCCTGCCACCCCTGTTTCTACGCTGGTGGATATAATCGAGGATGTGGACTTGGTGCTGGTGATGTCGGTCAATCCCGGTTTCGGCGGGCAGCCTTTCATCGAGCATTCGGTGAAGAAGGTCGCCGAGCTTGCGGCATTGAAACGTGCCACAGGGTCTAAGGCGATAATCGAGGTGGACGGCGGAGTGAATGCATCTACAGGTGCGCGTTTGGCGGCTGCAGGTGCAGAGATGGTTGTTGCTGGAAGCTATGTCTTCGGCGCGGAGAACCCACACGACGCAATCCACAGTCTTAAAGTGTTATAGATAAATATATCAGACCATGAAAAACGGGAAGTTGGCACTTTGTGTCATCCTGCTCTTTGTGGCGGCAGCCATGGCCGGAGTAGGCATTTTCTATTATGAAAAGACGTTTGCTTCCGTATGGATAGGGGTTGGTGCGGCATTTTTTGTCGCATCGGCCACGTTGCCGTTGCTGATGCCGTTGTGGCGGCGTCTGACAAAGAGTGTGTCCATGTGGCTCTCAGTCCTTTGTCAATACGTTCTTGTGGGGCCGTTGGTGTTTATGCTTGTCTTCGGGCTGAATTACTGGTGCAGCAATCCGTCCACTACGGATTTCCAGAAGGCTACGGTGAGCGGAAAATTCCAGAAGGCCCACAATAAGACGCGTCGGTCGGGCCGACGTATGATTGCTACGGGAGAAAAATGGTATTCGTACTATTTCCTGATTACGCTTCCGGACGGACGCACCAAGTACGTTGAGGTTCCCGTCTCTGAATATGCACGCAAACGCACCGGAAGTCATATTGAGGTAGAAATCCGGCGCGGACTGTTCGGTATGGATGTGATCAGGAATTGCCGTCTGTGAGGCGGCCGTCAATAGTTGGATGCGCGTCTGTAGAGATAAAGACCGATTAGGAGATAGACCACGTTGGGTATCTGCATCGCTATGAAAGGAGTGGTGAGTCCGGAAACGGCAAACGAACTTGTAACGGTAGAGAACAGTATGTAGCTGAAACTCAAAGCAAGTCCGATTCCTATGTTGAGACCCATACCTCCTTTCACTTTTCGGGAAGACAAAGACATTCCTATCAGTGTCAGTATGAAGGCGGCAGCCGTGGCGGCATAACGCTTTTCCCGCTCTATCTCAAATGCTTTGATATTGGCCACTCCGCGCATCTTCTGCTTTTCCACGTATTCCGTAAGTTGAGGTGTGGTGAGCGTTTCTTGGTCGTTGGCGGAAATGAGGAAGTCTTTAGGTTCGATTGTCAGCACTGTGTCGAGAGAGCTTCCCTTGGTTATTTTTTCACGCATACCGTTGAAATCGCGTATCATATAGTCGTGCAGCTGCCATTGGTAGAGGCGTGTGGAATCGTAGGTGATTGTCTGCGCCGTCAGCCTTGACATCAGCTTCTTTCCCTCGAACCTGTCGAGCGAGAATCGGTAGCCGGTCTTGTTGGTGTTGTCAAAGCGGCCGAAATATGCCACCACGCCCGGCTTGACCTGCAACTGTATGTTCACACCAGTGTCCACGCGCTTGTTGCGCACGTATTTGTTGGTGTAATCGATTCTGCGTACGTTTGTCGGAGGTATGAGATAGTTGCTCAGAACGAATGTCAAGGCTGCTATAACTGCCGCCCCGATCATATATGGACGCAGCAGGCGTCGGAAGCTTACACCGCTTGAAAGAATGGCTATTATCTCGGAATTCCCGGCCATCTTCGATGTGAAGAATATCACTGAGATGAATACGAAGAGGGGAGAAAGCTGATTGGCGAAATAGGGCAGGAAAGACAGGAAATAGTCGAACAAGGTCTCTTTGATCGGAGCCGTCAGGAATGCGTCAAGCTTTTCCGTAACGTCAAACATCGCTATTACGGCCAAGAAAAGGATTGTGGCCATAAAGTATGTCCCAAGGAATTTGCCGAGGATGTACCGGTCAAGAATAGGCAGCCTGAGCCAGCCGAAACGGGGCTTGTTCCCCTTTGGACTCTTGGATTCGGTGTCTGCTTCAGGAGCGGGGACGGTTGTCTCTTCCTGTATTTCCATAGAGATTCCAGGCAAGTCCAGTCCAGGCTGCACTGTAATGTCAGGCTCGGTATTCTTTTTTCGGAACATATTGTCAATCAGCTTATATCTGTCAAAGACGACGTGTAACGCTTTCAACCATCTGCGGTTTCCATTGTGCGAAGTCTCCGGCTATGATGTGCTTTCTTGCCTCGTCCACGAGCCAAAGATAAAATGCGAGATTGTGGATGGAGCATATCTGGAGGCCGAGTATCTCTCCTGTGGTAACGAGATGTCGCACATATGCCCTAGAATACTCTTCGTCAACCCATGCCGGGCCTCCGGAATCAAGCGGAGCGAAATCGTCGGCCCATTTCCTGTTGCGCATGTTCATGATTCCGTTACGGGTGAATATCATGCCGTTGCGTCCGTTCCTGGTGGGCATCACGCAGTCCATCATGTCCACGCCGCGGTCGATGGCTTCAAGGATGTTGGCCGGGGTTCCTACGCCCATCAGATAACGAGGCTTTTCAGCGGGCAGAATCTCGTTCACCACCTCGATCATCTCATACATCTTTTCTGTAGGTTCGCCGACGGCAAGCCCTCCGATTGCGTTGCCGTCGGCTCCGAGAGAAGCCACGAATTCTGCCGACTGGCGTCGCAGCTCCGGATAGACGCAGCCTTGTACTATCGGGAAATATGACTGGTAATGTCCGTAGACAGGTTCGGTGGCCTTGTAATGCTCCCATCCGCGTTTGAGCCAACGGTGTGTCAGGTCGAGCGAACTGGCTGCGTAGTCGTAGTCCGACGTTCCCGGAGCGCATTCGTCAAGTGCCATCATTATGTCGGAGCCAATTGTCCGCTGGATGTCCACCACGTTCTCCGGCGTGAACAGATGCTTGCTTCCGTCTATGTGGCTGCGGAAAAGGGCACCCTCTTCACGGAGCTTGCGCTGGCCTGAAAGGGAGAATACCTGAAAGCCGCCGGAGTCGGTCAGGATTGGACGCTCCCAGCCTATGAACCGGTGCAGGCCTCCGGCCTTGCGGAGTATTTCCGTGCCGGGGCGCAGATAAAGGTGGTATGTGTTGCCTAATATGATTCGGGCTTTTATGTCGTCGCGCAGTTCACGCTGGTGTACGGCTTTCACGGAGCCGACGGTCCCAACCGGCATGAATACCGGGGTGGCCACCGGCCCGTGGTCGGTGGTGAAAACTCCGGCTCGTGCCTTTGATTCTGGTGCGGTTGCGTCTATTGTAAACTTCATCTTTGGTTTCTTTTAGCCTGCAAAGTTACAACGAATGGCCTTAACGGCCAAAAACCGATGCTTCCTTATTTGGATCTGAGGAATGTCATGATGTCTTTGGGAGAGAATTTCTTCCCTTTAAGAAGCAGCGATGAGGTGTAGATTTTTCCGGCGAAGGCAATCGAAAGAAGTGCAGACCCGTAAAGCACTGCAAGGGACAAAAGGCTCATCCACAGAGGCGAGGACTCTCCGACCGCGTTTACTGTCCCGACCGTGGGGGATGTGAACGGTAGGAACATACATACGGTGGCAAAAACGCCCTCGCCATTGTCCACGGCGTATTCACCGATGTAGAACGCGCCAAGAAGAAGGAAAGTCAGGATTGACATATATTCCTGATTCTCATTGTTCTTGTCGGTCATGGCCCCTACGGCGGCGAACATCGAGCCGTAGAATATATAGCCGCCTATGAAGAACAGAATGCTCCATACAAGCGCACGCCAGAATATCGGATTGGTAAGGAAACCAAATGAGATGTCGGGCATGAACACTATCAATATTCCGGCTGCAATAACCCCGGTCAGCAGAAACCATAGCATCAGCTGTGTGAGTCCTATCAGTCCTACGGATATGATTTTTGCCATAAGCATGGTGCGTCCTTCCACGCACGTGGCAAGGATTTCGACTATTCGGTTGCATTTCTCGGTCTTCACCTTGTTGAATATCTGTGCCCCGTACATCATTATGAAAAGCGTGAGGAGCATGCCGAGCATCATTCCCATAGCCTTGGCCGGGGTCATCTCATCAGGCTCAGGAGCGGCGAAGTTGGCGGTTTTGGTTAGTGATTCCGAATCTCCGGCGAGGAATCCTATGAAGGCGCCGAAAGCCACCATCACCAGAGGGAATACGAAAGTGGCTATCCAGAAAGATTTGGATTTTATGTCGGTGAGATACTCGTTTTTTATTATCAATGAAAGTTGCGACATTGTTTCTGTTTTGAAAAATATGAATTTTTGTGAACACACTTAAGAGTGTGTTTGAATTTTTATTCTGATTTTTACAGGCAGTTTTACAGAGCTTTCCGAGTCTTGGAACGAGGCGCATAGCGGCCTATGCAACGAGTGAAAGGCCGGAAAGGACTTAAAAATGCCTTGAAATGTTCCAGAGTGTGCCTTTATGGGCCTTTCGGGCGTCTTTGTGCCTTTGTCCCGGCCATGCAGCCCGCTGCACTCCCTCGTCTGCATGCGCGAATCCGTCCCGGAATCCTCCATAAAAAATCCTGAAGGAAAATTCCAAACACACTTTAAGCCTCTGCCTTCGGAGATGCGTATGAGATGAAGATGTCGTTGAGCGTGGGCAGCTCCTCTTCAAAGTGGAGTATCTCCCCTTGTATTGCCACGGCATCGAGTATGTCTGCATTTTTTGCGTTTTCCCTTTTCCTGAGTCTGTAGGCGCATCCCTTTCTCCAGTTTCGTGTCTCTGTAGGCGTGGCCTCAGCTATAAGTCCGCTGTCGAGGAGGAGTTGGAGGGAAAGTTCCTTTCTGGTGGTAAGAAGCAGGTTGTGTGTCTGGTGAGCCTCTTTTATGTCTGCGATGTGGCCGTTGAGCAGCAGCTTCCCATGGTTTATCAGGGCAATGTCGGAGCATATTTCCTCTATTGCAGGCATATTGTGGGAAGACAGCATTATAGTGGTTCCTCTGTCGTGCAGACGCCTGATGAGTTGCTGGAGAAGGGCGCCGTTGATGGGGTCGAAACCGCTGAACGGTTCGTCAAGTATCACCAATTGAGGTTCGTGTACGAGTGTCGCGATGATCTGCACCTTCTGCTGGTTTCCCTTTGACAGCTCTTTTACGCGTCGGCGTCGGTCAGGGATTAGGTTGAAAAGGTCCATGTACTCTTCCATGACCACGCGTAGCCTGGGATGCTCGCCCCCTTTCAGCAGGCCGAAGTACATGATCTGGTCTTCGACACGCATCTTGTCGTACAGCCCGCGTTCCTCCGGCATATATCCGATGAGGCGGTTGGCATGGCGCGATGCCGGTTCTCCATTGATTGTTACCGTGCCGGCATCGCTCACGAGTATGGAGTTGATGATTCGGAGCAGGGTGGTTTTTCCTGCGCCGTTAGGGCCGAGAAGTCCGCATATCGAGCCGGCTTCGACGTTGAAGCTCACGTTGTCGAGAGCAGTCTTGTCGGCATAATGCTTGGTAAGGCCGGATATTTCAAGTATGTTCATTCTTGTATTGAGATTGAGCGTTTTTGACCGTTTATCTGATGGGAGATATCACGCGTTCTCCTATTGCTTTTGCTATCTGCGACTGGAGTTGGTGCAAATGGCTTATTTCCTGCATTATTTCAGGGATGCGGCTTGTGTCGCCGTTTTGTTGGCAATCGCGCATCTCCTTCATGAGCGAATCGATTCTCAGCCTTATGATGCCTTGTTTGAGTTCATCGATGGCGCGGGGCAGGAGTTCCACGAGGCGTTCATGTTCAGGCAGATTCTGTCCGAGCCTGTCAAACCGCTTGCTCAACGGCGGCGTGTCGTTTATGCATTCGTTTGCCAGACGTCGGATGCCGTCGTCCTCGTGGCTTGCGAGCATGCGCCCGGTGTATTCGGCTGAGAAAAGTCTGAGGTCATTCCACATTTCCTCATCTATGCGTTCGTCAAGCATTTTCTCCTCATATGCTATCATATTGAGGTCGAGTGCTTTTTCCGCAATCTCGTCTATGCCTTTGCGGCGTTTTTCGTCATATTCAGGCTGTCGGGCCGTCTTGTAGCGTTCTGCGTCGGTCTTGTAGCGAGCCTTCATGGCGAGTGTCGTTTCAAGCGCGCTTGAGAATGTGGGAGATGAGAATGCCACTCCGTCGGCACGGAACTCTGAATCGATGAATTCCGCCACGTTGAGCCATACCGCTTCGCCCCCTTCGTCCACGCCTTCACAGAAATCCATCATACCGTAGCGGACACAATATCTTACCACTTGCCGTTCAAGCGGGTAGAGCCTTGATTCGGGTTTTGCGGCAGGTTCTTGGCCTTTTTTTTGTATGTCGTTGTCGGAAGTCCGTTCGTGTTTTGGCAGTGGGTCTGGAGCTTCTTTCTGCCTGAGTTCAACGTCAATGCGCTCTTTTTCGGACTCGTGCCGCCGTTCGCTGCGGATACGTTCCAGCACTTTGACGCGCATTCTTTGTGTTTCGGTGGAAATTGTTTCTTCATCCACGTTCATCAGCCGCGCGCATTCCTGTATGTAGACCTTTGCCGTGATCGGGTCGGGGATGCAGGCGAGTGATTCGACTACGCTTCTTATGGCATCGGAGCGTTTAAGAGGGTCGTCTGCTGCATCCTGCATCATCACCTGCGTCTTGAAGCGTATGATGTCTGTCTCGTGTGCCTTTACGTATTCCCTGAATTTTTCCGGCGTGTTTACCCGTGCGAAAGAGTCGGGGTCGTGCCCGTCGGGGAGGAGAAGCACTTTCACCTTCATCTTGTGGCTCAGAAGCATGTCTATTCCTCTGAGCGAAGCCTTTATGCCGGCCGCGTCGCCGTCATATAGAAGAGTGATGTTTTCCGTGAAGCGGTGTATGAGGGCTATCTGTCCGTCGGTGAGCGCGGTGCCTGACGATGCTATCACGTTTTCCATTCCGGACTGCCACATGCCTATCACGTCCATGTACCCCTCCACGAGAAAGCACTTGTCCTGGCGCACTATTTCGTTTTTGGCCTGATGGATGCCGTAGAGCTCGCGGTTTTTCTTGTATATGTCGGATTCGGGTGAATTGACGTATTTCGCAGGGCCGCCCTTGAGGTCTCTTCCGCCGAAGGCCACCACTTTGCCTGCAGGGTTGAGTATGGGGAAAATCACGCGCCCTCGGAAGCGGTCGTAAAGGTTGCCTCGTTGGGAGACGCCCACAAGCCCCACCGCCTTGAGCACTTCAAGGTCGTATCCTGCCGATTTTGCCGCATCGGCAAGGGCTGTCGGCCGGTCGAGGGCGTAGCCCAGATGGAATTTCTTGATGGCTTCGGGTGTGAGGCCGCGGTGGCTCAGGTATTGCAGGCCTATGTCGCGACCCTCTTGGGTTTCTGTAAGGTTGTGCTCCATTTGGAGCATGGCCCATTCGTTGGCCACAAGCATCCCCTCGCGCAGGCTCTGCCGCATGCGCTCTTCATCGGTCATCTGCCGTTCCTGAACCTCGATGCCGTATTTTTTCGCGAGCTGGAGAAGGGCGTCGTGATAGCTGATTCCCTCTTTCTCCATTATGAAATTGACTGGAGACCCGCCTTTGTGGCATGAGAAGCAGTAGCACATGTTTTTGCGTCGGTTGACCGAAAACGACGGCGTGCGCTCGTTGTGGAACGGACAAAGCCCCATATAGTTGGAGCCTCGTCGGGTCAGATGCACATAATCGCTCACCACCTCCACGATGTCGGCGGCATCCTTTATCTTTTCAGCTGTAGCCCTGTCGATCACTCTTAGAGTGTGTTTGAATTTTTATTCTGATTTTTACAGGCAGTTTTACAGGGCTTTCCGAGTCTTGGAACGAGGCGCATAGCGGGCTATGCAACGAGTGAAAGGCCGGAAAGGACTTAAAAATGCCGTGAAATGTTCCAGAGTGTGCCTTTATGGGCCTTTCGGGCGTCTTCGCGCCTTTGCCTCGGTCATGCAGCCCGCTGCACTCCCTCGTCTGCATGCGCGAATCCGTCCCGAAATCCTCCATAAAAAATCCTGAAGAAAAATTCCAAACACACTCTTATGAAACCTGATGCCTGAAGCCTACCTCAAGGCGGCGATGAGTGAATGGATCTTTTCGTTGGTCGATAAGCGCGTAGGCACGAGAGGCAGACGGAGTTCGTTGGAAACCATTCCCAAGGCGTTGAGTGCGCATTTCACGCCCGCCGGGTTGCCGTCCACGAACATCAGGTTGAACAGCTCGGTGAACTTGAAGTGTATCTTAAGGGCCTCGTCAAATTTGTGGTCAAGGCACAGGCGCACCATACGCCCGAACTCCTTGGGCAAAGCGTTGCCTATGACGGAAATCACGCCTACCGCCCCGAGCGTCATCAGAGGATACGTGATTCCGTCGTCGCCTGAAATCACCTGAAATGTTTCCGGTTTGTTTTTGATTATTTCCTCAATCTGCACGAAGTTTCCGGATGCCTCTTTTATGCCGGTTATGTTGTCGCAGTCGCGGGCGAGCCGCAGGGTGGTCTCTGCAGTCATGTTGACCCCTGTGCGTCCAGGCACATTGTATAGTATTACCGGAAGCGGCGAAGCCTCGGCTATGGACTTGTAATGCTGGTATATCCCTTCTTGGGAAGGCTTGTTGTAATAAGGGACTACAGAGAGCACAGCCTCGAATCCGTCGAAATCGCCCTTCTTCAGTTCGTCCACGACCGCCATAGTGTTGTTGCCTCCCACGCCTATAACGAGCGGAATGCGTCCTGAGATGCGGTGGCGCACACGGTTCTTTATAAGTTGTTTCTCTTCGGGGAAAAGCGCGGGAGTCTCGCCCGTCGTGCCGAGCACGACTATATAGTCCACTTTTGCCTCCACAAGTGAGTCAAGCAGCCTGTCGAGAGCATCCAGGTCTATGTTTTTGTCCTCTTTGAACGGGGTAACCAGAGCCACCCCCATGCCTTTTAGATTGAATGAAGCCATAAATGCATTTGTTCGTTCAAACCACAAAGTTAATGAAAATACTCGGAATCTCCTGCAATTCTTCGCTTATTTAGCATTAATTAGCTAATTCTTTGTCCGGGGCATGGAATGAGGAGGTGTAGCCGTCGTTTTGCCAAGGATGGCCGGCGGTCATCTGGGATGCGAGTTTTAGGCCTGGCATTCCCGGGTTACGGTTTATTCTGTCGATGGCCGCGAGCAGTTGCGAGGTGTCGCGTGTGTCAGCATACGCTTCATCGAAGAGCGATGGCGTGGATGCGCCGGTTCTGGTGATTCGGCTAAGGACGACGCCGGCACGTTTGTATCCCACTCCTGGACTGAATATTCTGTTGAGGCATTGTGTGGCGGCTTCAGCCAACGCGGATGTGTCGGTCTGGGGGCTTGTGAAGCTCACGGTTGCCTCCGACCGGTGATAGCCGTTTTCGGTGTGGAATCTGTTGGAACGAAGGAATACAGTGATTGCGGCGCATTGTCCCTGCATCGCCCGGAGCCTGCGTGCGCAGTCGGTGGCGTATATGACAATACGGGTGCGTATGTAGTCGTAGTCTTCGATGTCTTTGGGAAATGTACGAGTCTCGCTTATGGAATCCTGAAGGTCGCGTTCCGTATGCTTCAGTTCTATGCACGGCGTGCCGTGGAGTTCCCGCCAAGACCGTTCGCCGTTTACTCCCAAGCTCCCGCGCACCCGTATCAGCGGCAGACGGTAGAAATCGGCGGCAGTGTACACACCTTTGGCCATAAGCCGCTTTGACAGACGTCGGCCTATGCCCCAAAGCTCTCCGATCGGGAGCTTCTCCATTTCGTCCATTATCTCTTTGTGGTCGGTGAGGATTCCTGTTCGCCTATTGCGCTTTTTGCAGATGTGTGTGGCGACCTTTGCAAGAGTTTTTGTGGCCGCTATTCCGATCGTTACTGGGATTCCGAGTTCTTTGCGGCATGCTTCAGTGATTTCCTCGGCTATCTGGCGCAGGTTTCCGGCTGGTATGCCTGAGAAGTCCAGAAAGGATTCGTCCACGGAATAGTCGATTGCAGACGGGACGAAGCGGCGGAAAAGCCTGTGTACTTTTCGGCTTATGTCGCGGTACAGTATGTGATTGCCTGAAAGCGCGATAAGTTTCCCCGATTCTATCAGGTCTCTCAGTTCGAAGGCCGGTTGCCCCATCTTCACGCCGAGGCGTTTCGCCTCGTTGCTGCGTGCGATGGCACATCCGTCGTTGTTGCTCAGCACCACGACGGGACGCCCCTCGAGCGACGGGTCAAGAGTGCGCTCACAGGAAACGAAGAAGTTGTTGCAGTCTGCCAGTCCCACCATTCTGTAATCACATATTGCGGAGATGCTTTTTCTGTCTGCAAATTTAAGCATATTTGCTATGTTGTGCAATAGATTTTCTTCATTGTGGTGCGGATTCGGGATTTGGATATTTGGTTTTTTTTTCGTACCTTTGCAAATTCTCATTCCTCGGCTTCCCTTCTCGGCTTTTGGCATTCCTCAACTGTTGCGCGGTTGGACAGGATTGCCGGATTAATCAAAAAAGATACGCCACAATGACTTATAAATGGAATTATCAGCCGCTTACGCTTCAGCAACGTCAGGAAGCCGACGAGTTGCTGCCTGCGTGCGGTCAGCTTTTCCCCATAGCCGAGGTGCTTTTGCGTCGCGGCATCAACACACGCAGGGGAGCGGAGAGGTTCTTTGTTCCGGCCATTGCCGATTTGCATGACCCGTTCCTTATGCCGGACATGAACAAGGCTGTGGAACGGCTCAACAAGGCAATGGGTGCGAAGCAGCGCATAATGATTTACGGGGATTATGATGTGGACGGAACGACTGCGGTCGCGCTCGTCTACAAATATCTCCAGAACTATTACAGCAATGTGGAGTATTACATACCGACGCGGTATGAGGAGGGATATGGCATTTCCCGCAAAAGCATAGACTATGCCCTTGAAAACGACATAAGGCTGGTCATTGTGCTTGACTGCGGAATAAAGGCCATAGAGGAAATACGGTATGCAAAGGAACATGGAATCGATTTCATAATCTGCGACCACCATGTGCCTGACGAGGAGCTTCCTCCTGCGGTGGCCATACTGAACCCGAAGATGCCGGGCAGCACTTATCCTTGCCAGCATCTGAGCGGATGCGGGGTCGGATTCAAGTTTATGCAGGCGTTCGCCCTCAGCAACGGCCTTACGAACCACAATGAGTTGGAGTCCTTGCTTGATCTGGTGGCCGTGAGCATCGCCGCTGACATTGTGCCTATTGTGGATGAGAACCGTGTCATGGCTTATCACGGACTCAGACGGCTCAACAGCAACCCTAATCTCGGTCTGCGCAGCATCATCCGCCTTTGCAAGCTGACAAACAAGGACATCACCATTTCCGACGTCATTTTCAAGATAGGCCCCCGGATAAACGCTTCCGGTCGCATGCAGAGTGGAATTGAGGCAGTGGATCTTCTTGTGTGCCGCGATCTCCATGACGCTTATGAGAAAGGAAAGGCCATCGACCAGTACAACAAAGACCGTAAGGAACTCGACAAGCGCATAACGGAAGAGGCCAATCGGCTCATATCCAATGATGTCAGCATAATTGAAGGCAAGCGCTCCATTGTCATTTATAACAAAGACTGGCATAAGGGCATAATAGGCATAGTGGCTTCACGCCTTACAGAACTGTATTATAAGCCTTCGGTCGTGTTGACATATTCCAACGGGATGGCTACCGGTTCGTCCCGTTCGGCACAGGGCTTTGACATCTATTCTGCGGTCAACGCAAGCCGGGGGCTCCTTGAGAATTTCGGCGGCCACGCTTATGCGGTCGGCCTCACCCTGAAAGAGGAGAACATACCTGAGTTCAGCAGACGCTTTGAGCAGTATGTGGCTGAACATATACAGCCCAACCAGCTTTCACCACAGATAGAGATTGATGCCGAAATAGAGTTTGCCGACATAACCCCGGAGCTTATGGCTTTTCTCAAAAAGTTCAATCCCTACGGTCCGGGCAACCAGAAGCCGATATTCATAACAAGGAATGTCTTTGATTTCGGTACGAGCAAACTCGTGGGAAAGAATCTGGAGCATATTAAGCTTGAACTTGAGGACGACAGCACGAGCCGTGTGATAAACGCAATTGCGTTCAATATGGCTCCGTATTTCGAGCATATACATGCGCATAAGCCCATAGACATCTGTTACACCATAGAGCAGACCAGACGCGCGGGGAAGCCTGATTCGGTGCAGTTGATGATACGCGACATAAGGCTTTCCGAGAAGAGGTGAAAAGGGCAAAGGAAATCCTGCGCCGTCATTGGGGATTCGGGTCGTTCCGCCCTCTTCAGGAGGAGATTGTGAGGTCGGTGCTTGACGGCCACGACACCCTTGGCCTTATGCCTACCGGAGGCGGAAAATCCGTTGCGTTTCAGGTGCCGGGGCTTGTCCTTGGCGGCCTTACTGTTGTGGTTACGCCTTTGATTTCTCTTATGAAGGATCAGGTGGACAACCTGCGTGCCCGGCGTGTCAAGGCAGTGTTCTTTCATTCTGCGATGTCTTCCCGTGAAATCCGTATGGCTTGGGAACGCCTTGCCAACGATGGATGCAGTTTTCTGTATCTTGCCCCGGAACGCCTCCGGAATCACCGGTTCCTTCAAGAGCTCCGTCATCTGCCGATTCGTCTGATTGTGGTTGACGAAGCGCATTGCATCTCTCAGTGGGGCTATGATTTCCGCCCGTCTTATCTCGGCATTGCTGAGCTTCGGAAGATAGCTCCGAAAGCTGCGGTCGTGGCGTTGACCGCCACGGCCACACCGGAAGTGGTGGACGACATATGCAGGGAACTCGATTTCCGCCCTGATGCCAGAGTGGTGAAAGCGAGCTTTGCCCGCGACAACATAAGTTATATAGTGCGTCCGACGGATTTGAAGATAAATGAGGCGTTGCACATACTTTCCCGTACTTCTGGATCGGCCATAGTTTATGTGAGGAGCAGGAAACGCACAAGACAGGTAGCTGAGACCTTGGTAGCTGAAGGGGTCTCGGCCACATCTTATCATGCCGGACTGCCTTTTGAGGTGAAGGAGGATAGGCAGAACCTATGGAAGACGGGGCAGGTGAGGGTTATGGTGGCCACAAACGCGTTTGGCATGGGCATTGACAAGCCCGATGTCCGTCTGGTGATTCATTACGACTTGCCGCCGTCGCTTGAAGAGTATTATCAGGAAGCCGGGCGTGTCGGTCGCGACGGAGGAAAATCGTTTGCGGTGCTTCTGCGCGGAAGCCGCGACAAAGCCGTTCTCAGGCGTCATGTGACTGAAGCTTTTCCCGAACGAGGTTTCATAAAGCAGACATATCAGAATCTGTGTGTATTCTTCAATGTGGGGATAGGTGAGGGATATCAGCTTTTGAGGGAATTTGATTTCCAGAGATTCTGCACGGTCTTCAATATTCGGGATGTCGAATGTGAGGCCGCGCTAAAGATTCTTACCCGTGCAGGATACATAGATTATATGGAGGAGAAGGAGTCAAGGTCAAGGATAATTGTGCTGGCAAGCCGTGAGGAACTTTATTCTGCCCGTGTGTCTTGCGACTCCGAGAAGGTTCTTACTGCGGTTTTGCGTAATTATCCGGGAATATTCACTGATTATGTGTTTGTCTTTGAATCCAAGATAGCTGCCGACGCCGGAATCGACGAGGATAAGGTATACGGGATTCTGATTGAACTCGGAAAAATGAAATTGATTCATTATGTGCCACGTTCGCGTACTCCTTATATATATTTCGCAACGGCTCGCGAGGAGGTTCGTGATATGGTGATTCCGAGAGTTGTCCTTGAGATGCGCAAAGACGCTATGAAGAAGAGGGCGGAGGCGATGATTGATTATGCCTACAATGACAAAGGATGCCGGGTAAAGCGTATGTTAGGCTATTTTGGAGAAAACGAATCCAAGGATTGCTGTTCTTGCGATGTTTGTCGCGCTCGTCGGACTGTGATGCCGGATTCAGGCTTGCTGTATGGAAGGGTTGTCAGGCTTATGGAATCCTGTCCTGATGGAATGTCCATACATGTCTTCGACCGTCATTTCGGAAATGTGTCGGTTGAGGCATTCAAGGTGCTGCAGCAGATGACTGATGAAGGGTTGGTGTCGGTGGATGAGTTCGGGATTTATCATTATAAGCCCTGATGTATTGGCGGTGCCTGCCGATTTATCGTCTCGCCCGAATCCCCGTACTTGCAGTTGACTTCGGTCTTCGGCTGCCCCCGGCCGCATCCTCAAGTTATATCAAGTGTGTATATGCAGTCATATATATATATGTACG
>CAJSYI010000041.1 GCA_910573745.1 Muribaculaceae bacterium | reverse complement strand
ATATCTCTAAAAAGTCCAATTTTGATGACTTTTCAGACAAACGAATTATGGAGATACAAAAGAAACTCAACCGTCGTCCACGGGAGAAAATTGACTTCGACACTCCAAAGAAGCGTTTTTTCGATAAGGTTGCATAAATTTGCATTTGCTGTTGGACTCTGCAGCCGTGGATAATCCCATAGATTTTTCAACTTTTATCCTCGAGAATTTGTTTATCTCGTAGAAAAGTCGTAATTTTGCGACATAATTAGCTCATCAACCACGTAGTTGAAGGAGTTACGGAGGCGGCTGAACAGGTTAGCCTCTTGCTTTTTTTATGGACTCTTGTATCAGTGCAATCAGCTCATCAGGAGTATTGATGTCAACGCCTTCATCCTTTTTCCAATCCTCATATTCCTTTAGTTTCTTCTTTGATTGATGCTTGTATTCGGAAAGGAATGCAGTCCACAATAAGACATAAGTTTCGCGTACCTCAAGAATCACAAAGTAAGTCTCATCCTCTGTTTCAAGAGCTATGCAGACACGGTTGTTGGAACGCTGACGGGATTGACGCCAAAACTTTAAATTCCATTCCTCGACATTCTCAACAGTCGGACGTGCCCAAGGCAAACATTCGCATCTGCGAAGATCGGGTTCTCGCTCGGACTCAATTTCTCCTTTGTGAGTCATATGATAGAATGTATAAGCCCTTTCCTGAAATTTAGGATGGTATTTCAACGAAAGTTTATGATTGCCGAATGTGGATTGGTGTCGGATGAAGTCTCGCTCGAACACAGCAAATATAGCATCTATATATGCCTTGTAATTGCCTCCGTAGTCTTCAAGGCATATTTTCTCCGGGAGTTTATCGTATTCTATCATTTGATTGATGCCAAACAAAAATATTAAACTTATCTTCCCGATAGAGAGTGCTTTGCAAAAGAGAATATCCGGACAGTTGCTTGATTTTCTCAATGACAGTAATTTTTGAATTACTGGTGTTTATGCCACGATGCACATAGGACAAGGCCCCGATGAGCACATCAGCCAATGCCACAAGTTCAAGTTCATGAGAACGGACCTGCTGCACTTTACGGATCATGTCCCGATTAAAGTCATATTTGCTGTTGCACAGATAATCATGAAGTTTTCTGACTTTGGTCTCTCCACGAGTGTCTTTAATATCGAGATATATGTTGTAATGGTCTCCGGGCTGCAATAAAGTTTTAATCAGACTGAAATAGCACTTGTAATAAAAATCATCATGTGTCTGACCAAAATCTACATGGCGGAGCATACTCTTATCGGGGATGACCATTCCTCTGAAGTGCAGATTCACATTGGAGAAAAAATATTCCACCAATTCAATATAGAAATCAAGTTTCCCTTTGGAAATCTTGTTCCACTTCATTTCATACCGGGGGTTGAGCCCATGTTTTACCTTAAGGTTCCTAATATCTCGTGCGATTCCTTTACGGAGGGAATCAGGACACCATACGCCCCCAAGAACCATGGCTTTCTCCCCATCATGTTCAAGGTGGCAACTTTCGTCACAATATATGTTGTACAGTTGATTCATCAAAATGAAATCATGAAACTCCCATACTGCATTGAGGGCTGACCAAAGCCTGTAACGACAGCGTGGGAGTTTTCTCTTTTATCTTGGGCTATGCCCTATATATCCTTGATATTATTGATTGGTCATTTTCAAGTCGTTTATCGTTACTTCAATATGCAAAGTTAATCAAAAAAACTGACATATCAGTTAACTTTTCAATAAATACGATAGTTAGTCGCAGATCGCCGCATTCAAAGAATGCTTTCCATGCTACCAATATATGATATATAAAGCGTTCAGCTATACGAAAAAGTCAATGCAAATCTGATTGCCAGATTTGCATTGACTTTGTTTTTATGGAATGAATAGGGCAGCCAATTCTGTATAACGACGTTCCAATAGTCCTTTGTGCCGTTTGCCTTTGTAGTGGCAATGGGAGGTGTAGGCTTTGAAGATGTTGCGATTACCGGATTTGAGCATTTTATATACGCTGGATTTGTTGACGGCACCGGGACCGATGTTGTAGGCTAACGCTCCGAGTAGGATGCTGTCTTTGCCCATGTCGCGGTAGAGAGCACAGAATTTCCGGAGGTCTTTGCGTAGAAGCGCGTCGGCTTCACGCTCACTCATCTTATAACCACGGAAGAATTTTTCTCCGGGTAATTTTCTATGACCATATCCCAAGTAGGGCCAGTGACGGCTGGAATCATGTAAAGTTTCAAAGCGTTTGATTATCAGAACTGCACGCTCAAAGAGCGTCAGTTCCATGATACTTCGCTTGATTTTCTTAGGGGATTGTGTCTGTTGCGCTTTGGCGCAACTCTGGGTGGCGGCGAATACCTGCGATGAAGTCAGAAGAGACATCATCGCGATTACGATATATAGAATTTTTCTCATTGCTTAATAGTTTATGGGAGTGATTGTTCCGGGATTGATGGGTGTCACGACAAGACTGCCTGAACCGCCGTCACCGTCGCTGTTGTTGAACTCGAATGTCTGTTCCCAACGAGTGCCATAATTGTCCTCTATACAAATGTATATCTCTTGGCTGTCGGCTGATTTGGCGGTATAGTTGAGTCGGAACTCTTTACTTTCGAGGAGAACGCGGTCGTTGTTGACGAGTGTCGGGCCATCGACAAGTTTCAGTGTGCCTTTCCCCTCATACTGGAAGTATCGGATTGTGTAGAGGGTATTGGCGTAGTTTCCTTCGGGGAGGATTGTCATGCGCAGTTCGACGGTCTCGCCGTTGGAGATTTTGTCGGGGTATGGCATCACATCCACCGTGAAGGGATATGACTGTTGTACATCGAGGTCGTCAGAGCAGGAGCAGAGAGAGAAGACGAGGGCAAAAAGGATTGCCCAGAACCCGAAGAAACGGGCGGGAGTGACGCGGATTGCGCCTATTCTATTCAGTATTGTTTTCATTGTAATTCAGAATTTTAATTTGGATTTTTGTTTGGGTGTTATTGACACAAGATAATCGTTTAGATCCTTGTGGTCGGGATAGAGGGTTGACTTGTCGGCCACCCTGTCGCCAAACTCCTTGCGGAGCTTGGCGAGGGCTGCACGTCCGGCATCGTCATTGTCAAGATAGCAACTTATGACCGAGTAGTCAGAGAGCGGAGTCAGTGCTTTACTGAGATTCGCCACCGAGTTGAGGACAATGGTATCGTTGCCGTCATTGTAGCCGAGTTTCTCAGCGGAAAGGAAGTCGATGAAACCTTCAAATACATTGCACCGGGCGTTGCCGTTGGCGATATGTGTGATATGCTTCGGAGGATAAGATCCCTTAAAGGCGGGATTCCTCAACTCGTAACCGTGTGCGTTATTCTCAAAGCCGATGGCATAATAGTCCTTTCCGTGGAGTCTGTAATCAACTTGCACGCAGTATTGCTGCGCTACGTCGCAGGGTATGCCTCGCTTGCGGAGATAGCCGAGGAGCGATGGCGATTCCAGACGTGAGATTTCCACATTCTCGAATGTCGGTTCTTCCTTGAATGGCATAGGCTTGTAGGGTTTAGCGCACGGAAGCGACATCTTTTCGGCGATGAACGCAGCCTGCCTCACAAAGTCCGTTGAGCCGGACATTGCTCCTGCAAGCGAAAAGATGTCCCCTCCGGCTCCGGTTCCGAAGTCAAACCAAACTCCTTTGTTTGGATTGACATGGAACGATGGTTTACGCTCAGATCGGTATGGAGCGTAAAACCAGAGACCTTTGCTGTCCCTTCCAGTGGGCTTGTAGCCGAGACGGTTGAGGAAGTCAACCAGAGAGATGTTTCTGATTTCGTTAATGTTCATAGGCGCATCTTTCTTTTTGGTTGAACCGCAACCTCATCATGTGAAGGCATATTGAGTTTTTGTTGCGCAGGCTCTATCTTCATTCCCTCAGGCCCGAATTCCTTGACAATTTCTTTGCCACTCAGAACCTCTCCGATATACCAGAGAATATCAGACCTGCTTTCTTCCCCGGTTATGGTTGATACCAGATCAGAAAGTCCCAGTTTATTCCCGGATTGAGGCTCAATCCATAAATCCTTTTGATTGTCAACTACAACATCAGGATGTCTGTCTTTACCCCATCTGCCGTAATAGCTGTAATATGACAGATTCCCTTCTGTTTTGATTGTCACGTATCCTTCCTCAATCAGGAATTCTTTTAATGACACCTCTTTAGGGGTAAAAACCATACACAACACATTTCCATGATTTTCAAATTTCACACGCGGGATAGGATTCAGCCGTATAGTGTTCTTTCGGATATAGTCATTCATTACATCCAAGAGGTAGCGGGTTCTAAACTCATTGTCATAAGAGTCAAACATTGCACCTGCAAGTTGAGGAAGGTCACCCCATAGATTGTATGACTTATTTTTTGAATCATACCAACTGTTTGACACTGTATCAACAACACACGTCGGCTTATCCTTTGTCTCAATCCCATACTCACGGTATAAATGGGCACAGTTATAAGGTGCCTCATATACAATCAGATCACCGTCTTTTCTGATTGGCTTCCTCCCGATGGCAGCCATGAAATCAGTAATCTTGATGTAAGGCAAATCTTTTGCGGATAACAGTTCCATACGTTTACTCGATTATGAATCTGACACCCAATCCGTAGGAGAATCGGAAATGCCCAGTTGAGTTTCCGAAAATGAATCTCTCTTTAAGGTTGGCTGTCAGTGCGATTCTATCCGAGAGGTAAAAGTCGGCCTGAACATTGATTGCTCCGCCATAGATGAAGGCGTCCGAGTCATGGAGCGTCGCACCGTCCGACAGCAGCGTCTTTCCCCAGTTGACCGTCTCATATCCTCCGAGAGCGGATATGCCTCCATAAAGATGAAAGAACTGTGAGTAGTTGCTGAACAGGTGGAGATTGTAGCCCACTTCAGCGGTAAAATCAGCAACAGGGATTCGGCCTTTCTCTCCGTATGGCTTATAGGTCTGGAGATATTCTCCTCCGAAGACCCATTCATGAGCATTGTTACCCTTGAAAATGGAGTAATAGATACCGAAAGAATAGCCGCAGTTGCGGGATGAGCCGGTATAGAAACCGTCAACCATATTCGCCTTTACTTCCACCGACTTCATGCCGGGAAGTGTTCGCTGGGCCATTGCCTTCCCCCCGAAGAGGGAAAGCATCATGGCAGCGAAGATTATCATAATCTTCTTCATTGTATTCTGATTTATTGGATGCTTAATTCGTCAATTACATTGGCTCTCACGATGTCCTCGTTATCTACCACAAAGGACTGATGGCGGCCACCTTCTTTCTCGGCGACCTCGATAACAAGCTGCTTGTCGTCGGGGATTGTGAATTTCTCCAAGGCGAATACTGTGTGCTCAGTTGATTTGCCGTGTACCACCGTCACATAATTCTGGGCACGGAGCGGTTCAATGACCTGCTCCTGCATGGCGGTTCGCTTGATTACCTTCTTATCCACAATCTTGAACATCACATAGTCAATATCGAAAGCGATATTGGAAGTATTCTTCAGTTCGGTGTGAAAATAGAGAAGACCGTTGTTGGTGTAGATTGATTTAAGAAGAAACTGGACACCGAAACGCTTACTACCGATATGCTTGATCTCGCGCTTGTTCTGCTTGTAGATAGACTTCATGATGAGCTTTACAAGCATCGGGGACTCAGAGCCTAACTTCTCCAGATAAATCTCCTGAGCGTTGTTCGGGCGATTGACCCCCTCACCGTCATGGAGGAAGTCTGTCATTTCAATGCTGAGTAACAGTGGCTCTTTGGCAAACTTCACGTTAAACGTGTAATAGCTGCCATCTTCAGTGATTACCGACAGGTTGGTTTCCTGCTTGAACGACTTGAATGCCGATTTGACACGCAGCACGTTCTTCGCTCCGTCGGCAAGTCCGGCTACGAGGTTCTCGTTGCCGAGATCCACGTAAGTAATCTCTGCCGGGAAGATGATATGCGTGGTCTTGTTGTAGCATACCTCCAGCGCATGAGGCGGAATCATCCGGTCGAAACCGACCTTTCGGGTAAGACCCTCGAACTTGTCTCCATCGGTGTAGTTGGCACCATACACGTTCATGTCATGTTCGGGGACTTCGGTTGTCTCAGTGTCGGAAGACACGTTGACATTGGTGTTTTTGGCAAATGCCGGGGTTGCCAAGCCTATTACGGCTATGGCGGAAAGAATAAATGTTTTCAGTTTCATTTTTCTAATTGGATTTTTAGTGGTTTTGAAAATTTAGTTTTGTTCCGGCTGATGCAGCATCACCCGGTAGTTGGCTTTGAGCTTGACCTTTACCTCACGCACTTTCTTCGTTAGGTACTGGCTGACACCGTTTAGAAGTCCTCGTCCCACATCGGAGACTATCTGTGCTCCCGCGTCTGTGGAGATGTTGATTGAACTGCCGACCGTGCTTCCCATGTTGGCACCGATTTCTCTCAGTGCATCGGACTCCATAGAATTGGGGATATTGATTCCCTCCTGACCGTCGGTGTCGAACACCTGCAACTCAACCTCATAGACAGAGCCATCGGATTCAATCGAGGTGATTTCAATCTCCAGCCTCTCGCCGTTCAATCGTCCGGATCCGGTGACGGTGGTGTTGCGTGGAATAAGCCGATTGCCTACCCACATAGGTTCTGTGAGCCTCAATCGGACAGGCTGACCGTTGGCGATTGTCTGGTCTCCGGCAACAACTGCGGCGATGGTGTTCTTGGATAACCGTTGCTTGCCACCGACAGAAGTGTTGAAGCCTCTTGCAGACTGGGCATTGCTCAATGTCGAGACAACATTGTTGACTACCTGCGCCACCGGCTGCACATTTCGCTTTCCTTTCTCCTCCTCTTGCGGAGCCGGAGGTTGAGGAGTGCCGTTGCCATTGCCCATATATTGTGCGGCAAGTTGGTACGAGCGTTCAAGCAACTCCATCTCATTGGGAGATTGTTTGTTGTAGTCCGGCATTGACTGCTGCATCTCCAATTCGGCGATGCGCTCCTGCAATTCGGCCACCTGCATTTCAGCTTGTGAAGTCTCCGGGATATAGAAGTCTTCAAGAGAAGCCTGCGCTGCCTGATATGCCGTCGCCGAGTTCTGAATCTCGTCAACCTCTGACTGTGACGGCTGATTGGTTACAGTGTCGAGTTGCAGAGAAACCGCATTGATTGTACTGTCCTGCTTTGCCTTGTCAGCATTGGCATCGGCCTGTTCGTAAGCTTTCATCTTTGTTTCGGGCATACCCTCCGAGGTCTGGTCGGGAAGTTCCATGTTGGCTTTGCCGGCTTTTGCTCCATCATCGCCACCGGGAGCGAAGATGAGCCAGATACAGAAAAGGCACGAGAGACACATGACGGTATAGACAGCGATTCTCTTCAGTCGCTCTCGCTCAGCCGGAGTCTTCGGCATGAGCTTCGCTTTGAGGTCATCGAGCAGTTTCATGGCTTGAAGTTTTATCGGTTGGTAATTCTATGGGCTTGATATGCTCGACCTCGATTGTGTGCTGCGCCTGACGTGCGCCAATCTTATAGCAGGCGTTGCCGAAGACAAAGAAGGCGGTGAGTACAAAGGCTGAGAGAAGGACGGTCACAACCGTCAGCCGCTGTTTGCGAGGAAGGTCATCACACGCCTTCTTTATCTTGGCAGTGAATCTTCCTTTCGGGCCGTGCCACACCTTATTATATAAGGGCGACACGAGGTTTTGAAATTTCTGTTTAAGTTTCATTTTGGATTTTGGGATTTAGTGTTATTGGGAAAGGGTTCGTTTTGTCGTAATTAAATCCTTGTTTTCAAGAATTGTCAGGCCCTCGATCATGAAGCCGTTGGGGTTGTCGTCCGAGCGGTTTGTGTTGACCAGTCTGCAATTCGTAATCAGCGACCTTTCGGTGACATTGCTCTGGCGTATTATCATCTGCCGGGCGAATGTCCTCACATTGTAAGGGTAATCGTTGAAGTTGCAGACGATGCTGTCAACCTGAAGTACCTGCGTTATGTTACCGGCTATGATGCGGTTGTAGTAACCTTTCTCCACATAGTCGGTGTAATAGTTGTAGGCACTTTTGTCAGCCAGTGACAAGGCGCGGTTGATATTGTGCTCAATCGCCGACTTGTCTGGTGAGAGTGTGAAGAACAGCTCATGAAAGCGTCGGACGTGTTCACGTGCCTCTGCCGGGCGATTCTGCTCCATGTCCTGACTCAGAGCCAACATCAGGCTCTTGCCGTTGTCGAGGACATATATTTTCTCTCGTTGTTTTTCGGCAAAGTTCAGTGACAGAATCACCGAGACGACGGCTATCATAGCGCAGAGCGAGACGAACACTATCCCGAACAGCCTTATCTGCCGAAAGGAGGTTTCAATGTTTTTTAATGACTTAAATTCCATTCAATTTAGGTATTATGTCATAGTGATGAGTTACAAGGTAAGTCGCCCTGCCGAGTGACATACCTCGTCACTCATCACTCTGACTTGTTACTTATTTTAAGAGTTTTCCTGCTCGACCTGCGACATTGCCTGCTACGCCTCCGGCGATGCTACCGCCCCATGACCCGGCGGTCATTGCGGTGTTGTTGATTGACCGGTTGTAACTTCCCATACCTCCGGCTTGGATAATCCAGCCCGCAACAGTGGGAATTGTGAAGTATCCGATAATGCCGATGATCATGAAAATCGTGTAAGCGGCGTTGCTTCCGTCAAGGTCAACATTCGGATTATTAGTAAGTTCCGAAATGTCATTTTGGAGCATCAGGACTTGGATTTTCGCAAGTATCGTGCTGAACAGGTCAGCCACCGGGAGCCACAGGTATGTCTGTATGTAGCGGCATATCCATTGGACGAGGGTGTTCTGGAAACCGTCCCACACGGATATTGCAAATGCTATCGGCCCGAGTATCGCCAGCACAATCAGAAAGAATGTTCGGATTGTGTCGATGGTGAGTGCGGCTGCTTGGAAGAGCATTTCCAACAACTCTCTGAAAAAGTTTTGGATAGCTTTCTTCATCTTGTACATTCCACGCTCGATATACATTCCGGCGGCGGTGCCGACCTCTGTCACACCCAACTCATCAATCTGCCTGTCAAATTCAGCGTCATCAACGAGATAGGCGGTGGACGGATCCTTCATCATCTGTTCATACTCCAGTTTGTCTTTCTCCTCGCGGTACTTCTTCATGTCGAGAGTCTGACCCTCCAGCATTCCCGCCGTGCCTTGGACAATCGGAGACATGACCGAATTTATCGTACCGAGTACCACAGTCGGAAAAAACATGATGCAAAAACCAATCACGAATGGACGTAGCAATGGGAATACATCTATAGGTTCGGCCCTTGCGAGTGCCTGCCATATCCTGTATGCCACATAAAACAATGCCCCGAGTCCGGCTATCCCTTGTGCCACACCTGACATCTCGCTGCACAGAGGCATCATCTCATCATATAGTGAGCGGAGAATGGTGTGGAGATTTGAGAAATCAATAGCGCACAGCATAGGCTCACCAGTATTTTTCAGAGCCGTCGCCATAGAGGTTGATTACCCTTTGGGTGTCAGCCTTCTTCTTGGCTCTGAGGTATGATACACTTATGTTCTTGTTGGTATAGTAAGCCGTCAGACTCTTCAGCCGTTTCATCTCGTTGTAGCAGTCATCTACCACATCCATTCTGTCCTTGTCGGTCATGGAAAGCGTGGTGATATTCACTACCTGTTTGAGATCATTCAGCACTCCGGTGGCATCTTCCAGAATCCTTGTGTATCCGGAGGCGATTGCCGATAACTCTGCCGATGTGTAGTTTGGATCCGTGAGCATCTTCTTGTAGTTGTTGACATAGTAGCCGGATATGTCACCGAGCATCAGGACTGTCTGCTGCACCTTGCGGGCATCGCGGACGAGATTGTTGACCGCTTGCAGCGCATCGTAATACTTCTTCGCCTGTTGGTAAATCTTGACCGTCTCCTTGAAGTTGTTTATCATATTCTGGGCTGTCGTTGACTCCTGCACAAGTGACTTTGAGGAGTTTACGATACTCTGGGCGATGTTGGACGGGTCTATGACCGTCCACTGGGCTTTCGCCGTGCCTGTTCCGAGGAACAGACAGAGGGCGATAAGCGGAATGAGAAATTTAATCTGTTTCATTTTCTTTGAATTTTACGTCTTTAAGTGATACATCAAGAACTTTATCTACTACTTCTTTCATCTTATTCTCAATGGTGATTTCGTATTCCGACACTCGATTCAGAAATAGTCCTTTTTCAGCAAAGAAAAGAGTGTCCATTTCGGCATTAAATAGGAAAGTATAGGTTTCACAGCCCTCTGCATAGAACTTATAGTCATCCGAGAGAGTCCCCGAAAAGACATAATATTGATGCTTAATTCCTAATTCTTCCGATGTCATATCCATGAGAAATGAATCTCCCCAAGAAAAGACATGGATGTTTAGTGAGGAACCTCCAGCATACCCCCTCCAAAAACCTTCGATTTTCTTACGGAGATCAATGAATTGATAAGGGGCTGCTTCTTTTTCTACTGCTGTGTTCTTGTCCTGGGCAGATGAAATCTCTTTGGGAGAACTTTTCCCAGTTTTGACCATTGAGACAAACTTGTAGATGAGAATCACAGTAGCCACAAGGAATAATAGTCCAAGGGCAATTTCGGGAAATGGCGTATGCGTCAGATACCCGATGTTGAAAATATAATGTTTATCCATTTGAACTTAATTTAGTTATTTGATTTTGTGGGCCAGACCCACGATTAGTTTTGCTCCGAGTCCGAAGAGGAAGAGCGAGAATGTCAGCACAGCGATAAGGCCGGCGGCAATACCGAAGAGGATTGCCATCAGGATTTTCAAGACTTTCATAGCGGTAGCCATTCGATGAAATTTTGGAATAGAGCGTTGATTACGGAGGCAAATTCAATCACATACGGTTTGGCATATTCCACAGCCTTTATCATGCCGACAAATGCGACCGATAAGACTCCGATTCCAGTGAGAAAAAGGATGAATCCAATCAGTACTCCGAGGATGGGATGAAATGCTTTTGGTATCTTCATGTCGCGCCCTCCCTTCTCGCCTGTGCCATCATGCGGATAGCCATTTCAAGGTTGCCTCCGAGTTTGGCGGCAAGCCGCTGCACCTCCACCTTCTCCGTTTCCTCAGTGGTGTAGCAGTAGTATTCCTCGACTGACACCTCCGTGGCATAGACTGCTGACTGTGTGCCTCCGAGTCCAATCCACACCTCTTTATAAAGGCGGCTTGGATTGTTAGCCATATTGATACTGAGAATCTGGGCTTTCTCCTTGTCGGTAAGACCGAGCAACTCCTGAATCTGGTCGAAACGGTTCATATATTTGCGTTGATCCAGAAGAATCTTGCAGTCGGAGTTATTGATGATTGTCTCCTTGACAATCGGCGACGAGATAATATCATCAACCTCCTGCGTAACCACCACAGCCTCACCGAAATACTTTCTGACGGTCTTAAACATGTACCTCATATATTCCGCCATGTTCGCCGTAGAAAGGGCCTTCCAAGCCTCCTCGCAGATAAGGACTTTGCGGATACCTTTCAGCCTTCGCATCTTGTTGATGAAAGCCTCCATGATGATGATTGTCACCACCGGAAAAAGTTCCTTGTTGTCTTTCACCGCGTCAATTTCAAAGACCACAAACCGCTTGTTGAGCAGGTCGATATTCTCCTTAGAATTGAGAAGGAAGTCGAAGCGCCCGCCATGATAATATTGCCGCAGGGTTGTCAGGAAATTGTCGATGTCGAAGTCCTGTTTGTAGATGGGTATCGGACGATTTGCCATTTCAGCCCTGTATTCGTCACGCATGAACTCATAGAATGAATTGAAGCATGGGACAATCTCCTTGTCCTTACTCATCTTTTCGAGGAACATTGACAATGCCGAGCCTAACTCACCTGATTCCGTTTTCGACACTCTGTCATCTTCCGATTTCCAGAGGGTCAGCAACAGCGTCTTGATTGAGTCTTTCTTCTCCACATCGAAGACCCCATCATCCGTAAAAAACGGATTGAATGATATGGGGTTATCCTCAGTGTAGGTGTAGTAAATCCCGTCTTCACCGTGGGTACGGTTATGGATTAGATTGCATAGACCTTCGTAGGAATTACCCGTGTCAATCAGTAATATGTGCGAGCCTTGTTCATAATACTGCCTTGTAAGGTGATTTGTGAAGAATGACTTTCCGCTACCTGACGGCCCCAAGATGAACTTGTTGCGATTGGTGGTTATCCCTCGCTTCATCGGTTCGTCGGAGATGTCGAGGTGTACCGGCTTACCTGTCAGTCTATCCACCATCTTTATACCGAAGGGCGATAAAGATGAGCGGTAGTTGGTCTCGGCAGTGAAGAAGCACACGGCAGGTTCTATGAACGTGTAGAACGATTCCTCAGCCGGGAAGTCAGCCTCATTGCCGGGGATTCCAGACCAGAACAGTGTCGGGCAGTCGATGGTGTTATGCCGTGGCATACACCCCATTGTCGCCAACTGACCGCCGACCTCGTTCTTGATTCGCCGCAGTCCCTCGGCATCATCCGACCATGCCATGATGTTGCAATGGCAGCGCACGGAGATAAGGCTATACGAATGTGCCTCGTTAAGATAGCGGTCAATCCACTCCTTGTTGATGGCATTGCTTCGGCTGTACTTCGAGAGGGAATTCATGTTCCTTGCTGTCTTCTCAAACCTTGCCAAGTTCTCATCGTGGTCATCAATCAGGATATACTGATTGTAGATATGGTTGCAGGGCAGCAGCAACCCCACGGGAGAAGCGAAGCTCAATCGGCAGTCAGAGCGGTCAGTTGATAACCGCTCATATCGGTTGTCGGTGCTGACTTTGCCGGGTAGGTCATCGGTGTCGGACAATGTGTGCAAGCACAACATTTTGTCGCCGATGCGCATCTCTTTCGCTGAGAGGTCTATGTCTTCAAGGCAATTTACATCGCCCATTGACAAAGACATATACCGCTCAATCAATCCGGATGAATTGTCTGTGCCGACAATCTCTTCATCGGTCAGGCGACGCAGCTTGATATAGCCGGTGTCGTTGATGATTCGCTCAAACTGTTCGACTGACTCCATGAACTTGACAACCATTTCGTGATTCAATTCTTTTGGAGTCAATCGCCCACGGCATAGAGTTGAGAAGTTGCTTTGCTGGCGCATCCGCTCCTTTGTGGTCTTTGTCAGGAAGAGGTAGCATTTGTGCGCCAGATACGGACGCTCGTTGAAATGACGCTCAAACGAACGGTCAAGAAAACTCAAATCGTCCTTTTGCAAATCCGGCTTATAATTTTCAGCCATAAACCAGTCCTGCTTATGCACCACGCTGAAATGTGGCAGGACTTTGATTGCCTTGCACCAAGCGGCGTGCATCGACTCATATTCGGCTGACGTTACGGTGAACAGCTCCGGGAGGCTCACCTCAAAGGCCACGGTGATGTCCGCGTCCTTTGAGATGATGCAACCGTGTTCCACCGCAAGCAGCGGGAGTTTAGACTCCAGCGTTGTAGCTCGTAGTGTGTTTCTCATTTTCTTTTACTCCTGATTAGTCGTGTGAGGCGCAGACGGTTGATGATATAGCGGGGATGATATTTCACAGCCGAAAGTTTCATCAGACCGTACTCGCCATACTTGGCATTGAGGTGGAAGGTGAGCCACACAAGGATTGATGTTGCCGTGACACCGAACCCGATGCAGACCCACTGCGATATTCCGATGATATACATGATGACGAACACCACGAACATCGCAAGCAGACCTCCGGCAAAGATGAACAGATACTGCGCTTTCAACCCTTTGTACTCGACGCTTCTCCCAATGCCCTTGTTGATTGAATACTCGGCCATCAGAGGAAGAATGAGCGGAGGATTGTGGCGGCAACAATCAGGAAGATACACGCACCGAACCATGATGCGGCGGTCTTGCTGGTGTCAGGGTCTCCGCTCGACCACTTGGAGTAAACCTTGATGCCGCCGATGAGACCTACAACGGCACCGATGGCATACACAAGTTTGGTGCCGGGGTCAAAATACGAACTCACCATAGAGGTGGCCTCGTTGATACCCGCCATGCCGTTACCGGCAGCGGCGGCACGGAGTCCGGAGAGGATTCCGGTAAGGAGGACGAGAGTTAGGCGGGTCTTGAAGTTGTTGAACTTGTCGTTCAGGGTTGCGAACTTGTCGCAGAGTGCTTTACGAACTTTTTTCATGTCTTTGTTTCGTTTTTTGAAGCATGGGTAGCCCCAAACCGCTCCGGTCTGGAGCAGCCCACACTTCGGGTTAAGAAAAATTGTTTGGGATTTTGGCTCAGCCAGTGTTGATTTCAAAGGCCTTCGCCGATTTTGCAATTGTCTTTGCAGACGTGGAGATAGTGGTATGTTTATGTTATAGACGTGGATTCAGTGATGGAGGCAGTTACTTCCTGAACAGGTCTTCGGGATTGAAGTCATCAACGTTCTCAGGAACGCGGAATACTTTCTTCTTGGAAGGGACTGAATCTGGTATTTGTTTTATAGACTCCTGACTTGCCTTTGGTTTGGAAGATTTTTGAGACTTGTCGGCTATGCCGTCACGGACATACTCCCTGAAACACTCGACAACCTCCTGCCTGATTCTGTCAGCGGCTTTTTCAAGGAGATTGGTGTCAAGCAGTGGGTAAAGCACGCGGCCGGCTTTCTTGCGCTGTTCGGGAGTGGCATTAGGATTGTTCACTGTCTCACAGGACTCCTCAATATCCTCAATCGTGGATCCCGAGGCAGAGGGTGAGGAAACCATGTCACCTTCAAAATCCTCTATACGTGCATCCTGAAATGTCTCGTCAAGCCTGTCATCGGGAACACGTGCGTCGTTTGCATCCTCCGAGGTGGTTTCCTGCTGATTTGGGTTTTCGACATTATCCCTTGCCATTTCCTCCTCTGACGGTCTGTCCTTTTCATTGGCAAACTCTACATCCTTGAATCTCACATCGCCTTCAAGCCTGTCAAGCGTCCGGTTCAGCTTTATGACTCCCTGCTCCAGCGATTCAAATTTTCTGAGAAACTCATCGACATCAAATTTGCTCCGACCCACTCTTGTCTCTGATTCCGGCTTTACCTCCTGCTTCGGAGCCTCATCAGTTTTTGTGGCTGAGTCTTCAGACCTTGGGTTCGATTGGCCGGTATCGTCAGGCTGTTGAGAGCCAGTTCCCGGTGGTTTCATATTTTTGTTCCTCTCGCCCAACAGATATGCGACAAGCGCCACATTTGTCAGGGCCACCGTCCCGAGAAGAAACATTGTCATGCTACTCATCCGTCTCCTCCTTTCCGAATGTCTCTGAATGCCATCGGTCAAACGCGGCATGGATTTCAGCTATGTTCTTCCTGTTCCTCTTGAAATGATCAATAAGGATGTTGTTGATATAGGACTGGAGTGTCACCCGGGAATCGGAAAGGGATGAGGAGAGAACTACCTTGGCCTGATGAACCACAGAGGGGAGCACGTAGACGGTTTTGGAAAATTCGCCGGCTCTCTCCGGACGCTGCACGATGAAGCGTGCCTCATAACTTTCCCTGCTCATAGGCTCACTGTCTTTTCGCCCTCAAAGGACAGTTCATTGATTGCATCCCTGTTGTCCACAAGATGATTGACGAGGATGTTTGTCACATAAGCCCCGATTGTCAACCCCTCCACATCGTAGAGGGCGATGAGTTTCGACAGCTTGTTGACGAGTTCACGGGGAACGAAGATGCCTTTCCGGGCGCCGACGTTGGCAGGGGTCAGATAGGCTTCAGCGTAAGCCTTGACTTTCTCCCTGTCAGGGGTGAATGTCGGTTCAACCCCACAGACCTTGTTGCAGGTCCGGATGTCACAGAATTTTGTATGTTCCATAAAATTTAGAATTTTGGAGGACATTTACGGGCAATGCCCTGAATTGTTGAATAAAACTTTTTGAAATGCTCTGCCAGAACATTGTCGATATATCCTGACAGATTCGGAGGGTCTCCCAAAGTGGACTGAAGGTCCAGTATGAGTTTCCGGTGTCTCTCCCTGATGAAAACCGGCTTTCCGTGCTTGCTGACCTGATTGTAGTTTCTCCTCGCCACATACGTCTTGACAAAATCAACCTCGGACTCTATCAGATTCAGACGGGCATACTTGTCGGCATCATCATCGGGATACGGAATGGGCGCGGGATTCTCCTGAATGGGAGTCTTTTCCACAGATGTGGCTGCGCATTCCTCCTTTTTCTTTTCGGGTTTCACGCTGTCACTTGCTGTATGGTAGGTGGGGACGGCTGATTCCCTGACTGATTCGATGAACTTGTCGGCATCGAATCCCTTGACTTTTTCTCTTGCCATAGACCTCAGACTTTAATGATTTCACGGATTTCACTTACCAGCTCTTCAAGATTGGTCCCTTTGATGAGCCGCTTGTCGGGTGGCAGCATTGTTGACCGGAATATCCCGGTGTTGCCGGTTTCCCTACCATCTTTCTCAAACTTGTTGCTCTTGACAAGGACGGTGTCAAGAGAACTGAGACCATGCTTCTGCATATAGTTGTCCATAACATCGCAGAGACGGGTTTTCTCCCGTGAGTTGATCTTGTTCCAGACAAGCCTGAGTTCCTTGATTTTGGTGGTCCCGACTGTCATCATATTGTTTACCACCGCACTGGCAAAAGAGATGGAGCTCGCCATTTCCCCTGTTTCGGTTGTGATGGGGACGAACAGATAATCCATGTTTGAAATCAGGTCAACAATGCCCGGATTATTGATTGTTCCGGTGATGTCGAAGAACACCACGGACGGCTTCTTTTCCTCCGGCGCGTTGTCAACATAGTTGTCAACAACATCCAAGGCATCTTTTGGGGATGTGAGAATAATCTCGTAGGGCTTCTTTTCAAAGCCGAGGTAGAACCTGTGGAGCGCACGCTTCAGATAAGGGTTCTCCTTCGTGACCACAAGGTCATGGTCGCGGTACACATTCATAGAATGCTGGCTGCTGTCGCAGTCCACCGCCACCAGCTCAACCCCCTCGGCGTAGTAGAGGTAACTCGCGACGAGTGTGGTCAGGGTTGACTTTCCCACGCCACCCTTCTGGGTAGCGAAGGCCACATAGGTGGGACTTTCCATAAATTAAAAGGGATTAAAGGGTGAACGACCGGCAGATGAATCTGCCATTATCTCAGAGGACAGAGAACCTGTATCAAGGACTCCAAATCATCGCATCAATACATTTCAGCGATTGAGCCATTCTTTGAATGACTGTTTGAATGGACGAATGTACAATCATACGCTTCAACCATCAAATACTTGAATGATGGTTTAATCGTTTAATCATTTAATCGTTTAAACGTTTAAATGCTCGATTGAATAACCGCTCGATTGATTCATCAATGACTTGAACAAGCACTCAAGTGAGCGTTTGATTGAACATTCAAGCCATCGAACGTTTGAACGTTTGACGAATCAAGCGATTGCAGGTTTGAAGAAACGAATAAGCGATTACATATATAATCAAGCGCTTGGTCGCTTATTTAATCGTTTCCACATTCTCCTGATTTAACTTCCTGTTTATCAGTGAATGGATTTGAACTCTCAACTTCCATCATCCTTTTGCTCCTGACTATTCCCGGTAATTACGGTTGGAGAAACCTATTCAGAACGACTATACACACCATTTTTTTCGTTCATAAATATTATCTCTGTCTCCGTGTTTGCGGGAACTGTCGGACTCAAATGTGGTAGAACTTGAATTGTTCTCAGCCAAGCTCTGACAGGTGTCATTTCCTGAGCCTCTGTGCAAGTATAACCATGCCTGTTGTGATAAAGTTTTCTGATTTTCAGCCGTTTCCCAACCTTTCCATAAAGTTTCCCAACATTTCCCAACTTATTTTCAATCAGCACACAAAACCGTCTCTTCCCGTGTTATAATGGCGAGGTCGCAACCGTCGGATTACCTCCTTCGGATATACTTCCATACACGGAACCTCATCCTCCTTTTTATTATGGAGTAAGGATGTCAACATTGACATTGCAAGGTATGTGGTATGCAGCACCAAATTGGATTTGCTGCACACCACCCTTGCCATTGCATGGAGCCTTGGGGACTACTCCAAAGTCGTAGTCCCCGTGAAGATAACCTGCGGTCGGCAGTTTCCGGCCAACCACTAAATTCCATTTATAATGAAACAGAACCCAAGAAACGCCGGGCGTCATCCCAAGATTGACACCACGGCGTTCCGATGTTCGGTGAACTTCACCGCATCGGAGCACGCATTGTTCCAGACATTGCATGAGAAGTCGGGAGTATCCTCCCTTTCATCATTCATCAAGATGCAGCTGTTCGGCAAGCCGTTCAAGGTGTTCACCGTTGATGAGAACACACGCATCTTCATAGACAGGCTTTCCGGTCTCAATGCGAGATACCGCACCATCTGTGCCGACTATGATCTTGTTGTAAAGACCCTGCGGGAGAATTTCAACGAGAAGAAAGCGATGAAGGCACTCTACCAACTGGAGCGCCACACCATTGAGTTGGTGAAGCTGAACCGCGAGATTGTCGCACTCGCCAGAGAATTTGATGAGAGATGGTTGCTAAAATCCACTTAGGCAACAGCCTTTACGGAGCGTTGAACTACAATGGGGAGAAACTTAACAAGGAGGAAGGGAAACTTCTCGACTCCAACAAGATCTTCAATGACGGCAGCGGTAAACTGAATATACACCGTGCCTTCGAGGATTTCAAACGCTGGATGCCGGCACATACAAAGACCGAGCGCCCGATGATGCACATATCCCTGAATCCACACCCCGATGACAGACTCACTGATGTTGAGTATGCCCAGCTTGCGCATGAGTACATGGAGAAGATGGGATTCGGCGATATGCCTTATCTCATCTTCAAACATGAAGACATCGACCGCCACCATATTCACATAGTGGCTCTCCGTGTCAGACCTGACGGTACTGCCATTTCTGACCAGAATAATTTCTACCGGAGCAAGGATATTTGCCGGGAATTGGAGAAAAAGTATGGCCTGAAGTCGGCGGAGCGTCAGCGCATCACGCCGGATATGCCTATAACCAGACTTGACCCGAATGGAGACATCAAGCGACAGGTCGCCAATATAGTCAAGATGGTAGGCATGAGGTGGAAGTTCCAGACCATCGGTGAGTTCAACGCTGTCCTCTCCTTATATAATATAAGGTGTGAGCAGACAGACGGCAGGGTCAACGGCAGGGAGTATCACGGATTGGTGTATTTCGCTCTTGATGACAACGGCAACACCATCGCACAACCGTTCAAGGCTTCCCGCCTCGGTAAGTTCGCAAGCCGTACAGCCATTGACAATCGTTTCGAGAGGGCAAAAGGTAAGATTGATGTTACTCCAACGAAAAGAATTGTCACAGACGAAATGGTCATATCCACTGGCAAGGATGATTTCATTGCCAAGCTGAAAGAGAAGAACATCGACCTTATTCTCCGCTATACATCGGAAGGTAGAATCTATGGCGCGACATTCATTGACCACAATACCATGACGGTGTTGAACGGTTCCCGACTTGGCAGAGAGTTCTCAGCCAACGCTCTTGAAAGGTGGTTCAACGGTGACGGTCAGAAACCGATTGTTGCAACTCAACAGCCGGATGTTGACCAGACGCAAGAAAACGACCGACCCAATAATCAAGGTCAAAATACGTCGTCGCCACAGCCACCGGATCCAAGTCAAAGCCAGCCGAATCAAGGTCAGCAAAGTCCCAACACTCAATCCGGTTCTCAATCCCCATCTGGTTCTCAGTCTCAATCACAATCTTCCTCCAATTCGCAGTCTCATTCCAACGACTACGACCAGCCGACACTGCCCGGTCTCGACCTGTTCCAAGTCGGTCCCGGTTACGACCCGCAGGAGGAGGCTTTCTATCGCGCCATGCAGCGCAGAAAGAAAAAGAAGCGCCGCGGGCCCATTCTTTAATTTTCAACACTATAAATTTTACAATTATGAGTCAGCAAGAAGATGACCTCAGATCGTTGGCTAAAATCATGGATATGCTCCGTGGTATAAGCTTCGTCCTTGTGGTCGCAAATATCTATTGGTTCTGTCATTCCCTTGTCGGGGAATGGCAGTTCCACCCTCAGACTATGAAAGTCCTCACCGGACTCGACGATGCTGGAGGCGTGTTTCATAACGTTTGGAACTCCAAATGGTGGTCGTTGCTCCTGCTCGCCCTCTCATGCTTCGGCACAAAGGGGGTGAAAAATGAGAAAATCAGATGGAGCCAGATATGGCTGTTCCTGTCAATAGGCGCGGCTCTGTTCTTCCTAAATTGGTGGATGGTCTCCGCAGGATTACTCCTATTATATATAATAACGAGTGTAGCGGGATACGTTTGCCTGTTGCTTGCCGGGGTATGGATGAGCCGTCTCCTCAAAAATAACATGATGAACGACCGCTTCAATGAGGAGAATGAATCCTTCATGCAGGAGACGGAACGTAAGGATAACGAATACTCGGTGAATCTCCCTACACGTTTCTACTACAAGAAGAAGTGGAACAAGGGATGGATCAACGTGGTCAATCCTTTCAGAGCCACAATCGTGCTTGGCACACCCGGCTCCGGCAAGTCATTCGCCGTGGTGAACAACTTCATCAAGCAGCAGATAGAGAAGGGCTTTGGAATCTACCTTTATGATTACAAATTTCCTGATTTAACGATGATTGCCTACAATCATATGCTCAACAATCAGAAAGGTTACGGCAAGAATCCGCCCTCATTCTACGTTATCAACTTTGATGATCCGGAACATTCGCACAGGTGCAATCCTATACATCCGGCGTTCATGACGGATATTGCCGATGCCTACGAATCGGCATACACCATCATGATGAACCTTAACCGCACTTGGATCCAAAAGCAGGGCGACTTCTTTGTGGAGTCCCCAATCGTGCTTTTCGCAGCGATAATCTGGTATCTCAAGCTATTCGAGGACGGCAAATATTGCACGTTCCCCCATGCGATTGAGTTCCTTTGCCGTCCATACGAACAGATATTCCCAATCCTTACCTCATACCCTGAATTGGAGAACTATCTATCTCCATTCATCGACGCATGGCAGGGAGGGGCAGCTGAACAGTTGGCTGGTCAGATTGCCTCGGCAAAGATACCGTTGTCCAGAATGATTTCGCCGCAACTCTATTGGATTATGACTGGTGATGATTTTACCCTTGACATCAATAATCCAAAGGAACCGAAGATACTCTGTGTCGGAAACAACCCCGACCGTCAAAATATCTATGGAGCAGCGTTGGGTCTTTACAATTCACGAATTGTCAAGCTTATAAATAAGAAGGGGATGTTGAAGTCAGGAGTCATCATAGATGAGCTCCCGACCATATACTTTAAGGGTCTGGACAATCTAATTGCCACAGCGCGAAGCAATAAGGTTGCCGTATGCCTCGGTTTTCAGGACTTCTCGCAGTTGAAGCGTGATTATGGAGACAAGGAAGCCGCCGTAGTGATGAACACCGTCGGCAACATCTTCTCCGGTCAGGTTGTGGGAGAGACCGCCAAGACTCTCTCGGAGCGTTTCGGTAAGGTATTACAGAAGCGTCAATCAATGAGCATCAACCGTCAGGATGTGAGCCATTCGTTCAACACTCAGATGGACAGTCTCATCCCGGCAAGCAAAATATCCACATTGACGCAGGGCATGTTTGTCGGCGCGGTCTCCGACAACTTCGACCAGCGCATTGATCAGAAAATCTTCCATGCCGAAATTGTGGTTGATACTGATCAGGTGGCAGATGAGACAAAAGCCTATAAAGAAATACCCATGCTCACCGACTTCAAGGATGACTCCCTTGAAAAGAAAAAGATGAAAGCCGTCATCCAAGCCAACTATAACCAAGTTAAGCAGGATGTGATAAGCATCGTGGATATGGAGATACAGAGAATCAGGCGCGACCCCGCTTTGCGCCATCTCCTCCGAAACAAATAGATACCGTAATAAGCCAATGCCCAGCCATCCTCACGGACGGCTGGGCATTTTTAGTAAACATGGCAAAAGAATAATTCAAACAACAACCCCTCCGGGCATATATGTTGAATGTGGATAAGAGGTTTCGATTCGGGAAATAGTGGTGGACATCGGGCTGAGGAGTCAGTTCTCCTCGTCCTGCCGTGCCATGAAGTTGTTAAGCGACATGGTAAGGCTGTCAATGAAATAGGTCCGACTGTTGCGGCTGCGCACCCTCAATTCATTGTATTTCTTGTAGATGTAGTTGTCCGGAATTGTTACGTTGAATGCCTTGGCGAGTTTTCCGATTATCTCCTTGACTGTGACATTGACACCGAAACAGTTGGCTACCTTGAAGGCATAGCCCAATTCTACGAGTGCCGACTTCTTCGCCTCCCAGTTCAGGGTGATATTGTCGATGCTGTCTTCAATAGGGACACTCTTGATGCTGACCTCCTTGATGTGGCTTATTGTACGGCGTACCAGTGTTAGTGCCTTGGTAATGAATGACGCGAGGTGATTGTTGACCTCATTGCGCATTGCGTCAGTTTGTATGTGCGCAATTTCCACCTCGGCATAAAGCAGTGCCGATATTGCGAAAGTCTTGTCCTGTGCCGTGCGGCAGATCTCGCTGACCTGAAGCACGAAGTCCTTATAGGCGATGTGCAGATTGTCGTTCTTCCCCTCGGTCAGCATCCGGAAGAACTCGGTCTCGGTAAGTGAGAATATCTATCTCCATTTATCGGGAACTGAATTAAAGTTAATACTTAAAAATACTTAGATGCAGTTCATTTTAGAACCTGTGTTATAACAATAGACAAAGAAATAAGGTTTATGTATTATATTTAATATGGTGTATATAAATGTTTTATATTACTATAATAAATAATCTTCGCAAATCGGAATCTTTTTTTTAAAAAAAAATCATATTTTATGTTTGACGTTATAAATATTTTTATTACCTTTGCCTCCGAAATATACTCATAGCAACCCAGACATCTAACAATGCTCCCTCATGAGCACCGTTTGCTTTGGTGTTGTGGTATACTCATCTCAATAACCATACTCGCAAATGGATAAAAGTTGTGAGCAACGTGATAATAAACAATAATATTAACTTAAAACAGAAACGCAATGAAGGCTAAGTTTATGCTTCTTGGGCTATTGATGTGCTGTCTCTTTTCTTCGGCAGCGCTTGCCCAGACAAACAGCGTTTCAAAGGCTGACGCACTGGCGATTGCCCAACGGCAATTTCAAGGGAGGGATGTTGACTACTTCATCCTTCAAGACAACAATCTGACTGCATGGACTATTTTTGTCGATGCAGAGCCGATGAAAGGGTGGGAACATGAGTGCTATCTGCTCTCAATTCCTAAAACTGTCTCGACATCAATTAATGTCGTTGTCCCAACAAGAAAGGTTGAAAGAAAATTGCCGCCTTCCGGCAACTTCGTTCCATTGTCGGTGAAAAACCGCTATGGAACAAATGCAAACTCAAAACCTGCTGTAAGTAAGGCATCCCAATCAAATGCTGCACAAGCAGCTGCGCAAAGAACCTATGCGATTATTCTAAGCGGGGGCGTCAACAAAATGTCCAATTACGAACGTTATTGGAATGATTGCTCGTTTATCTATCAAACATTGGTAAACAAATACGGAGTCCCCAAAGAGAACATCTTTCCAATCATGTCAGATGGCACCAATACAGCCGAAGACATGAGGTTGACAACCGGAGGTTTCAAATCCCAGCCCCTAGACCTTGACAATGACGGTGTAGCTGAAATAAAGCTAGCTGCGACTAAGGCCAACATTAGAACGACTCTAAATTCATTGAGTACAAAACTCAAAGAAGATGACCATCTCTTTTTCTATGTAATAGATCATGGCGGAACTACTGATTACAATACAAACTCCTACATTTGCCTTTGGGGTAATGAAAGTTTGTATGACTATGAGCTTGCAACTATGTTGAATCCATTTACTCAAAAGAATGTAAATGTGAATGTTGTATTGGGACAGTGTTTCTCGGGAGGCTTTAATGACAATCTTACAAAAGTAGGATGCGTAGTTGCATCTGCATCGACAGGAAGCGAATCTTCATGGGCTTGCGGAGACATACCGTATGATGAATTCGTCTATCAATGGACAACTGCAATAAATGGTGCTAACCATCGTGGTGTCAAAGTTAACTCTGACACTGACAATAACGGCCGTATCACAATGGACGAGGCATTTATTTATGCCAAAAATCATGACCGTCGCAGTGCTGAACATCCCCAATATGTTTCGACTCCAATATCAGTAGGAGAAGATCTGGCTTTTAATCATCTTGCACCAGCTGTTGACCTATACATTAAAGACAATCCTGAGGATACTGGCAAAGAGCCAAATACAACCACAGATAAATTTTGGCTGAGTCCATCAATCTGGATAAGGAATAATGCAGATGGTATATGCGAACATGAAAACCCAGTTTATTCTCCAGATCATACATCTGCAACAGTTTATGTCCGCGTTCATAACCGTGGAAAGAAAAAATATGAAGGTGGAACTCAATATGTTCATGTATATTGGGCAAAGGCTTCAACAGGATTCAGGCCTCAAGCATGGATGGGGCAAGAAGTATACACTAATGGAGAAGTTACAGGAGGTCCTATCCTTCCTCCGGCTGTGATTCCAGAAATTCCAGCTGGAGAATTCCGAGATGTAAAGTTAACCTGGGCACTTCCATCAGATTTATTGGGTACCTCAAGCGACAATGGAACTGAAAAGCATCATTTTTGTCTCTTAGCTCAAATATCCAATACACACTTAGAGCCTTGGTTTGATGGAACATTCTCTTACAGCACAAAGAATTCAAATAATGATGCGCAAAAGAATGTATCCATAATAAGCCAGAAGGAACTAAATAGCGGAACTAGTGTATTTGTTCGTAATATATACGACATAAATAAAAAATACACGTTGGAGTTAATACCCCGAACAACTTCCGATGAGACAATCTATTCATATGCAACAATTGAAATGGAATTATCTCAGCCTATTTGTCTAGTCCGGAAAAGTGTTGACCGTCAGATTCAACATTTTTTAGTAAAATGTGTGAAGAAAACAAAAAATTCTGGGACGAATCTCAGATTTCGGCAATCAATGCCTGGCACAGCAGCGGAAAAAGTTTCAGTCAGATTGACGAGGAATACAATTTTG
>CAJSYI010000040.1 GCA_910573745.1 Muribaculaceae bacterium | reverse complement strand
CTCTCGGTAATCATGATATCGTATTTATTGTTTGGTTCCTCTAAATTACTAAATATCAGTGATATTACCAAAAGAATCGGCAACTTTTTCAAGCTGCTGATTCTACTTTTTTATACTATTACTTATCCCGAACTCGCGTCAATAAGACTTTTAACCACAAATAATTCGTGTAATATGCAATATGTTACGCAGTGATTTCGGCAAGAGTGGTTATCCATAATTTCTACTTTAGAGGCTTTTGCTTATATACATAACGACACAAGAAAATCAGCCCGGAGCATTCGCTGCTTCCGGGCTGGAATCGTTAAGGTCGGTTAGATTAAAAAAGCTATGTATGCTTTTGCATTATTGATTTGGACTGAGCAAGTTGCGGCCCTTGTAATGGTCATTCTTTGATGATTCGGCGTGCACCTATATACCGAGGCACGTAATATCCCTCAAAATCGCTTATCTTCACTCCTTTCACGCTGGCGTGGATGAATTTGAAAGTGCCTTTTTCGTTGTCGGCACTGACCACTATGCCCACATGCCCAACGTTGCGTCCGCTACGACGCGAAGTGAAGAATACGAGATCGCCTTTGCGGAGATCTTTGCGGTCTACCGCAGACCCTTCCGTATATTGTGTCCTGGAAGACGGGCTTATGGAATAACCGAATTGTCGGTACACGTAGCTTGTGAATCCGGAACAATCAAACTGGTTTGGCCCTTTTGCCCCGTGTACATAACGTTTGCCGATATGCCTGTTGGATTCTTTCAGGAGGTCGGTAATCAGTTGAGCCGATTCTGAAGACAAGGCATTGACTTGTTCGCGCTTTTCAACATCATCCTTTAGGAAATCGTTTATGACCGATTTGTCCATTTTGTATTTCGCATTCGCAAGCTGCGTCTTGTGTGCCTGCTCATGCGCACGGCGTGCCCCATTGTTGGTCTTGGCATTTGCCGATAGCGGTATGATGCTGATCAGTGATGCGAGAAGTATATGTCGTATCTTCATTGATGTAGTTTGCTTGATTTTTTTGCAGTGCAAAATTAATAAAAAGTTCACTGCATATCAAGTAAATACTACCTCAAAATCAAACATTTAAGTGTTTTTAATGAATGGCACAGGTTCTTCTGTTGTGTGCATTTTTTCGGCATCGGAAAGCTCAATGATTGCCCGATTCGTTGTCAGAAGAACTTTGTAAGTTTGTTGTCGTAAGAATATACATACGTCTTTCCGGATACAACAGCAAGACTATATGCCGGATTTGAAAATTTGTCTACGAATACTATCAGATTATTGACACACAGTCCTTTATATTCTTCTCCATTGACTTTTGCAGACCAGTTTCCGCCATTTTCAGAGATGACGATTCGTTTTCCGGCATCGTTGGCCACGGTATACTCCCCTGTCTTTGGAGCCGAAATCTGAGATTGCTGGGCAAGCTGAGAATTCATGACGAAAGCGTTGATGCCGGGGGTGTATTCTATCTTGTTCCAGCCGGACTGGGCTGGGGAAACAGAAAAAACCATACCCGGCATAAGTATGATTTCCTGACCGGAGGTATTGGTCGTTGCGTATGATTTCACATTCGGCTTGTCGAATACGCGGCTTTCGCCGGCAATTGCGGCATAGTTTTGGGCATAAGCGGCCACAATGATTGAAATCATTGATAAGAATGTAAACAGTTTTTTCATTGCAAAAATTTGAGTTTGTGTTGAAAATTTGTCTTGCGCAAAGTTAACAATGGTTTCAGTATTGGTCAAACATATACGCCTAATCGGACTGATATTGCGAATAAAATACCAATCATTTGACTTCCCTGACATAACTGTGATAATTCGCGCCTTTAGGTGTGGAATCGTTGACAATGACCGGGAGATGGTATACTATGCGCATGAACTCCGACAATCTCTGCTTGGCTTCATTTCTTGCTTTGGCCACGGTTCCGTCGGCATACATTGATGCAATAGCTTTTGCGCGTGCAATCCGCTTGATTTCGGTCTCTTCTGAATTGCTTAATGCAGGAGAACTGAACAGGTCGGTGTTCCATGTGTCTATAACTCTGAAAGAGCCGTCGAGTGTTGACTCAAGAAGTTCCACTTTCTCTTTAGGCAGGCTTATCGTGATTGTGTCTGCACCCTCATTGTATGAAAGGCTGTCAAGATCGAAAGAGATGGAGCCTTGCAAGGTCTGGCGCGCAAAGAAGTGCTTTGAACCAATATTCCCTTTTACAGGCATATCGGTATATATTTCCATCGTGCATAGTTCTGCCAAGGTTTCTATGTCGGCAATCTTGGAAGCTTCTACCGAAACGGCGTCCTTCTCTTTGAAAAACAGCTTATAGGCCACAAAGCCCACTGCCGCTATGGCGGCTAAACTGAGCAATAAGGCTATTGAGAGACGTAAAGTTTTAATCATTGGAAATATATTGTTGGGGTATAGCCTTGTGATTCAATTATCTTGCCAAAAAACAGGACAGCCTTTTTGCGTGCGGCATCCAAAAGCATGTCGCGGAAGGTAGGATTGCGCATCACTTCCTTTTTTAGGGATGCGTTCATTTTTTCTTTCAGCTCGGCACGCTCTTTGGAGCCTATCTGCGAACGCAGACCAGTTACGCGGTAATGCTCTTCCTTCATTGCTATGTCTCGTCCTTGAAACTCCGTCTGGATGGCAGGAAGAGTGAGTTCTGCAGTCTTTGCCGTCTCATCAATCACGAAATCTTCCGGTTTAAGCAGGGAGAGGTCGATATATGCACGCATATAAGTGTCGTAAGAATACACGGCTATGCGTTTTCCTATTTTCCAGTTGGATTCATCGTCGTATTCCCCTATCTTGTTGATTGCCATAGAAGATAGGACGAGTTTGTTGACAGACGTTATTTCCTTGTACAGGGCATCTCTCTTGTCTTCTTCCCGGTTGCAGGAGCAGAAGCACATGAGTATCGTGATTGCTAATATTATGGATTGTCTCATACCGTAGATTGTATTTTCAGTTTAGTTCCACTACAGTGATTCCTGCGCCACCGAACCTTACGTCTTCATCGGCGAAAGAGGTTACTCCGGGGGTGGCACGCAGTTGTTGTCTGATCAGTTCGCGGAGAATCCCGTGTCCGGTTCCATGAAGTATACGCACACGCGACGCTGAAAACTGCAAGGCATCATCGAGGAAATAAGTCAGTGCCTGAAGGGCTTCCTCGCCGCGCATTCCTCTCACGTCAAGCTCTGTCTTGAAGCGTAACTGGCGTTCTCGGCTGTCGTTATAAGTTGAAGAGCTTAAAGCAGAAGTCTCGGCCTGTGCGGATGTTTTCGGAGCTGATGCGTGCTTGAGTTTGTCAATGGAGGCGAATGTCCTGAGTGAACCGAAAGCGACTTCTGCCTTTTTTCCTGAGATTGAAAGCACCTTTCCGGCCACACCTCCATCTGCCATCTTCACGTAGTCGCCGGGACGGATTTCTTTTTTCTCTTCTTTGGGTTTGGTTACAGACGCATCGTTAGTCCGGCTCTTGTGTCGCAATGGTTTGAGTATCTTGGGTACATTCTCATCGTTGCGGTTATCAGAAGAGACAGTCTTTTTGTATTCCTCAAGTTCACGCCGTATGGATTTGGTGCGCTCTTTCTCGGCTTCTGACTGACGGATTTCAAGAATGGCCCGTTCTATCTTTGCGTTGGCTGTGGAAAGTATCTCCTTGGCTTCCTCACGCGCTTCACGCAGGATTGCGGCCCGCTGTTGCCTTAGGTTTCCGGAGTTTTCTTCGTAAGACGACAACAGCTTGTCAAGCTTCTGCTCCTTCTCCTTTATGCTAAGGCGTTTGTTGTTCCAGTATTTACGGTCTCTGGCTATGTCGAGAAGGTACTTGTCCATTTCCACGTATTCGGAACCCACTATTTCTTTTGCCGATTCCACCACGTCTTTGGGAAGCCCGGTTTTGGAAGCGATTTCCAACGCAAAGGAACTTCCGGGAGAGCCTACGGAGAGCTGGAACAGAGGACGCAGATGCTGCCGGTCGTACAGCATTGCTCCGTTGACAAATCCCGGAGTGTTGTCTGCAAGTGTCTTCAGGTTCTGGTAATGTGTGGTGATGATTCCCGTTACGCTTTTATCGTTCAGCTTCATAAGAATCGCCTGAGCCAATGCACCTCCTATCTGAGGCTCGGTGCCGGAACCCATCTCGTCTGCGAGGACAAGTGTCTTGTCATCCGCATTGAGGAGAAAATGCTTCATATTTCGCAGATGTGAAGAATATGTTGACAGGTCGTTCTCCAAAGATTGTTCATCTCCTATGTCTATGAAAATCTTGTCAAATACGGACATATGTGAGTTTGAGTGGAGTGTAGGCAGAAGTCCGCACTGCATCATATACTGAACTATTCCTACTGTCTTAAGGCACACGGACTTGCCTCCTGCGTTCGGACCGGAAATTATAAGTATTCGTCTGTCGGAGTCGAGACGCAGATTCAGAGGTACGATTTCCCGGCCTTGTTTACGGAGAGAAAGGAGAAGCATCGGGTGTACCGCATGGAACCAGTCGATGTCTATTCTGCGTTCGATTACCGGCATCTGTCCGTCCACATCGAGGGCGAACCTTGCCTTGGCCCGGATGAAATCGAACAGTCCGAGGAGCTCAACGGATTCTGTAATTTCCTCTATGTGGGGACGTATTGATGCGGTCAGCGACGTAAGAATCACTACCTGTTCTCGCTGTTCTTCTATTTCAAGTTCACGCAGACGGTTGCCGGCCTCCACCAGTTCTGCGGGCTCGATGAAAATGGTCTTTCCCGTCGCACTGCGGTCATGTACTATTCCTCCGACAGAACGTTTTTGAGCCGCTTCCACCGGGATGCACAAGCGTCCGTCGCGCATAGTCGGCGCAGTGTCTTTGGAAATTGCCCCGGAAGCCACAGCCCTGTCCATAACACGCTGCATAACAGAAGACATCGAGGCAGAAGCTGACGCTATGGAACGTCGCAGTTCGTGTAGCTTTGGGGATGCAGTGTCGCGAATCTCTCCGAAACGGTCGATTATGGCGTCTATTTCGGATGCTATCGCGGGAAAAGGCTCTATTTTTTCGAAACATTCGGAAAGGGCCGGATAAGCCGGCCGTTCAACGGAATGATTGCCGCAGAAGAATTTTCTGACTGCCGCCAATGAATTCAAAGTTTGGAGAAGACGGTAGAATGCCGTTGCAGTCAGAAAACTGCCCTCAACCTTGGCTTCCATAAGCGAAGGCGATATGTCATAAATCGTGTCGGAGGGAATATCCGCATCAGCACGAAGTATTTCAGCCATTTCTGCAGTCTGGCACAGCAAAGTCTTTATATGGTCGCGTCTGACGGAAAAGCACATGGCATCTACATGGCGTTTTCCTGTTTGAGATTGGCAGAGAGCCGAAAGAACACGGCGCACTCCGTCGAAGCCTATTTTGGTTTCGAAATCTTCCGGATATGTGTGTCGTTGGTGATTTTTCATACTGGGAGGGCAAGCATCGGCATATCGCGTTCAAACAGAATGCGGTGAGCTATGCCCGGCTTGAAAAGTCGGGAAAATATGTTGGTCTTTTTATTTGGTACTATGAGGAGCTGGATTCCGCGCGACTCAACAGTGGTCTCAAGGTCTTGCCTGAAGTTCTTCTTTGTCAGTGTTACCGCATCGAATTCAGCGATGGGATACTTTGAAGACAGGAACGCCTGTAGCTCGTTCACCTTACGCTTCACCGACTCATCAGGAGCGTCGCTCACAGGGATGAGCGTTACATCGACTTTCGGGCAGTCGAACATAGACATAAGTGAATCGATGGAATAAATGTCTTTCTGATCCATATTGCAGAAGAATATGAGACGGGTGATGTTTTCCACTCCGATAAAGGATATGTTCTCAGGCACTGTGAACACCGGTACTCGGCAAGTATCGAGCACTTCAGCCGTTACGCTTCCTATCATATCCGCTTCACGGCGGCGCTTACCCCTCGTGGCCATAACAATGAGTCCTGGCGGCGAAACCCTGCAGTATTCCGAAATCACTTCTTCCGGCAGCCCTTGTGAAACCTGTGTCGAGAATCTGATGTCAGACAGCTCTCCTTCGTTCTGGAGTTTTTTTATGTTGTCTTCAAAGACCTCCATACGTTTCTCTGTCTGTGTCCTTATTTCCATTCCTACTGCCGCGTCTTGGAATTCATCAGAAAATGAGTCTGGAAAAGAATCAGGGAATGCCATCTGAGTCTGCGCAACAGGTGCGGTGAAAGTGTGCATGATAAGCGGGTGCATATCAAGACGTACAGCAAACTCAAACCCCGCTTTCACGGCCGGGATGGAATAGTCGGAGAAATCTACGGGAATGAGCAGCACACCTCCCGTTCCGGCTATCTTGGCCATACTGACGTCGGCCGGCGAAGAACCGCTCTCCGCAATCTTTATGGTTTGGACGGCATCCTTTTCCGGCACACTTATACGTACACCGATGAAGATGTCTCTGTCGCCTACGGTAACGTTTTCCGACTTTGTCTTTATTCCGTGGGCAGCAAGTTTCTGCATTATTATTCCGGCATACGCCGGAGAGTGCACAGCGATTGGTATGTAGTTGTTTGTTTCCATAGTTTTGTTTTCAGCAGAGAGTCCCTAAAGTCTCTGGGGATGGTGTCGGTATCCGGGAGACTTTAAGGACTTTGATGTCAGATTGTGCTTGCTCTTGACTGGCAAACTGTATTCCAGATGTCAAGCATACGGCTCGGATTTCCGAGAAGACCGTGAAGTTATTTTTCTTCGTTCTCTTCTTCAAGAATCTTTATGGCCATATCATAGATGGTGGTGTCGTCGAGCACGACAATTCCTCCGTCAGGGCCCGGCTCAATGTGCATTCCTGCATTCTTGCCGAACTGATAGTTAACACCGCCGAAGTAGTTTCTCACTGTCTGCACCGTAACGTTGAGCTGGTCGGCGATACGGTGAGTGGCTCCATCAGGCAGACTGTCTTTGAGTTTGCGCAGTTCATTGAATGTGATTGTCTTGCTCATATTTTATCTGTTTTGAAGTTAAAAATGACTGGTTTTGGGTTTCGGTTGCTAATTTAGGCATTTATTGTGAATCATGCAAGAAATTGGCGGAAAATTTTTATTCTCAGACGTTTTTTCTATTATTTCTTAATTGATTCACTTAAGATGGCATAAATACTATGATGATATAAAAGCCTTATTCAGACTTTATGGGTTCGCAGTCTGTTGATTTGATCCAGCCTCCGGTCTTAGAATTGATTCTGACCCGATACCATTTTTCTTCTTCTGATTTCCCAAGGCTTGTCTCTTCTATGTGGAACTTGGTGCCTTGAACAAGCGGAGGGCTTGATGTTTTGGCATCGGCATCAGGCGAAGAAAGCAGATTTGTCTTGAACGATGTTACGATTCCTTCGTCCTGACGTTCGAATGCTTTTGCGGACATGAAGGAGAAAGCAATGAACAGGCCGGCCAATGCCAAAAATCCCATCGATCCGAAAAAACCAACCTTTCTTGCCGTAACGTTGCTGCTGAATATATACGCCGCGATTGCGGCTATAAGCAGGATGAATGACACTGCAGCCAGCACGGCCCAACGGTTTGAGGGCGTCTCTACTGCGATGGAATCATATACCGAATCGAAAAAGGACGGCGAATCAGGCGCAAGGGCATTTTTGTCCTTGCCGGAATTTGCCGCATTTGCATCGTCAACTTTGGATGAGACATAAGCGAGATTGTTTTCAATGCGTCCGTCATCTGGAGACAGTCTCTTCGCACGTTCGTAGCACAGTCTTGCCTTGCCGAGGTTGCCGCTGCGCATATATGCGTTCCCAAGATTGAATAGGGAAGACACCGACACGCCGTGGTTTTTAATGAGTTCTTCGTATAATGATATTGCATTGCTGTAGTTTCCTTCATTGTAGCTGATTTCAGCCGCGGACGCCTGCGCAGCAACCGTTTTCTCTTGTGCCTTGGCTGATGTCGAGAAAACAAGGATGAGCGCAGCAAGCAATATGGATATGCAGAATGAGTTATTTCTCATCATCTTTTCCGTTTTTGATAACGGCATCTTCACGGTTTGTGGCGTGATTTTGTGCCTTGGTTTTTGAATCAGAAAGTTCACGGTCGAGTCTTGCCGAAACAGAAACTGAATTCTCATCGGATTGTATGGACTCTTCCGAATTATGGCGAAATATGTCTTCAAGGTTGAATATGACATCTGTGGCCTGTCCGTACAAGTTCTGCATGCTCAGGCTGCCGTTGTCGGGAGAATATTTGGCAAACTCACAGTCGTCGAGCAGACCGAGAATCTTGGCAATGGAATCTTCAGGCACGTTGCGGCTTTCAAGACGTTCGCGTACATTGTCCCTGGTCAGTTCTGACGTAGGCATTTTCAGCTTGTGGGCTATATATCCCCAAAGGGCACGGAGCATTTCGTCGTAGAAGCGGGAACGGTCGTTCTGTTTTATGCAGTCAGCGGCCTTTTTAAGGCGTCGGCGTGCTATTTTTGCTGCTTTTCGGCTTTTCAAAGACTGTATGTCTGACAAGTCCCTCAAACGTTTTCTGTATGCTGCAATTGCTGCAAGAAGCGCGAGGGTCAGGATTGCGTATACCATCCAGTAACCCCATTTGTAGATGAACGGTCTATGGTCTGATGTCAGTTTGCCATCGACAGTCATAAGTCTTGAATCGAACCGCAGGCGATCTCGGGTCTGTGATTTGCCTGAGGCTTTGCCTTTTCCCACTTTGACATCATATCCTCGTGCCTTTACACGCTCATAATGCCCGGTCTGAGGATTGAAGAAACATAACTCCACGGCAGGAATCTTGAACTCCCCTTCTTCGAGTGGAATCATCGTATAGTCGAACGTTGCCGTGCCGCTAACATTTGACGCCCCGGCTTCTGTCTTAACTTCGGTCTCCGGGGAATATACCTCAATCTGGGACGGGAATGCCGAGTTAAGGTCTGGAAGTTTGAGGTATTTAAGATTGCCGGTTCCGTTCACTGTATATATTATCGAAGCTCCTTGGTTGGTAAGCAGTGAAGATGTGGGCAGATGGGATGATATGGTGAATTTACCCACGCCTCCTGAAAAGTCGGCAGGCTGCGGTTGAGGAAGCCCCTTTACGTCAATCATCAGGTCGTTGGGGGTTACGTTGAGCTGGAGCGGAGACGATACCGACATGTTCCCCCAGAAAGGATCATGATAGTATTCGCGCTGATCGACACTTACTGTATAAGTGTTGCCGATTACTTTCAGTTTCCCCTTCATCTGAGGGAAGATGATGTAGCGGGCTATGACTGCGGTTGCATATGTTTTGCCTTGATAGTTCTCGTATGAAAGCTGTGCTGAGGTGGCTTTTGATTCCTCCACCACGAAACCTTCGAATTTTGGTGCAGACGTGGCTCCTACGAATTTTATTCCGTCGTATGTGGTGTATAGCTTTACTGTGTACACCAAGGCTTCCTGTTCGTAGGCTGTCTGTTTAGATACGGATGCACGAAGGAAAAGATTGCCGTCTCCTTTGCCTATGAACTTCGGCTTGGAAGAGTCCGGAGACGGAGATGCTGATGGTTGAGAGCCTCTCTGTCCGGACGTTTTGTAGGAAGATTTGCCTATGGTGTAGCTGACGGCATTGCTTTTCATGCCACCGACAGTTACTGGCCCGAACGTATAGCTTCCCTCTTTCTGCGCCTTTGCCGTAAGCGTGTAGGTCATCGAGCGGACTTGGCTCGTAACTCCGTTGATGTTTGTATAGGCAGACGACTGTCCTGTACGTTCAAAATACAGAACTTTTGCACCTGGCACAGATGCCGGAGTTGCAGGACGCGCGTCGGAATTGCTTATTTCGTATGATATGTAGAAAAGTTCGCCTACTCCTATGGTGCGTTGCCCTCGCGGCATAGAGACCGAAAGATGCACCGATGCTGCCTGCATCATGAATGCGGATACAAGGCATAACAGGAGAACGGCTATTTTTGACAATGGGTATTTCATTGTGTGGAGATTCTTATGAGTTTAACGAGCCATATCCCGAATAGTTGCTTCTGTGTCTGACGAAAAATATGATTTTTGATGCCTAAGGAATTGTCAGATGCTGTGAAGCACTTTGGGCTTAGACGGAATATCTATGCCTTCCGCATTGATGGTCAATTGCTTGCTCGAAACAGTGCGATATGATTCGGCAACTGGGTCAAAGAATGTGAAAGGGATTGGCGGAACGACATATTCTCCAGGCTCCTCGGCCACAAGAGTGCATTCCAGTTCTATTGTGGATTGCAGCTCCTCGCCTACGCATATGAAATCGGAACTCTCTTCTTCGGTTCTTAACACGATCCCTTTCGGAAGATGCTTCCTGATGTCAGGAAATGAAGACGAGTCTATGTAGCCTGTTCCGGAGATTCTGAATATCACAAGCGCGGGGCTGTCGGCATATATCTTGCCGGGCGGCACAGAGCCTTCGATTGTGAAGTTCCCGATGGCGCCTGAATAGCCGCCGGCAGGGCGCGGCAGTCGGTTGCATTTTGCCTTTACCGGCTTGGTGCGCAAAACGGCATCTTCAACCGTAGTGCTCCGGATATGTCCGAAGAAGGGATGGTCAATTACAGCAGGTCTGCTAAGCCCGATATTGAACTCAAGACTTGGTATGGTCAGAGTTCCTGGTGCGTTTGGCATAAGCATGATTCGGTATATCACAGCCGTATAAGCCTTTTCCCCGTTTTTTTGTATTCTGGTCAGATGCCCGTCACCAGCATCCGCGGTCGGAACGTTCAGTATCGTGAAGCCCTGAAAGTCTTCACGCGACATAAGTTCTATGTAAGCTATGTCCGGATTCGTTGTGGTGATTGAGACAGACAATGCCACAGGTTCTCCTTCGTAAATCCTTTCTGAAGAAAGCGAAGCCTCTACGCTGACTGTCTCCTTTGCCTCGCCTGCAGTGAGGCAGCATACGAGAATTATTGGCAATAACAGGTATTTTGCGTTTCGCATTGTCTGATTTCTGTTAATTCATAAATCTACCAGTTCTTTCTGCCGCCGTTCTTTCCGGCAGCTTCTTTGCCCTGACCTGCGGCATTTACACGTGTACGAGTGGCATTTTCCTTGTTTTCCATCGCTTTGAGTATCTGCTCGGCAGTGTTGTTGCTCATTGAGTTGTCTTTCTGTTGATTCTGATTTTTGTCTTGATTCTGGTTTTGGTCCTTATTCTGATTGTTTTTGTCTTGATTCTTGTCTTTATCCTTATTGTCTTTGTCTTTATTTTGGTCTTTGTTTTTGTCTTTGTTCTGGTCTTGCAGTTTTTTCTGCGCTATTCTCAGATTGCGCCGGGCAGTGTCATCATCCGGATTGAATCGGAGTGCCTGCTTGTAGCATTGTATTGCTTCCGGATACTGTTGCGCATTGAAAGCCACATTGCCGAGGTTGTAGGCAGCATATGACGCGAGTTTTGGATTGTATGCACCGACTCCGGCGATTGCGGTCATCCCTTCCGTTCCGCTTTTCATCAGCTGCTCACGCTGTTTTTCGTCAACTCCAGGTTGTGCTGCGAGCTTAAGATGAGACAATGCAAGGTTGAACCTTGCCTCAGGGCTTTGTGGGTTGACAGCCACAGCCATCTGATACTGTTTGGATGCCTCTTTGAATTTTCCTTCCTTGTAAAGTCTGTTGCCTTCGGAAATCAGACGTCGTTCTTTACGTGTCGATTCCGCGTATGCAGGCAATGCTGCAATTGCCAAGGATAATAAAGATATGATGGTTATGATTATCCGGTTCATTTGGTTTCCTCTTTTTTAAAGAATGTGATTCTTGCAAGCCAGCTGTTCTTGCGCTCCAAAATGAAGACGTTTATAATCAGCAGTCCGAACGCAATCCACAAGAATATAGGGAACAGTTCGTCATGGAGTGCGCTGAAGCTTGTCTCGAGAGCCGTTTTTTTCACGGTGTCAAGTTGTTTGGAAAGCTCGTTTAATGCGTCATTGTTGGCAGCGTTCACATAGATTCCTTTGCCTTCCCCGGCTATCTTTGCCGCAAGCTCCTCGTTCAGGGCTGTCTCGACAGGTTGTCCTGAAGATTGGTCAATCAGGTATTGGCCGTTGCCGAGCGGCACGCGCACCTTTGTGGGCGACCCTACTCCTATCACGTCAAGTTGGATGCCGCGTTTTCCGCATGCTTGGGCAGCTTTCATCGCGCCAGCCTCATCATCGAGTTCTTCTGCGTCGGTGATCACTATGAGAGCCTTTCCGATTCCTTTGTTTTCTGAGAAGGAACGCTCTGCAAGGTCAATGGCTGCCCCGATGTTGGTGCCTTGATTGCTTATCTGCGTAGGGTCTATCGAGTTCAGGAACATTTTCGCCGAAACATAGTCTCCGGTTACAGGAATGAGCGTGTAGGCGTTACCTGCAAACACTATCAGTCCTACCCTGTCATTGTCAAGGCGGTTGATGAGCTTTTCAAGCATGAGTTTGCCTTGGCGCATACGGCTCACACCTTCTCCGTCGGCTCCGGCCGGAGCAAGCATGGAATTGCTTGCGTCTACGGCAATGATTACCTCTATACCCTCTTTGGTGGATTTTTCGTCTTTGAGACCTCCCCAAGGTCTTGCGGCAGCAAGTATCATAAGGGTCAGAGCTGTAAGGGCTATGGAAATCTTCAGTGCCGGCTTGTATTTAGAGGCGTCCGGCATAAGTGAAGCCACTATTGACGGGCGTCCGAACTTGTTCAGCTTGCTTCTGCGAGAGTGCCTTGCCCAGAAATAGAGGACAAGAAGTGCAGGCACAAGCAACAATAATGTCAAAAGATATTTATATGCGAAACTAAACATATATGAACACAGAATTTATGGCAGCTTTCTCAAGAGAGTCAGTCTTAAGATTATTACCAAAGAATAAAGCAGAACGGCACCCAAGGCCCACGGCATGAAATCTTCGTCGGCTCGTGTGTAACGGTTGACGTCAAGCGATGTCTTTTCAAGCTTGTCGATTTCTTCAAACACTTCCTGCAGCATCCTTCGGTCGGTGGCCCGGAAATACTTGCCTCCTGTGGCATTGGCAATAGACCGCAGGGATTCCTCATCTATTTTGGTCTCTATGGTGGTAGATGAAAACCCGTATGGGTCCTGCACCTCTATTGTGCCGTTGGTGCCCACTCCGATGGTGTATACCCTGATTCCTTTCTTCTTGGCTATTTCAGCGGCGGTTGAAGGAGGCACATCTCCGGAGTTGTTGGAGCCGTCAGTCAACAATATTATGCTTTTTGACTTTGCTTTGCCCGAAAGAATCCGGTTGACTGAGCTTGTCAGCCCGTCCCCCAATGCGGTTCCGTCGGCAAGCGAGCCAGGCTTCACATTCTCAAGAGCGTTGACGAGAGCAGCCCTGTCATTGGTCAATGGCATCAGCGAAAGGCTTTCACCGGCAAATACCACCAAAGCTATATTGTCGTCTGTCCTGGAGTTGATGAAACGCTGGGTAATGTTTTTTGCGGCTTGGAAACGGTTGGGTTCAAAGTCATTTGCCATCATGGAACCTGATATGTCCAACGCGAGCACTATGTCAGTGCCTTCTATCCTTGATGTGCGTAAATGGTTGTATGTCTGAGGACGAGCCAATGCTATTATGATGCATGCGAGAGCCGCCATTTCCAGTCCGAATACGATATGCATCATCCATACTTTCCAAGAGGAAGGAAGTTTGGCGAATGAAGAAAGGGTGGAAAGGCCCATCGAAGGATTGGCTTTCTGCAGTTTCCAGATGTAATATGCCGTAATCGGGACTATGACAGTCAGGAGCCATAGCAATCCCGGATGCTTGAACATCATATTCCGCCTCCTTTCTTATTGTCGGCGGTCTTGTGGCTGGCAGGGATGTCGATGCCCGTTTTTATGTTGGATTCGGCATCTGCATTGGCTTGTGAATCGTCAGCGTCAGGCTTCTCCACGGGTTTGGTCTCTTCTACGAACTTAACGGCATTGTCGAATGCTGCAATGTTGTCGGACGGAAGAGGCCTTACTTTCGCGAATTTCACAAAGTCGGCTACATCAAGGATTTCCCGCATATAATTCCGTTTCTCTTTAACTTCCGTGTTGGACGAAAGAGAGTCGATTATCTGGCGAGTGGTCATCTCCATTGCATTTATGTCGAAACGTCGTTCAAGGTATTCACGAAGTATGTCAGTAAGCAAGGTGAAATATTCCTTCTCCATTCCTTGTTCCCAAAGACGGCGGTTTTTGAGGTTGCCAAGTCTTTTTATTGCCACTTCGTACGGATTCGGTTCAGGTTTCTTCCTCAACACGCCTCCCTGTTTCCGGTAACGGCGCATTCCGATTATGAACAAAACGGCAAGCAGAATGATGGACAGCCAAAGCCACCACAGGTCAATGAGCCAGTCGGGAAGAAAATCAAAGACAGATCCTTCAGGACTGACGGGGCCGGCATAGTCTGAAATCTGTGCATCGGCGGCGACCGGGACAGGAATTACCTTCAATGCCACTGAGTTGCTCCTTGCAGTGTCGCGCCCGCTGACATAGACGAACTGAGGCAGGCGATAAGTTCCGGAATCGAATGCCTGTACAGGAACGGAGTGGTTGATCTGTATCATCCCTGACCCAAGGTCTATGGTATCGCGCTTTATCGAAGTGCGGAGTTCCACACTGTCGCCGCATACGCCTACATATCCGTCCTGTGGAGCCTGGGAGAACATAGGAAAACCTCCCTTCTCCCCCTTGCGCTGCACGGCTTCAAGATGCAGCACCGTCAGCTTGCCCATAAGTATCTGAACAGAGTCGAGACGCGCCTTTACACTTACAGGAGCCGCCATCCCCGACATGAATGTCAGCAATGACAGCATAATCAATGAAATATGTCTTGAAAGTTTCATCCTAAGTATTTTTCTTTGAACACGGGGCAGGGTGTAAAGTTTCTGTGCGTGCCTTGTGGCTTCGTTATCGTGTCCCCCGCCTCCGGAAGAGTGCAAGCAAAGCTTTCACATAATCTTCATCGGTAGCTATGGAAGCCATATCCACACCACAACGTCCTACAACAGATGCAAGTTTCTGTTGGCGTCCGTACCATTCCTTTTCATAGACTTTCCGTACTTTTTTTGAAGACGTGTCTATCCATCGCTCCTGGCCGGTCTCCATATCGCGCATACGCACAAACCCTATGTCGGGCAACTGAGCGTCTCTCCTGTCATAAATCTGGATTGCGGCGAGGTCGTGCTTGCGGTTTGCAATCGACATGCTTGAGAAATAGTCGTGTCCATCTATGAAGTCGCTTATAAGAAACGCTGTGGAGCGCTTTTTTAAAGCATTGGTCAAGAATCTAAGAGCAACATCTATATCCGTGCCTTGGCTTTCAGGCGTGAAATCGATGATTTCGCGTATTATGAGCAAAATGTGTTTGCGACCTTTCTTTGGAGGAATGAACTTTTCTATTTTGTCGCTGAAGAAAATCACGCCGACCTTGTCATTGTTCTGAATCGAAGAGAACGCAAGCGTCGCGGCCAGCTCTGCCGTTACGTTTTTCTTGGCATCTCCGCATGCTCCGAAGTTCCGGCTTCCGCTGACGTCCACCAGCAGCATCACGGTCAGTTCGCGTTCTTCTTCATAGACTTTCACGTAGGGGCGGTTGTGGCGCGCCGTCAGGTTCCAGTCAATGTCTCTTATGTCGTCGCCGGGCTGATACTCCCTTGCTTCAGAAAACATCACCCCGCGCCCTTTGAAAGCCGTGTGGTATTCTCCGGCAAAAATGTTCTGGCTCAGACCTCGCGTCTTTATCTCGATCTGCCTGACTTTGCGCAAAAGTTCGTTGGCATCCATTGGATAATTAGCTGTTAAAAATTAAACGACATAAGTTATGTTTGTTTCTGCAGATCAGGGAACCGCTATCTTGTCTATGACGTTGTTGATTACTTCGTCTGCGGAAATGTTGTTGGCTTCAGCTTCGTAGGTGAGGCCGATTCTGTGGCGCATCACGTCGTGGCATACGGCACGCACGTCTTCTGGAATCACATAGCCGCGTCCTCTAAGGAATGCGTAGGCACGCGCTGCTTTTGCGAGGCTTATGGAGGCACGCGGCGAAGCACCGTAGGATATTATGCTCTGAAGGTCGGCAAGTCCGTATTTCGAGGGTTCACGTGTCGCGAATACGATGTCCACTATGTAGTTTTCAATCTTTTCGTCGATGTAGATTTTCTCGACGATTTTCTGCACTTCAAGTATTTCCTTAGGGTCTACAACTGGAATCACCGGCTCTGGAGTGCCGTAGATGTTCTGCCTGATAATCCTTTTCTCTTCCTCTTTGTCGGGATACCCGATGACTACTTTCAAGAGGAAACGGTCAGTCTGGGCTTCCGGCAACGGATATGTGCCTTCCTGTTCAATGGGGTTTTGTGTAGCCATGACAAGGAACGGGCTGTCAAGGGGAAAGGTGGTGTCCCCTATCGTTACCTGACGCTCCTGCATCGCTTCAAGCAATGCGCTCTGCACTTTGGCAGGGGCACGGTTGATTTCGTCGGCAAGCACGAAATTGGCGAAAATCGGGCCTTTCTTCACTTCAAACGACTCATTCTTCACGCTGTATATCAAAGTGCCGATGACGTCGGCCGGAAGCAGGTCGGGAGTGAACTGTATACGGCTGTATTTTGCTGCGACAAGTTGGGCCAGTGTCTTTATGGCCAAAGTCTTTGCAAGCCCAGGCACTCCTTCAAGCAGCACGTGTCCGTTGCATAGAAGTGCAATCAGAAGAGAGTCCACAAGATGTTTCTGCCCTACTATGCGACGGTCCATGCCGCTGCGTATCATATTTGAAAAATTGCTTTTTGATGCAATCAAGTCGTTGAGTTCACGGATATTTACGGGTTCGTTCATACCGATTTTGGTTGATTTTGTTGGTTTTGATGTCGCAAAAATACTAAATAATTCGCCGATTTGAAGAAAGATGAGTGTTAAATTTTACTTATTTCTTCGGCTTAAATCTTAAAGCAATGAATTAACAATCTTGATTGCCGCCGGAAAAGGCGTTCCAACCTTGAGCCTTGATAGGCAATTCATTGCCATCGTTTGTTACCAACGCGGCTCCGAGATCAGGCTTGGTAATGTAGCCTATCATCCTAACCCCATTGATGGTCTCTATCTTATCGCGGTCAGAAAGCGGGACGGTGAACAGAAGTTCATAGTCCTCTCCTCCGTTCATTGCAGCCGTAACGAGATTCATATTGAACTCTTCTGCCATGCTTGCAGTCTGGTAATCGATGGGTATGCGGTCTTCATATACACGGCATCCCACTCCGGAAGCCTTGCAGATGTGGAGGAGTTCTGATGAAAGGCCGTCGCTGATGTCCATCATTGCGGTTGGCTTTACGCCCTTCTCCTTCAGGATGGCCACAATGTCTTTTCTCGCTTCCGGCTTCAGCTGCCTCTCAAGGATATATTCTTTCCCTTCGAAACTCGGAACGAAGTTCTTGCCCGACTGTGCCGCTACCGTATTCTCCCTTTCCAGAAGCTGGAGTCCCATATATGCCGCACCCAGGTCTCCGCTCACGCATATCAGATCTGTTTCTTTCGCCCCAGACCGGTAGACGACTTCTTCTTTGTCTGCTTCTCCTATGCACGTGATGCTGATCACCATTCCGGTGGCTGAAGCACTCGTGTCTCCTCCTACAAGGTCTACTCCATAGATTTCACAGGCGAGACGGATTCCGGAGTAAAGCTCTTCGATATGTTCCACTGTGAAGCGGGAAGAGAGTCCGAGGCTGACGGTAATCTGCTTAGGATTGCCGTTCATGGCATATATGTCGCTGAAATTCACGATTGCGGCCTTGTAGCCAAGATGCTTCAGCGGCACATATCTCAAATCGAAGTGTATGCCTTCAAGGAGAAGATCGGTAGTGACAAGCACTTCCTTTTCTCCGAATGAAAGCACTGCGGCATCATCTCCTATCCCTTTGCGGGACTGTGGGTTGCGGATGGGAAAATCTTTTGTAAGGTGTTCTATCAGTCCGAACTCCCCCATCTGTGATATTTCAGTCTGGTGCTCCTCTTTCATTCTTTCTGGTATTGTGGTCTTCAAAAGCGGCGCGACTGGCATTTGCATCAATGTCTGTCGCGCCTTTTCTGTTGGCTCGGGTCAGTCTTTTCAGAGACGTTCGAGCATTTTCTTTATGATATGTGTCATTACCGGCTGTGCCTTGATGGCGGCTTGCTGCACTTCCTCATGGCTTGGCACTTCGGTTATGTCTTTGCCGCCGAGGTCGGTGATTACCGAAACTCCGAACACTTTCATTCCGGCATGGTTGGCAACTATTACCTCGGGTACGGTTGACATGCCCACTGCATCTCCGCCTATTATGCGGAAATACTCATATTCTGCAGGTGTCTCGAACGTAGGTCCTGGAGTTCCTACATATACGCCATGCATAAGCCGGATGCCGTCTTCATTTGCTATTTCATCGGCCATTCCTGTCAGCTTGTGTGAATAGGCTTCTGTCATTGCCGGGAAACGTGGACCCAATTCTTCGTGATTCTTTCCTCGCAAAGGATTTTCAGGGAAAAGATTGATGTGGTCGGTGATAATCATGACATCGCCCACAACGAATTCCTTGTTCATGCCGCCTGCCGCGTTGCTCACAAAAAGCGTCTCCACTCCTATTTCTTTGAAGACACGCACAGGAAAAGTAACCTGCTTCATGTCGTAGCCTTCATAGTAATGGAAACGTCCCTGCATGGCTACGATGTATTTGCCTCCAAGATGTCCGAAGATAAGCTTGCCGCTGTGTCCGGCCACAGTCGAAACCGGGAAGTTTGGTATCTCTGAATATGGTATGTCCTTTATAACTTGGATATGGTTGACAAGATCTCCAAGACCGGTTCCGAGAATTACAGCCGTTTTGGGCATTTCGTCTACTTGCATACGAATGAATTCGGCGGTCTCCTTGATTTTTTCAAGCATTGTCTTTTCCATTATGTCATTATTTTGGGTATTAACGTAAGTATAACGTCGTGGATTGAAAAATGTTTTATGCGGTACGCTGGCCTATTGTTGCACCTCATGCAACCCTTTCCCTATTTCGGCTCTGAGGTCGGCAACGAAATCAGCTTCTTTTAGGCCGCCTTCCACAATGACGGAAATCGGCTGGTAAAAAACCAACGGTTTCAGTTTATCCGGGAAATATGGGTTGAACGAGAGTCTGACTGCATCCTTTTCAGTCGTTACAATCAGTTTTCGTTCGCCCGACATCTCTTCAAACTTTCTTTCAATCTCGATGAGGTCTCCCCTTGTGAAGTCATGATGGTCGGGAAAATGACTGACTTTTACTTTGAACTTGTAAGGCGAAAAATGCCTTACGAAATAGCGGGGATGCGCTATTCCGGTAAGCAGAAGCACAGAGTCTCTTTCCGACAATTGCGACAGGCTGGCAAAATACGGTGATTCATCTGGAAATACCGGCTCAAGGGATTCATAGCGATAGCGTGAGAAATAAAGTTTCTGGAAAGCCATAAGTTCCAAGTTATTGGACATAATCCTGTAGTTGAGCGGCTGTATGTCGTCCGGGCATTTGGTAACAATCACCATATCGGCCCGTCCTACCGCGTGGATGCTTTCGCGGAGACGTCCCAGCGGGAGCAGCTTGTCTGTGAAAACAGGTCGGTTGTAGTCAATGAGAAGGATGGAAACTTTCGGCTTCACGTAACGATGCTGGAAAGCGTCGTCAAGCACAATCAAGTCAAGTTCCGGATGCAGACGTGATAGTTCGCGTATCCCTTCGGTGCGCTTTTCACATACCGCCACTTTCACGACTCCTCCGAACTTATGCCATATCTGATACGGTTCATCGCCTATGCTGTCTGGGGAAGACTTGCTGTTGGCCATTATGAACCCTCGTGTCTTCCTTTTGTAGCCACGCGAAAGCACCCCGATATTGAAGCTTCCCGAAAGGCGGGAAACGATATACTCCACATGCGGAGTCTTACCGGTGCCTCCGACAGTTATGTTCCCGACCGAGACGACAGGGATGTCAAACTCCTTCTGCTTGAGTATGTTGGCATCAAACATCTTGTTGCGCAAATATACACAGGCTCCATATATCCATGATAACGGAGTCAGTACGTATGTCAGCAATTTGTCTTTTGTCGTCTTCATTGCCGTAATGATTTCGTATTACATCAGTTCCACTTTGCCAGATCCAATGGAAGCATTCGGGCCTGAACTGGTTTGCGGCTGATTACTTCCATAGCGTGTGCGGCAATCTTAGCGTCTGTGGCTGGGCTTATTGACTTGGCCACTGCCTCGTAGAAGGCTGCCGATGATGCGGAAGGCAACATGTCCCAGAACGTCGGGGTGGTCTTGGGATACAAAGCCACGTCGAAGTTGTCTCCGAGCTTTGCCCGTTTTGCAGTCCATGATATGGCATCTTCCAGTCCGCCGAGTTCATCCACGAGTCCTATGCTCTTTGCTTTCATGCCGTCCCATACGCGACCTTCTGCTATTGCGCGCACTTTTGATTCAGGAAGGTTGCGTCCTTTGGCTACGCGCTTGACGAATCTGTCATAGCCACGGTCGATATAGCGCTGCATCACGCCAAGCTGCTCCTCTGTCATAGGCCGGAACAGAGTCGGGAACGCTACCTTGGGGTCGGTAGAGACGGTCTGCATATTCACGCCGAGTTTTTCCGCAAGTCCGCTCGCTTCAGGTATCATGCCGAATATTCCTATTGATCCGGTGACGGTCAAGGGATCGGCAAATATACGCTCTGCGTCAGCTGAAATCCAGTATCCTCCTGAGGCGGCATAATCGCCCATAGACACTGCAAAGGGTTTCTTTTTGCTTTTGAAATACTGCAGGGCTTCAGCTATCTCCGAGCTTCCGAATACGGATCCTCCGGGGCTGTTGACGCGAAGCACAAGGCCCTTCACGTTGTCGTCTTCGGCCAGTTTGACTATTTCCGGCACCAAATTGAAGCAGTTGATACCGTCTTTGGTCGTTTCGGAAATCTCTCCTGTGGCGTAGAGCACCGCAATCTGGCCCTTTTCGGAATATGCGGTTCCCCAGCCGGTCTGTGCCATAAGAAGCTCAGGACTCACAAAATTCATCTTTTCCGGATCTTTACCCACCAACCTGGCAAGTATCGCTTTCATCTCGCGGTTGGCGACTGTCTTGTCTATCAGCTTGCCTTTTACTGCGGTCTCCGGGGTGGCATACATTATGTAGTCTTCGTTTATGAGCCTGTCTATGGCAGAGACACTGATATGTCTGGAACCTGCCATCTCCTTTTTAAGATGATTCCAGATGTTGCCGTAGAGAGTGTCAAGCTGCGCACGCGCCGGACCACTCATCTCGTCCATTATGTAAGGTTCGACGGCAGACTTGAACGTGCCCACTTTTATCACTTGGAAATTGATTCCGAGTTTGTCAAACAATCCTTTCATGTAAGGAATGGTGCCGGATATTCCCTGAAGCGCAAGGCTTCCTTCACGGTTCATAAAGATGCTGTCGGCACAGGAAGCGACATAATAGTCGCCGGTCGAGTAAAAGTCGCCGTAAGAATATACCTTTTTGCCCGACGACTTGAAGTCTATTATGGCCTTCCTCAACGCATCAAGCGTGGCGAATCCGGCAGAAACCCCGCCGCAGTCGAGATAGACCGCATCGACGTACTTATTCTCCTTGGCCTCCTCCAAAGCTTTGACGAGCGTATTTAGCGACTGAGCCTTCTCCACTTCGCCACGCATCAGAGTGATGTAGTTCATATCCATCTTCGGCTCACGCTCGTCGATGGTGCCGCTAAGGCTGATTTTAAGAATGCTGTGCTTCTCAAGTTTTTCGGTGTCGGCTCCGGAGGATATGCCTATCCTCGCCACGAGCCCGACGATGACAAAAAACATGAGGACACCGAAGCCAAGAAGTGCTATCCAAGCTCCGACAAATGAAGAAAGGAGGTTCCAGAAGAATTTTTTCAGCATTGGTTCCGCTAATGTTTTTGTGATATAATCGGTGGTGTGTCAGATACAGCCTTTTATAACCTCTTTCACGTCTTCGGCGAGCTTGTCTGCTTCTTCCATCGTGGAGGCTTCACTGTATATGCGTATGATAGGCTCAGTGTTTGATTTTCGGAGGTGTACCCATGAATCGGCGAAGTCGATTTTCACACCGTCGATGTCCGTGACGTTTTCTGAAGCGTATTTCTCCTTCATTGCCTCAAGAAGAGCATCGACGTCTATTTCAGGAGTCAACTCGATTTTGTTTTTTGCGATGCAATACTGCGGATATGTCTTTTTCAGTTCGCTGACCTTCTTTCCGCTTTTGGCAAGAAGCGTCAGGAAAAGGGCCACACCTACAAGCGCGTCGCGTCCGTAATGCAGTTCGGGATAGATGACTCCCCCGTTGCCTTCTCCACCTATTACCGCATTTGTGCGCTTCATTTCCGCCACGACGTTGACTTCGCCTACGGCCGCAGCCGAATACTGGCATCCGTGAGCTGCCGTTACGTCCCTGAGCGCGCGCGAGCTGCTGAGGTTGGACACGGTGGCACCGGGGGTTGCTCCAAGCACGTAGTCTGCCACTGACACAAGAGTATACTCTTCCACAAACATTTCTCCGTTCTCCATAACTATGGCAAGACGGTCTACGTCGGGGTCAACTACAAATCCGACATCGGCTTTTCCGTCTTTCATAAGTTCTGAAATCTGGGTCAGGTTTTCAGGAATCGGTTCTGGAGTATGTGCGAATCTTCCGTTTGGCTCACAGTTCAGCTCTACCACGTTCTTTACGCCGAGCTGACGGAGAAGTTCAGGAATCACTGTGCCTCCGACAGAGTTCACGGCATCTACGGCTACGGTGAATCCGGCCCCGGCTATGGCATCACAGTCTACAAGAGAAAGGTTCTTCACCATGTCGATGTGTTTCTGAACCATTGTGTCATCACGCATCTCCTTTCCGAGGTCTTCAACAGCTGCAAAAGAGAAGTCTTCTTCTTCGGCGCGACGAAGCACTTCCTTGCCTTCCGCGTCGTTGAGGAACTCTCCCTGAGCGTTGAGAAGCTTTAGTGCATTCCATTGTCCGGGGTTGTGGCTTGCGGTAATGATTATGCCTCCTGCCGCCTTATGTTCAGTAACTGCGATTTCGGTGGTCGGAGTGGTTGAGAGTCCGATGTTTATCACATCAAAACCCATCGCCATCAATGTGCCGCAAACTATTTTTTCAACCATCGCTCCGGAGAGACGGGCATCACGTCCGACCACTATTCTGCGGTTTTCTGTGCATGAAGATATGAAAGCCGCATATGCTGCGGTGAATTTTGTTATGTCGAGTCCGCTCAGGCCCTCACCGGCTTTGCCGCCGATGGTGCCGCGAATACCTGATATTGATTTGATTAATGACATTGTGCTGAAGTTTAGGTTTAATGGATTGTGGAGGCGGTGTCAGTACTCCGCCTTGAAATATTTGATGTTCATGAGATATGGGACGCATTCCGATTGAGTCTCCTTGAATCCGTAATACGAACGCAGCACGAGATTGACTTCGCTGTTGTTGCCTACAAACTGCAATGGAATCTGTACACCTTGACCATATTGCGATGAACTTGACAGTTGGTAGTTGCCGTAGATGAAGCTTGCCGACTGGTTAAGATTGCCTGCATTTCCTCCAGGGGGTATCTCATTCCCGTTGTACATCCACTTCAGATTGCTGCTTGCATAGCGGAAATACACTATGTCGCCGGTTTCCGCCATATCCGACGTGTCGCCGAGCTCCACGACCTGCATATATATGTAGCCGTCCTTGTCAACACGATAGAACGGAGCGTCCTTTCCGGTTTCCAGGATGCTGTCTGCGGGGATTCGCGTCTCCACCCTTTGGCCGGAAAGATACCAGTTGGTTGCTTTTTCCTCTTCACGGAGCAACTCGGAGTAGCTTTTCTCTTTGCTGCATGCGGCGGAAAGAATCACCAGTATCGTCGCCGGCAGAAGTATTTTGTGGTTATATCTCATGTTCAGTTCATTATAAAACTCGATAATCAGTTCAATGATTGTCTCTTGCCGTGTTTGTACGAATGAATTCATCGTAAGACGGCATTGCCTCTACAAGCATTTTCCGGCAATCCTCAAGAGTGCCCTTGAATTCGCCCCCAGCGGCCATTATATGTCCTCCTCCCCCGTACAGGTCTTCGCAAATCTTGCTGACCGGGAAGGAATTGATGCTTCTGGCCGAGACTTTAATGCAGTCTTCGTCTTCACGCATCAGCACGCAATAGCTTATCCCCTCTACAGTCAAAGGAATGTTCACCAGCCCTTCTGTGTCTCCTTTCTGATAATTGAAACGCCGTAGTTCTTCTTTGTCGAGGGTTATTATTGCAGCCCTGTGGCGATCGAAGATTTCAAGTTTGTCGTTGAGGGCATAGACCTGAAGCCTAAGGCAGTCGAGTGATTTTACTTCCAGAGCTTCACGCACTATTTTAGGCTTGTCCACACCTTTCTCAAGCAGCTTTATGAGCACGACGTATACTTCCGGGTCGGAACAGTTGACAGAGAAATTACGGGTATCGGTTATCAGTCCCGTGGCAAGGCAGGTGGCTGCATCAACGGATAAATCCTGGTACATGCCGATTTCGCACACAAGCCTGAATGCAAGCTCGCATGTAGATGACATTTCGGGGCAAGAGAACGTGATGTCGGTGAAACAGTCGGGAAACTGATGATGGTCAATCAGCACTTTCTCGCATTCGGCCTCCTTTATCAATGCATCAAGCGAATCGAGTCGTGAAAGCTTGTTGAAGTCGCAGCAAACAATCAAGTCCGCGTCCTTGATGAGTCTTCGTGCGAAATCAGGATACTTCGTATATGCCACTATTTCCTTTGAATCAGGCAAAAAAGACAGAGACCGAGGTGGTATGTCAGGAGTTACGACAGATGCTTTCTTGCCTATGGAATTGAAGAGATGCGCGAGACCGAGAGTGCTCCCTATGGCATCTCCGTCAGGACGGACATGGCATGTAAGCACAATGCGGGTCGCATCCTTAATCATACGATGCAACCTGCGGATGTCGTCGCCATCAAATTTCTTGCTCAACATATACTTCTGTTTCAGAACGTTATGGCCACGTGTTGACATAATGCCATCACATCGCCTGCTTATCGGCAAGCTCTTCCATAAAACATTAAGGAACAAGCTTCCCGTTTCAAAATACAAAGATAATACAAAAATCCCGACTGATGCGCACTTCCTTCACGAAAATTCGCAACTGAAAGTTTTATGCAGAGTCCAACAGCAAATGCAAATTTATGCAACCTTATCGAAAAAACGCTTCTTTGGAGTGTCGAAGTCAATTTTCTCCCGTGGACGACGGTTGAGTTTCTTTTGTATCTCCATAATTCGTTTGTCTGAAAAGTCATCAAAATTGGACTTTTTAGAGATAT